>NZ_JAPUVQ010000139.1:0-53738 GCF_029255145.1 Accumulibacter sp.
CGTCGGCTTCTACAACAGCACCCGCCTGCACTCGAAACTCGGTTACCTGCCGCCGAATGTCTATGAACATCAAATGGCAGAAAAACAACCTATCCCGGTGTCCGAAATTACTTGACCACTACACGTGCAACTGGGTCGGGTGCGAGAGGCGATCAAGCAGAGCTACGCCGACCTGGGTTGGGCCGTGGGTACGCGTGGGAAAATCCCACCTTTTTGCACTTTCTACGATCTGCTCAAGGCCGAGGTCAAGCCGGACAGGGGGCTGATGACCCGGCTGGCAGAACTGGCGGATTACGGATTGTTCGAGGCCACTGTGGGTGCGCCGAGCCTGCTCGACAGCGCGACGCCGGCCCTGGTGCAAATCCACAGTTCGCAGAACGAAGTGCTGCAACGGGCGTTTTCCACCTTCGTGTTGCATCACCTCTACCAGTCGATGTTCCGGCGCGGCCCGCAAGACCGCATCACCCATGCTGTGATCTTCGACGAGGCGCACCGCGCGGCGCGCTTGAAGCTGATACCGACGATGGCCAAGGAATGCCGAAAGTATGGACTGTCTTTCGTCGTGGCCTCGCAGGAGGCCAAGGATTTCGATGCGTCCCTGTTTACCGCCGTGGCCAACTTCCTGGCGCTGCGGGTCAGCGAGCCCGACGCCAAATTGATGGCGAAAATCTTCGCCCCCTCGGACAAGCTGACGCTGTACACCGACCGGATCAAGCAGATGGCCAAGTTCAAGGCCTGGTTCTATTCGGAAGGGATGCGGGTGCCGATGCCTGTTGCATTGAGCACGACGCGACCCGATTGAATGCTGCCCTCACCCCGCTGTCGCAGCGCGGTCGCTATCGCCGCCGACGATACAGCAGCCAGCCATACACAGCAAGATTGACTGCCACCACCAGCGCCGCCAGTCCGAGTTGAATACCGCGTGTCAAGCCGGCCGGGTAGACGATCGGCAGCAGGTACTGCTCGACGAAGCTGCCGTCGTAACCGGCGGCACCCGCCGCTTGGCGCAGGCTGTTCTCCAGCGGCGTCAGCGGGCAAGCCCAGCCGCTCGCTTCGATGACCGCGCCCCAGCATGCGGCCGGGATGTGCACCAGCGCCAGCTTAGGCCAGCGTAGCGCCGCGAAGCCCCCGAGAATGACGAAGGCGACGAACAGCAGATGCAGCGCGACGACCGCGTCGGCCAGCAAGCGGTAGATCATGCGGACCTCGCCGGCCGCCGGTCAGGCGGGCAAACGCTGCTGGTCGTCGAGCGCCAACAGCAGGCGGGTGCGCTCGGTACGCGCAACCTGCTGCCAGGAAAGACCGGTCAGCGCGCCTTCGAGAGCCCACAGCAGGTTCAGGCTGGCCCGGTCGCTGACGGCCTTGACCCGGAGGTAGGCGACAACTGTGCCGACCTCGCGCAGCTGCTCGACCGAATCGATGCCCGCCAGAGCCAGCATCGCGGTCGACTTCGGGCCGAGATTCGGCAATCCGCCGATGGTCTTGATCGGGGTCATCGCGACAGCCTCCTGCGCCTTCGGCGCCAGCGTGGAAATGGCCGTACCAGAAAACGATCGGGAAGCCGGCCCGCGGCGGATAGTATCGCCGCCAGTGCTCGCCCGGTCAAACACCCAGACCGGCTGGAGCCGCTTCAGCAGTTGTCGGTGAAAACCCGGATCAGCCGCCGTGCCTTCTTGGTTGGTCGACCGCGCAGATCACTGCCCGGTGCCGGCGCGAGGCGCCTCGCCTCTTGTTGCGCGGCGCGTCGCTGGTGGCTCTCGACGGTCTCTTCGTAGAGCCGCTGCGCCTCGACCGCCGGCCGGCGTTGCGCGTTGAGGCCACGCACGACGATCTTCCAGACGGTGTCGCCGACGCCGATTTCGAGCTCGTCGCCCGGACGCAGTTCGCGGGCGGCCTTGACCGTGTGCCCGGCAAGTTTGACGTGGCCGGCGGCGACCGCCTGCGCCGCCAGCGAGCGCGTCTTGTAGAAGCGTGCCGTCCACAGCCACTTGTCGATCCGCATGCTGGCCAGCGCGGCTTGCCCGATCTGTTCCACGGCCACTCGCTCACTCCCTCACCGGCCGTTTGCCGAGCTTGCGCTGCAGCGTGCGGCGGTGCATTTTCAGCGCCCGCGCGGTCGCCGAGACATTGCCCTGGTGCTCGGCCAGGACGCGCTGGATGTGTTCCCACTCAAGCCGGTCGATCGACAGCGGCGAGCCGGCAACGGGCGTCGCCGAGTCGCCGTCACTGCTCTTGTTGAGCGCGGCAACGACCTGGTCGGCATCGCAGGGCTTGGCCAGGTAGTGAATGGCGCCAAGTTTGATCGCCTCGATCGCGGTGGCGATGCTGGCGTAGCCGGTAAGCATCACGACCCGCGTGTTGGGGTCCAGCTCGATCAGTTTCTCGATCAAGACCAGTCCTGATTCGCCGGGCATTTTGAGGTCGACCACGGCGTACTCGGGAGGCTGCTGCTGGGCCTTGACCATCGCCGCATCGACCGCGCCGGCAACGGTGACCGCGTAACCACGGCGTTCAAGGGCGCGCGCCAGGACGCGGCGGAACACGTCGTCGTCGTCGACCAGCAGCAGCGTCGATCGCTCGTCGTCAGGAGGCTGTGTACCTGGTTCAGGCGTTGCCGTCATGCGTTCGGGCCTTCAGTCGGGTGAGCGGGAGGGTGACGCGCGTGCAGGCGCCGCCACGTGGGTCGTCACGGTTGAAGAGTTCGACCTTACCGCCAAAACGCTCGAGCGTCGCGTTGCTCAGAAACAGGCCGATGCCAATGCCGGCGGTACGCTGCGGCTGATCTGTCGTGTGATCCGTCTTGGTCGTGAAAAAGGCCTCGCCAAGGCGCCGTCGAGCCTCGGCAGCCAGCCCTGGGCCGCGATCGAGGATCTCGATTCGGCAACTTTCCGTAGTCCAGCAGGCAGCGAAGCTCAGCGCTTCGCCGCTGGCGCCGTGGGCGTCGGCGGCGTTGTCGAGCAGGTTCAGGATCGCTTGTGCCAGCGTCCGGTCGGCGACGATCGACGGCGCCGGCTGCTCGCCCTGCAGCGCCACGCCGAGCAGCGCGTGCGGCCGGATCAGTTGCCATTCGTCAAGCAAACGGTGCAGGTAGGCGTCGAGCGCCAGCGGGCGCAGGCTTTTGTCGCGGCTGTGGTCGGTCGAGGCGAGGAGCTGCGAGATCGTCTGCTTGCAGCGATCGACCTGTGCCCGCAACAGCTGCAGGTCTTCGGTCAACTCCGGATTGTCGCGATGGTTCAACTCGATCTCGCGGATCACCACGGCCATCGTTCCCAGCGGCGTTCCCAGCTGGTGCGCGGCGCCGGCGGCAAGCGTGCCCAGCGAGAGAATCTGCTCGTCGCGCAGCACCGCTTCGCGGGCGCCAGCGAGTTCGCGTTCGCGATCCTTGAGGGCGGCGGCCATGCGCGTCAGGAAGAAGGCCACGACGACGACGCTGATTGCGAAGTTCAGCCACATCCCGAGGACGTGCAGGGCAAAGCCGCTGCCATGTCCGGCGTGTTCGGTCGCGTCGCCGGTGGCGCGCGCAAGCAGCGCGTCGAACTGCGCCAGATCGCCCTGCGGCGGCGGCAGCGGCAATTTCCAGAAGACCAGGAAGGTGTAGACGGCCAACGTCAGTCCGGCCATCGCCCAGGCGTGCCGGGCCGGCAGCATCGCCGCCGCCAGCATCGGCGGCAACAGGAACAGCGAAACGAATGGGTTGGCCGAACCACCGGCAAAGTACAGCAGCACGCCCAGAGCGCCGACATCGATCGCCAGATGCAGGAAGACTTCGCGTTCGCTGACCGGGCCACCACGTTCCAGGCGCCATTGGGTGCGCAGATTGACCGCGGCGAGCAGCGCGATGACCGCCGCCATCGGTACGACCTCGAGCGGGATCTTGAGCCAGGCCACCGCCAGCACCAGGACCACGGACTGAGTCAGCACCTCGATCCGGCGCAGCGCGACCAGCCGCACGAGCGGATTCGCGGTACCCGGCCAGAAAGCCTGTGGCTGCTCGTGATCCGTTCGCGACATCGGTCGATGCAGTCCCTTGAAGCAGTCGAAAGCCGCCATAGTACCCTGTGGGCAAGATCCTGGCCGGGTCTGCGGCAATCTGTCGCGAGTGGATCAGGGCGATCGGCAAGCGTCCGGTTTGCGGTACATTTTTTCCGCAGAAAGTTCCGCCAACCCATTCCGATGCGAATGATTCTCATGTATATTGAGAGGGTGGTCGATCGGGTCTTAGCCGGTTGCCGCCGCGCTGACGGCGGCAGAGTTTCGCGAGCCAGGTTCTCGCGGTTTTTTTTGGGCGTTTTCACAGGCGTGCACCTGAAACGGCACGCCGGGGAAGGGCGTAGCTGTCATGAAGCCAATGGAATTGATTACCCTGTTCGAACTGCCGCAGGGGCAGGAAGGTACCGTCAGCACCGGTGCTCTTGCCGGCAGCGGCGACGCTGCCGATCGCGAACTGGCTCTACGGCTGGTCGAGGTCGGTTTTGTCGACGGCGAACGTGTGCGGGTCGTTGCGCGCGGATTTCCGGGCGGCGAACCGTTGGCGGTGCGGGTCGGCAGCACAATGTTCGCTCTGCGCAAGTTCGAAGCCGAACGGGTGCTGGTTGCGCCGCTGCGTGCCGGCACGGTGGAAAGCGCGTGAACACCGCCACTGCCACGAATGTGATGCCTTCGATGAATACCACGATCCCGGCAGGTGCAGCACTGAGCCTGGTTCTGCTCGGCAACCCGAACTGCGGCAAGACCGCCCTGTTCAACCTGCTGACCGGCAGCCGGCAGAAGGTCGCCAACTATCCTGGCGTGACCGTCGACCGCAAGGAGGGGCAACTGACGACCCCCGCAGGCAAGCGCTTCCGGATCCTCGATCTGCCTGGCGCCTACAGTCTCAACGCCGTCAGCATCGACGAGGAGATTACCCGCGACGTGGTCCTCGGTACGCTGGCCGGCGAACAGCGCCCCGACCTGATCGTCTGCGTCAGCGACGCCACCAACCTCAAGCTCAACCTGCGCCTCGTGCTGGAAGTGAGGCGCCTGGGGCTGCCGATGATGCTGGCGCTGAACATGACCGACTTGGCCAGCAAACGCGGCATCGAAATCGACGTAGCCGCCCTGGAGCGCGAGTTGGGCATGCGGGTGGTCAACACCATCGCCGTCCAGCGCGGTGGCGCCAGCGCCTTGATCGAGCAGCTTGAAGGCAAGCTGCCCGACGGTCCGCAACGCGCCGTCGACTGGCTGCCGCCGGATGTCGCCGACGTCGCCGCCACGCAGCGCGAAGTGCGGCGGATCCTGGCCACCTGCATCCGCGAACCGGCAATCGACACCCGCTTCGACGAGCGGATCGATCGCATCGTGCTGCACCCGGTCTGGGGAATGCTCGTCCTCGCGGCAACCCTGTTCCTGATGTTCCAGGCGGTGTTCAGCTGGGCCGCGCCACCGATGGAGCTGATCAAGGCCGGTGTCGAGGCTTTCGGCGCCCTGCTCGCGGCGCATCTGCCCGAGGGACTGCTGCGCAGCCTGCTGGTCGATGGCGTCGTCGCCGGCGTCGGCAGCGTACTGGTTTTCCTGCCGCAGATCCTGATCCTGTTCCTGTTCATCCTGGCCCTCGAGGATTCCGGTTACCTGCCGCGCGCGGCCTTCCTGCTCGACCGTTTGATGGGCACCGTCGGTTTGTCGGGGCGATCGTTCATTCCGCTGCTGTCGAGTTTTGCCTGCGCGGTCCCCGGGATCATGGCGGCACGCACCATCACCAACTGGCGCGACCGGCTGGCGACGATCATGATCGCCCCGCTGATGACCTGTTCGGCGCGCCTGCCGGTGTACGCGCTGATCATCGGCGCCTTCATTCCGCAGACGACGGTGGCTGGCGTCTTCAATCTGCAGGGGCTGGTGCTGTTCATCCTCTACGTCGCCGGCGTGGTCAGCGCGATGGCCGTTGCCGGCGCGCTCAAGCTGACCGTCGCCAAGGGCCTGCAGCATCCGCTGATGCTCGAACTGCCATCGTACCGGTGGCCACATGGCCGCAATCTGGTGCTTGGGCTGATCGAACGCGCCCGGATCTTCATCCGGCGGGTCGGCAACATCATCCTGGCGCTGATGATCGTCCTGTGGTTCCTGTCGACCTTTCCAGCGGCACCCGACGGCGCCATCGGCCCGGCGATCCAGTACAGCTATGCCGGCATGCTCGGGCATGCGCTGGAAGTCATTTTTGCGCCGATCGGCTTCAACTGGCAGATCTCGATCGCCCTGGTCCCCGGCATGGCAGCGCGGGAAGTCGCCGTCGGCGCGCTCGGCACGGTCTATGCGCTGTCGGCCGCTGGCGATGACCTGTCGGCGCAGCTGGCACCGATGCTGGCTGCCGGGTGGTCACTACCGACCGCGTTCTCGCTGCTGGCGTGGTACGTTTTCTCGCCGCAGTGCCTGTCGACGCTGGCGGTGGTCAAACGCGAAACCAATTCGTGGCGCTACCCGCTGCTGATGGCCGGTTATCTGTTCGCGCTGGCCTACGGTGCGGCGTTCATCACCTACCGTGTGGCGCTGCTTTTCGTCGGAGGTGGCCATGCTTGAGGAGTTGCTGGTCTTCGGCGTGGTCGCCTGCGCCGCCACTGTCGTGATCTGGCGACTGCTGCCTGGCATCTTGCGCGACACGCTTGGCGAACGTTGTGCGACGCTGGCGCAGCGTGTAGGTTATGCGACAGCCGACCCCGAAGCCGCGCACCGAAGAGCCTCCGCCAGCAAGAGCCAAGGCTGCGGCGGCTGCACCGGTTGTTCGACCAATCCGACGCCACCCCGGGTGGCGGTCATCTCGCTGAAAGAAAAATAGGATGTGGATGGCAAAACAAGCGCTCGGAGCCGCGCGCGGCGTCATGCTGCTCGCCTCGCTGATCGCCCAACCCATCGCCGCGCGTGCTGCAGCAGCTGACGGTAGAGCCGAAGCGGCCGATTCGCTGGAAAGCGAAACCGCACCCGCAGACGATAGCGCGGCGGCCGATGGCGCCCCGGACTGGCGCGAAACGACCCTCGGCGCCGACTGGGGCGGTGCCCGCAAGCGGCTGTACGATGCCGGCGTGCAAATCGACGCGCTGTACACCGCCGACTACCTGCGCAACAACGGCGGCGGCCTGCAGAGCGGTGGCGCGGCCATGGGTCACCTCGACCTGATCGTCCAGCTCGACGGTCGGAAACTTGTCGGCTGGCAAGGCGGCTCGGCCTACCTGCAAGTGATCGGCAACAGCGGCGGGCGGGTCAATCTGAACTACGTCGGCAGCCTGATGGGCGTCGACAACTTCGAAGCGCCGGTCAACCGCAGCGGCATCTTCCAGGCCTGGCTGCAGCAATCGTTTCTGGACGACAAGGCCTCGCTGCGGGTCGGCCTGTACCCGATCGATTCCGAATTCTACGTCACCGAATCGTCGGGCGTGTTTCTCCACCCGTCGTTCGGGATGGCTGCCGAGGCCGCCGATTCCGGCACCCTGGCCGGTCCGTCGATCTATGCGACGAGCACCTATGGCGCCCGCCTGCGGGTCGACCCCGACCCCGCCTGGTACGCCATGCTGGCGGTCACCCGGGGAGTGTCGAGCGATCGCGTCGCGACCGCCGGACCAAACCTCAGCTGGCAGCAGGGCAGCGGCAGCATGACCATTGGCGAAGTCGGCCTCAGTCCGGCCAAAGCGGGCTGGCTTGCCGACCAAGCGGCGTCGACCGAGCGCCAGGACGACGGCTTCGCAGCGACCAGCAAGCTGGCGCTGGGTGCGTGGCGCTTTACGCCGCAATTTCCGGAACTGGTGGCGACCAATGCCGCCGGCGACCCCCTGCTGACAACCCACTGGGGCGCTTACCTGCTCGGCGAGCAAACCGTCTATCGCGAAGCGGGATCGAATCGGAACCTGACGGCCTTCGTCCGCTACGGAATCACCGACGGCAAGACCAACAACATCGACTACTCGGTCAGCGCCGGTGTCAACTACCGCGGACTGTTCGCCAGCCGCGAGAACGACAGCTTCGGGGTTGCCGCTACGCGTGCGCACGTCGGGCCGCAAGGGCGAACCCTGTTGTCCGAAGGCGCCGGCGCGCGGCTGTCGTCGTCGGCCGAAACAGCGGTGGAAATCACCTATCGGGCGCTACTCGCACCCGGGGTGGTCGTGCAGCCGGTCATTCAGCGCATCTTCAACCCGGGTCTCTACCTGCCGAACACGACCGTCGCCGGCGCCCGTCTGCAGCTGGCACTCTGATCGTCCGCTGCTGCGTGCCGGCAGCTTCCTAAACCAGCGACACGGCTTCCCCGGCCTGCTCGGAAACCAGCCGGGACAGCGCGATCATCAGCTCTTCGCCGCCACGGGTATCCTGCCAGCTGCTGCCGTCCCAGTGGTAGTGGAAACCGCCGGAGCGCGCCGCCACCCAGACTTCGCGGGCCGCGTCGTGTCGATTGACGATGATCTTGCTGCCGTCGGCAAACTCGATTTCGAGCACGCTGTCGCTGATCATCTCGAAGTCCAGATCGGCTGCGCTACGCTCCAGCCCGGCTTCGATGTGCTGCAGCGCCGCGTTGGCGAGCGCGTTGAATTCGCTATCATTCATCCTGTGCTACCATTTTTCGTTTTGGCACCCTGACCTATGCGGCAATATCCTGTGCTGGCCTTGCTGGCGACGATCGCGCTTGGCGCCTGTGGCACCAAGGGATCGCTGCGGCTCCCTCCGAAACCGGTGAGCGCAAGCGTGCCGGCCACCGCGGACGCCGACGTCGTGCCCCCTTCGACCAATCCGTCGACCAACTATCCGGCGCCGGCTGCGGACGATTCTAGCACGGCCGGGGAGCCAGCCCGATGAGCGCCTTTAGCCGCCACGGCGGCGTGCTGCACGCCGAGTCGGTCGCGCTGACCGACGTCGCCGCAGAGTTCGGCACGCCGTGTTGGGTCTACTCCCGACAGGCGCTGGAGAGTGCGCTCGACGAGTTCCAGCGCGAACTGCGCGGCCTTGACGCGCTCGTCTGCTATGCTGTCAAGGCCAACTCCAACCTGGCAGTGCTCGACGTTCTCGCCCGCCGTGGCGCCGGCTTCGACATCGTTTCGGCAGGCGAACTCAAGCGCGTACTGGCCATCGGCGCCGACCCGCAGCGGATCGTCTTTTCGGGCGTCGGCAAGTCGGCGGCAGAGATGGAGCTGGCTCTGACCACCGGCATTCTATGCTTCAACGTCGAATCGGCGGCCGAACTCGAGCGTCTGAATGGCGTCGCCGCGAAGCTTGGCAAGAAAGCGCCGATCAGCCTGCGAGTCAATCCCGACGTCGACGCCGGAACACACCCCTATATCTCGACCGGCCTCAAGGAGAACAAGTTCGGCGTCGCTTACGACGAGGCTCGCGCTCTGTACCGACGGGCGGCCGGCCTGGCCAACGTGGAGATCAGTGGCATCGACTGCCACATCGGCTCGCAACTGCTCGACCCGGCGCCGTTTGCCGAAGCGCTCGACAAGCTGCTGGCGCTGATCGACCAGCTCGCCGCCGACGGTATCGCCGTCCATCACGTCGACCTCGGCGGTGGCCTCGGCATCCGCTATCGCGACAGCGACGCGCTCACCACCGTCGAGGCCTACCTGCAGCCGCTGCTGGCAAAGCTCAAGGGACGGTCGCTGCGCATCCTGCTCGAACCCGGACGGCGCGTGGTCGGCAACGCCGGTCTGCTGTTGACTCGGGTCGAGTACCTGAAACCGGGTGAAGTGAAGAATTTTGCGATCGTCGACGCCGCGATGAACGACCTTGCCCGCCCGGCGCTGTACGGCTCCTGGCACGACATCGTTCCGGTCGTAAGCCGGCAGGGTGCGCCGACCACCTGGGAAATCGTCGGTCCGGTCTGCGAATCGGGCGATTTTCTCGGCCACGGCCGCGAGCTGACGCTGGCCGACGGCGACCTGCTGGCGATCCTGTCGGCCGGCGCCTACAGCATGGCCATGAGTTCGAACTACAACACCCGGCCGCGCGCCGCCGAAGTGATGGTCGATGGCACGCAAGCGCACCTGGTTCGCCGCCGCGAAACCGTCGAGGAACTCTACGCGCTGGAGCAGCGCCTTCCCTGAACAACGACGGCCGCCCTGCGGCGGCCGTCCGGGGTACTGAGGCGCTCTCTGCGAGTTACACCGGTGCGACGACTGGGCGCTACTTGACGACCAGCAGGCTATCGTCCCACTTGGCGTGTTTTTCGAAACCGAGCAGATTGGCGATCGTCGCCGCGATGTTCGAGAGGCCGGCGGTGGGCGTCTGCTGCAGACCCAGCCTGCCGCCGCTGACGTTGTCGTAAAGGATGAACGGCACCGGATTCAGGGTGTGCGCGGTCTTGGCCTTGAATGAGCCGTCGATGTTTTTCGCCGGTTGTTTGGTCTTCTTGTCGATTTCGTACATCTCGTCGGCGTTGCCGTGGTCGGCGGTGATCAGCGCCACGCCGCCCAGCGCGTCGATGACCGGCAGGATCCGCGCCAGTTGCAGGTCCACCGCCTCGATGGCCATCGTCGCCGCCCGGAAACTGCCGGTGTGGCCGACCATGTCACCGTTGGCGAAGTTGCAGCGCAAAGTCCGGTACTGGCCACTCTGCAGCGCGGCGATCATCGCGTCGGCGATCTCGGCGGCCTTCATCCACGGCCGCTGTTCGAAGGGAACCACGTCGCTCAGCACCTCCTGATAGGTCTCGCCGTCGAACTTGTTCGAGCGGTTGCCGTTCCAGAAATACGTCACGTGCCCGAATTTCTGCGTCTCGGAGCAGGCGAACTGGGTGATTCCGGCCTTGGCAAACCATTCGCCCATGGTATCGAGAATCGCCGGTGGATCGACCAGAAAGCGCTTGGGGAGCTTCAGGTCGCCGTCGTACTGCAACATGCCGGCGTAGGTCACCTTCGGCACGCGCAGCCGATCGAACTTGTCGAAAGCCGCTTCTTCGAAAGCGCGCGTGATTTCGATCGAGCGGTCACCGCGGAAGTTGAAGAAGACTACCGAATCGCCGTCCTCGATGGTCCCGACCGGCTGGCCGTCGTTGCCGATCACGAACGGCGGCAGGTCTTGATCGATGGTTCCCGGAAACTTGACGCGCAGCGCCTCGACGGCAGCCGAAGCGCTGCCGTACTGCTCACCTTGGCCGAGGACGTGCGTTTGCCAGCCGTTCTCGACCATCTTCCAGTTCGCCTCGTAGCGGTCCATGGTGATCTTCATCCGGCCGCCACCCGAGGCAATGCGGGCGTCGAAGCCGCCGACGCTGACTTCGGCCAGAAAGGCCTCGAAGGGCAGCACATAGTCGAGCGCGCTGGTCTCCGGAACGTCGCGTCCATCAAGCAGGATATGCACCCGCACGGCCTGCACTCCTTCGTCCCTGGCGCGAACGATCATCGCCCGCAGGTGGTCGATGTGGCTATGCACGTTGCCGTCGGAAAAAAGGCCCAGAAAATGCAGCACGCCGCGCCCGGCCTTGGCGCCGGCGACGACCTGTTGCCACGCCGCCCCCTGCCAGATCGACCCGGCAGCGATGGCGTCGGCGACCAGCGAGGCGCCCTGGCTGTAAACCTGTCCGGCGCCGATGGCGTTATGGCCGACTTCGGAGTTACCCATGTCGTCGTCGGACGGCATGCCGACAGCGATGCCATGCGCGCGCAGGCTGATGTTCGGGTAATTGGCAAACAGGCGATCGAGCGTGGGCTTCCTGGCGGCAGCGATGGCGCTGCCGAGGTCGGACCTGGCAATCCCGTAGCCGTCCATGACGATCGTGACGATAGGGCCCTGAATTCCAGGGAAAGAGGCAGATTTCTGCAACATGATGGGTTCCTGGGGAGTGGAGAGATCAGAAGGAAGGCCGCGAGGAATGAACGTGCAGCGGCGACGCTTGCAGTATACCGCAAGCGGGAGTAGCCGGCTCCGGAACGAAATGGCATTTTAAAACGGATACTTGGAGATAGCCGCTGAATCCAGCCCGGGGATTTCAGGGCGGCCAGGTGGGCCGGGTTGGCAGCGATCGGAGCGCAGCGGCGACGGCCTCGGGCCGATGCACGGCCGCTCAGTGTTGCTGGAGCCGGACTCTGGAGCGCAGCTTGTACCGGGAGCGGGAACGCTTGACCTTGGTCTGTTGGCTGCCGGCGCTGACCCGGTGGGACCGTGACCGCTTCCTGGTCTGCGCAGTAGCGATCATCAGCGCGATCTTGCCGATCACCAGCATCAAGACCACCACCCAGACCAGCGGATAGCGGAGCATGGCGACGACGGTGTTGAGCAACTCGCCCAACAGATTGGCACCCTGCGGCGGCAACTCCTGCTGCGAGCGTTCAGCGTCCAGTTCGGCAACTCGGCGCTCAAGGGAGCCGCCGGTGTCCCGAGTGAGTGCCAGCGTGGTGTCGCCGTGGCCAAGCAACACCGCTCCGTCGCGCGAGGTAAGGTGAAAACCGGCCAGGCCAGCCAGCGAGAAAGTGACCCGGCCGTCGTCGTCGACGCGCGCATCGAGCGCCTCGCGGACCACCTCCGCCAGCGATTCCTCCATCTTCAGGGCCGCCGCGGCGAGGTCCCCGTCGAGTTCCAGGCCAGTCTGCTGGTCGGTACGCGCTGCCCGTGGCGCCGATGAAGCCGCTGCTCCCGCATCGCTCTGGCGATTCACGTTGAGCACTGAACGCAGCACCCTGGCCAGCGGATCGCGTTGCTCGACGCCGGTCAAGCTCGCGTCCCGGTCGCCACCAGGCCGTTCTGCCACAAACAATGAAGCTGATGACTCCTGCTCGACGCCACGCGAAGCGTCTCCAGGCCAGGCGGCACGGCGGTCGTCACTGCCCGCAGACGGCAAGGCGCTGGCTACGCCGTCGTCGCCTAGCTGACGCGGTTCGGCCAGCGCAGGGGTCTCGGCCAGTGCTTCACGGCGGCCGCTGGTGTCGCTGCGCTGTCGCTGCTCATCGTGGTCGATGGGGTGTGCTGCGACGCTGGCCGCAAGTAGCATCATTGGCAGCAAGCCGAGCAATACGCACCGGCGTTTGAAATATCCAAGCATGCGAGCAATCCAGGACGACCAAGTCTGGGAAGCAATAATTGAACCAAGCTAAATAATAGCTTCCAGTCAGCTGGTTAGTGCCAAAGACGAAGAAAACATCTGGCGACTGTCAATTTTTCCGACAGCAGCACGCCGGGCAACGCCGCCGTAGGCGGAGTTTGCGCCTCGCGGGCCAAAGCCGCAACGCGATGCGCGCCCTGCTCCTCGCCGGTCCTGCCGGTTCGCCGTCCGGATTCTCGCGGGGGCGAAAATACCAGCCACAAAGGTGGCGAGCCCGCTGCACTATAATGTAGCGGGCGAACGATGCGACCCCGGGAAAACAAAATGATCCGTAGCAGATGGCGGCAAGAAAGAACCGATCCGGGCGATCGGCTGTGGTGAGCGTGCTCGACCACAGCGCCCGCGGTGCTGGCCGCCTCCGGCGGCTCGACGGTCGGGCAACGGAATGAGCGAGCCACCCGAGCACAACGACTGGCATCACATCGCCGCAGACGAGGCGGCGTCACGTCTGGCCGCCTGCTGCGACGACGGCCTTGCCGAAGGCGAGGTGCTCGCTCGTCGCGCCGTGCACGGTGAGAACCGGATTACCGCAAGACCGGGCAAAGGACCCGTGCTGCGCTTTGCCCTGCAGTTCGTCCAGCCACTGGTCGTGGTGCTGCTGCTAGCCGGCGTGGTCACCGCTTTCCTCGGCGAGTGGGTCGATTCCGGGGTGATCTTTGGCGTCACCCTG
This sequence comes from Accumulibacter sp., assembly GCF_029255145.1. GTDB lineage: Bacteria > Pseudomonadota > Gammaproteobacteria > Burkholderiales > Rhodocyclaceae > Accumulibacter. The sequence goes on from NZ_JAPUVQ010000139.1 coordinate 13,719, forward strand.
GTCAACGCGGTAATCGGCTTCATCCAGGAGGGCCGCGCCGAGAATGCGCTGGCGGCGCTGGCGCGCTCGGTCAGTAGCGAGGTGACGGTGCTGCGCGGCGGCGGCAAGCAGCGTTTGCCATCGACCGAACTGGTTCCTGGCGACGTGGTGCTGTTGGCCGCTGGCGACAAGGTTCCGGCCGACCTGCGACTGTTCCGCGCCAAAGAGTTGCAGGCCATCGAATCCGCCTTGACCGGCGAATCGACGGCGGTCGCCAAGCACGGCGACGTGCTGCCGAAGGAAACCGTCCTTGCCGAGCGCAGCAACATGGCGTACGCCGGTACGGTGATGATCACCGGTCGCGGTGCAGGGGTCGTGGTGGCGACCGGCGACCGCACCGAAACCGGTCGCATCTCGCGGCTGATTGCCGAGGCCCCGGATCTGACCACGCCGCTGACGCGCAAGATGGCGGTGTTCAGCAACTGGCTGCTGATCGCTATCGGCCTGCTCGCGGTGCTCACCTTTGCCGTCGGCATGTGGCGCGGTTCGTCGGCCTTCGAGATGTTCATGGCCGCGGTGGCACTGGCCGTCGGGGCGATCCCCGAAGGGCTGCCGGCGGCGATGACCATCACCCTGGCCATTGGTGTGTCGCGGATGGCCAGGAAACGCGCGATCATCCGCAAGTTGCCGGCGGTCGAAACGCTCGGCAGCACGACGGTCATCTGTTCGGACAAGACCGGCACCCTGACCGAGAACCAGATGACCGTCCGCGAGCTGTACGCTGGTGGCGTGCAGCTCGCGGTCAGCGGTAGCGGTTACTCGCCGGACGGTCAGCTTGGCAGCGGCGAGCAGATCGCCGGCGCGGCGCGTGAATGCCTGCTGGCCGGCGTGCTCTGCAACGACGCCGGGCTGACCAGCGACAACGGGCGCTGGGAGGTCGTCGGCGACCCTACCGAAGGCGCGCTGCTGGTCGTCGCGCGCAAGGCTGGGCTCGACGAGCGCAGCGTCCTCAAGACCTGCCCCCGCCTCGACGAAATCCCCTTCGATTCGGCACGACAGTACATGGCGACCTTGCACCAGATCGAAGGACGGCAGGTGGTCTATTTCAAGGGTGCGCTGGAGCAGTTGCTGCCGCGCTCGGTGCGCATGCTCGACGCTGACGGTCAGACGGTGCCGCTGCGCCAGGACGAGGTCGCCAGCGCCGCCCGCGAGATGGCTGGCGAAGGCTTGCGGGTTCTGGCGATGGCCCGTCTGGTCGGCGGCCCGGCAGCAGTGCTGGACCAGAGCAGCGCGGATGCCGGCCTGGAGTTCATCGGGCTGGTGGGGATGATCGACCCACCGCGCCCGCAAGCCCTTGCCGCGGTCAATACCTGTCACGCCGCCGGCATCGCGGTCAAGATGATCACCGGCGACCATGCCGTCACGGCACTGTCGATCGCCCGCCAACTGGCTATCGCCCAGGCCGGCGAGAGTGCGCTTACCGGCGCCGAACTGGCGGTACTCGACGACCAGCGTTTGTGCGAGGTTGTCAGGACGGTCAACGTCTTTGCCCGCGTCGAGCCCGAACAGAAGCTGCGACTGGTGCGTGCGCTGCAGACCAATGGCGAGGTGGTGGCGATGACCGGCGACGGCGTCAACGACGCGCCAGCGCTGAAGCAGGCCGACATCGGGATCGCGATGGGGATGGCCGGCACCGAAGTGGCCAAGGATGCAGCCGACATGGTGCTCACCGACGACGATTTCGCGGCCATCGAGGCGGCGGTCGAGGAAGGGCGGGGAGTCTACGACAACCTGGTGAAGTTCATTACCTGGACGCTGCCGACCAACTTCGGCGAGGGCCTGGTGATCCTGGCGGCCGTTGTCGCCGGAGTCACCTTGCCGATCACGCCGCTGCAGATTCTGTGGATCAACATGACCACCGCGGTGTTCCTCGGGCTGATGCTGGCCTTCGAGCCGATCGAGGCAAACGTCATGCAGCGCAAACCGCGCCAGCCGGGTACGCCGATTCTCGACCGGGCGCTGGTCTGGCGGATCGTGCTGGTCAGCCTGCTGCTGCTTGCCGGTTCCTTCGGGCTCTTCCTGCGCGAAATCGCGCTCGGGCAGCCGTTGGCCGAAGCGCGCACCGTCGCCCTCAACGTCTTCGTCGTCGTCGAGGCGATGTATCTCTTCAACTGCCGTTCGCTGACGCGCTCCGCACTGCACGTCGGCCTGTTCGCCAATCCTGCGGTGTGGTACGGCGTCGTGATGATGGCCGTCCTGCAGGCCCTATTGACCTACCTGCCGTTGCTCAACCGACTGTTTGCGACGGCGCCAATCGGCGTCCGCCAGTGGCTGGAGATTTTCGCGGTCGGCGTACTGGCCTACCTCATCGTCGGGATCGAGAAGCGCCTGCGGGAGCACCGATGACGCAGGCGGCGACAAGGGGCGAACGCGAGCAATGCTCGACCAGGCGGTCCGAACTCGCGAGCCGGTGCCAGCAGCGCCTCCAGGCGCTCAGCCCGATCGGCGCCCAGGGGTGGGGCGACGATCTCGCAGGGCCGCTCGCGTTCGCCGGGCAGCGGCATGGCGAGGACGACGTTTGCCCGACTCTCGCCGCAAGCGCTGATCGTTCGTTCGGGGAATGCCTCAGGCTGGCGCCATCACGTCCGCCTGCAACGGGCTTGGGCTGGGTGCCACTTGCTGTCGCGGGCGACAGCTCGCCTCACGTTGCAAGCGCAGGCGCTTCAGCCGAATGGCCGCACGCCAAACAGCCAGGCGTGCGCCCAGAACGCGAACACCGCCCAGGCCACCGCGCCCACCGCCACCGTGGCGACGCTGCCGGTCAGGGTACCCGCCGGATAGACGGTGCCAGCGGCGCGATCGCGCTGCCTTGACGAGCGGAAATCGAGCACGGACCAGACCAGCAAGCTGCCGAAAAGTACCAGGTCGGCCAGCGTGTGGTTGGCCAGCAGGTGCGCCAGCGCCCAGACCTTGACGGCCAGCACCATCGGATGGTGCACGCGTGCCTTGATGCCGTTCTGCGGCACATACGCGCCGGCCAGCAGGATGAACGACGGCAGCATCAGGAGCGCCGCGAGATGGCGCGTTCCGATCATCGGAGTCCACAGCTGCACGGGATCAAGCCGTGCCTGCCCGTAACCCCAGACCAGCAGCCCGAAGCCGAGCAGAGAGAGCAGGGAGTAGCCGCCCTTCCAGGCGTTCACGCCGATGCGCGTACGCACCTGGCTGCGCCAGCCATCGGCGAAAATGCGCAGCGAATGCACACCGAGAAAGATCACCAGGCCGAGGACAAGAGTAATCATGACTGGCCCACCACACTCTCCTGCGTCATCAGCAGATCAAAGAAAGCGCTCGCCGCCGGGGACAGCGTGCTGTTGCGCTTGGTGATCATGCAGACCTTGCGTTTGATTACCGGTCTGACGAGCGGGAGGCGGCAAAGGCCATGGTCCGCGCCTTCTTCGAGCGTCGCCGCAGGGAGGATGGCAACGCCGACCCCGGCGGCGACCAGGCCGACCGCGGTCGACCGATGGCGGACCTCGAAGCCGTTGGCATCGGCGATCCGGATGCGATTGGCCTGATGAATCAGCGCGTAACGGCGCATTGATTCCGGCAGTCTGCGCGAAGTCATGGTCGGGATGCAGGCGAGGGTGAATTTTCCGCCACCCTGCCTGGACGTGTCCTTGAGTCGCCCGACGACGCGCGTGACGTCGTCGACGATTCCCTTCGCTTACGGCATGAAATCGCGTCCGGCCGCGGTTCGAGCAGCCGCAGGTCGGGATAGGCTTCCAGCTTCTGCAGGCGGCGCGTCAGCGCCGTCTGTGTTACATGCAGGTATTCAGCCGCCTTGCTGAAGCCGCCAAGCTCGGCAATGGCAACGAAGGCCTGGATGCCATCGAAATCGATCTTCACCTGCGCCGCCTCCTGTTACAACTCTTAACTCTTGCCGATCATCCACGCTTCGACCTGTGTGAGTATCGCATCAATAGAGCAATTCATGGCATTTCCGTATTGCTGATCCGCTTCCTACGATGCAACCAGACCAAGACAACGAGTGGTTTCAGGAGACATACGGATGGAAAGCAACGAGCAGGACAGTCGTGGCGCCGGTCCGATCTCCGGCATTGGCGCCGCTGGCGACAGCAACCGGACCTTCCTGGCTGGGGGTACGCCACAAGTTCCAAGTCGATTCCGTCCATTTGGCCGGACCGGCTCACGGCGATTGCGCGCTGCCTTTCGCATGTCGCCGTGCGCAGTTCGCGACCGACATTGACCGGGCAACGCATGCCGAGGCCGTTGCGGTTGCCAAGTCGACCTGAACGCCGGCAAGACAACCAGCGTCGCAGCGAGCTCGGTGCCGGAGACGTCTTCTGAGCGGAACGCTGCGAGTTGATCCAGCCCAGACTGCGGCCGCGGTCGAGGGTTCGTTGGCAGCAAAGCCGAAGAAGTTGGGGGGCGCCTTGGAACGGTGCCAACGGCGAGGCGTGGCAGAGCCCTCTCGCAGGCGCTCTCGCACGGGTTTTGCACGGGGCTCAGCTGGCGTTGAACGCGCTGTCTTGCTACCGTGGAGGCCTCCATCACGGTGCCACGAAATGCAAATCTGGGTTGATGCCGACGCCTGCCCCGGCGTGATCAAGGAAATTCTCTTTCGCGCCGCACAGCGCACCGGGATCATCACCACCCTGATCGCCAACCAGACGCTGCGCGTGCCACCGTCGCCTTACATCCGTTGTCTGCAGGTGCCGGCCGGTTTCGATGTCGCCGACACGCGCATCGTGGACGAGCTGCAAGCTGGCGACCTGGTGATAACCGCTGACATCCCGTTGGCCGCGCAGGTCGTCGACCGCGGCGCGCACGCCTTGAATCCGCGCGGTGATCTGTATTCCCGCGAAAACATCAGCGAACGCCTGGACATGCGCAATTTCATGGAAGAGCTGCGCGGCAGCGGTGTCAACCTCTCCGGGCCGGCGGCTTTCAGCCAGCGCGACCGGCAAGCGTTCGCAGCGCAGCTTGACCGCTTCCTGGCCAGGCGCGAGCCATAGGCTGCCGGTGTCGCCGCGGCGCTTGGCGCAACTTCCCCATAGTCTGTCGCCGTGACCGATCGGCTACGCGATCGGAGAGAGTCGGGTGGCGAGAATGAATTTGGGGGGTCGGCAGCCATTGGCTCTTGGCGCCGCTGTTGGCGGCAACCAGGGGCGACCCGCTGCCGGGCCCGGCCTCCTTGCGCGACTCCGATCAAGAGCTTTCGAGAGCTCAGAATCCTTCGCGCGATAGGGGCGGGTCCGGCGGCTCAGCCTGATTCACCGCCAGCACGGCTGCGTCGGCGCGACCGCGGTGGAACAACACCGCAATCCTCTGGCCTGGCTCGAGGGTCTGGCTGTCGCGGATGAGCTGCCCCTGGTCGTCGGCGACAACGCTGTAGCCGCGCGCCAGGACCGCCTGCGGGTTGAGGTGCGCCAGGCCGTGGTGCAGGCGGTCCAGGTCGGCGGCCTTGTGTTGCCGGATTTCGTGCCAGGCGCTGCGCAGTCGCGGCGCCAGCGCCGCCAGCCGGCTGGCCTGGCGCCCCGGATCGGGGCGGTTGAGCAGCAGCCGGCGGCCGAAGCTGGCGAGCTCGCCGCGCGCTTGCGCGCTGACCAGCCGCTGGCCGGCAGCGAGCCGCCGCTGCAGATTGCGCAGGCGCTCGCGCTGAGCGGCGAGAGCCTGTGCCGGATGTAGCAGGCGGCGCGCCAGCCAGTCGAGCTGTTGGCTCCGCTGGTTGAGGAGCTGCTCGACCCGGCGGCGCAGCGTCGTTTCGCTGGCCGCCAGACGCGCTAGCAGGGCAGCTCGTTCGGGTGCCGCCAGCTCGGCCGCGGCGGTTGGTGTCGGCGCCCGCTGATCGGCGGCAAAGTCGGCGATGCTGAAGTCGCTTTCGTGGCCGACACCGCAAATCACCGGCAGCCCGCAGGCACGAATCGCCCGTGCCACGAGCTCGTCGTTGAAAGCCCACAGGTCCTCGATGCTGCCGCCACCACGGCAGACGATCAGCAGATCGCACTCGTGGCGCTCGCCGGCGCAGCGAATGGCGGCGGCGATCTGGGCGGCTGCGCCTTCTCCCTGCACCGGCGTCGGATAGAGCACGATGCTGACCTGCGGGGCGCGGCGTGCGAGGGTGCTCAGGACGTCGCGCAGGGCGGCCGCTTGCGTCGAGGTGACGACGCCAACCCGGCGCGGAAACGCGGGCAAGGCGCGCTTGATCTCGCTGGCGAAAAGTCCTTCGCGTTCAAGCTTTTCCTTGAGGCGAAGGAATTGCTCGTAGAGTCGGCCGACGCCACCGCGGCGCGCAGCCTCGACGTTTAGCTGAAATTCGCCGCGTGCTTCGTAGAGTGTGACCAGTACGCGCGCCTCGATCTGCAGGCCGTTTTCCAGGCGCCAGCCGAGGACCTGAGCGCGGCTGCGGAACATCACGCAGCGAACTTGCGCGGCGCTGTCCTTGAGCGAGAAATAAACGTGTCCCGAAGGCGCATGGCTGAGGTTGGACACCTCGCCAGCGACCCAGCACAGCGGAAAGGACGATTCTAGTCTTTCGCGCGCCAGGCGATTGAGCAGCGAAACAGGAATCACCGCGCTGGTCGGGGAGTCGGCTGCGAAGCCGGGTCTGGCGGGGGCGGGATTTGACATCCGCGAATTCTACATGGCTGCTGCCGGTACCCGCACTTCGGGTTGGCTTCTCGCGCCAGCGATCGCGCCGACGCAGTGACCCGCAGCCGGCTTGGCGGCGGTGACTGACCATCTTCCTGTGGTGGCCGCACGTTTCGCTGGCACGCGGAAAAAGTTCTTGTGGACAGGCAGTTTGGCGGCCGTGCCAACAGGCTGCCAGCCGCTTTATCCACAGCTCCTGTGGATTGGCAGAGCGCCGGAGGCCGCGCCAGCACTTGCCGCAATCGCCGTCGCAGGCTAAAGTTCCCCCCTTGAAAATATCCCGGGGTACACCGTGTTTTCCATCCTTCAGGCTGCTGGTTGGCCGATCTGGCCCTTGCTGCTGGCGTCGATCCTCGCTGTTGCGCTGATCATCGAGCGCTCGGTGGCGCTGCGCAGCGCCAAAGTCGTTCCGCCGGGCCTGCTGCAGCGAGTGGTCGCCGAGTTCAGGCAGAACGGCGCCAGTACCGCGATGATCGCCGATCTCGAGGCGCATTCGCCGCTCGGTCGGGTGCTGGCGGCTGGTTTGCGCAACGAGAGCAGTTCGCGCGAGATCATGAAAGAGGCGATCGAGGAGACCGGCAGCGTCGTTTCGCACGACCTCGAGCGTTACCTGACGACGCTGGGCACGATCGCCTCGATCAGCCCGCTGATGGGATTGTTCGGCACCGTCGTCGGGATGATCGAGATCTTCGCGTCGCAGGCGCCGAGTGGCAGCAACCCCTTGCAGCTCGCGCATGGTATTTCGGTGGCCCTGTACAACACCGGTTTCGGGCTCTTGATCGCCATTCCAAGCATGATCTTCTGGCGGCATTTCCGCGCCCTGGTTTCCAGCTTCGTCATCGAGATGCAGCATCAGGCAGTGCGTCTGGTCGAGGTTCTGCACGGCGAACGCAAGTCCTGAGGAGCGGACGATGAACTTTCGCCGTGTTCGCGCCAGTGACGTCCCGGAGATCAACCTGATTCCGTTCATTGACGTGCTGTTGGTGATCATCATCTTTCTGATGCTGACGACCACCTATGCCAAGTTTTCCGGTCTCGAGATCAACCTGCCGACCGCTGATGCCAGCAAGCAGACGGAGCAACCGAACGAGGTCAACGTGACCGTGACCCCTGCCGGTGAGGTGCTGGTCAACAAGGCGCCGCTGGGCAAGGTCAGTGTTCAGGCGATCAGCGAAGCGTTGCGGCGCGCGGTCGGAGACGCCAAGGACCCGGTGGTGGTGATCAATGCCGATGCCAAGGCGACGCACCAGAGCGTCGTCGATATCATGCAGGCGGCGCAGGCCGCAGGCTATCCGCGCATTTCCTTCGCCACCCAATCACCGCGCTGATGGCTGCTGGCGGTGTCGCGCAGTGCCTGCCGCAGCGCTGGTACGAGCGGCGACTGGCTGCGGTGCTGTGGCCATTGCTACCTCTCTCGTTGCTTTTCGGGGTGCTGGTCTGGCTACGGCGCTGGCTGTACCGCTGCGGTGTGCTGCGTTCGTATCGCCTGCCGGTGCCGGTGGTCGTCGTCGGCAACCTGACCGTCGGCGGCAGCGGCAAGACCCCATTGGTGCTGTGGCTGGTGCGCTGTCTGCGCGAGCACGGTTGGCAACCGGGGATCATCAGTCGCGGCTACGGCGGCAGCGACGAGAGCGTGCGAGCGGTCGTGGCCGGCTCCGCCTCTGCGGAGGTGGGTGATGAACCGCTGTTGCTGGCCCGGCGCAGCGGCGCGCCGGTTTACGTCGGCCGCGACCGTGCCGCGGCAGGGCAAGCTCTGCTGGCTGCGCACCCCGAATGCGATGTGATCGTCTCCGACGACGGCCTGCAGCACTATCGCCTGCAGCGCTCGGTCGAACTGGCGGTCTTCGACGGGCGCGGCACCGGCAACGGCTGGCTGTTGCCGGCCGGGCCTTTGCGCGAGCCGTTGCCGCGGCTGGCGGGCGTGACCGCGGTGGTATGGAACGGCCGTCCGGAGCGGTCGCCGTTGGGCGCCGCCGGGGACTTGCCGCAGTTCGACATGCAGTTGATCGGCCAGCGCTTTGTCGCCTGCAGCGGCGAGTCACGCAGTTGCGATGCCGATTCCTTGCGGGGCCGGCCACTGCACGCCATCGCCGGGATCGGCGACCCCGGCCGTTTCTTTCGGCAGCTCAGGGATCTAGGGCTCGCTTTCGAAGCGCATCCATTTCCCGATCACCACCCGTATGACACGGCCGATCTGGCTTTCGCCGACAACGCCGTGCTGCTGATGACCGAGAAAGATGCGGTAAAATGCGCGGCGATTGCGAGCGGCGAGGCCTGGGTGCTGCCGGTCGAGGCGGTGGTCGGCACTCCCCCGGGTCGTGCCGCTCTGTTCGAGACAATTCTGGAGAAACTGCATGGACGCACGCCTGCTTGACATTCTCGTCTGCCCGATCTGCAAGGCTAATCTCGAATACCGCAAGGCCGAATCGGAACTGATCTGCAAACCCTGCCGTCTGGCGTTCCCGATTCGCGATGGCATTCCGATCATGCTCCAGGACGAAGCGCGCCAGCTGACTGCCGACTTGCTCTGACGTCCGGCGCCGCGATGCAAGCCGTGCTGCAATTCAAGGTGGTCATCCCCGCGCGCTACGCGTCGACGCGCTTGCCGGGCAAGCCGCTGCTCGACCTTGGTGGCAAACCGATGGTCGTGCGCGTTGCCGAGCGCGCGCTGCTCGCCGGCGCCGACGAGGTGCTGGTGGCCACCGACCATCCGGAGGTGCTGGCGGCTGCCGAACGGCACGGGCTGCGCGCATTGCTGACCCGCAGCGATCACGCCACCGGTACCGACCGTCTGGCCGAGGTGGCCGCGGTCGCCGGCTGGGACGATGACACGATGGTGGTCAACGTGCAGGGCGACGAGCCATTGATCGATCCCGCACTGATCGCCCGGACGGCCGCGCAGCTGGCCGAGAGTGGTGCCGAGATCGCCACGGTGGCGCATCCGCTGGCCGATGCGGCGGACTTCTTCAACCCCAACATTGTCAAGGTGGTGCGTAATGCCGTCGGCGACGCGCTCTATTTTTCGCGTGCACCGATCCCCTACGCGCGTGACCATTTTGCCCGCGAAGCCGGTGGCGAGACGCTGCCGGCCGCCATGCCCGCGTATCGGCACGTCGGGCTGTACGCCTATCGGGCGCACTTCCTGCGTCGCTATTCCGGGCTGACCCCTTCGCCGCTGGAAGGTATTGAAGCGCTTGAACAACTACGCGCCCTATGGCACGGATTCCGGATCAGTGTGGCGATTGTCGACCACCTGCCGGCAGCGGGGGTCGACACCCCGGACGATGCGCGCCGGTTGCAGGAGTGGTTCAAAAAGGTTTGACCGTGCGTGCGTTTGCGGGTACCGTGCGGCGTGTCAAGCACGACATGGTGCTGCCTGGGTCCTGTAGATTAAGCGCAAGTGTCTGAACTTCTGGATAATTTGTTCGATTTGACTATCAACGAAGGCGACGCATGAAACTCATCCTGCTAGGTGCGCCGGGGGCCGGAAAAGGCACCCAGGCGCAGTTCATTTGTGAGCAGTACGGTATTCCACAGATTTCCACCGGCGACATGCTGCGGGCTGCGGTGAAAGCCGGTACGCCACTCGGGGTGGAAGCGAAGAAGGTCATGGACGGGGGTGGCCTGGTGTCCGACGAAATCATTATTGGCCTGGTTCATGATCGGCTGCAGCAGGATGACTGCCGCGGCGGCTACCTCTTCGACGGTTTCCCGAGAACCCTGCCGCAAGCCGAGGCGATGAAGGTCGCTGGCGTGGCGCTCGACTACGTGCTCGAAATTGACGTGGCCGACAAGGAAATAATCGAGCGCATGAGCGGGCGTCGCGTTCATCCGGCTTCCGGGCGTACCTATCACGTTCGCTTCAACGCCCCCAGGGTCGCAGACCGGGACGATGTCACCGGCGAGACCCTGATCCAGCGCGGCGATGACCAGGAAGAGACAGTCAGAAAGCGCCTGGAAATCTATCATTCGCAGACCAGGCCTCTGCTTGAGTACTATCGCAGGTGGGCCGCCACCGGCGATCCGCTGGCGCCGAAGTGCCGCCGAATCGCCGGCGTCGGAAGCGTCGAAGAGATCAGGACGGCGGCTTTCGATGCGCTGCGCTAGGCGCTGGCAATGACTGCAGGGGGGCGGGCGGGATTTCCCGGTGCCTCACGCATCGACGTCGCCGCTCGGACTTTGTCGATAGTTCTTCTGGGGACCGCGTTGAGGCCGCCGCCCAGGCGCGTGACCGGTCTGTGCTGCACTGGCAAGGGCCTGTGTTCGCCGCCTGAGTTGCGTCGCTGGCCGCCGCTCGCGTAGTCACCGGGCGGGGACCAGAGCGGTTGCGGTTGGACTCGCTGTACGTCGTGCCCCGAACCGCTCGGGGATGCTTTGGGGTTCAGCGTTTGGGGTTCGGGGGCGTGGCAAGCGTGCGGGTGAGGTGCTTACAAGCTCGGCCTGATTCGTATAGAGTAGCTGACAGGGGTAAATCCGGCCCGCAGGGTGTCACCCACGGGACTGCGAAATTTTAGAGAGGGAGGTTGCTTATGTCGTCGTATCTGGTGTTCGCGCTGGTATGCGCGGTCATTGCAGTGCTTTATGGGGCTGCAATGACGAAATGGATTCTCGCGTTGCCAGCTGGCAACCCACGCATGCAGGAAATAGCCAAGGCCATTCAGGAGGGTGCGTCGGCTTATCTCGCCAAGCAGTACACGACGATTGCCATCGTCGGGGCGGTGCTCTTCGTGGTGATCTGGCTGGCTCTCGGCAAGGCGATGGCCATCGGCTTCCTGATCGGAGCGGTTCTCTCGGGAGCTACCGGCTTCATCGGGATGAACGTCTCGGTTCGCGCCAACGTGCGCACGGCTGAAGCCGCGCGAAACGGCATTGCCGCAGCGCTCGATGTGGCCTTCAAGGGTGGCGCGATCACCGGCATGCTGGTTGTCGGTCTGGGCCTGCTCGGGGTGGCGGGTTACTACGCCGTGCTGCGGGGAGCTGGCGGTGATTTCCAGCACGCGGTCGAACCGCTGGTTGGCCTGGCTTTCGGCGGCTCGCTGATCTCGATCTTTGCGCGACTGGGTGGCGGGATCTTCACCAAGGGCGCCGACGTCGGCGCCGACCTGGTTGGCAAGGTCGAGGCCGGAATTCCCGAGGACGACCCGCGCAACCCGGCGGTGATCGCCGACAACGTCGGCGACAACGTCGGTGACTGCGCCGGCATGGCGGCCGACCTCTTCGAGACCTACGCGGTGACCGTGGTGGCGACGATGGTCCTCGGCGCGATGATGCTCAAGGGCGTTGCCGGCGCCAACGACAACCTGATCATCTACCCGCTGGTCCTCGGCGGCGTATCGATCATTGCTTCGATCATTGGCTGCTTCTTCGTCAAGGCCAACGACGGCGGCAAGATCATGAACGCCCTCTACCGCGGCTTGGCGGTCGCCGGCGCGCTGGCCCTGGTCGCCTTCTATCCGGTGACCACCATGCTTCTGGGTGACGGGGTGACGCTCGCCGACGGCAAGCTGGTCAGTTCGGGGAGCATCTTCGGGGCGGCGGCGGTCGGTCTGGTGCTGACCGGACTGCTGGTGTGGATCACCGAGTACTATACCGGCACCGACTTTGCGCCGGTCAAGCGGGTTGCCGAAGCATCGACCACCGGTCACGGTACCAACATCATCGCCGGTCTGGCTGTTTCGATGAAGGCGTGTGCGCTGCCAGTGCTTTCCGTGTGCGCCGCGATCTACATCACCTTTGCTCTGGCTGGCCTGTACGGTATTGCCATCGCCGCGACCTCGATGCTGTCCATGACCGGGATCATCGTCGCGCTCGACGCCTACGGTCCGATCACCGACAACGCTGGTGGCATCGCCGAAATGTCCGGTCTGCCGAAATCGGTCCGTGACGTGACCGACCCGCTCGACGCCGTCGGCAACACCACCAAAGCGGTGACCAAGGGCTACGCCATCGGCTCCGCCGGTCTGGCGGCACTGGTGCTCTTCGCCGACTACACCCATGCCCTGGAAACCAACTTCGGTGGCAGCCTGCGCTTCGACCTCTCGGACCACATGGTGATCATCGGCCTGTTTCTCGGCGGCCTGATTCCCTACCTCTTCGCCGCCATGGCAATGGAGGCGGTGGGCCGCGCGGCCGGCGCGGTGGTTATCGAGGTGCGCCGGCAGTTCAAGGAAATCAAGGGCATCATGGAAGGCAAGGCGAAGCCGGATTACTCCCGCGCGGTCGGCATGCTGACCGCCGCGGCGATCCGCGAGATGATCGTTCCGTCGCTGCTGCCGGTGCTGGTGCCGGTGGTCGTCGGGCTGCTGCTTGGACCGAAGGCGCTGGGTGGCCTGCTGATGGGAACGATCATCACCGGCCTGTTCGTCGCCATCTCGATGACCACCGGTGGTGGTGCCTGGGATAACGCCAAGAAGTACATCGAGGACGGCCACTTCGGCGGCAAAGGCTCCGACGCCCACAAGGCGTCGGTGACCGGCGATACCGTCGGCGACCCGTACAAGGATACGGCTGGCCCGGCGGTCAACCCCTTGATCAAGATCATCAACATCGTCGCTTTGATGATCGTTCCCCTGATGGTTCCCGCGGGTGGCGTCAAACCAGCCGACGCCGCACACGCGGCAGCCGCGCCGGCGACCGCCATGGCGGCGCTACCGGCCGCCAAGATGCACTTCGAATCGGGCTCGGCGGCACTGCCGGCCGATGCGGCGGCGACGCTTGAACTGGTGGTCGTCTACGCCAAGGCCAACCCGAATGCGAAGCTGGTCATTGCCGGCTTCCACGACGATAGCGGCAGCCCGGAGGCCAATGCCGATCTGGCGAAGAACCGCGCGATGGCCGTCGCCGAGGCGCTGAAGAACGTCGGCATTGCCGAGGCGCGTATCGAGATGAAGAAACCGGCGCTGACGGTCGGCTCCGGCGATCCTGCCGACGCGCGTCGCGTCGAGGTCAGCGTGCAGTAGCGAGCGCAGTCAACGGGCGGGTTGTGATGCCCGCTGTATGCAAAGGGCCGCTGATGCGGCCCTTTTCTTTGCCCGTTGCAGGTCTACCCGGCGGCGATCAGCGCCGGATTGAGCGTGTAGGTTCCGCTCAGGCTCGCCTGTGCCAGGACGTGTCCCTGCATTGCTGCGCGGAGCTGCTGGCCGGTCAGCGTACCGGCGACGTCCAGCTGGGCTACGTCGAGAGCGAAAATCGTAAACACGTAATGGTGGACGATCTCGTCGTTCCACGGTGGGCAAGGGCCGTCGTAGCCGTAATAGTCGCCACGCATGTCATGGTCCCCGGCAAACCAGCTGGTGTAGTCGTTGACGCCCTGGCGCGAGTCGTGCGGGGCGTGCGGACCAGGCTTGCCACGGGGCGTGACGTCGTTGGAAAACTCGCCTTCGCCGATTTCGCTCAGGCTTGCGGGGAGATCGAACAGCACCCAGTGAAAGAAGTCCAGGCGCGGCAGTGATGCGGGTACCGTGCGGTCCTCCTGATTGACGTCGTCACCCTGGCTCGGGACGTCCGGGTCGTGACAGATCAGCGCAAAAGACCGTGTGCCGGCCGGCGTGTCGCTCCACGCCAGTTGCGGGTTGCGATTGCTGCCCAGGCCGACATGGTACTCGGGGTCGACGATGCCAAAGGCAAAGTCGCCGGGGATTTGCTGGCCGTCTTTGAAGCTATGGGTGGTCAATTTCATCGCTGCTCCTCTCCTGATTGATTACTCGGCCGCACTGCGCCTGAAGTCGCGGACGCGAAAGCCGACGACCCATAGTGTAGCGAAGTAAACCGCCGCACCGATAGCGATGACCAGCGAAAGACGCAGCAGGCGTTCGCCCAGTTTCCAGCTCAGCCAGGCGTTCGCGTCACCGGTGGTGAACCACAGCGTCGCACCCATCGCCGCCATGGCCAGCGCCAGCCGGCCGTAGAACAGAAACCAGCCGGCTTGCGGGGTGTAGACGCCTTGCCGCCGCAAGCCAAGGTACAGCAAGCCGGCGTTCAGGGACGCCGCCAGGCCGATGGATAGCGCCAGTCCGGCATGCTGCAGGGAGCCGATCAGGAGCAGGTTCATGATTTGCGTGGCGGCCAGCGAGAGCAGAGCGATCTTGACCGGCGTGCGCACGTTCTGGCGGGCGTAGAAACCCGGGGCAAGCACTTTCACCAGGATCAGGCCGAGCAGGCCGACGCTGTAGGCGAGCAGCGCGTTGCGGGTCATCAACACGTCGGTAACGGTGAACGCGCCGTGGTAGAACAGCGTCGTGATCAGTGGCACGGCGAGAATCGCCAGCGCCAGAGCGGCCGGGGCGGCGAGCAGGAAAGTCAGCCGCAAGCCCCAGTCGAGCAGTTGGGAGTACTCGTCGTGTTGCTCGCCGGCGTGGTACCTGGCCAGTGAGGGGAGGAGAACGGTCCCCAGAGCTGCGCCGAGCATGCCGGCCGGAAACTCCATCAGGCGATCGGCGTAATAGAGCCAGGAGACGCTGCCGGTGGTCAGGAACGACGCAAAGACGGTGTTCAGCAAGAGGCTCACCTGCGCCACCGAAACGCCGAGGACGGCAGGCCCCATCAGCCGGAAGATTCGCCGTACGCCGTCGTCGCGCAGGGTCAGCGAGAAGCGTGGCAGCATGCCGATGCGCCGCAGGGCCGGGAGCTGGAACGCCAGTTGCAGGGCTCCGCCGAGAAAAACCGCCCAGCCCAGAGCCATGATCGGCGGGTCGAAATGCGGCGCGGCATAAAGCGCCATGAGAATGAACGAGACGTTGAGCAGCACCGGCGTGAAAGCGGGTACGGCAAAGCGGCTCCAGGTGTTGAGTACGCCGCCGGCCAGCGCAACCAGTGACATGAACAGGATGTACGGGAAGGTGATGCGTGTCAGCTGGACGGTCAGCGCGAACTTTTCGGGGTCGTCGGTGAAGCCCGGCGCGGAAATGTAGACCAGCAGCGACGCGGCGGCCATTCCCAGGAGCGTCACCGCCAGGACGACGAGAAACAGCAGGCTGACGACGCGGTCGACCAGCTGCCGGGTTTCGTCAATGCCGCGCCTGTTCTTGTATTCGCCGAGCACTGGTACGAAGGCTTGCGAGAAGGCGCCTTCGGCAAACAGGCGGCGCAACAGGTTGGGCAGCTTGAAGGCGACGAAGAAAGCGTCGGTCAGCATCCCGGCACCAAAGGTCCGGGCGATCACGAAGTCGCGCACAAAGCCGAGCACGCGCGACAGCAGGGTCATGCTGCTGACGGTGGCGAGCGTCTTGAGGAGGTTCATTGCGGGTCCGGGCGGCGCCACCGGGGCGCGAAGCCCGTCATCTTAGCGCCTGAACGCCGGCCGGCAAAACGCCGTGCGACCGACCTGCAGGGATTTGCGTGTCCGGGGTCCGCCAGGCGGCCGGTGCTGGCAGGAAAAGAGAGTCCAGCGCGGCAGATGGGAGCCGTGCAAGGTCGATCGACCCGCTCCCAACCAGACCCGAAAACCTTGTCGGACGCCTGCGCTCTACTGCTGCCGACCTACGGGGTTTTCTTTTCCTCGGCGTTGATCGTGACACCGCGCTGCTGGAGCGCACTCACCACCACCTGGGCGTTCTTGTTGCCGGCGCTGGCGAGCTTCTGCGTGCCCGCTGCCAGCGAGTCGAGCTGGGCACGCATTTTCTTGGCGTTCTGGTAGGTTGCTTCCTGATTGTCACGCAGGCTCGCCAGCTGCCCGCGCTCCTGGTACAGGTGGCTCGCCTGGAAACCGAACCAGACCACCAGCGCCAGGGCGATCAACAACACCGGGACGAAATAGCTTGAAGGTTTCTGTTCATCCATCCCGATCACCGTGCCGGGCCAGTTTGCGGAGTGGCGCTGAAAGTGATCCCCTGCGAAGCCAGCAATTCGCGCAAGGCGGCGTCGTTATCCCTGGCCGCCAGGTCAGCCAGTGACTTGATCAAGGACTGGTAGAGCGGCTCCAGCTGCAAGCTTTGCTGGATGAACTGGCCACGGCTGGCCAGTTCGTTCTGCGCCTGCCGGTTGCCGCTGAACATCAGCGAGTCGACAATCGCCAGAAACAGCGCGAGCGCGCCCAGCAGCACCAGGGCGCGATATTGCGTGGTGGTCAATCGAGTACTCCCGAGAAGAGTGCGGGTCAAAAACACCCCGTCGCCGGGGGCCAAAGCGAGGCGGGTTCCCCTTCGAGGAACCCGCTTTAGGCTTTAGTTTAGCATCC
Organism: Accumulibacter sp.; assembly: GCF_029255145.1. Lineage (GTDB taxonomy): Bacteria > Pseudomonadota > Gammaproteobacteria > Burkholderiales > Rhodocyclaceae > Accumulibacter. The sequence goes on from NZ_JAPUVQ010000139.1 coordinate 30,547, forward strand.
CGCGGCGACGCTGGATGACGATCATCGCCAGCGCGATGGTCAGCAGCAGCAAGGTGCCAGGCTCGGGAACCTGTGGGCCGCCGGCTTGGACCGTGGCGAGGACCGAGAGCACGATGTCGTCGAAGGCGGCGCTGAAGCCGCTGCCGTTGTGCGCCAGCGCCTTGAGCACGATGGTGTCGCTGAAGTCGCCGACGGTCTGCGTATCGAGCGAGATCTGCAGGCCACCTTGCGAAGCCCCCGCCGCCAGATTGGCAAAAGACACAAAGCCGCTCGCCAGGAAGTCGCTGAGCGCGAGAGCGTAGGCGCCATCGAGCAGGTCAGCGGGACCAGTGACGTCGTTGGCGAGTTGCAGGAAGGCGGTGGCCACGCCGCTGCCTTCGGTAAGCGTGCCGAAGTCGAGCACGAAGCTGAAGCCGACGCCGGTCAGCGAGCCCTTGCCGCCCGTTTTCAGGAAGTTCGGATTGGCATAGTTGTTGACCTGCGCCTGCAGCGTCACGGCCGCATCGCCGAGGTCCAGGTCGGCCATTTCCGGGTTGTGGCTGGCAAACTGCAGGTTGGCCGCGCTACTGGTGAACACGCCGGCGTTGGCGGTATTCAGGCTCACTTGCAGGCTGCTGCTGTCGGTCTGGCCGGCCGCCAGGCCGCTGACGTTGCCACTGCCGCCGAACGGCCCAACCGGCATGTTGATGAAGCTGCCCTGCAGGGTGTCGTTGAGGGCGACCGTCGGTGCGGCGTTGCTCACTGAAATGCTCTTCGCGGCGACGACGTCGCCCTTGTGCACGATGCCGAAGTCGACCAGCGCCGTATTGACCTTGGCGATCGCCTTCTCGTACACGTTCCCGGCCAGGCTGACCAGCTGGTTGCCGACCGAAACGTCGCTGGCGCCGGTAGTGCCCGCACCCGTCGATTCGAAGTTCACCTGGGTGTTGCCACCGAAGCTGCCGGCGGTGCCGGTATTCAGCGCGACCTGCAGGCTGCTGGCGTCCGTTCCCTGCGCAGCGAGGTTGGCGATACTGCCGCTGGTCGAGAAACCGGCCGGGGCGGCGCCCGCAAAGCCCGCCTTGAGGCCTTCGGTGTAGATATCCGGACTCTGGTTGCTGACGCTGATCGCCGCCGTCGGTGGCGCGTCGCCGCGCCGTGCCGCAAGCGTGACGGTGGTCGTATTCAGCTTGGGGTCGGCGAGCCGGTAGACCGCACCCTGCACCGCGACATCCTGCGAAGCGAGGGTCATCTGGCAGTTCGGCGCGCAGTTGCCGACGTTATTGGCGTCGGAGACGAAAGCGATGGTGGCGGTGCCGCCGATCGCCCCGGCGCTGGCGGTGCTCATTCCGACGCTCAGGCTGTTGGCATCGGTCGCGCCCGGTGCCAGCAGGTTGAAGCTGCCGCTGGCGGTGATCGGGGCGTTGCCGCTGATGGTCGCGTTGAGCGCCGCCTGCGCGTTGCCGGTCGCCTGGTTGCTGACGCTGACTAGGGCGCTCGGCGACGCCGACCCGATCCGCACGTTGCCGAGATTGATCGGCTGCCCGGTGTTGATTACCGGGCTGGCCTGGTCGATGATGTTGCCGGTCGCTTCGATGGTGCCGACGACGCCGAAGTTCTCCGAACCGACGGCCAGCGTCCCGAGATTGTTGCTCACCCCGTTGACCGCGCCGGCGCTGACGTAGTTGACCGCGATGTGGCCATTGACGACGGCCGCCGCACTGGTGTTTACGCCAACCGACATGGTCCCGTTGCCGGCGTTGCTGTTGCTGCCGGCGAGGATGCCGTTGAGGCTGCCGACGCCAGTGATCAGCCCGGCGCCGGTACCGCCCGAGCTGCCGAAGCTGGCGTTCAGGTCTTCGACGAAACCGGTTGCGCCGCTTGCGGTGTTGCGAATGGTCAGGTTCTGGTTGACGATCTGGCCCACCTGAACGGTGCCGAAGTTCAGCGAGGCAGTCTGGATCGCGCCAGCGGCAAGCTGGTAGACATTGCCGTTGACGCTGACTACCTGGCTGCCGACGCTGGCGGGGTCGAGACCGTTGCTGACGCCATTGACCTTGCCGGCGGTCTGGTAGGCCAGCGTCACCGTGCCGACCTTGGCGCCGGCCGAACTGGTGTCGACCTGGGCCCCCATGGTGTTGCTGTTGCTGCTGCCGGCCAGCAGGCCGTTGATGTTGCCGCCGCTGATTCCGGCCTGCCCACTGCTGCCCGAGAAGCTGGCGTTCAGGTCTTCGGAGAAGCTGCCCGCGGGAGCAGCGTTGGTGACCGTGAAGAACTTTGCCAGCGACCCGCCGACGCGCTGGTTAGCTACCTGCACCGGCGACGATGCCTGTCCTACCGCGGCGTTGTACGCTGCCGCGCCACCGGCGAGGACGATGTTCAGCTTCTGGTCGGCGATGTTGTCGAAGTTGCTGCGCAGGTTCAGAACCTGACCGTTGAGCGGTGCGAGGGCGCCGGCGTTGGCGGCGGTGAAGGTCACCGCCTGATCACCGGTGTTGCTGCCCGGCGCGCCGGTATTGTAGTTGCCGGCGGTGACGCCGGTGCCGCTGAGGCGGGCGTCGGTCAGGTTGCCGCCGTTGACGCTGGTCTGGACGGCGCCACGCAGCGACGGACCGGTGGTGCCGGTGTTGGCAATCTGGTAATTGAAAGTGGTCGCGCCGACGCGCACGTTGCTGATGGTCAGTGTCGCGTTGGCGGTGTTGCCGTTGGTCACGTCGACGCCGGTGATGGCCTGCGCGGCGTTGCCACCAGCGAGGATCTGGCCAGCGCCCGAGACGCCGGCGCGGCGGTTGAAGGCGTTGCCGCTGCCGGCAACGACGCTGGTGTAGTCGGTGTTGATGGTCAGGTTCTGGGTGCCGATGTTCAGCGTCGAGCCGGCAGCGCCCATCACCAGCTTGCCTTGGGAATTGGGGGTATTGGCCAGGTTCATCACGCCGTTCGAATCGACCTGCAGCGTGCCCGTTCCTGTCAAGGCATTCTGGATGGTTAGCGTGCCGTTCTGTGCGCGCATCGTGCCGTTGTTGGTCAGCGCGCCAGAGATGTTGACGAAGATCGTGCCGCCGCCATCGGCGTTGATCGTGCCGTTGTTGGTCAGTGTCGCGGCGCCGCCGACGAAGGCCTGCTGGCCGATGGTGCCGTTCTGCCCGCGCACGGTCATACCCGGGCCGATGACGAGGTTGCCGGCCTCGACATTGAGTCGATTGGCGCCGCTGCCGTCGGCGAAGACGATGCTGCCGGTGCCGCCGATGGTCTGGTTGCCCTGCGGCGCCAGAATGCTGTTGTTGCCGATGTTGATCGTGCCATTGAGCGACATGCCGCCGGCCGAGACACGTTCGATGCCGGTGGCCGAAGCCATGTCCAGAACGCCATTGAGGGTGACCGCGTTGAGGAAGTTGTTGCTGCTGTTGCTGGCGACAAACTTGCCGCTGCCGTTCAGTGCACCACCGGTGAGCGAGGCGCCATTGAACAACACCGTGCTGCCGATGTCGGCGAACAGAGTGCCAGTAGTGTTGTCGTAGCCGCCACCCGCGTTCAAGGTCAGCTGACCGCCGTTGCGGGCTTCCATTGTCGCCTGGTTGATGACTTGTCCGCTGACTCCGACGGCGATGCTGCGACCGGCGATGTCGGCCGAGATCAGGCCCTGGTTGGTCAGCGTCGCAGCACCGCCGACAAAGCTCTGCGGGCCGATGGCGCCGTTGCCGCCGCGGACGGTGATGCCCGCAGCCAGCGTCAGGTTGCCGGCCTCGACGTTGAGGCGGTTGCTGGCATTGCTGTCGGCAAAGACGATGGTCCCGCTACCGCCGATGGTCTGGTTGCCCTGCGGCGCGAAGATGCTGTTGTTGCCAATGTTGATCGATGCACCGTTTAGGGTCAGGCCGCCGGCGACACGTTCGATACCGGTCGCACTCGCCAGGTCGAGCGTTCCCGCGAGCGTGACGCCGCTGAGGAAGTTGTTGCCGCTGTTGCTGGCGCGGAACGAACCGGGACCGGTGAGGTTCATGTCGCCGCTGATCGTCACCCCGTTTTGCGCGACCACGCTGCCTGCGCCAGCGAGGATCTGGCTGCCGGTGTTGCCGGTGATCGCCGAGTTCAGGTTAAGCGTGCCGCCGTTGAGCGCGGCCAGCGTGCCGTTGTTGGTGGTCAGGCCGCTGACGCCGACGGTGATCGCGCCGCCGGCGACATCGGCCTGGATGGTGCCGTTGTTGGTCAGGGTGGCGGCGCCGCCGACGAAACTCTGGGCACCGATGAAGCCCGTCTGCCCGCGTACGGTAATTCCCGAACCGACGACCAGATTCCCGGCTTCGACATTGAGACGGTTGCTGGCATTGTTGTCGGCAAAGACAATGGTGCCCGTGCCACCGAGGGTTTGGTTCCCCTGTGGCGCCAAGATGCTGTTGTTGCCGATGTTGATCGTCGCAGCGTTAAAGGTCAGGCCGTTGACCACCCGCTCGATTCCCGTCGCTGAGGCCAGGTCGAGGGTACCGCTGAAGTTGACCGTGTCGAGGAAATTGTTGCCGCTGTTGGACGGCCGGAACGAGCCGCTGCCGACGGCGTTCACCGTACCGCTGACGGTGACGCCATTCTGCGCGACGACGCTGCCGACGCCGGCCAGAATCTGGCTGCCGACATTGCCGGCCACTGCCGAGTTGAGGTTGAGGGCGCCGCCGTTCAGTGCCGCCAGCGTGCCGTTGTTGGTGGTCAGCCCGGTCACGGAAAGTGTGACTGCGCCGCCGGCGACATCGGCCTGGATGGTGCCGTTGTTGGTCAACGTGGCGGCGCCGCCGACGAAGCTCTGGGCACCGATGAAGCCTGTCTGCCCTCTTACCGTGACGCTGGAGCCGATCACCAGATTGCCGGCCTCGACGTTCAGCCGATTGCTGGCGTTGGCGTCGGCGAAGACGATGCTGCCGGTACCGCCGATGGTCTGGTTGCCCTGCGGCGCGAGGATGCTGCTGTTGCCGATGTTGATCGTCCCGTTGAGGGTCATGCCGCCGGCGGTGATACGTTCGATACCGGTGCTTGAGGCGATGTCCAGAAGCCCGTCGAGGGTGGCACCGTTGAGAAAATTGTTGCTGTTGTTGGTGGCGACGAGCTTGCCGGTACCGCTGGTTCCCAGGGTGCCGCCGGTGATTGACGAGGCGTTCAGCAGCACCGTGCTGCCGTTGAGCGCGGAGATCTGACCCAGCGCGCCCTGGCTGACGCCGACGCTCTGGATGTTCAGGGTAGCGCCATTGCGCGCTTCGAGCAGGTTGTTGTTGGTGACCCCGCCGCCTCCCGCACTGGCCAGGGTGATCTGACCACCGGCGACATCGGCCGAGATGGTGCCGTTGTTGACCAGTGTGTTGGCGCCGCCGATGAAGCTTTGCCCACTGCCAATGGTGCCGTTCTGGCCGCGGATCGCCACGCCGGCCGCCAGCGTCGTGGTGCCGGCGCCTTCTAGCTGGATGCGGTTGCCGGCCGCGCTACCGAAGCTGAGGGTACCGGTACCGGCGACGTTCTGGGTGCCCTCGAAGGTCAGCAGACTGGCCGAGTTGATATTCACCACGCCTGGCCCGCCGAGCGTCAGACCATTGACGATGCGCTCGATGCCGGTGTTGCTGGCGAGGTCCAGGCGGCCGTTCAAGGCGACACCGCTGAGGAAATTGTTGCCGTTGTTGAAGGCGACCAGCGCGCCGCTGCCGGTGGTGTTGATCGTGCCGCCGGTGATCGTGCTGCCGAACTGGTTGAGCACGCTGTCGGCGCTGATGTTGATTACCCCGCCGGTGTTGTTGATGTTGTGGCCGGCGGCGACCTGTAGCGCTGCGTTGTTGGGGTTGGGTCCGGCGCCGACATTGATGGTGCCCGTGTTGGTGGTGCTGCCTCCGCCGGCCAGGGTCAGCAGGAATGCATCGATATTGACGCCACCGCTGTTGGTCAGGTTCAGGATCGACTGTGCGGTGTTGACGGTCACTACCTTGCCGCCGGCGATGATCGCCGTATCGGGGCCACCGGTCGGCACGATGCCGCACGACCAGTCGCTGGCGGTGCTCCAGTTTCCTGTCGCCGGGTTCCAGGTGCAGTTGGCCGCGAGGGCTTGCTGCGCAGGAAAGGCGAGCAGGATCGCGAGAAGGGCCGGTTTGAGACTTGAAGTCGGTTGGTGGGCACGCATGGGTCTCTCCTGGGGTCACGAACGGGACGACGACAGCACTCGGCGCCATACTACAAGACAGAACGACTCTATAGGTTTGGGTAAAGCAAAAATTATGCCGGTTAGTGCACAACACTCTCATTGCAGTCCTTTTCTGCGCATGTTCAACCAGTTGGCTGAACAAGCCGGGGACTTCGGCGATGCCAGCAGCCGATCTGCGGGGCGCTGTGGCACAAAGCCTGTAAAGGTTTTCCGTGATGCAAATGCACTATTGGTGAGGCGCCGCCTTGTCGTGCACAATGCGTCGCATGTTGATGCTTGACGCGCATGCGCTGAACAAGGTGATCCTGGGTTTTTACCGTGAGGGGCGCGAGGTGCCGCTGGCCAGTTTTCAGGAGTGGGCGCTGGAGCAGATCCAGTCGCTGATTGCCTTCGAGTCAGCGTGGTGGGGCAACGCGGCGGCGGACCCGCCCGAACTGCACGAAATCCATCTTCACAATTGCGACCAGGGCATCCTGGACGAATACCCGCATTACCTCGAACAGGATTTCTTTCGCGCGGCCTTGATCGCCTCGCCGGGGGTCTCGGTCAACATGAGCGACCTGACGACACGGGCGCGCTACGTGCGGACACCGCTATATCGGGAACTGGGGCGGCGCTTCAAGGTGGAGTGGTCGCTGGGAACGCTGCTGATCGAGCCGACTTCGTCGCTATACGAGTTCCTGACGGTCTGGCGGCACGACCGTAAGCGTCCGTTTTCGGAAGCCGAGCGCCAGACCAAGGAGCTGCTGATGCCGCACCTCGCGGAAACGCACCGCACCGTGCGGCTGCGCCACGTACTTAAAGTTCCAGGCCCGCCGAACAGGGAGTGGGCTTTGGTTGACATTCGAGGCTTCCTGCGCGAAGCGTCGCCGGCTTTCGTCAGCCGCCTGCGGCAACAGTGGCCGGCGTGGAGCGGCAGCCGCCTGCCGGAGCCGCTGGCGTCGCTGGTCGGGGCGGGCCCGGTCGATGCGGCGGCTGCGGCGCAATTCGATGTCACCGACTGCGGGCAATTGCGTTACCTCTCTGGAAAGTCGGCAGGAGCTCTCGGGCAGCTGTCGGCGCGCGAGCGCGAAATCGCCGTCCGCTATGCGCGCGGCGAAACCTATTCGGCAATCGCCGCCGCCTTGTCGCTGTCGCCACCGACCGTGCGCAATCACATCGCGCACTGCTTTCGCAAGCTGGCGGTGAACAACAAGGTCGAGCTGGTGCGGCGACTGGAGGCCAAAGAGTGACCAGCGTGTAACCGGAGCGTGACCTGACTTCTGGCTGCTCTTGCGTCGCTGCGCTGCTGTTTGTCGTGCTTGCTCGCCTGCCGCCGCTCTTGGCGGCTGCCAGCCGTTCCGCTCCCTGTGGAACGAACAGGCCTCGTCGGCCGCCTTCCGCAGACAATCGCCGTCACGCCTCCGACAGGGTATCGAGCCAGTTCAGGGTGGCTTCCTCAACCTGCGTACGCAGCGCCCGCGACGAGAAGGTGTGATCCGCATCGGCAAGGTCGACCCGTCGCAGTCTGGCGGCTTCGAGCAGGCCCGACCAGCCAGGATCGCCGGCAGCGAACTCGAGAAACTCCTTCGCCGTGTAGTCCTGGCCGCTGAGGACCAGCAGCAGCTGCCCGGGGAACTGCTGCCAGCCTTCCGCCATGCGATCCTGGAAAGCGCGCGCCGCGTCAGCCTTGCCACGGGCAGCCGAGCGACGCGCCGCCAGCGCGTCCCCGAGCAGCCCGGAGATCGCTTTCAGGACCTGCATCCTGCCGCTGAGCAGTTTGCGCCAGAACTCGCCCTGCAGCAGACGCTGGCCGTAATAATGCTTGATATGCGTCTGTGCCAGGCTGGCTTCGGAGCGCACCCATGGGTTGAGCAAGGCCAGCCCGGCGACCCGTGGATCAGCGGTGGCCTGAACGTATAACAGGGCCGCCGACGCCGCATCGCACAGCCCCCAGAGGACTATCCGCTGCACCGCTGGGCAGGCGCGCTGCAACGCGTCGATGGCGGCGCCGATGTCCGCCGAGACTTCCTCGAAGCTGCGCATCGCGCCACTGGCGTCACCCATGCCGCGGTAGTCGAAGCGCATTGCCGGGTATCCGGCGGCGGCCAGCCGGCGCGACAGCAACAGGAACTGCCGGTGACTCCCGGCCCGGTATTGCGGACCGCCGACGACAATCAGCACCCCGCAAGCGGCGTGGCGGTCGCCGTTGGCGGTATCTTCCTCGACGCCTGCTCCGCTCGCCGGCGACGGCTGTGACACTCTGGATCTGGCGCCGGTGTCGCGATGCCTCGCGTGCAGTGCTTGCGGCCAGGCAACGATCGCCGGCAGGAGTTCGCCGGCACAGGGGAGCAGCAGAGCCTCCTCGACGACATTCATCGCGGGCCGCTGGCGGAGATCGCCTGGATACTAGCCTCGAGCAGCGCCGGGCACTCGCTGATTTCGGTGGTCTGCCAGAATGGGGGGCCGCTCACCGCCGTCCCGCGGGCTTGTTGCCCGGCCGCCAGCCACTGCGTCAGGCGCGCGACGGCGGCCGGCGACAGGCCGGGATCGGGCCGGCTGGAAATTTCGAGCCATTCGACACGGCCGGTGCGGGGGGGAAGCAGCAACTCTGCCTGCTCGAGCCCACTGGCCAATAAAGGCGACAGCAGATAGCCGGCGACCTCCACCGCCTCACCTTGCCGCAGTTGGCTGCGCAGCCGCTCCATGACGCCCTTGCCATCGCTGGCGAGCATCTCGGCGGCCATCTTCAGGCGCAGAAACTGCTGCAGGAACTGCTTTCCCGATACGACCGGCTGCCAGAAGAGCAGGTTGACCGGACGCTCCAGCCGCTGCGCCGTCTCGTTGGCCAGCAGGCAGCCGGCGCGTTGACCCCATAACCACAGTGGTGCAGCCGTCCGCTGCTGCAGCCAGTCGCAGGCGAGCCTGACGTCTGCCAACCAGGCCTCCCAGGTGGCATCGCCGAAATCGCCCGCACTGTCGCCACAGCCCAGCAGGTCGATCTGCAGCACGGCATAGCCAGCGGCGGCCATCGCTCTCGCCTGCAGGGCTGCCATGCGCCGGGACTTGTTGAGTTCCTCGGCAAAGGGGTGCACGTAAACGACGGCGCCGCGCGGCGTCGCCAGGGCGTCCGGCATGTGCAGCAGGGCAAAGCGCTGGCCGGTCGAGGCTGGCAGGAAGAAGGCTTCAAGCGACACGACGGTACTCAGATCGGTACTCAGATGGCCAGTTTGCCTTGCACGAAGTCGACCAGCGAAGCCAGCGAAGCAAATACCGTGCCATCGATCTCGTCGTCATCGACGGTAAACCCGAAACGCTCCTCCAGGGTAGTGATCAGCGCCACCACGGCCATTGAATCGAGTTCCGGAAGCGCTCCGAGTAGTGGGGTGTCCGGGGTAAATCGGCCGGCTCGGCCCTTGAGGCTCAGGACCTCGTCAAGAACCGCGACCACCTCGCTGTTGATGTCCATCTCGTCTCCTGTAACGGGAATTCTCCCGGATGCCGCACGCCCGCCCCGCTGGCGGTGGCCGAATGAGCCGCGATTATACCGAGTCGCTGCCTTGCCCTCCGTGAGATCGGTCACGGCGACGCGGCAGTGGCCGACCCTGATCGTTCGGTGGCTTGTTGCTCAGGCTGGCAGGTGCGAGACTGCGATCTCTCGCCGAGCAATCGGAACTGTGCTGGCGGCTCAGGCGCTGGCCGCCACGGCAACGGCGCAAGCCCGCCTCTGGAACGTAGTGGAGTTAAACATGGCTGACCCTGCCCCCCTGGCAAGCACCGGCTTGCCCTCTTTTGAAAGCAAGATCGTTCCGCCGGAGCAACTCGCCGATCGCGTCGTCGGGGTGGCGCGGCCGCTGGTGTTCAGCAATGGTTGCTTCGACATCGTACACCGCGGCCACGTAACGCTGCTGGCTCAGGCCCGCAGCCTCGGTGCGGCGCTGATCGTCGCGGTCAACTCGGACGCCTCGGTCAAACGCCTCGGCAAGGGTGACGATCGTCCGGTGAATTCGCTGGCTGACCGTCTGGCGTTGATCGCTGCCCTGGAAGCGGTGACTCTGGTGACCTGGTTCGATGAGGATACGCCGCTGCAGCGGATTCTGGATTGCCGGCCTGAGGTGCTGGTCAAGGGAGGCGACTGGCCGGTCGAGCAGATCGTCGGTAACCGCGAAGTGCGCGGCTGGGGTGGCCGCGTCTGGTCATTGCCGTTCATCCACCAGACCTCGACCAGCGCTTTGCTCGACAAGATCCGGCGGCTGTAGCGCGGCTCGGGTGGCGCCTTGTTGTCGAGGCCGCTGCCACCGGTGCGTCAGGTGGCGCCCAGGGCGTTCTTCAGCGAGGCCAGGTCGTCGGCCGACTCGGCGAGCAGCGTGGTGATCGCATCGGCGTCGAACAGTTGCGACAGCAGCGTCGTATCCACCCGATCGGCGAGTTCCGGATCGCGCCACGGATGTTCCAGGTTGGCCAGCTTGTTGGCGACCAGCAGGACGTCGGCCAACGTCTTCAGGCTTTCCACCGGACGGTCGGTCTCGTGCGTTTGAACAACCAGCAGCAGTTCCTCGGGTAGCCCCATCGCGGCCAGCAGGGCGTGCCCGATCTCGGCGTGCCATTGCACCAGCAACTGGTGCAATTCGCTCGGCTCGGCGATCAGTTCCGGGAACGAGGCCGCCCGTGAGAGCAGGTAGAAGACGCCGATGTCGTGAATCAGCCCGGCAAACATTGCCTCGTCCGGAGCGACGCGGGTCGCCTTGCGCGCGAGGAGGCGGCTCAGCGCCGCGACGTGCATGGTGTGCTGCCAAAGGCGCCGCGACACGGCCGCGAATGGCGCCATCTTCTTCGAGGCGAGGAGTTGCTCCATGGCCACCGCGAACGAGACGCTGCGCACCGCTTCCATGCCGGTCCGGGCGATCGCCGCATTGACATCGACGATCGCGCGTCCGGAGCGGTTCAGCGTTACCGAGTTGGCCAGGCGGATGATCCTGGTGCTCATCAAGGGCTCGGCGCCGACCAGGGTCGCCAGCTCCTCGATCGTCAGATCGGGCTTCTTGAGCGCCGTCCTGACCCGGAAGGTGATGTCCAGGAAGGTCGGGAAGTTGACCACTTCGCCGGAGAGGTCGCGGGCGATGTCTTGCAGGATGCGGAAGCTGATGTCGTTGGCCATTGGTTTCGGGTCTCATGCACGATTGACGACCGCACCAGGCCTGCCGCCTGGCCAGCCGGGAGCAGTCATTGCTGCCTGCCTTTCAAAAGATCCTTGAGGTTGGCGAAGGGCTGCGCCGTCGCTAACGGCCTGTTCGCCGAGCCCGACGAGTTGATGCCGGCCTGGCGGGCGGCTTCGGCGTCAAGTTGCCGCGAGTGTTCGTTATCGTGGCAGTAGAGGCAGAGCAACTCCCAGTTGCTGCCGTCGCTCGGGTTGTTGTCGTGATTGTGGTCACGGTGATGAACGGTCAACTCGCGCAGGTTCTGGTGGGTGAACTCGCGGCTGCAGCGTCCACAGATCCACGGGTAGATCTTCAAGGCCTGTTCGCGATAGCCGGCCTCACGGGTCTGCCGGTGGCGGACGGCGTCGGCGATCAGGCGATCGGTGCGGGCACTCTTGGCGTTGTTGCCGGGATTGTCTATGGCCATTTGTGGGTCTCCTGATGGAACGTGTGTCGGGTTTCTTCCGCTGCGGCGATGCTCGCAGGCTAGACGCGCAGCGCGATCAGTGGCACGCGCATCTCGTTACTGCTGATGCCGCCGTGGACGCCGAGCATCGTGTAGCGCTTTTCTTCCGGCAGCCAGTCCTTGATCGTCCAGTTGTCCTTCATCAGCAGCGTGTAGTCGCCGACTCGCGTCGACAGGCGTGGATGGTAGGGTGCAGGCCCGAACCAGCCGGCGGCGATCAGCTGGTCGCTGCGGTAGAGATGACAGGCGCGGCCGAAATGGCGGCGTACGTAGGCCTCGAAAGCCGGTCGATTGGCAGCTGCGACGTAGCAGTAGGCGACGCGACGCTCGCCGCACAGCGGCCGCAGCAGGAGTGCCGCGAGTTGCGGATGGTCGTCGAGATCAATCACTCGCCGGCCCGGCGAATCGATGAAGCCGTGATCGGCGGTGACCAGCAGCCAGCTGTCGCTGCCGCGCAGCTGGCGCACCAGCTCGCCGAAATGGGCGTCGAAGCCGGCCAGTGCCTGTAGCGCTTGCCGGCTGTCGGTTCCGTAGTGGTGCGAACAGGCGTCGAGGTCGGGATAGTAGGCATAGACGTAGCGCGGCGCGACTGCTTCCTGCAGCACAGCGGCGATGCCGGCGAACATTCCGGGCAGTGTCCGGTAGGCCATGCTCTGCGCGCCGCGCGAGTGCCAGGCGTTGAAGGTGCTGCCGGCAATGCTTTGCGGCGCGACCACCCAGGACTCGCGGTCGAGCGTCTGAAAGAGCGACGGATGCTCGAACAGCCGGGGCGGCAACTGCTCGGGGAGCAGGCGCGGCGGACCGGTACGCGGCGTCAGCGGCAGGATGGCCAGCGTCTGGTCGATTTCGTCGAGGTGCATGTGCCAGCCGGTCAGGCCGTGCTGCGCCGGGGCCAGGCCGGTCATGAAGGTGGTGATTGCGCTGGCGGTCGTCGACGGGAACACCGAGGTCATGCTGCCGAGCAGGTGGCCCTGCAGCCGCGGGCTGACGCCGTGGCGGCTGAGGGTGCGCAGGCCGAGCCCATCGATCACTATCAGCAAGACATGCCGCGCCCTGGCCAACTGCGCCGCCGACAGCAGATGCAGCTGAGGGTAGCGGGCATGCGTACTGCCGCAGGCGCTGGCGATACTCTGCATCAGATTGACGATACCGCCGCCGCTGTAGTCCGGGACCAGGGTCGAACTCATGATCGAATCATTCTACGCCAAGCGATCGCGGACCGTGACGCGGCCCGGGTTGATCGACGAGAGGGCCGCTGGCGTCGTGGCGTCCGACGGGGTAATCAGCGCCTGGCCGTCGGCGTCGCCGCCGGCGGGTCGGGGCGGTCGGTGACGTAGCCGCCCGGGGCATCCTCAATGACCTTGAGCGCGTGGTCACCGGGGTGCCGCGCGCCGACCAGGGTGTTGCCGTCGGGCTGCGCCAGCAGCCATTGCAGCCAGTCGTCCCACCATGACCCGGGATGGCGAACGGCGTTGCTCAGGAAGTCGTCGGCGTTCTCGGGGAGGGCTTCGCTGGTCCAGTAGTCATGGCGCCCGGCTGACGGCGGATTGACGACGCCGCCGATGTGGCCGGAGCCGCCGAGAACAAACCGGGCTGGCCCACGCGGCAGGTGGGCACCGCGGTAGCAGCTCTTCCACGGCGAAATATGGTCTTCGATGGTCGCCAGGAAGTAGCACGGCAGGCTGATCCGGGAGACGTCGATGTCTACGCCGGCCAGGGCGATGCCGCCTTTCTGCACCAGCCGGTTGGCCCGGTAGAAGTTGTCCACGAAGAAGCGCTGCAGCGTCGCCGGCGTGCGCGTCGCGTCGGCGTTCCAGAACAGCAGTTCGCTCGGGAAGGGATCCTTGCCGAGCAGGTACTGGTTGACCACGAAAGACCAGATCAGGTCGTTGGCGTGCAGCATCGTCGAAGTGGCCGCGGCTGCCCGACTGTCGGGGTCGCCGTTGGCGGCCAGCGGCCCGGTGGCGCCGAGGTCGCGGTGCTGGCTGGCAAGGGCGCCGGGTTCGGCCAGTTCGCCGGGCTCCGAAAAGTCGATCAGGGTGGTCAGGAAGGTCGCCGACGCCGCACGCTGGTCGCGCCGGGCGGCCATCCAGGCGAGGGTGGCGACCAACAGCGTGCCGCCGAGGCAGTAGGCGAGGAGATCGATCTTCTTCTCGCCGGTTGCCTGTTCGACAGCGTCGATCGCCGCCAGCGTTCCCTCGACCAGGTAGTCTTCGAAGCTCTTGTGCGACAGCTGCTGGTTGGTGTTCGCCCAGCTGATGATGAAGGTCGTGAAGCCCTGCCTGGTAATCCACTTGACGAAGGAATTGTCCTCGCGCAGGTCAAGCAGGTAGTACTTGTTGATCCACGGAGGAACGATCAGCAAGGGTTTCCGGCACTGGTGGGTGCCTGCCGGCTGGTACTGGATCAACTGCAGCAGCTCGTTCTGGAAGACCACCTTGCCCGGCGTCGCCGCCAGGTCCTTGCCGAGGCGGAAAGCGCTGCTCCCGGCAATCGGCGCGCGCGGCTTGCCGTCGCCGCTTTCCAGGTCCTTGAGCAGGTTCTTCAGGCCCTTGAGCAAGTTCTTGCCCTTGCTCCTGGCGGTTTCGCGCAGCACTTCCGGGTTGGTCAGCGCGAAGTTGGTCGGCGAGAGGGCGTCGATGCACTGGCGGGTGAGCTGATTCACCCTGCGCTGCGTCGCGTCGTCGAGTCCTTCCGCCCTGGCCACGGTCTGGTGCAGGTGGCGAGCGCTGATCAGGTAGGACTGCTTGATGAAGTCGAACAGGAAGTTCTCCTCCCAGGCCTCGTCGGTGAAGCGCTGGTCGCTCTGGTCGGGGCTGGCCACCGCGGCGCAGGGAACGCCCATCAGTCGCAGGGTGGTCTGCTGCCACAGCCGGAAATGGTCGCGCATCATCGCCATCTGTGCCTGCGCCAGGCGGTAGGGGCTGGCCAATAGCCGCGCCGAGAGATCCATGAAGGCCCTGGCGCCCTCGAGTTCGTCGCTGGGAAACCAGATGCCTTTCCTGGCCGTCTTCTTGATGTGCTGACGCAGCAGCCGTGAGGCGCGCTGCGCGACCTCGACGTAGCTGTTGGCCAGCTCCGCGGGCTCGGGCAGCGACCGTTTCAGCCCAACCTCCCGCGCCGGCGAGACCATCACCGGCCGCCAGTGCCGGGTGCCCCGGCGGTGCCCCGCATGCTGACAAAGCGGATCAGGCCGTGCTGGTCCTCGATACGCCGCAGCCGGCCGGCGTGTTCGAGCCGGTTGAGATGGGCGATCGCTTCGCCCATGGCGAACATCGTCTGATGCGTGTCGAGATCCCTGGGGAAGAGGGTGATCAGCAACTCTGCGGCGCTGCGCGGACTGACGCACGCTTCTTCGAGAACCAGCAAGCGCTCGTCGTGGTGCGCGTGCAGGGCATTGACCCGTTGCTCGATACCGTGGAAGGGCAGGCCATGCGAAGGCAGCACCAGCGTTTCGAGAGGCAGTTCACGGTAGCGGTCGATCGAATGCAGGAAGTCGGCCAGTGAATCGGCCATCGGAGTGACCGCAAAGACGCTGATGTTGGTCGAAATCTTGGGCAGCAGCATGTCGCCGGAAATCAGCACCCCGAGGTCGGGGCTGTACAGCGCGGCGTGTTCGGGTGAGTGGCCGAAGCCGACGCGGACGCGCCAACGATGCTCGCCAATGGTCAGCTCGTCGCCGGCAAACAGGCGCTGGTAAGTGGTCGGCAGCGTCGGTACGCCGCGGTTGTAGCCACCGCTGCGGCGTTCGAGCGCCGTACAGCGCTCGGCGTCGAGGCCGTGCGCGCGAAACTGCCGAAGCATCGGCTGATTGCCATGGCCGCCGACTTCGTGCCAGACGGCGTGCGCCGTCAGGTACTCGCCGAGCGTCATGTGCACCGGCGCGCCGGTCTGTTCCTGCAGCCAGGCCGCAAGACCGAGATGGTCGGGGTGGAAATGGGTGACGATGATCCGCGAGATGCGCCCGCCGTGCGCGGTCGTCGCCAGCCGCGAAAGGATTTTCTGCCAGCACTCCTTGACCGTATCGAGGGCAAAACCGGTGTCGACGATGGTCCAGCCGGCGTCGTCCTCGAGCAGCCAGAGGTTGATGTGGTTCAGCGCAAAGGGCAGCGGCATGCGCAGCCAGTGGATGCCGGGAGCGACCTCGAAGGTCTCTCCGGCGGCGGGCGGGGCAGCAAACGGGTAGTCGGGCAGCATTCTTCGATGGATTGTAAAAACGTCTGAAATCTATTAACTTGCCGGCGCAGGGGGGTGGCTATTGCCGGCCTCTGCAGCGAAGCATTCTACACGGATACACCTCATCCGCTTCCGGACAGCGCCGCCGTGGAACAGCAAAGCACAACCTTCAGCATTTCCGATCTGGCGCGCGAGTTCCAGATCACGCCGCGGACGATACGTTTCTACGAGGATCAGGGCCTGCTGTCGCCGCGCCGCGAAGGGCGAACCCGCGTCTTCACGCGCCGCGACCGGACGCGCCTGAAGCTCGCTCTGCGTGGCAAGCGGCTCGGCTTCAGCCTGGCCGAGATCGCCTACCTGATCGGGATGTACGACACGGCACGCGACCAGAACACCCAATTGACCGAGTTCCTCAACGGCCTGCAACAGCGCAAGGCGGCGCTGTTGCAGCAGCGCGAGGACATCGAAGCGGTATTGAAGGACGTCTGCGAGTTTGAACAGCAATGCCGGGAGCTGTTGTCGGCGCGCGCCGCAAGTCAAGCGGCGAACGCGGACGAGGTCGCGTTATCGGGCCGGCAAAAATAGTTGACGTTTACGTCAACGTCAATTTAAATGGTGGCCATGCACAGAGTCCAGGATCCCGATTTTGCCGAACGCGTCCGCGCCAGCTTCGAGCGCCAGCCGGCGATGCGGCTGATTGGCGCCAGCATGCCGGTGATCGAGCCTGGCTACACCGAGATCCACCTGCCGCATGCGCCGGAAATCACGCAGCAGCACGGCTACATCCATGGCGGGGTGGTCGGCATGATCGCCGATTCGGCGGCCGGCTTCGCCGCCAGTACGCTGACCACGGCCGAGACCGGCGTGTTGACCGTCGAGTACAAGCTCAACCTGCTGGCGCCGGCTGACGGCCAGTTGCTGATCGCCGAGGGTTCGGTGGTCCGCTACGGACGGACGCTGATCGTCACGCGGGCCGAGGTGTTTGCGGTGCACCACGGCCGGAAGATACTGTGTGCGCTGATGCAGCAGACGATCATGGCCGTACACGGCAAGCACGAACATCCGCGCTAGACCCCACCCAAGGAGCGAGAGAGATGGAATATCCGAGCCTCGGTTTTGCCCATGGCGAAACCATCGACATGCTGCGCGAGAGCGTTCGCAGCTTTGCCGCCGACGAGATCGCACCGCGTGCCGAAGCCATCGACCGCGACAACCTGTTCCCCGCCGATCTGTGGAAGAAGTTCGGCGACATGGGCTTGCTCGGGATGACCGTCGAAGAGGAGTATGGTGGCACCGGCCTCGGCTATCTCGCGCACATCGTCGCCATGGAGGAGATTTCGCGCGCTTCGGCGAGCGTCGCGCTGTCCTACGGTGCGCACTCGAACCTCTGCGTCAATCAGATTCGCCGTAACGGCAACGCCGCCCAGCGCGAGAAATACCTGCCCAGGCTGATCTCCGGCGAGCACGTCGGCGCGCTGGCGATGTCCGAAGCCAACGCCGGTTCGGACGTCGTCAGCATGAAGCTGCGCGCCGAACCCAGAGGCGACCGCTTCGTCCTCAACGGGGGCAAGATGTGGATCACCAACGGCGGAGACGCCGATGTTCTGGTGGTCTATGCCAAGACCGACATCGCCGCCGGCGCCAGAGGAATCAGCGCGCTGATCGTCGAGAAAGGAATGAAGGGCTTCTCCTGCGGTTCCAAGCTCGACAAGCTGGGAATGCGTGGGTCGAACACCTACCCACTGTTCTTCGACGACTGCGAAGTGCCGGCGGAGAATGTCCTCGGCCAGCTCAACGGCGGCGTTCGCGTGCTGATGAGCGGCCTCGACTACGAGCGTGCGGTCCTCGCCGGCGGCCCACTGGGGATCATGGCCGCGGCAATGGACCTGACGCTGCCCTACCTGCACGATCGCCAGCAGTTTGGCCAGTCGATCGGCGAATTTCAGTTGATGCAGGGCAAGGTCGCAGACATGTACACCACCTTCAACGTTTGCCGCGCCTACGTCTATGCCGTCGGTCAGGCCTGCGATCGCGGCGAGACGACGCGCAAGGACGCTGCCGGCGCGATTCTCTACGCCGCCGAAAAGGCCACCTGGATGGCCGGCGAGGCGATCCAGACGCTCGGCGGCAATGGCTACATCAACGAGTATCCGGCGGGCCGCCTGTGGCGCGACGCCAAGCTTTACGAGATCGGCGCCGGAACCTCCGAAATCCGCCGCATGCTGATCGGCCGCGAACTATTTACCGACACCCTGTAAAGCGCCCTAAACTGGACGCGGCGTCGCGGCGGCCCGGTTCCGACTGCGCGCCATATACAGGCCACCAACTCATTTTGTGACTCTTTTCTTGGGATGATCATGACCGCCACTTTGCACACCCTCGGCGTTGACGACACGAAAGCCCTCGAACACGTTCGTCAGTTCTTTCGCAACTACGCAGCCTGGCTGGGCGTCGACCTGTCATTCCAGGGGTTTGAAGAAGAGATGGCTTCGCTGCCCGGCGCCTACGCAGCGCCGGCCGGCCGCCTGTTCTACGCCGAGCGCAACGGCCAGCCGGCCGGTTGTGTCGGCCTTCGACCCTTCTCGGCGGGTTTGTGCGAGATGAAGCGGCTGTACGTCGAACCCAAGCACCGCGGCTTCGAACTGGGTCGCGATCTGGCTCTGGCGGCGATCAAGGCGGCCAAGGAAATCGGTTATCGGAAGCTGCTCCTGGACACCCTGCCGGCAATGCGCGTGGCGGTGAAGCTGTACCGCGAACTGGGCTTCAAGGAAGCGCCGGCCTACTACCAGACACCGCTGGAAGGAACCATGTTTCTCGCTCTCGACCTGGAGAACTGGTCCGAGGAAGAGGTCGCCAACGAGAACCTGTTTCATCTCTTCGACTTCAACCGCGCCTGGTCGGGTCGCATGCAGGAGGGCGACCCGGAGTATTTCCGCAGGTTGTCGCAACTGCAGACGCCGGAATACCTGTGGATCGGCTGCTCGGATTCGCGGGTGCCGGCCAACGAGATCGTTGGTCTGCTGCCAGGCGAGATCTTCGTTCATCGCAACGTCGCCAATGTCGTCGTCCATACCGATCTCAACTGCCTGTCGGTGATCCAGTTTGCGGTCGATGCGCTCAAGGTCAGACACGTCATGGTCGTCGGGCACTACGGCTGCGGTGGCGTCAAGGCAGCGCTCAATCGTGACCGGGTGGGGCTGGTCGATATCTGGCTGCGGCACGTGCGCGACGTGCACGACAAGCATCTGGCGCAGGTCGATTGCCTGCCGCCGGAGCGGCGCCACGATCGCCTGTGCGAGCTCAACGTCCTCGAACAGGTGGCCAACGTCTGCCAGACCTTTGTCATTCAGGATGCCTGGCAGCGCGGTCAGCCGCTGACCGTGCACGGCTGGATCTACGGCCTGGCGGATGGCCTGATGCGCGACCTGGGGTTCACCGTACACCGCACCGAAGACCTGCTGCCGAGCTACCTAGCCGCGCTGGAAGCGCTCGAGTCCTGAGTGGCGGCGTCCTTGCCGGCCGTGTCGGAGGCTGCGGTCGCCTCACCGGCGACCTACGCCAAGCTGCTGGCGACCGCCTTGCTCTGGGGAGCGACCTGGATCGCGGCGCGTGTGGCGGTCAGCGAAGCGTCGCCGCTGGCTGTCGCCAGCTGGCGTTTCCTGCTCGCGGCGCTGGTTCTCGGAACGCTGCTGGTGGTCCGTGAAGGCTGGCCGCGATGGTCGCTCGACGAGTGGCTGACGCTCGCCGCGCTGGGCGCCAGCGGGATTTTCTTCTACAACGTCTGCTTTCTTTACGGCATGACCATGATCCAGGCCGGCCGCGGCGCACTGGTCGTGGCGCTGACGCCGGCGCTGATTGCCGCCAGCGACTGGCTGCTGTTCAATGCGCCGATGTCGCCGGGCAAGGCCGGCGGGATCGGTCTGGCGGCCTTCGGCTGCGTGCTGGTGGTCACCAACGGCGACCCCTACCGGCTATTCGCCGGCGAGGTCGGCCTTGGCGAATGGCTGATCGTCGGCTGTGCCGCGCTGTGGGCGATCTACACCTTCGTCGGGCGGCGGGGCACGCGCTCGCTGTCGCCGCTGGCGATGACCTTCGGCGCCAGCGTCACTGGCTGGTTGATGCTGACCCTGGCGGCGCTGCTGCAGGGTTCGCTGTTCGCGATGGCGGCAACCACCTGGCGTGGCTGGAGTGCGATCGTCTTCCTCGGATTGTTTGGCACGGCGCTGGCTTTCACCTGGTACGCCGAAGCCGTGCAGCGCATCGGCGCGACACGCTCGGCGGCATTCATCAATCTGGTGCCGGTCAGCGCCGTCATTCTCGGTGCCCTGGTGCTCGGCGAGCGGCTCGATGTCGCGGTGCTGGCCGGCGGCGCGCTGGTGATCACCGGCGTTTTCATCACCAATCGAGCTGGCGCGCGACTGGCCGCCGCTACCTACCGCAAGGAGAACACCGCATGATCTTGACTCAGGAACAGGAAATGATTCGTGACTCGCTGCGCGATTTCGCGCAGGAGCGTCTGGCGCCCTTCGCCGGCGAGTGGGACCGCAACCACACCTTCCCGGCCGACGCGCTGCGCGAGCTTGGCGAACTCGGCGCGCTCGGGATGGTCGTTCCCGAACAATGGGGTGGCGCCGGCATGGACTACATGTCGCTGGTGCTGGTGATCGAGGAAATCGCCGCTGGCGACGGCGCCACTTCGACGATTGTCAGCGTCCAGAACTCGCTGGCCTGCGGGATCACCATGAAGTACGGCACCGACGAGCAGAAGGAAACCTGGCTGAAGCCGCTGGCCCGTGGCGAAATGCTCGGCTGCTTTTGCCTCACCGAGCCGCATACCGGCTCCGACGCCGCGGCGATTACCACCCGCGCCGACCGCGATGGCGATCATTTCGTCCTCAACGGCGTCAAGCAGTTCATCACCACCGGCAAGTACGGGCAGGTGGCGATCGTTTTCGCGGTCACCGACAAGGCCGCCGGCAAGAAGGGCATCTCGTGCTTCCTGGTGCCGACCGACACGCCCGGCTACATCGTCGCCCGCATCGAAGAGAAGATGGGCCAGCGCGCCTCCGATACCGCGCAGATCCTGTTCGAGAACTGTCGCATTCCGGCGTCGTGCCTGCTCGGCAGCGAAGGCGATGGCTACCGGATCGCCCTGTCGAACCTCGAAGCCGGCCGGATCGGCATCGCCGCGCAATCGGTCGGCATGGCGCGCGCCGCCTTCGAAGTGGCAGTGCAGTACGCCAAGGACCGCGAAACCTTCGGCAAGCCGATCATCGAACATCAGGCGGTGAGTTTCCGCCTCGCCGACATGGCCACCCAGATCGACGCCGCGCGGCTGCTGGTCTGGCGTGCTGCAACCTTCAAGGACGCCGGCAAGCCTTGCCTCAAGGAGGCGTCGATGGCCAAGATGTTCGCCTCCGAAATGGCCGAAAAAGTCTGTTCGGATGCCATCCAGATTCTCGGCGGCTACGGCTACGTCAGCGACTTCCCGGTCGAGCGGATCTACCGCGACGTGCGCGTCTGTCAGATCTACGAGGGCGCCAACGACATCCAGCGGCTGGTGATCGGCCGCGCGGTTGCCGACGCATGAGCCAGTACGCGCTACGGCCGGAGGCCAATACCGACTGGCTCAACGCCCTCTCACCGGGGCATCTGCCTGGCTGGCTGGGGATGGAAGTGCTGGCCATCGAAGCCGGCCGGCTGCGCGCCAGCCTGCTGATCCGCCCCGAGATGCTGGCGCCGAACGGCTTTCTGCACGCCGCGACGGTCGTTGCCCTGGCCGACACCGCCGCCGGTTACGCGACCTTTGCGCATCTGCCGGTCGGCGCCGAGGGTTTCACGACCATCGAGTTGAAGACCAATTTTTTCGGAACGCTGACCGAAGGGCTGTTGCTGTGCGAAGCTACGGCGGTGCACTGCGGTCGCACGACGCAGGTCTGGGATGCCGAAGTGAGCAGCGAAGACGGTCGCCGCCTGGCCTTGTTCCGGTGTACACAGATGGTCCTGTGGCCGAGGGCCGCTCCGGCACCGGCGGGCCCCTGACGCCGGCGCGAAGTACACTAGCATTCGACCAATGGGGGATCCGCATGGCTCAGGACTTCTTTCCGCTGCCAAACGACTTGCCGGCGCCGATCGACGACGGTGCGGCAGCACACCTGACGGGTTGTGCTCTGCCCGATCTGGTCCTGCAGAGCACCGATGGTTCGTCGGTCAACCTGGCCGGGCTGCGCGGCCGGTGGGTGGTCTATGTCTATCCGATGACCGGGCGGCCGGGCGTCGCCTTGCCTGACGGCTGGGACGGGATCCCGGGCGCGCGCGGCTGCACGCCGCAGGCCTGCGGTTTTCGCGACCACTTCGACGAACTTGCAGCGCTGGGTACCGGTATCTTCGGGCTAAGCTCTCAGACCACCGAATATCAGCGCGAAGTGCGCGATCGCTTGCACTTGCCGTTCGAACTGCTCAGCGACAGCGCGCTGCGACTGGCGACGGTGCTCGGGTTACCGAGCTTCGAGGTGGCGGGAATGAACCTGTTCAAACGGGTAACGCTGATTGCCAACAATGGGGGAATCGCAAAGGCGTTCTACCCGGTCTTTCCGCCGGATCGAAATGCCGACGAGGTTGTGCGCTGGCTGCGAGAGAATGACTGAGCTTGAACTTTCATCGAGCCGCGGGGATCACCCGGGTAGAACTCCGAATGGCGCGCTCGGCGGGAGTTGGACAGCACTGCCTGGCCAGGCATGGAAGGGATTTCCCGGCAGCGAAACTCGGTTCTCCGACACAGCCGCCCCGAATACATCCAGTCGTTTGGGCAACCCAGAGTCTCTCGGCGACTGCCATCTGCATGGTCAACCGCGACAGGATGGGAGACGCACCATGAGCCGAGATCAGGATCCACGGCAGCGCTGGTGGCTATCCTTCGGCTACGGTGGCAAGAAGGCGCCCAAGGAAACGTGGCGCTACTGGCCAACGAAGAATAGAAAGGAGTGGGTTGTCTCCACGCCGCAAGAACTTGTCGAGTCCATGCACAAGGACAAAGGCGTCTGGTATGAGGGCACGAAGATTGCGAGCGGAGCGACTCAGTGGCAAGCGATTTAGAGCGCCCTAGCAGCCTGTCGGACTTTCCCGGCGCCAGATCCATATATGATATAATCATGCCTCTTCGAACCATCGAGTCGTCGCATGTCAAACTTTATCGTCGCTGACCGCCAGACGGCCTATCTGCTAC
>NZ_JAPUVQ010000140.1:0-18287 GCF_029255145.1 Accumulibacter sp.
CCACTTCTCCTGCGACTTGAAGCGGAATTTGAACACTAGCCACCACCAATGAGCGTCAGAACGTCACCTCCGGAAAGAAGTCCCCCACATTCTGATCTAAAAATTGGATTTATGCACCAACGCCCACCCCCACTGTCGTTTACCAGGACGCGCCACGTCCGGCGGTCAGCTTTCGGCAGACTTGGTCAATCGTGCCCTGTTCGCGAGATCTGCCTTGCGCTGCGCCAGTCGCCGCTCGAAGCTGGCCTGATTCTTGGTGCACACCAGCGCGTGCGGGCTGCCGCGGCGCTCGGTGGCCTGATCGACATCGCAAGGATGGCGGCGAATCGAGTCTTCGACGTGGCTGCGGTGCGCTTGTGCGGCCTTGAAAACCCAGGTCTTGCGAAGCGGGTCGGCCAGGAAGGCGGCGAGGTCGGCGCAATAGTTGCACTCGCAGGCGATTTGGCTGGCGCGGGTGAAGTCCGCCGGGGCAGTGAGCGCTTCGGCGATGCGTTGGTCGAGGTGGTCGACCACGACGGCCTTGAGACGTCGGGTTGGTGCCCAGTCGCGGACAGCGCCGGCGTGTTCGGCCAGGCGCAAGGCGGCGGGAACGAGGATGGCGTCGGCAGCAAAGGTTTCGGGCCAGGCCAACAGGTGGTCCACGGCGCGTTCGCCCGGCGCGAGGTCGCCAAGGCGGCACAGCGCTGTCAGCAGATCGACGACCAGTGCCGGCGTCACCCGCGTGGGCCGTTGCCAGCCTTCCGGCTTGGGCGCGAGCGCCGGATCGCCCGGGAGAGCGGCGAGCAGCGCAGCCGCAGCCGGCTGCAAGAGTGCGCCACAGGCGCCGGCAGCGGCAACGCCTGCAGAGGAAGGCGGGATCTCAGCAGCGGGGTCGGCAGCCAGGCGGGCAGAGAAGCGTTCGAGCAGCTCGGCGCAGCCGTTGGCTTCCTGCCGGGTGTTTCGGGTGATGATGCGTTCGAGCAACTCGGCCGCCTGCTTTGGCGGCAGCAGCATGGCGGCGTCGACCAGTGCCTCGTTGTCATCGCTGCGGTAGTGGCCGTTGGCGGAGACTTTGGCCATGAACGAGGCGATGTTGTCCGTGTCGTGCAACTGGCACAAGCTGGCGACCATTCTGGCCGCTTGGCCCGGGGCAGTGGTGGGTGGCCAGACCGGCGCCGGCCAATGGCCACCATCGCCCGTTCGGTCGATCAGCAGGCCGGCGAGCCGGTGCGCTTCCTCCCAGAGCGGCGAGCCGAGGTCCTCGTTGCTTGCGGCCCAGCACTTGGCCAATCCTTCCAGGTAGGCCAGGCCGATCTCCCGGCCCGCTCCGACGATCACGTTGAGCTTCCTGGCGCGCGGCCAGAGAACGAGAGCGGCGCGGCGATAGCTGCGCTCGAAGGTGGCGCCTTCGTTACCGGTGGCTTCGAAAAAGAGCTGTTCGTCGGGCTCCTCGTCGTCCATGGCATCCGGTGGGCAGAGTTCGTCCTCCTTGAAGGGCAACGCGCTCAGCGCTGGCCGGCTGCCGTCGGGTGTTTGCCAGTCTGACAGCGTCAGCGAGCGCTCGTAGACCTCGCCGACCTCGAAGTCCTCGTCGCGGTCGTCGGCTGGCGAATAGCGCCTCCGTGAGCTTGCATAAGAGTAGGAATGCTCGGCGCTGCCGCTCTCTTCGATGGCAACGAAAGCCAGGTGGACTTCGCAGTCGGCCAATTTGGCAGCCGCCACCAGCACGGTGGCGACGGCGGCGTCGGCGTTCTTCAGCCGGGTGAAGCCGATCTCCGCCGGCGTGTAAGCGTGCTCCAGCGGATAGATCAGTTTCCCGGGACAGTCACCTGGCGCGTCGCTTTCTGTTGCCGCCAGCTCGGCGGCCCAACGGCGAAGCAAGCCGGTCAGGCGCTGCTCTTCAGCGTCGTACGCCGGCGGCCCGGGCAGTTTGCCCGGACCCTGACGAATCAGGTTGTAGATCAGCGCCAGCCGACAGCCGGAGCTGATCGGCCGGACTTCGTGCCAGCAGTCGGCGTAGAAAGCGGCGAAGGCCACTTCCGCGCTGTCCTGGGTGGAGAGGTCGAGGCAGACCTCGCGGTCGCGATGACGGATCACCAGTTCGCCGCCGGAGTAGATCGACGGCAAAACGACGACCAGGGTGGCGAACATCCCTGGCGCTTTTTCGGTGTCGCGATGGCGGACGAAGAAGCTGCCGGTATCGTAGATCAGCATCTTGTAGAGCTCGGCCGAGACGGCTTCGCTCACCCCCAGGCCGGCGGCGCTGCGGGCAACGATGGCCGCCAGGCTCTGTGGCCAGTGCCGACCGCCGATGTGGACGCGGTCGGCGCCGATCTGCCAGGTCCGCCGGACATCGGTATCGATCAGGGTCTCGCTGCCGCGACCATAGGGGGCGGGTTCGGCGACAGCGACCAGTTGTTCGGCCTGCGTCGGCAATAGCGGCAATGAAATGGTGCCGACTCCCGCCACTTCGAGCTGCGGCGGGAAAATGTCGCTGCGACCCGTGGCGTGGAAATCACCTGGGCGGTGGACGGTTTGCAGGATACTGGCGAGATCGCGGGTGGTCGTTGGCATTGGTTTCATTCGCGGTTGAGGGGTGTAACGTGGGCCCAGCTTGCTGCCGCCGGCGTGTGACGGGCTCCTTGCTGGTCGGCCGTCTCCCGAGGACGAACTATAGTCGATCCGACCACCAGGCAGAATGGCCGAGCAAGCGCACGCGGCCAGCCCACACCGATCCAGTGGCAGCGCATCACGCTTTCCTCCGCCCGGTTTTTCGTGCCACGATTGCGTCAATGACGACCGTGCCTTCTCTTCGAAATACCCGCGCTGCCTGGCTGCTGGCAGGGGTGGAGTTCTTCTTCTCGCTGAGTTGGGTGGTCTACGTCATCTTTCTGCCCGAACTCCTGGCACGCGGTGGCATCGACAAGCGTTATCTGCCGTGGATTCTTGCCGCCGACCAGTTGATCTTTGCGCTTGCCGACTGGTCGGTCGGGGTCGCGGTTGACCGGGCGCGTTTGGCGTTGCGCACGATCGGGCCGACGCTGGTGCTGCTCTCGGCAGTCTCGGCGGTCGCGATGCTGCTGCTGCCCTGGCTGGCGGCGACGCCGACGCTCCTGCTGCTGGCGACCGCCGTCTGGGTAGCGACCTCGTCGGCCTTGCGCGCGCCGCCGTACGTGCTGCTCTCGCGCTGCGCGGGGCGTTCGGCGCTTTCTCGTCTGGCCGGCATCCAGCTGCTTGGGCTGGCGGTGGCGTCGGCGCTGGCGCCTTACCTGGCGATCGTTCTCAAGGGCGTCGATCCGTCACTGCCTTTCGCGTTCAGTGCGCTGGCGGTCGGCGTCTCGGCGCTGGCGCTGGTCCGGGTCGAACGTGGCTTGCCGGCCAGCGAGCAGCCGCTGCCCACGGCTCGGGTGGCGGCAACGAAGCCTGGCGAGCCGGCGCGGGCCGCCTGGGCTTTCCTGCTGTTGCTCGCTTTGCTGCTTGCCTTCGGGCAGCAGATCCATACGGCGATCAATTCGGCGGCGCAGTTCAAGCGGCTGGCCGATCCGGCCTTGCTGCCCTGGCTGCTGCCGGTCTTCTGGGTTGGCTTCAGTTTCGGCCTGCTGGCGGTCGGTCGCGTGGTTGGGAGCCGCGGCGAGTTGCCCGTTCTGAAGCTGGCGTGCGCGCTTGGGGCGCTGGCGCTCGCCGGCGCGGCGTTCGCCGCGTCGCTGGCCGCCCTCGTGGTGAGCCAGATCGTCGCCGGCGTTTTCTGGGCCTTCATCCTTTGTGCGTCGATCGGCCTGGCTGGCGAGCGCGGCCATCCGCTGCAGACCGGCCGCAGCACCGGCGCCTTGATGGCGGTGCTGGCGGTGGCGACGTTTTCGCGCTTCGGCCTGGCGGCCTCGGGCGGCGCGGCGGCTAGCGGCGCTGCTCTGCTTGACGCGTTGCCGGTCGCCTTGTGGTGCGCTGCGGCGCTCTTGCTGCGGCCGTTGCGGTCCGCCTAGCGTCGGCCAGAGGTGGAGCGGAAGCGGGGTTGGCCTGGCTCAGTGTTCCCTGCCGTCGACCCGTGCTTGCAGAAGGTACGGGATATAGCGCCAGGCGAGGATCGAAAAAGAGACGAACCAGCTCGCCGCAGCCAGGCTGATCCAGTGCAGGTAGCCGGCCGGGTCTATCTGCGGCACGACGATGCGGATCACGAAACCGGCAATCATGATCCACAGCACGGTCTTGTCGAGGCGATCGAAAACGACCTTTCTGCCAGTGTGCCCGTTCACGATGCGGATCAGCATCGCCGGGATGATCAAGCCCATGGCGCCGAAGGTGAACACGTGCAGCGGCACCGAGCCGATCCACCCCGGCTGCACGAGGTAGTCGATGAATTGCAGCAGCAGTTGCGCGACGATCGCCAGGTAGCCCAGGTACATGATCCCGATGTCCAGCCGGCGCAGCGCGAGTTGTGGCTTCCAATAGACGAAGCGGCCGAGCAGCAGCAGCCCCAGCAGCAGGCCGATCCACGCGGCGACCGCTACCGGCAGCAGGCTGGCGACCACCAGCAGCAGCGCCAGCAGCTTGATGCCGGTGTCCAGTAGCGCATTGCGCAGGATGGTGGCCTGCAGCGCGTTCTTCATGAACTGGGTCAGCGTTCGTTCGAGCATGACCAGAAATGCGACCCGGAAAAGTCCCATGGTCATGCTCGCGCCGGCCTGAAAATGACCGTCGCTGAGCAGCAGGTTCTTGGCGACCAGGAACAGCGGCAGAATGATCAGGAAGAAGTAGTTGTCACGGAAGGAATCGCTCTGGCGGTGGCGAATCAGCGACCACAGCAGCATCGCGACAATCGAAGCCAGGAAGAGATTGCTGGAGAGACGAAAGACAAGCGGCGGCAGGGCGCCTGCAAACCACATGCCGGCGCGTTCGAGCAGCCAGGCGCCGACCAGCAGGATCAGGGCGACGCCGTGGTAGCCGCGGATCTTCACCCAGTTCTTGGTCGAGGTCAGCAGGAAGCCGCCCATCACCGCCCAGCCGAAGCCGAAGAACATTTCATGGGCGTGCCACTGGGTCGGCGAGAACGGCGCCGGCGGCGGCGTCAGCGTGCCCGAGAAAAACAGCGCCCACAGTACCGGCAGGGCGAGTCCGGACAGGCAGGCCAGAGCAAAGAAGGGTCTGAAGCCGACCAGCCATAGGGGTTGGGTCGAAAATTGCATGTTCAGCAGCCTGGTTGAAGGGGTTCGTGGACCAAGGGCGGGATCTGCCATGGTAGCCGGTGCTCATTGGTACATTGTGAAGCTGTACGGTGCCCGTCGGCGATTCTCGCGCAGGGGGGGCGCCTGGCTTTGATCTAGAACGGCGCCGGGCACAAAAAGCAGTGGCGCTCGCCGCTTTCGGGGTGGGCGAAAGCCAGCTGCTCGGCGTGCAGCAGCAGGCGCTGGGCACTGGCCGCGCTTGCCGCTCCGCCGTACCGAGCTTCGCCGTAGAGCAGGTCGCCGACGATCGGGTGACCCAGCGCCTGCAGGTGCACGCGCAACTGGTGCGTGCGTCCGGTCTCGGGGACCAGCGTCAGGCGCGAGGTGTTGACGGCGGGGTCGTGGCCGAGCACCAGGTAGCGGGTGAGCGAGCGCTTGCCGGCCACGTGGTCGACTTTCTGGCGGGGGCGGTTGGGCCAGTCGGCGCTCAGCGGCAGGTCGATTTCGCCACTCACCGCGGGCAGTTTGCCGGTGACCACCGCCAGGTAGCGTTTGTCGACCTGCCGGTTGGCGAACAGCAAGCTCAACCGCCGCTGCATCTCCTTTCCTCGCGCCAGGACCAGCAGACCTGAGGTGTGCATGTCCAGGCGATGAACGGTCAGCGCATCGGGAAAGGGTGCCTGGAGCCGCCGTTCCAGGCAGTCCTGCTTGTCTTCGCCGCGACCGGGCACCGAGAGCAGTCCGGCAGGTTTGTTGACCACCAGCACGGAGGCGTCGACGTAGAGGATGTCGGGCCCCTGATCGTGCGCGGAGAGGCTGGTGGCGGCGGCTACGGGTGCCATGGTGGTCTGGTTCATGCGGCGCAGATGGGTGCTGAAAGTGGCGCCCAGGCGTGCCCGGAGCAAGAGGTCGGATTGTCGCGCCATTTGCCCTCGCCGGGCGAGGCGGCAAATCAATTAGACTTGTCCCGGCCGCTGTCTTGCGCGCTACGGTGAGCTGCGGTGCGCGGCGCGCAGGGCGATGCGGCGCCGGCGTTCAATGACCAGAATTCCCAGGAGAACAACTTGACTGCTGCCATCCCACAGTTGACGACCATCGCCATCGAGCTGAACGAGGGTGTAGCCGAAATCAGGCTGAATCGGCCGGAGCGCTCGAACGCGATCAACGAGGCGATGTGGCGGGAGCTGCGTATTGCCTTCGCTTGGGCGGATGCGACGCCCGAGGTGCGCGTCGCGATCCTCAGCGGCGCTGGCCGCAATTTCTGCGCCGGGATCGATCTGGCGATGCTTGCCGGCGTTGGCCGGACGGTCGCGCACGCCGACCCGGCGCGCAGCCACGAGGCTCTACGCCGAGTGATTCTCGAGCTGCAGGACTGTCTGACCAGCGTCGAGCGCTGCCGCAAGCCGGTGCTGGCGGCGATTCAGGGCGGCTGCATCGGCGGCGCGATCGATCTGGTGACCTGCTGCGACATGCGTTACGCGGCGGCCGACGTGCAATTCTCGGTGCGCGAGATAGACGTCGGGATGACCGCCGATGTCGGCACGCTACAGCGTCTGCCGCGCCTGGTTGCCGACGGCATCGCCCGCGAGATGGCCTACACCGGTCGTGCCGTCGATGGCTTCGAGGCCAAGCTGATCGGGCTGGTCAACCAGCTCTTCGAAACGCCCGAGATCCTGCTCGAAGGGGTTCTGCAGATCGCCAGAACAATCGCCGCCAAGTCGCCGCTAGCCATTCGCGGGACCAAGGAAATGCTCAACTACGGGCGTGACCATTCGGTGGCCGATGGCCTCAATCAGGTTGCCACCTGGAACGCGGCGATGCTGATGTCCGCCGATCTCGAAGAAGCGATGGCGGCGATGCGCGACAAACGGCCGCCGCGCTTCTGCGACTGAAGCGCGCGAATCCTTTCGAATCGTCGGCCATGGACACGCTTGCCCACCATGTCGGGCTGGCCGCGCCGCTGTTCGTTCTGGTGCTGGGCGGTTACCTGCTGATGCGCGCTTGCGCCTGGCCGCCGTCGATGTCAGAGAACCTCGCACGCTTCGTCTTTTCGGTCGCCCTGCCGGCGATGCTCTTCCGGATGATGAGCGATTTCTCGAAGCTGCCGGCGGTGGACGCACGCTTGCTGATCGCTTTCTTCGGCGGTTGTCTGATCGTTTTCGCGATCGGCCGGCTGGTCGCCTGGCGGCTGTTCGCGCTTGACGGCACCGGGCAGTCGGTGTTCGCCATGGGCGGCATCTTTTCGAACAACGTCCTGCTCGGCCTGCCGCTGGCCAAGGTCGCGCTCGGCGAGGCGGCCATCCCGTCGGTAGCGCTGGTGCTGGTGTTCAACGCGCTGATCCTGTGGACGCTGGTCAGCGTGTCGATCGAGTGGGCGCGGCACGGCAGTTTCTCGGTGCGCGGTTTCGCCAAGACGGCGCGTGGCGTGCTGACCAATCCGATCGTCGCGGGCATCCTTTCCGGCGCCCTGTTCGGGTTGACCGGCTGGCCGCTGCCGACGCTGCTCGGGCAACCGTTGAGCCTGTTGGCGCAGGCAGCAGCGCCGATGGCACTGATCGTTCTCGGCATGGGGCT
The DNA here is from genome assembly GCF_029255145.1 of Accumulibacter sp. GTDB lineage: Bacteria > Pseudomonadota > Gammaproteobacteria > Burkholderiales > Rhodocyclaceae > Accumulibacter. The sequence goes on from NZ_JAPUVQ010000140.1 coordinate 7,713, forward strand.
GGCCGAGTACGGTGTGCGCGCCGGCTGGCGGATCAGCGTTGCGATCTGCTTCCTGAAGTTGATCGTGCAGCCGCTGGTGGTCTGGCTGCTGGCGCTGCTGATCGGCTTGCCGGCGATGGAGACGCGGGTGGTGGTGCTGCTCGCCTCACTGGCCGTCGGAGCCAACGTTTACCTGATGTCGCGACAGTTCAACACCCTCGAGGGGCCGGTAGCCAGCAGCCTGGTGTTGTCGACCGCGCTGGCGGCGCTGAGCACGCCACTGGCGATGACCCTGACCGGTGGTGGTTGAGAGTCCGTGAAGACATTCCCGGGGCCTCGCTGCCAAGCGGCGTGCAGGGATCATGATGCCCAAGTCATTTACATCCTCCAGGTGGCGAGCACGCCCGCGAGGCAAACCCTGTTCCCCGGCGACGCGATGCCGACGGTGGGCGCGAGCGCGCCGGAAGCTGCGAAGGCAGCGCTACCCAAGGCGTCGGCACGTGCGTTGATGCCGAACCGGACGCAGCTCGAATGGCGAGCCGGCGATTGCTCCTGAAATTCAGTATGCGCTGTCAGCGCGCCGTGGCCGAACGCGAGGCGCGCCTTGAAGCCGCCGCCCTGGACCGGCTGCCCGAACCGGCAGCGATCAAGAAGGGTCAGGGCAAGGAGCCGGATGACGCGCGCAGCTCGACTACCGATGCCGACGAGGGCGACATGGAGATGGGCGATGGGGCTTTCGACCGGCCTACAGCTTTCAGTACGCGACCGACACCGAAGGCCATATCAAGACCCTGGCCGATAGCGCGGGCAAGCTCTTCGCCTTCGGTCGCCGTCTTCGACTTCCGGTCACCTGATGCCACGTTACTTCCTGATGGAGGAAGGGATCGGTCCGGAGAAGGACTTCAAGAACGTCGCTGTCTAGGGCGCGCACGACGCGACGGTCGCCTTCGTCGCTGCCGGCAAGGCCGACGCCGGCGTGCTCAAGGCGTCGGTATGGGAAAAGCTGGTCGAACAGAAGAAGGCCGATCCGAAGGTGCGCGTGATCGCCACGGCGCCGCCTTGGTTCGACGACAACTGGACGGTCCCGGGCGACCTCGACCAGGTGCTGATCGGAAGTATCGCTGGCCGCCCAGTGTCGATAGAATCCCTGACGGAACATGTCACGCGAGGTGTCGAGATGGCGATTACCGACTGGCCCGAGGACGAGCGGCCGCGCGAGCGACTGCTGGCACGGGGTGCCGCTTCCCTGTCGGACTCCGAGTTGCTGGCGATCTTCCTGCGCGTCGGCAGCCGGGGCCGAAGTGCGGTCGATCTGGCGCGCGAGTTGATTGGCCACTTCGGCGGCCTGACGCGCTTGTTCGCCGCCAGCCAGGTGGACTTCTTGGCGATACCCGGCATGGGGCCCGCGAAGTACGCGCAGTTGCAGGCGGTGCTGGAGATGTCCCGGCGGGCGCTCGGCGAGCAGCTCAAGCAGGGTGTGACCTTTGCTTCGCCGGGCGGTGTGCGCGACTACCTGCGGCTGCATCTCGCCGGTCTGCAGCACGAAGTATTCATGGCCCTGTGGCTCGACGCGCAGAATCGGCTGATCGCCGCCGAAGAGCTGTTTCGTGGCACGCTGACGCAGACCAGCGTCTATCCACGAGAAGTGGTCAAGCGGGCGCTGCGGCACAATGCGGCGGCGGTGGTGCTGGCACATAATCACCCTTCGGGAGTAGCCGAACCGTCGCGCGCCGACGAACTGCTGACCAATGAGCTGAAACAGGTGTTGGCGCTGGTCGAGGTGCGGGTGCTCGATCATTTCATTGTTGCTGCGCAAACGCCGCCGCTGTCGTTTGCCGAGCGGGGTCTGCTTTAGGCAGTGTCGGTGCGTCCGATCGGTAAGCGATCCACCAAAATGCTTGAAGTGGACCGGCTGCCTGGGCTAGAATCGCGGGTTTTCTTCCCACAGACGATTGGAGCGACAATCATGGCGCGTGTTTGCCAGGTCACGGGCAAGGGCCCGATGGTGGGGAACAATGTTTCCCATGCCAACAATAGGACGAAGCGCCGCTTCCTTCCGAATCTGCAATACCGCCGATTCTGGATCGAAAACGAAAACCGCTGGGTGCGCTTGCGCGTATCGAATGCCGGTTTGCGGACCATTGACAAGAATGGCATCGACGTCGTGCTCGCCGATTTGCGCGCGCGCGGCGAGATCTGACAAGGAGACCAGCCATGCGTGACAAGATCAAGCTCGAGTCTACCGCCGGTACCGGCCATTTCTACACGACCACCAAGAACAAGCGCACCATGCCCGGCAAGATGGAGATCAAGAAGTACGATCCAAAAGTCCGCAAGCACGTGATCTACAAGGAAATCAAGCTCCGCTGAGAGTTTCTCGCGAGCCTGCTCGCGGGGTGCTGACGGGGCGTTGTGGTCGCCAGCCGGCGGGGCGCGGCGAGAGCGGCGGCCCCGCTTTGTCGCGCTGCTGGCTTCTGGTGCCGTTGCGCTGCCCGCTTCGGATCCTCGCTTCTCGCGGCCGCTGCCGCTGGCCTACGCCGCGGCTTCAACCAGACGGCGTGCGCGCACCCCTTTGGCGAGCAGTTCGAGGACTGTCAGCGAGTCCTCCCACCCGAGACAGGCATCGGTAATGCTCTTGCCGTATTCGAGTGCCTGCCCCGGCGCCAGATCCTGACGCCCTTCGACCAGGTGCGATTCGATCATCACGCCGATGATCCGTTCGTCGCCGGCAGCGAGTTGGCTGGCGGTGTCTCGGGCGACTTCGACCTGCTGCTTGAAGCGCTTGCTGCTGTTGGCATGCGAGGTATCGATCATCAAGCGGGCGGCGAGTCCGGCGGCGGCGATTTCCTTGCACGCGGCGTCTACCTGTGACGCCGCATAATTCGGTTCCTTGCCGCCGCGCAGGATGACGTGACAGTCCTCGTTGCCGGCCGTTGACACGATCGCCGAATGGCCGGCCTTGGTGACCGAGAGAAAATGATGCGGCGACTGCGCGGCACGGATTGCATCGATGGCGATCCGTATGTTGCCGTCGGTGCCGTTCTTGAAGCCGACCGGGCAGGACAGCCCGGATGCCAGCTCGCGATGCACCTGGGATTCGGTCGTGCGCGCGCCGATCGCTCCCCAGGCAATCAGGTCGGCGGTGTATTGCGGCGTGATCGTATCGAGGAACTCGGTGGCACAGGGCAGGCCCATGTCGTTGATCTGCAGCAGCAGTCCGCGCGCCAGACGCAGCCCCTCGTTGATCCGGAAACTGTTGTCGAGACGCGGATCGTTGATCAGCCCCTTCCAGCCGACCGTCGTACGAGGTTTCTCGAAATAGACGCGCATCACGATCAGCAGATCGTTTTCGAAGCGGTGGACTTCCTTCTGCAAGCGGCTTGCGTAGTCAACGGCCGAATCGACGTCGTGAATCGAGCACGGGCCGATCACCACCAGCAAGCGGTTGTCGGCACCGTGCAGGATTCTATGGATGCCCTGGCGTGCGTCATAAGTCGTCGTTGCAGCGCGGACGCCGACCGGAAATTCGCGGAAAACGTGGGCCGGCGGGACCAGCTCCTTGATCTCTCTGATGCGAACGTCGTCGGTGTTTGGTTTGCTCTGCAAGGTCATCGGGCCTCCTCCTGGCTTTCGGCCCGGGCGGCCGCGGGCTTGATTCTAATGGAAAGCGGGCTTGATCGTGCGCCGCAGTGGTGCGTGCACGGGCAGCGCGCATTGCCGGACGGTCGGCCGTCTGGTCACCGCGCCGCGGTCGACGAAGCGCTGGGCCGTCTGGCTTGGCGCAGCGTCTCCAGCGCCCTGGCGAAATCGAAATTCTCGATCGCGCTTCCGAGGCGGCCGGCGACTGGCCCCAATGCGGTCTCGAAAAGACTTGCCGATTCGCACCACAGGTCGCAGACACGGGTATCGTCCTCGGCCAGCAGCGAGTCCAGTTGCGCGATCATTTCCTCCACGCGTTCTTGATCGGCGGGCAGGTGCTGTCGCTCGGTGGGTGGCGGCTGGCTGGACTCAACGCTGCTGACGGCGCCTGCCAGGGTGACAAGGGTGCTCTCCAAGGCGTCGATTGCCGCTGCCAGCGCGGTTGCCGGAGCCTGGTCGCGAAGCGCAAGTTCGAGCGCCAGCGCCTGCTCGCGAAGGGTCGTGGCACCGACCGTCGCCGCCACGCCCTTGAGCGTATGCACCAGCCGTCGCGCAGCCGCTTGTTCATCGGCGGCGAGGTGGGCGCGCAGCCTGCCGGCATCGCCGCCATGCTGGCTGGCGAGCATTTGCAGCAGTCGCCGGTACAGCGACCGGTCACCGTCAGCGGCCTGCAGTCCGGCGTCGACATCGAGGCCGGTGATGCGGCGCAGGGTGATCCGCTGCCCGGCGATGGCGGACTCCTGCAGAGGGCTGGCGGCTGACGACGGGGCCGCCGCGGACGGCGCCGGCAGCCAGTGTTGCAGCATCTCGTAGAGCCTGCTCGGGTCCACCGGTTTGGCAAGATGGTCGCTCATGCCGGCGTCAAGGCAGCGCTGACGATCGTCCGCGAAGGCGTTGGCGGTGATCGCCACAATCGGCAGCGATTCGCGGCCCGGTAGCCGACGGATCGCGCGGCTCGCGGCCAGGCCGTCCATCACCGGCATCTGCATGTCCATCAGGACCAGCGAATAGTCGTCGTCGCTCCCCGGTGTTGCGGCGCTGACGCGCGCAACGGCCTGTTGTCCGTCGGCGACGACATCGACCTTCAGCCCGGCGCTCAGCATCAACTCGCGCGCCACCTCCTGACTCAGGCGATCGTCCTCGGCGAGCAGCACGCGAGCGCCCGGCCAGTGGCCAGCGAGCATCCGATTCACAGCAACCTGACCAGCGGCGGGTAGCGCCAGGCCTTGTCGAGTGGCGGCGCTGCCATCGTCGCTGGCGATCAGCTCAAGACGGACCGTAACCCAGAAGACGCTGCCGATACCCGGTTCGCTGTCGGCGCCGACTTCGCCACCCATCATCGTCGCCAGCCGTTTGCAGATCGCCAGGCCGAGACCGGTGCCACCATGCTTGCGGGTGGTCGATTCGTCGGCTTGCGAAAAAGGCTGGAACAGGTTCGCCTGCTGCGCTTCAGTGATCCCGATTCCCTGGTCCTCGACCTCCAGGCGCACTCGTACCGCAGTGCCTTGCCGCTCGATCAGCCGTGCACGCACGGTAATCCGGCCGCTTTCCGAGAATTTGACTGCGTTGCTTACGAAGTTGAGCAGGATCTGCCCCAGCCGCAGGGGGTCGCCGCGAAGACGGGCAGGAATCGCCGGATCGACTTCCCGGTGTAGCTGCAGACCCTTGGCGTGGCTGCGCTCGCCGAGCATGCTCAGCGTGTGGTCGATCACCCGCAGCAGCGAGAAGTCGGTCTCCTCAAGCGTCAGCCGATCGGCTTCGATCTTCGACAGGTCGAGAACGTCGTTGATGATCCCGAGCAAGTGCTGCGCGGCCTGACTGACCTTCGCCAGCTGCACCTGTTGCCTGCGGTGCGTGAGGTCTCTCTGGAGCAGGTGCGTGAGACCGATGATGGCGTTCATCGGGGTGCGGATCTCGTGGCTCATGTTGGCCAGGAAAGTGCTCTTGGCCCGGTTTGCGGCTTCGGCCGCGTCCTTCGCTTCGGCAAGTTCGGCGGTCCGCGAGTGGACCAGTTCCTCGAGGTGATGGCGGTGCTGCTCGAGTTCGGCGGCGGCGCGATTGCGCTCGGTAAGGTCGACGTCAATACAGAACATCTCCGGCGCGCGTCCCGGAATCCGGACCAGGACATGACTCGAAAAAACCGCGACGCGCGAGCCGTCCTTGCGCATCAGGAACAACTCCTCCGGAGGAATCGCGACCCCCGTACGATGCATCTCCGAGATCGCCTGCCTGACGCCGGCGCGCATTTCTGGCGGAATGATCAGGTCGAGCAGGTTTCTGCCGATCGCTTCGTCAGCCGAGTAACCGTACAGTCTCTCTGATGCCGGGTTCCAGAAGCGGGTTGTGCCGTCAGCCAGGTATCCTTGCAGGGCAATCGCATCGACTTCGTTGAGCACCGTGCGGAATCGTTCCTCGGATTCTCGCAGGGCGTCGGCTGCCAGTTTGCTTTGCGTGATGTCGCGCGCGTAGCCGACGGTGCCGATCAGCTTCCCGGCTACCGAGACCGGGGACTTGTAGGTCTCGAACCAGCGCTGCTCGCCGCTGATTTCCATGACTTCCTCGAAGCGTTTGGCGTGTCCGGCGGCCAGGGTTGCCCGGTCATCGGCGCGATACGCCTCGGCCAGTTCGGCAGGGGCGATATCGACATCGGTCTTGCCGACCAGCGACGCTGCCGAAGGCTGGCCAAGGGTTTCGACAAAGCGTTGGTTTACGGTCAGAAAACGGCTCTCGGTGTCCTTCAGCCAGACCATGAACGGAAAGTTGTCGAGCAGCGCCCGCTGGTATTGGTCGCGTGCCAGCAGCTCTGCCTGGGCAGCGGCAAGAGCGCCCAGCGGCAGTCGGCGCAGGGGTCCCCAGATCAGCCAGGCGATTCCCAGGCTGGCGGCGAGCAGCGGCAGGGCGGCCAGCAACTCACCGTTGATCGCCCTTTCGATGGTCAGTTTGCCGACCGGCTGGCCATAGGCGTGCAATGTCCGGCTTCGTGAAAGAGCCGGCAAGGCGATGGTCGGCGGGAATTCAATCAGGGCTTCATTGCCCTCGTTGAACACGCGCACCCGCGTATTCGGAGACTCGTGGCGTTCAAGCAGGCTGCGAATGCGGTCTGATGCCAGATCCCACTGCTGCGGCTGGTCGGCGATGAAGTCCTCGACCAGCAGCGCCTGGACGCGCAAGGACTCGTCGAGGCGTTCGACGACGCTGGTACGAACGTGGAACCAGTAAGCGGCGCTCGGCAGCACGGCGACCAGCAGCGCCAAGGTCGCGGTCAGGCGCGTCAGCAACCTGACCATGGGCTGGTGGATGCGCGAACTCATTGGCCGTAGGGCAGGTAGTCGTAAGCCTGCAGCAGGCGGCTGGCGGCGGCGGAGCGCAGGAAGGTCGCGAAGCGTTCGGCCAACTCGCCGGGCTGCTGCGGCAGCACGACGGTGAGCGTCTTGCGCCAGGGGTAGCTACCGTTCTTCAGGTTTGCCAGCGACGGCGCCACGCCATTGATCGGCAGGACGACCAGACGCGTGTTGCTGGTCGTCAGCAGGCCGACGGTCGTCGGGCCGAGCGAACCGGGGGTCCTGGCCAGCAGCCGCAGCGTGTCGAGGTCATTGTCGGCGGTAACCATCCCGGGTCGCAGCGAGGCGGCGTCGACGGCCTTGGCCATCGCCGGCGACATCTCCCTGAGCACTTGCGTGTCGCTCTCGAAGCGGGCGCGCAGGATCAGGCGGATCGGTGAACCGCCGGGCCAGGTCAGTAGCTGCCCTTCGTAGATCCGGGCCAGTTGGTCGACGGTGAAGCCGCCGCTGTGCGGCGCATCGGACGAGGCCAGGACGAATGCGGTTGTGGCAAGGGCGAACTGCTGCCCGACCCGACTGGCCTCTTCAGGCTTCGGCTGCCGCCCGATGACCGCCAGGTCGATACGCCCCGCAGCCAGAGCCTTGAGGGCGCTTCCCGAGCCGATCGGTGGCGAGATCTGGTTCAACATGGCGTCCGGGGCCTGCTTTCGGAATTCCGCGAACAGCAGCCGGACCAGCGGCTCGGCAGACCCCGTGCCGCCTACCGACAGGGCTTCGGCGCGTGCCGTGCCGGCGAGCAGGATCAGCCAGAGCAGGGCGATCAGTGGCCGGCACGAGACCTTCTTCATGAGTTTCCTTCCCGCCTGGGGACGAGTCTTGTGATCAGGGATGAACGAGGCGGCAACGCCTTCAGCCTGGCAGGTGGCAGGTCGCGCGGAGTTCGTTGTCCGCGTGTCTGGCGGCAATGGCGAGGAATTCGTCCTGGCGGGCGAAAAAGGCATCGACCACGTTCGGGTCGAAGTGGCTGCCGCGCCCGTCCTGGATGATCCGCAGCGCTTCTTCGAGTGGATAGCCCCGCTTGTACACCCGTTGAGCGATCAGTGCGTCGAAGACGTCGGCCAGCGCCATCAGGCGCGCCGAAATCGGGATCGCCTCGCCAGCGAGCCCCTCCGGGTAGCCGGAGCCGTCCCATTTCTCGTGGTGGTAGTGCGCGATTTCCTTGGCCATGTTGAGGAAATCAATCGGTTGCTCGGCCTCCTTCTCGGCCCTTTCGATCGCCTCGTAGCCCAGGCGGCTGTGTTTCTTCATGGTTTCCCACTCGTCCGCGTTCAACCTGCCGGGCTTGAGCAGAATGTGATCAGGGATGCCGACTTTGCCGATGTCATGCAAGGGTGCTGATTTGACGAGAATCTCGATGTTTTCCGGCGTCAGGAATTCGGCGAAACGTGGATGCGAGCGCAATTCCATCGCCAGCGCACGGACGTAGCCCTTGGTGCGGTGCAGGTGGTTGCCGGTCTCGGGGTCACGGATCTCGGCCAGGCGTGCCAGTGCCAGGATGCTGACATCCTGAATCAGGAGATTTTCCGCCATTCGCCGGGTGATCTCCTGCTGCAGACTGTGGTTTCTCTCCTGCAGCAGGTCGCGGCCGGCCTTCAGTTCGAGATGTGCGCGAACGCGGGCGATCACGATCGACGACTTGATCGGTTTGGTAATGTAGTCCACCGCGCCCAGCGCCAGCCCGCGCTCCTCATCGCCACTGTTATCGAGAGCGGTGACGAAGATCACCGGAATACCGGCCGTCGCCGGGTTCGCCCGCAAGTGGCCGATCACTTCGTAGCCGTCCATCTCGGGCATCATCACGTCGAGCAGGATCAGGTCGGGCCGCGGCTGGCTGGCGGCAGCCTGCAAGGCCCGTCGCCCCGAATTGACGGCACGGACACGGTGCTGCGGTCTGAGCACGCCGCTCAGGACCGACAGGTTCTCGGGGGTGTCATCGACGATCAGAACGGTTGCCATCAGGGTCCTGCCGGGGAAACAGCGATCGGCCAGCGTCCATCATTGCCGCTGCCCCAAGCGCTGGCCAGGAACAAAGTCACAAGCAGCTGTTGCGCGCGCGCCACGATCGCCAGGAAGCGCGCCGGGCTATTGCTCAAGACCCGCCTGTGCGACTTCGAACAGTTCCCGCTCCTCGAAGCGGACGTGCGCCGACAGCAGTTCGGCAAAGCGCAGCAGGGTCGCCGCGCCGCCACCTGGCAATTCACCGCACAGGCTACGCAGGGCGGCGTGCTCGCGCAAGGTGCGCGCCACCAGCGCTTGTTCGCCGGCCCGGGCCAGCGCCGGCAGGAGGGTCGTTTCTTCGACCACGAAGTGCGGTTCAAGATGGGTGGCGAAAACCTCGCCGCAGGCCTTTGCGGAGGCTGCCAACTGCCGCGAGTCGCCCGAGGTGGCCGCCCGGCGCGCGGCGAGCGCCAGCGTCAGGGCGGTATGGTGTTCCCGCGAGAGGTCCCGCAGAGTCTGGTGGCGCTTCATGGCAACTGCCCCTGTCGATGATGCGGTGTCGGTCAGCGTTGCTCCGGCAGGCGACAGAGCTTCGGCCGGCGATTGCTGTTGTCCCCGGTTGCAGCGGCGCGCTCTCCCATCGAGCGGACAGCGGCCGGGCTGGCAGGCACCGCCCGCGCTGGCCCCCGAAACGCGCAGGAAATGGCGGATTGTATCCAATCGTCGGCAGCGGCGTCGGCGTTTCCGGTGTCATCGGCCGGGCGACCCCTTGCATGACACCTCTTACCGGGTCTACGCGGCGATTGGACCAGAGCCAAGCCACTGCAGTTCGATAAAGTCGTAGAACCAGGGAACTGCGGCGCCCGGAGGTGCGTCGCAGCCCCGTCGGCAAGCAGTTTGAGTGCCTGGTGCCGGTTTTCCCGCGAGCGCCGGTCAGGCCTGAAGTCCTTTACCGTGATCTCGCCCCAGCGGACGAGCATCACAGACGCCGGGCTCGAAGTCCGGCGTCTGATTGCCGCTGCGTTCGCTACCACCGACGGTCTGCTGGGTCTTGCACAGGATTTCGTGCAATTGCCCAGACTCGGCGCCGCGCGGCCCAACAAGGGTACCGACGAGCGTTCGCAAGGCGTTGGCGTATGGACGGGGAAAGCGCTTTCTTCGACGTCAAGACCTACGCACTTGCGGCGGCTGTCGCCGGGCTCTCCGGCGCGTCACCTGACCTAGCCGAAGTTCCCGGTATCGACCCACTCTTGTTTGATCAGCGACCACCAGTCGATGGCCAGACCCTTGAGCACATAGGCGTACGGCAGCCAGCCGTAGCCACTTGCTCCCCATCCGGTGCCCCAGGAATTACGGATCAACAGGGCGCCGGTAGTTTCCGTGGCGCCAGGGCCGGCATTCCTGATCTTCATGGCATTGTCGTAGCCGACGGCGACGATCGCATGCCCGCCGACCAGCTTCTCGCCGGCGACCGGATAGGAGATCCTGCCGGTTGCGTTCGCTTGCGCTATAGAGCTGTACACGGCGAAACCGAACATCGACGGCAAGCCTGCGGCCAAGTTCAGATTTCCTGATCCCGGCCGGGAATGTAGGTAGAATTCCGGAATTGCGAGTAGCACTTTATTTCGAAGGCCATAATTTTCGTATGGCATAGACCAAGCGTCGCTAGGAGTGCAAG
>NZ_JAPUVQ010000141.1:0-8823 GCF_029255145.1 Accumulibacter sp.
CCGTGGCCAAGGATGCCATGCAAGCTGTCGAGTCCAGGCTGGAACGAAACCCACTTCTACCCAAGTGGGACATCTTGATCCGACCGGCCTGTGCGGTATGAATATTCGTAGAGATCACCTAACCTGGCCCCGGAGCAAGCAGCGCGGCCAGGGCCCGACGCATGCCGCGTTTCGCCGCGCGCGGGTGATGGTGACCGCGAAGGCAGGCCGCTGGACGCTGCTGCGATGAGCGGTTTCGAAAACTGCCGCCGGCAACTGGCCGGCCTGGAGTGAGCGCGCCAACCGCGCCAGCGCCCGCATCCCGCTGTCCGGGCCAGAAGGTCGCCGGCTCTGCGCGGACGACTCAGGCAGGTAGCGGTGCGAACAGCGCGGCGATGTCGTCGCTCCCAAACTTGGCGCGAACCCCATGATCGGCCGACAGGATGCTCGCCGCCAGTTCGGCCTTGCGCTCCTGCAGGGCGAGGATCTTCTCCTCGATGCTGCCGGCGACGATCAACTTGTAGACAAACACCGGCTTGTCCTGACCGAGGCGGTGAGCCCGATCGGTGGCCTGGTTTTCTGCCGCCGGGTTCCACCAGGGATCGTAGTGGATGACGGTGTCGGCGGCGGTCAGATTCAGTCCGACGCCGCCGGTCTTGAGACTGATCAGGAAGACCGGCACGTCGCCCGCCTGAAAGCGGCGCACCACCTCCTCGCGATCCTTGGTCTCGCCGGTGAGCAGGACGTAGCCGATGCCGGCAAGCTTCAGTTCCTTTTCGATCAGCGCCAGCATGCTGGTGAACTGCGAGAAGAGCAGGATCCGCCGCCCCTCCTCGACCTGCTCGGGGAGCATCGTCATCAGCAGATCAAGCTTGGCCCGCTCCTTGACCTTCAGCGCGGCCTTCGCCCTGACCAGCCGCGGGTCGCAGCAGACCTGCCGCAGTTTCAGGAGTGCGTCGAGAATGACGATCTGACTGCGACTGAAACCCTTGCTGGCGATTTCCACCCGGACTTTCTCGTCCATCGCCACGCGCACCGTCTCGTACAGATCGCGCTGGCTACCGGCGAGCTCGACCTTGCGCACGATAATCGTTTTCGGCGGCAACTCACGCGCCACCTCTTCCTTCTTGCGACGCAGGATGAAGGGACGAACGCGGCGGGCGAGCAACTCGCGACGTTCCGTGTCGTCCTGCTTTTCGATCGGCGTACGCCAGTACTTGGTGAAGTTCTGATTGCTGCCGAGAAAACCGGGCAGCAGAAAGTCGAACTGACTCCACAGTTCGCCCAGGTGGTTTTCCAGGGGAGTTCCGGTCAGGCACAGGCGATGCCGGGCGGTGACCTTGCGGACCACCTCGGCGCCCTGGCTGCGCGCGTTCTTGACCGTCTGCGCTTCGTCAAGAATCAGCAGGTGGTAGCGGTGCCGGGTCAATTCCGCCGCATCACGCCAGAGCAGGGGGTAGGTGGTCAACACCACGTCGTGCTGCGCGATCTCGGCAAACCTGCTCTTGCGCTCGGGGCCGTGCAACGAGAGGATCGACAGCCCCGGTGCGAAGCGAGCCGCCTCGTTCTTCCAGTTGAAGATCAGCGAGGTCGGCAGAACGATCAGCGCCGGACGATCCAGCCTGCCCCCTTCCTTTTCGAGCAGCAGGTGGGCCAGCGTTTGCGCGGTTTTGCCCAATCCCATGTCGTCGGCCAGAATCCCGGACAGCTTCTGGGCGCGAAGAAACTGCAGCCAGGCCACCCCTTCGGTCTGGTAATGCCGCAGCTCCAGCCCCAGTCCGGTGGGTGGATCGATGTGCGCAATGCCTTGCGCCAGCCGCAACTGGTCGGCAAGCGCCAGGACATCCCGCTGTCCCCGGAACATCCAGCGACTGAGATCGTTGAGTTCCACCAGGCGCGGGGCATCGAAACGCGAAAGGCGCAGGGTATTGCCGCCGGGAAAGCCGTCGAAGAGGTCGATCAGCGTTGCCGCCAGCGGCTTCAAGCGCCATGCCGGCGCTCGCACGCGCTGCCCGCTCGGCGTCACCAGTTCGATCACTTCGTCGTCGGCGATCTGTGCCAGCAGGCTGGCGTCGAGCCAGCGCCCGTCTCGCCGGAACAGCGCGGCGAGCAGCGGCGCCAGAGGCAGGCGCTGGCCTTCGACGATGACTCCCATGTCGAGGTCGAACCAGCCATTCTCCGACTCGACAAGGTCGGCATCCCAGGCCTCGACCTCGAGCTGGCGATGGCGAAAGTCGTCGCCGAACTCGATCTGCCAGCCAGCGCCACGCAGGCGAGGCAACTCGTCGCGCATGAAGGTGGCCCACATGCCCTCCAAGGCCAGGCCATACGCATTGTCCGGCGGTCGCCCGAAGGTCTGCAGCACGTAGCCCGGGACTTTCTCGAGACCGGACGCCGCCGACACGTCCATCAACTGCTCTTCGCGCGCTCGCTGGCGCTCGATGCGAACCGTCTCGCCGCTAGCCAGAATCGAGAAATCCCGGGTGTCGTCGGGTTTCACTTCGACCTCGGCGTAGCGGAAAACTGGCAAGGCGACGTCGAAAGGTCCGCCCCCGTAGGTGGCAAGGTATTCTCGCCAGCCGCGATTGCCGAGCGTCTGCAAGGTCTGCAGACGGAGCACCGGCACGGGGTCGGCGGTGATGTTGCGGATGCCGGTACCGGCGTCTTCCGGGTCGCTGGGCAAGTCGCCAGCCGGTTCGGTCAGGGCTTCCCCCACCAGCGCCGCGGCGGTCGCCGAGAGCGGCGGCAGCGAGAACAGGCGCGCGACGACCGCCGGGTTACCCGACACCTGCAACGGGCCAACCAGCCGCCGGTCGGAATCGACGTACCAGGGTGCCGGCAAGGGGACAACCAGACTGGCGACCGGCTCCGGCGTCAGCAGGGGAACCCGCCGCCCGTCGCCGTTCAGCCGCCAGCTGAGAGTAGCCGGACGCGCTACGGCCAGAGTCAAGGTCGAAAAATCGTCCTTGCGGCAGAGGCGGCCACTTTGCGCCATCAGTTGCAGCACCTCGCCACCGTGCAGCGGCCCCAGGCCAAAAACCCGCAGGCCGGTATCAAAGGAACGCTCGGCCCAAAGCAAGCGCAGAATGTCGCGATCCTCGTCGGTGACGAAACGCGGTGGTTTGCTCAGCGCACGATCGAGACTCCACAGCTCGTCGGCACTTTCCGGGTCGCGGCCCTTGTTCACGGTCACCCCGAAACCCCGGAGGTCCGGCGTCCACTGCAAGAGGTAAAACAGGCGCTGGCGATTCGCCGCTGGGCCGCGGTCCTTCTTGCTGACGGCCACGGCCACCCGCCGCAACTCCTCGGTCCACGAGAGGGCGCCAAGCTCGGATCGGGTCGCGGGCACCGGCAGCTCGACCGGCTTATCCAAGCGGAAAACCATGCCCGCAGGAAACGCTCTTGCGCTGCCGGACCGCAAGTCGGAGGGGCGAACTGATCGGCAAAGCACTCAAGATCTGGCCTCGCAACGGCAGGTTCATCGGTTGTCCGCGGTCCGGCGACGCCAGACAGCTTGCTTCCATGGCGAACAAGAACCGCCTAGGGTAGCACAAGCGCACCGCGAGATGCGGCAAGCAAGCGCCCCGGACAGGGCTCGAAGGTGTCGCTGGCTGACGCTTGGAGGCGCACACACCGTGCGCAGCGATCAGTCGCGAAAATTGCCGTATTTGATCGGGAAATCGCTGATCGCCTTGGTGACCGCCGCGATACAGGCTTGCAGATCGTCGCGCTTGGCGCCGGTGACCCGCACCGCGTCACCCTGAATCGATGCCTGCACCTTGAGTTTCGAGTCCTTGATCAGCTTGACGATTTTCTTCGCGAGTTCCGACTCGATGCCGACCTTGATTTTCAGATCCTGCTTGACCTTGTTGCCGGAGACGCGCTGCACCGGCTGGCTATCCAGCCGCTTGGTGCTTTCCTTTTCCTTCTTCTCCATGGCCGGAAAGAGCAGGTCCTTGATCTGGTCAAGCTGAAAATCGGAGTCCCCGTAAAGGGTGATCAGTTTGTCCTTCTCGTTCAACTCGACCTTGGCACTGGTTGCCTTGAAATCGTAGCGATTGTCGATGGCCCGCCTGGTGACGTCGATGGCGTTGTGCAGGGCCGCCATGTCGGCTTCTGAGGAAAAATCGAATGATGGCATGTCTTTTCCAGTTGAGAGTTTGCTTTGACCGAGCAACAATCTGCCTCAGGGTGGCGACGGTTGGCAGCCGCGACCGTCATCCCGGCATCCAGGCGCGATCAGCCGCGTCGCCCACCGAGCCTATCCGAAATGGCAGACGTAGTGATACACGTCATCGCAGGCGATCTCGAACGACGAGTCCGCCGGCACTGCAAAGGACTGGCCCGCGCCATAGGCCTTCCACTGGCCTTCACCCTGCAGCCGAACACGGCACGAACCGCCTACCCCCTCCATCACTTCCGGAGCGGTGGTCGTAAACGTCAGCGAAGAAGGCAGGATGACGCCGAGCGTTTTCCTGCTCCCGTCCGGCAGCTCGAGGGTGTGGCTGACACACTTGCCGTCGAAGTAGACATTGGCCTGCTTGACCACGCTCACGTTATCAAATTGCGACATATTTCACAGTCCCCAGAACTTTTCCATGAGCGTCTTGGCAATGAAGCCAAGCATGCCGAATGACAGGACAAAGAACAGGACGATCGTTCCCGTCTTTCCGGCCTTGGATTTCCAGGCGATCTCGCCGATGATGAACAACATGAAGAGCATGAAGGCACCGATCCCGAAGGTCATGCCGAAATCAGAAATCTGCTCTTCCGTCAGCCCGAGCATGACGAGGCACCTCCTCTTGTTAGCGCTTCCGCCCCGCCAGCCTGGCCGCGATGCGCATCCGCAAAGCGTTGAGCTTGATGAAACCGCCGGCATCCTTCTGGTCATAAGCACCGGCATCATCCTCGAAACTGGCGATCGTCGAGTCGAACAGCGAATCGGACTTCGAATCGCGGCCGACGACAATCACGTTGCCTTTGTAGAGCTTCAGCCGCACCCAGCCATTTACCGACTGCTGGGTATGATCGATCAGGGCCTGCAGCGCGCAACGTTCCGGACTCCACCAGTAGCCGTTGTAGATCATGCTGGCGTAGCGCGGCATCAGGTCATCCTTGAGGTGCGCGACTTCCCGGTCGAGGGTGATCGACTCGATAGCGCGGTGCGCGCGCAGCAGGATCGTTCCGCCCGGAGTCTCGTAACAGCCGCGCGACTTCATGCCGACGTAGCGGTTTTCGACCAGGTCGATGCGGCCGACACCGTGCTTGCCGCCCAGCCGATTGAGCAACGCCAGCAACTCGTGTGCCGGCAGGCGCGCGCCGTTGATCGAAACCAGGTCCCCTTTCTCGAATTCGAGGTCGAGGTACTCGGCGGCGTCCGGCGCCGCTTCGGGTGACACCGTCCAGCGCCACATCGACTCTTCGGCTTCGGCGGCCGGCTCTTCGAGGTGACGGCCCTCGTAGCTGATGTGCAGCAGGTTGGCGTCCATCGAATACGGTGAGCCACCCTGCTGGTGTTTCATTTCGACCGGAATGCCGTGCAACTCGGCGTAGGCCAGCAACTTCTCCCGCGACAGCAGATCCCACTCGCGCCACGGGGCAATGATCCGGATATCCGGCTTGAGCGCATAAGCACCCAGTTCGAAGCGGACCTGGTCATTACCCTTGCCGGTCGCCCCGTGCACTACCGCATCGGAACCGGTTTGCTCGACGATTTCGATCATCCGCTTGGCGATCAACGGCCGGGCGATCGAGGTTCCGAGCAGGTAGTCGCCCTCGTACACGGTGTTGGCGCGAAACATCGGGAAAACGAAGTCGCGGACGAACTCCTCGCGCAGGTCGTCGATGTAGATGTTCTCTGGCGCGATGCCGAACTTCAGTGCTTTCGGACGCGCCGCCTCGAGTTCATCGCCCTGACCGACGTCGGCGGTGAAGGTCACCACCTCGCAGTGATAGGTGTCCTGCAGCCACTTCAGGATCACCGAAGTATCCAGGCCACCCGAATAGGCAAGAACCGCTTTGTTGACCTTACTCATGGCATTGCTTTCCCGCGTGATTTGAATTCGTGGAAACTTCTACCCGGCCAAGCAGGAGATACTCCAGCAGCGCCTTCTGGGTGTGCATGCGGTTTTCCGCTTCGTCCCAGACGACGCTCTGAGCGCCATCGATCACCGCCGCCGCGACCTCCTCACCGCGATGTACCGGCAGACAGTGCATGAACAGCGAACGCGGACCGGCAATACGCATCATTTCGAGGCCAACCTGCCAGGCCGCGAAGTCACGCCGCCGCTCGTCGTTCTCGGCTTCGAAACCCATCGAGGTCCACACGTCGGTGGTCACCAGATCGGCGCCGCGCGCCGCGTCCAGCGGATCGGCGAAGTGCTCGAAGTGGCCGGTGCCATACAGGCCGGCGCGCGCCGGTTCGACTTCGTAGCCCGGCGGGGTCGACACATGCACATTGAAGTCGAGCACCTCGGCGGCCTGCAGCCAGGTGTTGCAGACGTTGTTCGAATCGCCGATCCAGGCCACCGTCTTGCCCTGAATCGGGCCACGATGTTCGATGAACGTGAAGATATCGGCGAGGATCTGGCAGGGGTGATACTCGTTGGTCAGACCATTGATCACCGGCACGCGCGACTTGGCCGCAAAACGCTCGATCATCGACTGCTCGAAGGTTCGGATCATTACCACGTCGCTCATCCGCGAGATCACCTGTGCCGCATCCTCGACCGACTCGCCACGCTGCAGTTGCGAATCGCGGCTGTTCAGGTAGATCGCCGAACCGCCGAGTTGCTGCATGCCGGCCTCGAACGACAGGCGGGTACGCGTGCTGGCCTTCTCGAAGATCATCACCAGCGTGCGGTCGCTGAGCGGCCAATACTTCTGGTACGACTTGAACTGCCCCTTGATCCACCGCGACCGCTCGAAGAGATGGTCGAACTCAGCGCGGGTGAAGTCCCTGAACTGCAGAAAATGCTTTACGCCATCCATGGCAACTCTCTACCGGGGGCCAAGAAAATCGCCGATCAGCGCACCCAGACGCGAGACCAGTTCGCGCGCCTCGTCGGCACTGAAGTTCAGCGGCGGCAGCAGGCGCACAACCTTCTCGTCGGTGACATTGATCAACAGGCCAACCCCGAGCGCGCGGCTGACCAGTTCGCTGCAGGGTCGATCAAGCTCGACGCCGATCATCAGGCCCTGGCCGCGAATGGCGACCAGGCCTGCGCGGCCGGCCAGCGCCTGCGCCAGCCCCTCCCGAATCAAGCGACCGACCACCACCGCGTTGTCGATCAGGCCGTCCTGTTCGATCACCGCGATGGTCGTCAGCGCGGCGGTCGTCGCCAACTGATTGCCGCCGAAAGTCGACCCGTGCTTGCCGGGTTTGAACAGCCCGGCCGCTTTGCCAGCCGCCAGGCAGGCGCCGATCGGCACGCCACCGCCTAGTCCCTTGGCCAGGGTCACCACGTCCGGCCGAATACCCGCGTGCTGGAAGCCAAACCAGGTGCCGGTCCGGCCGGTGCCGCACTGCACCTCGTCGCAGATCAGCAGCCAGTCCTTCTCGTCGCACAGGGTCCGCAGACCGCGCTGGAAGCCGACGTCGGCGATATTGATCCCGCCCTCGCCCTGGATGATCTCCAGCATTACCGCGACGACGTTGTGGTTGGTCTTGGCAATCGCGCGAATGGCTTCGAGATCGTTGTAGGGCACGCGGACAAAGCCCGAAACCAGCGGCTCGAAACCGGCCTGCGCCTTGCGGTTGCCGGTCGCCGAAAGCGTCGCCATGGTCCGCCCGTGGAACGCCTTCTCCATCACCACGATCGCCGGCCGCTCGATTCCCTGACGGTGACCGCGGAAGCGCGCCAGCTTGATCGCCGCCTCATTCGCTTCACAGCCCGAGTTGCAGAAGAAAACCTCTTCCATGTCGGCCAAACCCGCCAGCTTGTCGGCGAGTTGCTCTTGCTGCGGAATCCGGTAGAGGTTGGAGCAGTGCAGCAAACGCCCGGCCTGCGCAGCGATCGCCGCGACCAGCACCGGGTGGTTGTGGCCAAGCGTGGAAACGGCAATCCCCGCCAGGGCATCGAGGTAACACTTGCCCTCGGTATCGGTAAGCCAACTGCCGTCGCCATGGCTGAAAGCGATCGGCAAGCGGGCGTAGGTATTCATCAGGTGCGACATGGGCCACCCATTGCAGAGCATTTGAAACTGAAACGGCGGCTCGCGCCGCCGGATAACGATACACGCACGCGGACCACTTCGGTCCGGTCCGACGCACATCGAGAAGGCTCGTGCACCGGATTACAAGGGCAGGGATTCTACCGGAAAAACCTTCTCCTGCATAGGAAGCACGGCCGTTTCCAGCCCTGACGCATGAGCCCGCCGAATCGACAGTGCTTGCCGGTTACGCCCGCTGTCTCCGCCAAGGGGGGTCGGATGGGGGGTGGCTATCGGCAAGGGAGCGCTTGCGGCGCGGGTGGTGTGGGGTTCAGTCAGAGGGACACAAGAGGTTGTGGGAACTCTGTTACGATCGCCAGGCGAGCCTTTCCCGGGGCGGGGTGCGCCGCGCGCCTGGGAAGATGCGTTGGGCAGGCCTGGGCAAGGTTATTCGAGTTGCAGCAGGAACAATTCGGCGAGAAGCGCACGCAGGCGTACCGGGTCAAGCCAGGGCGCGGCACAGGAGTTGCGGATGAAGGCGATGGCGCCGCGCACACCGAATTCGTGATCCTATTTTCCTGTGCGCCGTGACAAGGCGCTGTTTTCCAGCGGGTGCGAATCCCGCCCGGCAACTTTCGCTCCGGCCGGTAGCAACTGGAGCAGTCGTGGAGGTAACGAAGCGGCTGAAGCCTC
>NZ_JAPUVQ010000142.1:0-48330 GCF_029255145.1 Accumulibacter sp.
TCACAAAATGTTGCGCACCATCTTCTTCATGCTCAAGCGTGGCGAACACTACCGGGATTCCGCCATCAACTATGAGCAGCTCTCCGTGCAGCGCAACGCTTCTCGCTGGATCAAGGCTCTGACTCCCTTCGGCTTCATCCCCGCAGCCGCTTGATTCACGACAACCCATTTCCATGACCGGTGCCGGTCAGGGCTTCGTGCGTCTTCAAGGAGGGTTCTTTCTTAACCACTCGGTGACCCCGCACTCCTTGACCGACAGGCTTTAGTCAGCGAGTCCTCGGCGGGCCGGAAAGCGAATTCACCATGCCCACCGCAAGCACCGGGCACGAGGCGTTGCCGTGAAACCGCAACGACCCGGCGGCGAACTTTGCGCTTCGTTAGCACTCTCATGCAGCGAGTGCTAAAATCTACCATGTGAACAGCAAGGAGGAGTCGATCCAAATGACACAAGCTTTGACGTTACCAGCGGTCTCCGCTGTCGGCAGTATCGACGCGTACATCCAGGCGGCCAGGCGCATTCCGCTGCTTACCGAGGAGCAGGAGTTTGGTCTGGCGACCCGTTTCCGCGATGAAAACGATCTGGACGCCGCGCGGCAACTGGTTCTTTCGCACCTGCGTCTGGTGATTTCCATCTCGCGCGGCTACCTGGGGTATGGGCTGCCACACGCCGATCTGATCCAGGAGGGCAACATCGGGCTGATGAAGGCCGTCAAACGCTTCGACCCGGCACGCGGAGTTCGCCTCGTTTCCTTTGCCATTCACTGGATCAAGGCCGAAATTCATGAATACGTCCTGAAGAACTGGCGGATGGTGAAACTGGCAACCACCAAGGCGCAGCGCAAGCTGTTCTTCAACCTGCGCAGCATGAAAACCGACAGCCAGGCGCTAGGTCAGGTGCAGGTTGCGGATATGGCCCACCGCCTGAGCGTCAAGCCGGAAGAGGTTGTCGAGATGGACACTCGCCTGTCGGGTCACGACCTGGCTTTCGACGCGCAGATCGATGACGATGAAACGTTTTCGCCGGCCGCCTACCTGGCCGATACCTCGGGAGAACCGTTGCACGTGCTGGAAGCCCGTGCCCGCGAGCGGGTGCATAGCGATGGGCTCCAGAATGCATTGGGCTGCCTCGATCCGCGCAGCCGCCGGATTGTCGAAGCGCGCTGGCTGGCGGAGGAAAACCCCTCTACCTTGCACGATCTCGCGGCGGAATTCTCGGTGTCTGCCGAGCGTATTCGCCAGATTGAAGCGAAGGCGATGCAGAAGATGCGCGCCAATCTGGCGCCGCTGGTGGCGAACACCTGAGGGGCTCGCCCGCGCCGCGGCTTTGCGATCAAAACCTGATCAGCTTGCCAAGCTCACGGATGAAGGCTTTTGGATCGGGGTCGTCGGCGTAGCGAAAAACCACCAGGCCCCGCCGGTCGATCAGGTTGATATGACGGCTGTCGCTGCCGCCAAGAACTTCCAGCACCTTGTCATCGGTAGCCTTGACCAGGAGCAGGTCGGGATGTTCGGCCAGCAGCTGCGCCGCTGGCTTCGTCGAATCGGTGATCAACCACAGGCGATCGAGACGGGCTATGTTGCGTCCCTGCGCGGTGCGCGCCTGCCGGGTCAGGTAAAGCGTGTGCTCGCAGCGGGCGTCGCATCCACCGGGCGCGGTAAGAATCAGCAGCCACTTGCCGCCGACTTCCGGATGCTGGAGCGGCTGGCCATCAGTGGTTTGCAGCCATTCAAACGGTAGCGGCACCGGGTCGAGCGACTCGCCTGCCGTCGCCGTGATTTCTGGTGGAGATACATAACGAAAGTACAAGGCCGCCAGAAGCGGCAAGACGCAAATCGCGACGATCGCCAGCAGGGTCAAGCGGCCCCTGAGCTGACCGGACGAGGAGGCAGCGGCCAAGGCGGGGTGGGCTTTCAGCGCATCTGCATTCGATTCTTCTGTGGTCATTTCCGTCGCCATGCAAAGAGCCCGTAGGCCGCGGCCATAAGAGCAAAAACCAGCCACATCATGGCGTAGCCGTAATGTCTGATCGCCGGATTGTCGGGGGTATCCCAGTCACGGATCAGGCCATCGTCGCCGGAGCCGACTTGCAGCAGAATCACCGGTAGCGCGTCGAGACCGCTGCGCCGCCGGTACTCCGGTTCACGGACATGCTGCCAGATCGGTCCTTCCGGCACGGTTTCCTGCAATTCGAAGGCTCTGGTCTCGTAGCTGCGGGTGACCCCGGCCAGTTCAACCTCGCCCGCTGCCGTCGGCACCGATGGGAGATCGGAACGCAAGCGCGGCGCCGCGATCCAGCCCCGATTGACCAGCACTACCCTCTTGCTGCCGGCCAGCTGCAAGGGGGTGAGCACGTGATAGCCCGGACGACTGCGATAGATCTTGTTGTCCAGAAAGAAGGTCTTTTCCGCGAGCCAATGACCGCGCACCGTTGCCGCCCTGTCGACCAGCTCCTCGCGCTGGCGCTGCTGCGCCGACAAGGCAATCGGGACAGAGATCAACGCGGCCTGTTCGCGCGCGAAACGTTCCCCACGGGTGTCTGCACGCCACAGTTGCAGGCGGGCCATGGCCAGGCAGACGACAATCAGCAGCATGATCAGCGACCAGCGCAGATACCCGCGTTTTCGAGGAACGATTGGCATTGCCAGAGCAGTCTGACCGGGTTGTGGCCCCAAGCGAACCGCGAGTCCGGTAGACTGGGGTTTTGAGGAGGAAGGCCCATGCGCATCGTAGTCATACTGATGCTGATCGGCATCGTCGCCAGTCTCGGCAGTGCGCTGGTGTTTATCTTTCGCGATCAAGGCCAGGGAAAGACCCGGGCGGTCAAGGCGCTGTCCTTGCGTGTGGGTCTTTCGCTGGCCCTGTTTGCGTTGTTGATTGCATCGCAACGCTTGGGCTGGATCGACCGCCTGTGATCGAAGAAGGGCCGTGCGGCAATGTTCGCCAGGCGCCGCACGGCCCCCCGTCCTACAGCCAGTAGATGACTACAAACAGACCGAGCCAGACGACGTCAACGAAGTGCCAGTACCAGGCGACACCCTCGAAGGCGAAGTGACGCTCGGCGGTGAAATGTCCTTTCATCGACCGCAGAAGAATCACCGTCAGCATGGTCACACCCAGGGTCACGTGAAAACCGTGGAAGCCGGTCAGCATGAAGAAGGTTGAACCGTACACGCCGGTGGTCATCTTGAGATTCAGATGGCTATAGGCTTCAAGGTATTCATACACCTGCAGGCTGAGAAACAGCACGCCGAGCAGGATGGTCAGCACCAGCCCGATGATCAACTGCTGCCTCTTGTTGGCGACCAAACCCCAGTGCGCCCAGGTCACCGTGACGCCCGAAGTCAGCAGCAGCAAGGTGTTGACGGCCGGAATTCCCCACGCGTGCATTTGCGTAAACGGATCCTTGGCCGCCGGTCCGGCACTCGGCCATTGGTCCCTGAAGCCTTCCCACAACGCGGCCTGTTCAGGACTCGCAAGGTCGGGAATCGCCAGCACCCGGATATAGAACAGCGCGCCGAAGAAAGCCACGAAGAACATCACTTCCGAAAAGATGAACCAGGCCATCGCCAAACGGAACGAGCGATCCACCTGCAGGTTGTAGCGCATGCTCTCCGATTCGCCGATCACGCGACCGAACCAGCCGAACAACATGGTCGCCAGAACGGCGAAACCGCCGATCAGCACATAGCCGCCGTGGGCAATGGAATTCATCATCAGCACCGCGCCGCTGGCCAGCAGCAGCAGCGCAATCGAGCCAACCAGCGGCCAGTGGGAAGGCTGAGGAACGAAATAGCGGCTTGCGGATACGGGGTGACTCATCTTGACTTCCTCCAGATCATATTATCGTTATTACCCTGTTGCCTTGTGCATGCGTCCGATCAGTGACCACTGATGGAGATTGCCACGGTCACCAGAACCAGTACAAAAACCAGCATGAAAACCAGCGCGGTGACCAGAATCCGCAGCGGCGACAGCGCCGGCGCGTCGTCCCCCAGCGGTTTGTGTCCGCGCACGCCCAGCAGACCCCAGGCTACGGTGCGAATGGTGCGAAAGCGCCCGCCTGTCGGCGGCGGTGCCTTGGGCGTTGGCGCCGGCATCGATCACTTCCCGCTTTCTGCAGTCGCCGCCGCCGAGTTGGCGCTGCCCGCCGGCACTTCAAAAAACGTATACGAGAGGGTAAGCGTGTTGACCTCTTCAGGCAGCCTCTGGTCAAGCAAGAAGACGACCGGCATCTCGCGCACTTCATGCGCCGCAAAAGTCTGTTGCTTGAAGCAGAAGCAATCGAGCTTCTTGACGTACCCCCCCGCATACTGCGGCCCGTAGCTCGGAATGGCCTGGCCAATCACCGTCCGGTTGAGCGTATTCTCGACGCGGTACACCACATGCACGATCTCGCCCGTTCTGGCCACCATGCTGCTCGTTTCCGGACGGAAGACCAAGCCACCCGCATGACTATTGGCATCAAACTCAAGCGTTACCGGGCGGGGTGGGATCGATGATGCAGCGATCCGTTCCGCTCGATCTATGTCGTAGAGCCCCGTCCACTCGCAAAACGCCCGGTACAGGCGCGGCTGCACGGACACGAAGAGCAAGCTGCCAACGACGACCGTCAGCATGACGGTAACGATGCGCCGGTTGCTACGCGCTCGCGCCCGTGGCCGCGCAGCCGCCACCGTTGCGAGTGGCCCACTGGCGGTATTCACGTATTGCTCAGCCACTGCCGGATGACGAAGCTTAGAAAGACGGCCGCAGCGAACAGGGCAAGAGCGATCGCGATGCGCCGGTTGCCCTGCTCGCGCGATTGGTCACGAGTCATCCGTGCGCCTCGGCCTGATTGAACACTGGCGGATCTTCAAAGGTGTGGTAAGGAGCTGGCGACGGCAACGTCCACTCCAAGCCGTGCGCACCATCCCAAGGCCGGCTCGACGCCTTGGCACCGCCTTTGATGGCCTGAATGACGACCACCAACACCAGCAGCTGGCTGAAGCCGAAGCCGAAAGCACCGATCCCGGAAATCACATTGAAATCCGCGAACTGTTGTGCATAGTCCGGAATCCGCCGCGGCATGCCTGCGAGACCCAGGAAGTGCTGCGGGAAGAAGGCGATGTTGAAGAAGATCATCGACGACCAGAAGTGGAGTTTGCCAAGACCTTCGTTATACATGTGACCGGTCCACTTCGGCAGCCAGAAGTAGAGGCCAGCGTAGGCGGAGAAGAGAGCCCCGGCAACCATCACGTAGTGGAAGTGTGCGACGACGTAATAGGTGTCCTGCAGCTGGATATCCACTGCGGTCATAGCCAGCACCAGGCCGGTCAGTCCGCCGATCGTAAACAACACCAGGAAGCCAAGCGCAAAGAGCATCGGTGTCTCGAAGGTCAGGGACCCGCGCCACATGGTGGTAACCCAGTTGAACACCTTCACCCCGGTCGGGATAGCGATCAGCATCGTCGCGTACATGAAATAAAGTTGACCGGTGAGCGGGATTCCGGTCACGTACATGTGGTGTGCCCAGACGAAGAAGGAAATCAGGCCGATCGCGGCAATGGCATAGACCATCGAGGCATAGCCGAACAACGGCTTGCGCGAAAACGCCGGAATTACGTGCGAAACGACGCCAAACGCCGGCAAGGCGATGATGTAGACTTCGGGATGGCCAAAAAACCAGAATATGTGCTGAAAGAGAACCGGATCACCGCCACCGGCCGCATTGAAGAAGCTGGTACCGAAATGGCGGTCGGTCAGCAACATGGTCACCGCGCCGGCCAGGATCGGCATCGAAGCGATTAGCAGGAAGGCGGTGACCAGCCACGTCCAGCAGAACAGAGGCATCTTCATCAGCGTCATGCCGGGCGTGCGCATGTTGAGAATGGTGGTGACGATGTTGATCGAGCCCATGATCGAAGACATGCCGAGGATGTGCACCGCGAAGATCGCCATGTCCATCCCCATGCCCATCTGGATCGATAGCGGCGGGTACAGCGTCCAGCCGGTTCCGGCGGCGCCTCCGGGCACGAAGATCGAAGCGGACAGCAGGATGGCAGCCGGCGGCAACAACCAGAAGCTCCAGTTGTTCATCCGTGCGAAGGCCATGTCGGAAGCCCCGATCATCATCGGGATCATCCAGTTGGCGAAACCGACGAAGGCCGGCATGATCGCCCCGAAGACCATGATCAGAGCGTGCAGGGTCAGCATCTGGTTGTAGAACTCGGGCGACACGTACTGCAGTCCCGGAGTGAACAGCTCGGCGCGGAGGATCAACGACATCGCCCCGCCGACAAGGAACATCGCGAAGCTGAACCACAGGTACATCGTACCGATGTCCTTGTGGTTGGTCGTCGTTACCCAGCGCTTCCAACCGGTTGGGTGCCCGTGGCTGTCGTGATCGTGATGGCCGGCATAACCGGCGTGTGACGTGGCTTGCATACTCGGAATCTCCTGGTGGCCTGTGGCGCGATTACTTGCCGCGAAGCGCCTTGACTTCGGCGGGCTGAATGATTTCGCCGAGTTTATTGGTCCATGCGTTGCGCTCGTAGGCGACAACGGCCGCGATATCGGTGTCACTCAACTGCGCTCCGAAGGCCGCCATTGCGGTACCCGGCTTGCCGTTGATGACCAGCTCCAGGTGAGCCTGTTTGGGACCCATGACGATCTTGGAGCCGTCGAGAGCGGGGAACACCGGTGGCAATCCCTCGCCGTTCGCCTGGTGGCAGGCCGCGCAGTTGGCGGTGTAGACCTTCTCACCATGGGCAAGCAACTCGTCAAGCGCCCAGACCTTGTCCGGATCCTCGGCGACCGCCGCCAGTTGCGTCTTCTGCTCGGCAACCCAGGCCGCGTACTTTTCCTCGGAGACGACTTCGACCACTACCGGCATGAAGCCGTGATCCTTGCCGCAAAGCTCAGAACATTGACCGCGGTAGATCCCCTCCTTCTCGGCGCGAAACCAGGTGTCACGCAAGAACCCGGGGACCGCGTCGGTCTTGACGGCGAACGCCGGGACCGACCAGTTGTGGATCACGTCGTTGGCAGTGGTCAGGATGCGCACTTTCTTGCCGACCGGCACCACCAGCGGCCGATCCACCTCCAGCAGATAGTGCTCTCCCTTGGGTGCCTTGTTCTCGATCTGGTCTCGTGGCGTTGCCAGCACGCTCATGTACTTGACCCCGGCGGCGTCCCCGGTAAGGTACTCGTAACCCCACTTCCACTGGTACCCGGTAACCTTGACCGTGAGATCCGGCTGCGAGGTGTCGCGCATGTTCACCAGGGCAGACGTCGCCGGAAAAGCGATCGCGATCAGGACCAGCGTCGGCACAATGGTCCATGCCAGCTCCACGGCTGTGTTGTCGTGAAAAGTGGCGGCCTGGTGCCCTTTAGACTTGCGATGAAAGACCAGCGAATAGGCGACGACTGCGAAGACACCGACGAAAATGACCACGATTACCCACAACAGGAGACTGTGCAGCTCGTAGACACGCTTGGCCACGGCCGTGACAGGCTCCTGCAGGTTGAGTTCCCAGGCCGCGTTGGCGACGCCACTGAGCACCGCGAGCAATCCCGCGCACAGCCGTCCGGCGAACGCCGGTCGCAAGCGATTGGTATCGCGATTATTGTTTGAGTTTCGTGCCATCTTCTCCCTCTCACCATCAGGTTACGCGGCGCGCGGCACAGCGGCGGCGCAAGCACCTGACGTTGTCTAAAACGTGCCAATAAGGATCCTGTCGAACCCCGTTCCAGTTTTTCACCAGCGGCGAAGGTTAACACAATCCAATTGATCTGGATCAATGTCGCGGGCAAAAATCTTACGGGAATGGCACCAGAAGCACGCCCTGAGCCAAGCTCAGGTCGGCGTCCCGCCAGCAGTCGATGGCCACCACGTTGCGCACACCGAGGACCGTGCGCGCACGACACACGTGCCGGTGGCAGTGATGTGTAGCACCACCGGTTGCCAATCACCGATCCGGCTGCAGGAGACAGCAATTTCTTCAGTGCTGCAGCCGCCCGCCTTGCTGGGCCGCGTCGCGATCACCAGCCAAGACGAATGCAATCATGCTGTTGGGCCGGGTTGTTGGCAACGGCGTCTGGCCCCGTGCTAGAATTTCGCGGTCGATACCTTGATTTGGGTCAACTCCAGCCAGGCCGCGCCTGAGTCTGGCCATCCGGGAGGGGGGTTGATGAGCCTGGTTGCTGCACAGACACTGACCGTGCGAACGTGGGTGGCCCGCCCGAACAACTCGCTTTCGGTATCCGCACGCAACTGGGTGTTTGCCGTTACGGTCGCCGTTTCCAGCAGCATCGCCCTGGTCTTCTCTTATTTCGGCGCCTGGCCGGTAGTTCCTTTCACAGGCCTGGAGCTGGCGTTGCTGTGGTACGCGTTGCGACATGTCGAAGCGGCCGCCAGAGATTTCGAGAAGATCACTCTTGAGTCCGGGCGGCTGATCATCGAGAGCCGACGGGGCCAACTGGTCGAGCGTCATGAGTTTCATCCGTACTGGGCACGTTTGCATTGTTTCAAGCCGGCGGGACAGTACAACCACCGCTTGCTGATCGGCTCGCATGGCAAGCAGGTCGAAGTCGGCCGCTTGCTGACCGAGGAACAGAAGATGGCGCTCGCCACCGAGCTGAAGAACAATCTGGGAGCGGTCTGGCCCGACCACCCGCGCTAGCTAGGGGATGCGATTGAACAGGCTTTATCGTCTGCTGCGGCTGCCGGGCTGCTCGCCAGCGCTGCTTGCGGCGGCGCTTCCTTCGCGCGCAGGCGCTGATTACAGCGCCAGCTTCGCGACGCAGGTCGCCGGTATCGGCCACGAGTCGCTGCCAGTGCACGGCTATTTCCTGGCCATTCTGGCGGTGTTGTTCGTGGCGCTTTTTGGCATCATGGTGTACACCATGGCCAGACACGGCAAAAGGGGCAGCGATCACCTGGAGAAGGTCGCCGGGTCGAGCGGGGCGGTTCAATGGTTGTGGGTAATGGTACCGTTCGCCATTCTGCTGTTCGTCGACTACGTGCTGATCAGGCTCCACTTCACGAGTTGAGCGACGGCGTCGCTACCGGACGATGGATTGGCTGGGCAAGGGTGTTCGAGCAGGCGGTGCGGAGACGATGCAAGGGCCTCGACCGCGTGCCGCGGTATTCGTGGGCAGGATAAAACAGGAAGGCATATGGCAGTATTGAGTACCAGTCCCCGACGTTCGCTGGGGCAGCGCCTGGGGGCTTTCTTCGAATTGTGCAAGCCGCGGGTCAACAGCCTGATCGTGTTTACCGCCATGATCGGGATGTTTCTGGCGGCTCCCGCATTTCCTCCGTTCGGGGTTTTTGTTGCGGCGTCGGTCGGTATAGCGCTGGTCGCGGGCGCCGCGGCGGCGATCAATTGCCTGATCGAGCAGCAAATTGATGCGCTGATGGCGCGTACCCGTGCTCGGCCGACGGCCCGCGGCGAAGTCTCGGCGACCGAAACGCTGACTCTGGCCACGCTGATCGGCGGCCTCGGACTGTGGATTCTCTACGCTTTTGTCAATCCGCTGACGATGTGGCTGACGCTGGCCACCTTTCTCGGATACGCGGTGATCTACACCGTCGTGCTGAAGCCGGCGACACCGATGAACATTGTTATCGGCGGCGCTTCCGGCGCCATGCCACCGCTGCTCGGCTGGGCGGCGATTACCGGTCAGGTGGGTGCCGAAGCGCTGATCCTGTTCCTGATCATTTTCATCTGGACGCCGCCGCATTTCTGGGCCTTGGCGTGCTACCGATGCGCCGACTATGCCAAATCCGGCTTGCCGATGCTGCCGGTGACCCACGGCATCCGCCTGACCTGCCTGCACAGCCTGCTCTACGTGGTGATGCTGAGCAGCGCGACCATCCTGCCCTACACCCTCGGCATGAGCGGTCCATGGTATCTGGCGGCGGCGCTGATTCTCGACGCGATCTTCCTCGTCTACAGCGTCACCCTGTGGCGCGATTACAGCGACAAGCTGGCCAGATTGACCTTTCGCTATTCGATCATCTACCTGACGCTGCTTTTCGCCGCGCTGCTGGCGGACCACTTCCTGCGCTGATCGCTCAAGCCGCGAGCGCCGCCAGCAGTTTCTCGTGGATGCCGCCAAAGCCGCCGTTGCTCATCACCAGAATTTGATCGCCGGGGCGACTGCGGCCAGCAATCTGCGTCACCAGCGCGTCAAGATCGTCTTCGACGACGGCCTTGTCGCCGAGTGGCGCGAGTGCCTCGGCGACGTTCCAGCCGAGCCCCCCCGCGTAGCAGAAGACCAGGTCGGCGGCGGCGACACTTGCTGGCAGCGAGGCCTTCATGACCCCCAGCTTCATGGTGTTCGAACGTGGCTCGAGGACCGCCAGGATGCGCGCCCCTCCGACCTTGCGCCGCAAGCCGGCGATAGTGGTCGCGATCGCCGTCGGATGATGCGCAAAATCGTCGTAGACATCGACGCCGCGGGCGCTCCCCCGCAGTTCCATACGACGCCTGACACTCTCGAAGCTGGCCAGCGCCGCCAGTCCCTTGGCGAAAGAGACGCCGACGTGCCGGGCGGCCAGCAGGGCGGCCAGCGCGTTGTGGCGATTGTGGTCGCCGGTCAGTTGCCATTGCGTGCTGCCGAGCAGTTGCTCGCCGTGCCGCAAGTGCAGTGAGCCATTGACGTCATCGCCGTCGACGCACCAGCCTCGCGGATCATTGAAACGCTCGACCGGCGTCCAGCAACCGCGCGCCAGGACCCGCTCCAGACTGGCTTCAGCGGCATTCGACACCATCAGCCCGTTTCTCGGCAGGGTGCGCACCAGATGGTGGAATTGCGTCTCGATCGCCGCCAGATCGGCGAAGATGTCCGCATGATCGAACTCCAGGTTATTCAGGACTGCGGTTCGCGGATGGTAGTGCACGAACTTCGAGCGCTTGTCGCAGAAAGCGCTGTCGTACTCGTCGGCCTCGATCACGAAGAACGGCGAGTGGACATCGTTTCCGGACAGCCGCGCCGAGACTCCGAAGTTCAGCGGCACGCCACCAATCAGGAAGCCGGGGCTGAGACCTGCGTACTCCAGAATCCAGGCCAGCATGGCGGCAGTCGTCGTCTTGCCATGCGTTCCGGCGACGGCCAGCACCCAACGTCCCTGCAGGACGTACTCGGCCAGCCACTGGGGCCCCGAGAGGTAAGGCAGGCCGCGGTCGAGGATTTCCTCGAGCAGCGGATTACCGCGCGAAATGGCGTTGCCGACCAGGTAGCAATCGGGTTCAAAAGACGTCTGAGCAGCGTCGTAGCCTTCGATCAGTTCGATTCGCGCCGCTTCGAGTTGCGCGCTCATCGGTGGGTAGACGCTGCTGTCGCAGCCGGTCACCCGGTGCCCTGCCGCCCGGGCAAGCTGCGCAACGCCACCCATGAAGGTGCCACAGATGCCGAGGATATGAATATGCATGTCAGCGATCCAAGTTAAAATTGGCCCGGGGAAGGCGCGATTGTACGCCTCCCCGCGTGCTGCTTCCCCTTGCCTACCGTTGCGAAACTATCCATGAGCAGCCGACACGATCGCCAGCGCAAGGCCCCCCAGCGCGGCCTGATCGCCAGTGTCGCGGCACGGCTGATGGCCGAAGACGGCATCAGCGCACCCGCGCTGGCCAAGCGCAAGGCAGCGCGCAGCCTCGGTTTTCCGGACAGTTCGCCGATGCCTGACGACCGGGAAGTCGAAGCCGAGCTGCGGGCCTACCAACGCCTCTTTCAGGACCAGGAGCAGCGGGCAAGAAACCTGCACTTGCTGCGCGTCGCCGCCCGCTTGATGGCCACCGTGCAGCGCTTCAATCCCTACTTGAGCGGGCCGGTGCTCGACGGTACTGCCGGCCGCTACGCGGAGATCGACATTCAGCTATTCACCGACGGGGCCAAGGACGTGGAAATCTTCCTGCTCAACGAACGCATCGCGTATCGCCACAGCCAGCCGCGCACCGACCGTGCGGAGGCGGTACTGACCATTTCCTCCGACGACGCGATCGCCAACCTGGTGGTCTATCCGCGTGATGACGAGCGCGTCAGCTTCCGGACGCGCGATGGCCGGGTGCGCGAGCACGCACGCCTCGAAGTGGTCATCAGGCTCCTGGGTGCGAACTCCCGGGCTGAGCGATGAGCCGGCGAAGCACCGTCCTGATCGGGCTGTTTGCCACGATCGTCGCGATTCTTGCCGGGTTCTACGGTCTATCGCAGCGTTTGGGTTCGATTCAGCAGACGACGCCGGCGTCTGCGACAACCGCGATGGAGCTGTTCTTCGCCAGCGCGCTGGACGATGCGCTCGGGCAGCGACAGGCGCTCTCCCAGTGGCAGGGAAAGACGCTGGTGGTCAATTTCTGGGCTACCTGGTGCCCGCCGTGCCTGGAAGAAATTCCGTCATTTTCTCGTTTACAGGGCTCCTATGCAGAAAAAGGCGTGCAATTTGTCGGTATCGCTCTGGACTCCTTGGAGCATGTCGGGGCCTTTTCGGAGCACCAGGCGGTCAGTTACCCGCTGCTGATCGGCGGCGTGCAAGGCGTCGAACTGGCGCAGCAGTTCGGCAACGCGAGCCTCGGTCTTCCCTACACCGTCGTGATCGGCCCAGAGAAGGAAGTGCGACTGGTGCGCATGGGACCGTTGTCGGAGGTCGAGCTGGACCGCTTTCTTCGGATAACGACGTCTCGCTGAAGACTTGTTGCTGGACAATATGCCGCCATTTGCGGCAAACTTGCCCCCATGAAGAAGCAAAAGAACACCACGGCGGAAACTGACAAGGCATCGGCGCTTCCCCGCCTGCTCGTTCTGCACGGACCCAATCTCAATCTTCTCGGCACCCGCGAACCCAAGTACTACGGTTCGACCACGCTCGCCGAGATCAACATGGCTCTGGCTCACCGCGCCGAAGGCGCCGGCGTCGACCTGGAGGCATTTCAGAGCAATCACGAGGGAGCGCTGATCGAGCGCGTGCACGCCGCTGGCGAACAGGGCGTCGCCTACATGATCATCAATCCGGCGGCGTACACCCATACCAGCGTCGCCCTTCGCGACGCCGTTGCCGGGACCGCCATCCCCTTCATCGAAGTGCACCTCTCCAACGTGCACGCGCGCGAATCTTTCCGCCACCGCTCGTATTTTTCCGACCTGGCGATTGGCGTCATTACCGGCCTTGGCAGCGAGGGTTACCTGCTGGCGCTCGAGTACCTGCTCAGCAGGATTTCTGCCGAGTGAGACCTTCGGCCGGCGGCTGCGGTCGCGTGGCGCCCATCACACCAATTGCCGCCCACACGAATATTCATCCGGAGAGAGTTCATGGATTTGCGCAAGCTCAAGAAACTGATTGATCTCGTCGAAGAGTCGAGCATCACCGAACTCGAGATCAACGATGCCGAGGAGAAGGTCCGCATCGTCAAGAATGGCGGGGCAATGGCTCACCACGCCTATGCGATGTCACTGGCCGGCCCGGCGCCGATGACCGCTGCCGGCCCGGGTCCAGCGACCGCATCACTGCCCGCGGAGCCGGACGTTCCCGAAGGCGACGTTGTCAAGGCGCCGATGGTCGGTACCTTTTACCGGGCGTCGAGCCCCAGCGCCGCGCCCTTCGTCGAGGTCGGCAGCGTGGTCAAGGCGGGCGAAACGCTGTGCATCATTGAAGCGATGAAACTGCTCAACGAGATCGACGCCGAACGGGCGGGAACGGTATTGGCCATTCTGGTAGAGAACGGCGAACCGGTCGAATACGGTGAACCGCTGTTGATCATCGGCTAGGGAGAAGCTTCGCTCATGTTCGGGAAAGTCCTGATTGCCAATCGCGGAGAGATTGCCCTTCGCATCCAGCGTGCATGCCGCGAGCTCGGCATCAAGACCGTGGTCGTGCACTCGGAGGCGGACCGCGAAGCCAAGTACGTCAGGCTGGCCGACGAATCGGTGTGCATCGGTCCGCCGCCTTCCGCGCTGAGCTACCTCAACGTCCCGGCGATCATCTCGGCGGCCGAAGTCACCGATGCGGAAGCGATACACCCGGGCTATGGTTTTCTTTCCGAGAACGCCGATTTTGCCGAGCGAGTGGAATCGTCCGGCTTTGTTTTCATTGGTCCGCGCCCGGAAACCATCCGCCTGATGGGCGACAAGGTATCGGCCAAGATCGCCATGCGCGCGGCCGGAGTTCCCTGCGTTCCCGGCTCCGAGGGGGAGCTGCCGGAGGATCCCAGGGAAATCCTGCGCCTTGCCCGCGAGGTCGGTTACCCGGTGATCATCAAGGCTGCCGGCGGCGGCGGCGGTCGCGGGATGCGGGTCGTCCATACCGAAGCGGCACTGGCCAATGCGGTGACCATGACCCGCGCGGAGGCGCAGACTTTTTTCGGCAATCCGAACGTCTACCTGGAGAAGTACCTGGAAAACCCGCGGCACGTCGAAATCCAGGTGCTTGCCGACAGCTTCCGGAATGCGGTCTATCTTGGCGAGCGCGATTGTTCGATGCAGCGCCGCCACCAGAAGATCATCGAGGAGGCGCCAGCCCCGGGCATCCCGCCGCGCTACATCGTGCGTATCGGCGAACGTTGCGCCGAAGCGTGCCGACGGATCAACTATCGCGGCGCGGGAACCTTCGAATTTCTCTATGAGAACGGCGAGTTCTATTTCATCGAGATGAACACCCGCATCCAGGTCGAGCATCCGGTCACCGAACTGATCAGTGGCGTTGATCTTGTCGCCGAGCAGATTCGCATCGCTAACGGCGAACGACTTCGCTTCAAGCAGCGCGATCTCGACTTCCGCGGTCACGCCATCGAATGCCGAATCAATGCCGAGGACCCGTTCACCTTCGTGCCGTCGCCGGGGAAGATCACCTTCTATCATCCGCCCGGTGGCCCGGGCATCCGTGTCGACTCGCACATCTATCAGGGTTATACGGTTCCGTCGCACTATGACTCGATGGTCGCCAAGGTGATTTCCTACGGTGACAGTCGCGACCAGGCCATCCGTCGGATGCGCACGGCACTGTCGGAGATGAGCATCGAAGGCATCAAGACCAATATCGCCCTCCATCAGGAACTGATGCACGACGCCCGTTTCATGGAAGGCGGTACCAGCATTCACTATCTCGAACAGCGGCTGGCTGCCAAGAACGAGGTCCAGAAGGGCAGCTGACCGGCGCCAATCATCATGCCCTGGCTATCACTCAGTATTCAGACCGACGGCGCGCACGCTGAAGCACTGGCCGACGCGCTGCTGGCCGAAGGCGCGATGGCTGCCAGCATCGAGGACGCCGACGCCGGGACGCCCGATGAAACCCCGCAGTTCGGCGAGCCCGGATCAATCGCACGGCCAGGCTGGGAGCGCTCCCGCGTCGTCGCGCTGGTCACGCCGGAAACCGATGCGGCGCGCCTGGTCACCGTCTGCGCGGCGACCGCCGGACTCGACGAGGTGCCCGACTACACCCGGGAGGAGATTGCCGATCAGGACTGGGTGCGGGTGACGCAGGCCCAGTTCGAGCCGATTCGCGTCTCCGAACGGCTGTGGATTGTTCCCTCGTGGCACCAGGCTCCCGACCCCGGGGCGATCGTCCTGGTGCTCGACCCGGGAATGGCTTTTGGCACCGGCTCGCATCCGACGACTCGCCTGTGCCTGGAATGGCTGGAGCGCTGCGTCGCCCCCGGGCAGTCGGTTCTCGACTACGGTTGCGGTTCCGGGATTCTGGCCATCGCCGCGGCCCGGCTCGGCGCGACCGAGGTGCTCGGCGTCGATATCGACCCGCAGGCGGTGAGCGCTTCGATCAGCAACGCCGAGCGCAATCAAGTCGGGGCACGTTTCCAGAATGCGGAACGTGCGCTGGCAGGACAGTTCGACATCGTCGTCGCCAACATCCTGGCCAATCCGCTCAAGGTACTGGCGCCGGCGGTCTGTGCCCATGTGCGCCCGGGCGGAAGCCTGGCGCTGTCAGGGATCCTGTGCGAGCAGGCCGATGAACTGATCGCCGCCTACGCCTCCTTCCTGCCGCTGCGGGTTGCGGATACGCGCGACGGCTGGGTTTGCCTCGCCGGCGTAAAGGAATAGCTGATGAAAACGTGCTGCCCTGGCTGCCAGACCGTCTTTCGCGTCACCTCCGAGCAACTCAAGGCGCGCGCCGGCAAAGTGCGCTGCGGGCAATGCCGCAAGATATTCAGCGCCCTCGAAAGTCTGCTCGACGACAGCGAACCGATCATCGGTGCGCCGCTTCCGACTGAGTCGCTGGCTCGCGAGCAGGCTGCCGTGCTGTCCGCAACGTCGGTCACCCCCACGGTAGCGGTTCTGTTGCGCAGGCAGGAGACGGGCACCGGCGCCGGGATCGCGGCCGCTGATGAAAGCCCTGCCGAGCAAGCCCCTGCCGACACCACCCCCGCCCGCATGACCGCCGACTCGCTGCCCGACTCAGTAGTGGCGCCACAGCCTGTCGCGCAGGCCGACTGGTCGGCCGCCACACCTGACGAGGCCGCTGGCGCCGCGGGAAACGGCGACGCCGACGGCACGGTCGCGCCGCGCAAGACCAGGGACTTCGCCAGCTACGTCAGGTGGCCGAGGAGGCCGTTCCTGATCGCCATCGTGCTGCTGGTGCTGCTGCTGGTCGGCCAGCTGGCCTTTCACTTTCGCGGCACCATCGTCCTGATCGCGCCGACCCTGCGACCGGCACTGACCATGCTGAGCGAAGCGTTCGGTACGGACATCCCGCTGCCGCGTCACGCCGACCTGGTGAGCATCGAGACCTCCGAACTGCAGAGCGAACCGGGGCGCAGCAAGCTGCTGGCCCTGCAGGCAACACTACGCAACCGCGCCAGCTATGCGCAAGCCTACCCGGCGATCGAACTGACGCTTACCGATACCGACGACAAGGCCGTTGCCCGGCGCGTCTTCATGCCGGAAGAGTATCTCCCGGCGAGCGCGCTGGCCGACAAGTCGTTCCGCGCCAATGGCGACGTCGAGGTTCGCCTGTCGCTTGACGCCAAGACGGTCAACGCGGCGGGCTACCGGCTGTACGTCTTCTATCCGTAATCGCCACCTTGGGGGCGAGCATCGGAACCGATCAGCAACGGCGGCAGATTCCATCCCCTCAACACCTCGTTCAGATTGCCAAAAAATCCATGTCCACACTCATTTGCGGCTCGATCGCCTTCGACAACATCATGGTCTTTCATGATCGCTTCAAGAACCATATCCTGCCCGAGCAGATCCACATCCTCAACGTCGCTTTCCTGGTTCCCGAGATGCGGCGGGAGTTTGGCGGTTGCGCCGGCAATATTGCCTATAACCTCAAGCTGCTCGGCGGTGACCCGCTGATCATGGCCACCGTCGGCGACGACGCCGACCGCTACCTGCTGCGACTCGACGACCTCGGACTATCGCGGGCGCACGTGCGGCGGATCGCCGACAGCTTTACGGCGCAGGCCTTCATCACTACCGACCTCGACGACAATCAGATCACCGCGTTTCACCCCGGCGCGATGACCTATTCGCACCTCAACCGGGTGAGCGATGCGCCGGGCGCAACGCTCGGGATCGTTGCCCCTGACGGGCGCGACGGCATGCTGCAGCACGCCCGGGACCTAGCGACAGCGGGCATTCCCTTCGTTTTCGACCCCGGCCAGGGTTTGCCGATGTTCTCGGGCGACGACCTGATGCAGTTCATGAAGCTGGCCAGTTACGCCTGCTTCAACGACTACGAAGCGAAGCTGCTGTGCGACCGGACGGGTCAATCCCTCGAACAGCTGGCTGGAGAAGTCGAAGCGCTGGTCGTGACCCTCGGCGGCGAGGGTTCACGCATTCACGCCGGCGGTCGGTGGCACGAGATTCCCTGCGTCAAACCCTACGCTGTTATCGATCCCACAGGATGCGGCGACGCCTACCGCTCGGGCCTCCTGTACGGCATCGCTGCCGGCTGGGATTGGCAGCAGACCGGCCGGCTGGCGGCGGTAATGGGAGCGATCAAGATCGCCCATCGCGGTGGCCAGAACCATCGCCCGACTCGCAGCGAGATCGCCAAGCACTTTGTCAAGGCGTTTGGCAGCGCTCCCTGGTAGAGGCCCTTGCCGGGCTGGTGGCAGCCGACCGGAACAGCCATCCGTCACCGCCGATGGCGAGCCCGCTGGCGACCTAACCCAGCTTGCACTCGTTGGCCAGCGGCTGCCCGGTCCTGGCATCCATCAACACGCTCTTCCAGGGCAGGTCTATCCACAGCAGGCCATTCTGCCGGTCTTCGTAACGCGGCAGGCCGGAGGTCGAGTCGTAGCGCAGCAGTGTGCGGCGTTGGCCCTGCCAGCCGAGCTCGATCAGATTGCTGTTGATCGCGTCGCGCTGGACCTGGACCCTGCGTCCGGCCTCGCAACGATAGACCCCGCTGGCCAGCTGGAACTTCAGTTGCTGCCCCTCGCTGCGGACCGCCGGCTGACGACCCGGTGCCGCCGGCTGCGGTGCCGTGGTCAGGCAGGCGGGCAGCATGGTGCCCAGGACAGTGATGATGATCGGGTGATACCGCCTCACGCTCTAGCCTCAAGTACTTGACGAGATCCGCAAGGTAGCATCACAAGCAGCTGAAAGGCCAGCGATTTCGCTGTTCCGCGCGACTTGCGAGGTGCGCGCGGGCGGCTCGCGGCGCCGGTGGTGCTGGCCTTTCGGCAGATGCGCCGGGCTCGCGTCTGGTCGCAATCCCGGGCCCGAGTGCGGCGATTGACTGCGGTTGACAGGGCCGAGCGGGCCAGAGACACTCTGGCCGGTGCCCACCATCCCCAACCTTTGTGCCCCGGACGATGAATGAACGCGACGCCCTGCTGACCACGGCTCTACGGGCGCTTGAGACCGTCGACGCGGACCGTCAGACCTGGACCGACAGCGATCGCTCGTGGGCCAGCCAGGCTGCGGCGGAAGTCGTCGGCGAGGCGGCAAGCGCCGCCGTCTTCGTCGCCCGCCGCGCAGATCTCGCGCTGGAGCGTCTGCGGGCCCGCGACGCCGGCTTCGCCCAGGTCGTCGACGGCCTCGTGTGGCGGCCGTGGATCGGGGCACTCGTAATGACCGTGGCGTTTTTTGCAGGCGTCGCCAGCGACCGTATCGGCTCCGGGCGAGAGGTCAATCTCCTGGCGCCACCGGTAATCGGACTGCTGACCTGGAACTTGGCGGTCTACCTGCTGATCGTCGTCGGCTGGCGTTGGCGCAGGAGAACTCCGAGCCGCCAGCCGGGGCCCCTGCGCCGCCTTCTCGGCGGTGGCTTACTGGCTCCGGAACGATCGCTGCGCCAGCGCGGGGCGCACATCCCGGCAGCGGTGCTGGCCCGCCTGATCGGCGACTGGAGCACAACCGCGGCGCCGCTGCATGCCGCTCGCGCCGAACGCATCCTCCATTTCTCCGCGGCGCTGTTCGCCGTCGGGATCATCGCCGGACTCTACTTGCGAGGGTTCGCCTTCGAATACCGCGCGGCCTGGGAAAGCACCTTCGTCGGCGCCGAGGCCGCGCACCGCATCCTGACGGTGATGCTGGCGCCTGGCTTGTGGCTTACCGGCGGGGCCTTGCCCGACGTCGACGCCCTGGCCGCGATTCGTTCCGGGGCCGCGCCGGCGACCGCGAATGCGGCGCCCTGGCTGCACCTGCTGGCGGCAACCATCGTCGTCGTGGTCGTCGTGCCGCGAGTTCTTCTTGGGCTGCTTAGCGCCTTGGTCGAGCGACGCCGGTCCAGGCAACTGATTACCCGCTTCGACGACCCGTATTACCAGCGACTGCTGCACGGCTACCACGCCGGCCCGGTTCATCTGAAGGTAGTTCCCTATAGTTACCGCCCCCTGCCGGCCGCGATGGCCGGGCTCCAGCTCCTGGCCAACCGGGTTTTCGGGAGCCACGCGACGATGATCTGTGCGACACCGGTGCGCTATGGCCAGGAGGATTCGTTGCCGCCTGCGTCGCGGCCCGACGGCAGCGGTCCGACGGTCGCGCTGTTCAGCCTGGCAGCGACCCCCGAACGTGAAACGCAGGGCGCTTTCATCAGTGCCTTGCGCTCTGCCGGCGGCAGCGCGCCGCTGCTGGTGCTGGTCGACGAAAGCCCGTGGCACGCCCGCTTCGACGCTGACAGCAAGCGCCTCGACGAGCGCCGTTCGGCATGGCGGGCCGAACTCGCTGCCGCCACCCCCTTCGCCGAAAGCACTGGCAAGGCCGACCGCTGCATGGCACCGGTATTCGTTGATCTGGCGCAGCCCGATCTGGCCTCGGCACAAGGCGAGATCGAGCGCCGCCTGGAGGGCTCGTGATGAACGACGGTCTGATCTCCCTGTCACTGATTTCGCACACCAACGCCGGCAAGACGACGCTCGCGCGCACCTTGCTCGGGCGCGACATCGGTGAAATCCGCGACGCGCCGCACGTCACCATCGACAACACCGCCCATTCGCTGATCAGCACACCCGCCGGCGACGAACTGCTACTCTGGGACACGCCGGGATTTGGCGACAGCGCGCGGCTTGCCAAACGTCTGCGTCAGCAGGGCAACCCGATTGGCTGGTTCCTCGGACAGGTATGGGATCGCTTTCGCGATCGTTCGTTCTGGTTTTCGCAGCAGGCGGTAGCCAATGTCCGCGACCAGGCGGACGCCGTGCTGTATCTGGTCAACGCCTCCGAGGAGCCGGCCGACGCCGGCTACCTCGAACCCGAGTTGGCCGTCCTGGAGTGGATCGGCAAACCGGTGATCGTTCTCCTGAACCAGACTGGCCGCAGCCGGCCTGGCGACGAAGAGGCCGCCGAGCTCGATCGCTGGCGACAGCTGATGGGCGGCTACCAGGTCGTTCGCGCGGTGCTGCCACTGGACGCTTTCGCACGCTGCTGGGTGCAGGAGATCACCCTCCTGCGCGAAGTCCGAAAGGCACTGCCAGCCACACGCGAGGCCGCCTGTTCGCGCCTGATCGACGCCTGGCAGCAGCGCCGCGAGGCGCAATTCGACGCCTCGATGGGCGTCCTCGCCGAGACCGTGGCGCGCGCCTCGCTGGACATCGAAACACTGCCCGAAACGCGGATCAAGGGCGCTTTGCGCGATCTTGGCCGGGCGATGGGGGTGGGCCACAAGGACGGCGACGAAGACAAGGCGAGCGCTTTGCGGGCACTTGGCGGGCGTGTTGATGCCGACCTCAGGGCGGCGCTTGATCGCCTGATCGGCATTCACCAACTCGCTGGCCAGGCCAGCGAAGATCTGCTGCGACGGATGGCGCGCACGGTGACCCTCGAAGCGCCGGTCAACGAGAAGAAAGCGGCGCTGATGGGCGGCGCGCTGTCCGGTGCGCTGACCGGAATTGGTGTCGACATCGCGCACGCCGGACTCACCCTCGGCGCCGGCATGCTTACCGGCGCGGTCCTGGGCGCGCTGGGTGGGGCCGGTATCGCGCGCGGCGTCAACATCGCGCGCGGCCGCCGCGGCACCACCTTGCGCTGGGACGACACCTTTCTCGTCGAACTCGTGGTCAGCTCGCTGCTGCGCTACCTGGCGGTGGCGCATTACGGGCGTGGGCGCGGCGAATGGCGCGAGACCGAGTATCCCCCATTCTGGCCGCCTCTGGTCAGCGCGGCAGTGGCCGAGGCCAGCGACGCGCTAATCGCGAGCTGGTCGGTGCACGATCCCGGCCAGGCCCCGATCGTCATCGCCACGCGTGCTCGGGCGGTAATTGACGAAATCGCCCGGACGATCCTCGAGCGCCTTTATCCGGGAACACTCGACAGCGCGGCCGAGTCGTCGGCAAACGACGCCGGAGGCTGATGATCATGGAGTGGATAGCGCTGGTCATCGCCGGTGTCTTGGAATGGGGCTGGCCGGTCGGCCTCAAACTCGGCTGGTCGGACACCGGGGCGCTCTGGGGCTGGCTGGCCTTTGCCGCCGCGAGCATGGCGGCGAGCGGCACGCTGTTACTGATCGCCCAACGTCGGATCGCCATGGGCACCGCCTACGCAGTATGGACCGGCATCGGCGCGGTCGGCACCTTCCTGCTGGGCATCGCCATCTTTGGCGAGGCGGCGAGCATCGAGCGCTTTGTTTTCGTGGGCCTGATCGTCGCCGGCATCGTCGGCCTCAAGATCGCTTCAAAATAGGCGCCACGAACAATGGACTGGGTAGCACTCCTCGTCGCCGGCGTCTTCGAGTGGGGATGGCCGGTCGGCGTCAAGCTCGGGCAGACCGAGCGCGGCATGCATTGGGGCTGGATCGGCTTCGCCATCGTCTGCATGGTCGCCAGCGGCGCACTGTTGCTGTACGCGCAGCTGAGCATTCCGATGGGCACCGCGTATGCCGCGTGGACCGGCATCGGCGCGGTCGGCACCTTCGCGCTCGGCATCGTGGTGTTCAAGGAGCCCGCCAGGCTGGCGCGCTTCTTCTGCATCGGGCTGATCGTCGCCGGCATCCTGGGCCTCAAGCTGGTTACTTAGTTCTACCTTGCCGGATTCGTTTCACATCATCGGACTGGGTCATGTAACAAGATCTATGCTGTCAAGATTCTTCAATCCATTCATGGAATTGTGAATTCCATGGGCAATGCCAAGCGTGCCAGCAGCATGCCTGACTACCAGGTGCGGCGCTGGCCGGCGTGGCGCCATCACATTCACTGGCGTTCAAGCTCGAACGACGACGGATCAGGCAGGGCCTCGAGAAGAACTTCGGCCAAATGAGCACGCTCTTCCGGGGACAGCGCGCAAGCTTTTCGCTCCAACCCGTTCAACAAAGCGGACATGTGGTGTGCTCCGTAGCGTTGCCGGCGACATGCTACGTGTGCCGTGAGCAAAAGTCGTGAACGCCGCTGACGACCCACTCGCAGTCAGAGCTTGGGCCGCGACTCCCCGACTCAGCGCTGACCCAACCCCGGGCGAGGGCACGACGGATCGTCGAGCCGTCGCATGCCGAGTTTGACCATGATGCTCTCGGCCG
The DNA here is from genome assembly GCF_029255145.1 of Accumulibacter sp. GTDB lineage: Bacteria > Pseudomonadota > Gammaproteobacteria > Burkholderiales > Rhodocyclaceae > Accumulibacter. The sequence goes on from NZ_JAPUVQ010000142.1 coordinate 22,890, forward strand.
GGCAAAAGCGGGTGAAGCCGCTCTGCAGCAGGTTGGCGCCGACGAAGACGGTGAACCACAGGAAGTGTTTCGAGACGAATAGCGGACTGGCTTCGACGCCCAGGGCGAGCGAGACAAGGATGAAGCTGCCGGCCATGATGCGCACGGCGCGATCGGTAGTCATGTCTGGTACTCCTTTCGGAAGGCTGCGTAGTAAAGCACCGGGATTACCACCAGCGTTAGCAGGGTGGAAACGAGTATGCCGAAAATCAGGCTGATCGCCAGCCCGTTGAAGATCGGGTCGTCGAGGATGAACAGCGCGCCGAGCATCGCCGCCAACGCGGTCAGCGCGATCGGTTTGGCGCGTACAGCCGCCGACTGGATGATCGCTTCGCGAAAGTCGATTCCCTGGTCGACCTGCTGCGCGATGAAATCGACCAGCAGGATCGAATTGCGAACGATGATCCCGGCCAGCGCGATCATCCCGATCATCGAAGTCGCGGTGTATTGGCTGTGCAGCAGCGCGTGCCCGGGCATCACACCGATCACCGTCAGCGGAATCGGCGCCATGATGATCAGCGGCACCAGGTAGCTCCTGAAGTGCGCGACGACCAGCAGGTAGATCAGGATCAGCCCGACGCCGTAGGCAATGCCCATGTCGCGGAAGGTCTCGTAGGTCACCTGCCACTCGCCATCCCACTTGATGCTGTATCCGGCGTCCGGCGCGGCCGGCTGCGTGATGAACCACTCACCGAGCGTCCCGGCAGCGTGATCGACCCCCTCCAGCGCCCGACCGGCGATCTCGCTGCGCGCGGCGAACATGCCGTAGAGCGGCGAATCGAGCCTGCCGCCCATGTCGGCAACGACGTAGACCACCGGCAGCAGATCCTTGTGGTAGACCACCTGTTCGCGCGCCAGTTGACGCACTTCGACCAGCTCGGAAACGGCCACCAGCCGCCCCTCTTGCGAGCGGACGCGCAGCTTGAGCAGCGTGTCGAGCGAACCCTGCTGCTCGGCCGGCAGCGTCAGGCGGACGGGAATCTCGTACTTCGAACCGGTGTTATGCACCGGCGTGACATCGTCGCCGGCCAGCGCCATGCGCAGCACGTCAACCACGTCGCTCTGCCTGACGTCGAGCATCGCCGCCTGGTTCTGCCGGACGCGCAGCACGGTCCGCTGGCCACCGGCATTGACCGAATCGTCGATCGCCACCAGATCGGGCGTTGCCTCGAGGATTTTGCGCACTTCCTTGGCGACTGCGCTCTGACCGCGGTAATCCGGGCCATAGACTTCGGCGACGATCGGCGACAGGACCGGCGGCCCGGGCGGCACTTCGACCACCTTGGCGTTGCCACCGGCACGCCTGCCGATTGCTTCGACCGCATCGCGGATCGACACCGCGATCTCGTGACTCTGGCGTGAACGCTGCTGGTGGTCGACCAGGTTGACCTGCAGGTCACCCAGCTCCGGCGCCGCGCGCAGGTAATACTGACGAACCAGGCCGTTGAAATTGATCGGGCTGGCGGTACCGGCGTAAGCCTGGTAGTCGCTCACCTCGGGCACCCTGGCGACTTCGGCACCCAGCGCCCGCAGCACGCGTGCCGTTTCCTCGACCGGCGTCCCGACCGGCATGTCGAGAACCACCTGGAATTCGCTTTTGTTGTCGAACGGCAGCATCTTCAGGACCACCAGTTGCAGCGCCGCCAGCGCCAGCGATCCGGCGATCAGCAAGATGATCGCCAGCAGCAACCAGCGGCGCGCTGCCGCGCCTCGCCGCGGATCGAGAAACGGTGTCAGCAGACGGCGGAACAGGCGATCCAGCAGGATCTGACCGCGCGTGCTGGTGGCACTGTTCGGCGCGCCGTCCGGGCCATCGCCGGCCACCGCCGCGTGCGGCGTCGTGGCCAGCAGCCGTGCCGCCAGCCAGGGCGTGACGACAAAGGCGACAGCCAGCGAAATGAACATCCCCAGCGACGAGTTGATCGGAATCGGACTCATGTACGGCCCCATCAAGCCACTGACGAAAGCCATCGGCAGCAGCGCGGCGATCACCGTGAAGGTCGCCAGGATCGTCGGGCCGCCGACTTCGTCGACCGCCAGCGGGATGATTTCGAGCAGCGGCTTGTCGGGCTGCAGCGCCTGCCAGCGGTGGATGTTCTCGACGACGACAATGGCGTCGTCAACCAGGATGCCGATCGAGAAGATCAGCGCGAACAGCGAGACGCGATTGAGCGTGAAGCCCCAGGCCCACGAGGCAAACAGCGTTGCGGCGAGGGTCAGGCTGACCGCGACGCCGACGATCAGCGCCTCGCGCCGGCCCAGGGCAAAGAACACCAGCAGAATCACGAAAGCGGTCACGAAGACCAGCTTGCCGATCAGTTTCTGCGCCTTGTCGGTCGCCGTCCGGCCATAGTTGCGGGTGGTCGTGACTTCGATACCCTCGGGGATCAACGTCCCCTTGAGCGACTCGGCGCGGGCGATCACCGCGCTGGCGACGTCGGCGGCATTGACTCCCGGCTTCTTTGACACCTGCACCGTCACCGCCGGAAACTCGCCGTCGCGGTTACCGAACCAGACGTACTGGTGGGGTTGGTCGGGACCTTCCTCGACAGTCGCGACGTCGCCGACAAACACCGGCTTGCGCTCACCGGCCTTGCCGCGCACGGCGACGACCAGTTGCCGGACGTCGGCCGCTGATTCGAGATAGGTGCCGGTCTCGACCAGCACTTCGCGGTTGTCGGCAACCAGGCTCCCGGAGGACGCCCGGCTGTTGCCGAGACGCAGCGCGACGGCCAGATCCTGCGGCGTGACGGCAAAGGCGTTCATCCGCTCGCTGTCGATCGACACCCGCAAGACGTGGTCTGGACCGCCGAGCGTCGACACGTCGCGAGTACCCTTGATCCGCTTGAAATCGACCTCTGCGGCGCGTGCCACCTGCTGGAGGTCGAAAGCCGAACGTGCCGGGTCGGCAGTCCAGAAGGTCAGCGAGACGATCGGCACGTCGTCGATCCCGCGTGGTTTGACGACCGGCTCGACGACGCCGAGGTTCGGCGACAGCCAGTCACGATTCGAATTCACCGTGTCGTACAGGCGAACCACCGCGTCCATGTACTTGACGCCGACGGCGAACTGCACGGTGACCACCGCCATTTCCGGTCGTGACACCGAGTAGACGTGCTCGATTCCCGACATCCGCGACAAGACCTGTTCCGCCGGCGTCGCCACCAGATTCTCGACGTCCTGCACCGACGCGCCGGGAAAGGCGATGAACACGTCGGCCATCGTCACGTCGATCTGCGGCTCTTCCTCACGCGGCGTCACCAGCGTCGCGAAGACGCCCATCAGCAGCGCGACCAGTGCCAGCAGCGGAGTCATCTGCGAGCTGGCGAAGAAGCGGGCGATACGGCCGGATACGCCCATTGCTACTAACTCGGGCGCTTGCCGGACTTCAGCTCGACCGCCGCCTTGACCGGATCGAGGACCACCCGCTCACCGGCGTGCACACCGGCCAGCACCTCGACTTCCCGGTCACCGACCGACTCGCCCAGGCGTAGCTGGCGCAGACTCAGCGTGCCGTCCGCCAGCTGGACGTAGACCGCGGCCACGGCGCCGCGGCGGACGACGGCGGCCTGCGGGACGGTGAGCTTGCTGGCGCGGCCTAGAACGAAGTGCACCCGCGCGTGCATGCCGGGGACGATTCCGGCCATCCCGGCCGGCAGGCCAACGCGTACCGGCGAGGCGTGCGTCGCCACATCGGCGGTCGGCAGCACGGTGACGCTGCTGGCCTCGACCCATTTGCCGAGTTCGGGAAACTCGACCCTGGCCCGGACGACGCCGCGCATCTGCGCCAGGCGGTACTGCGGGATGCTGGCGGTGACCCGCAGACCGTCCGGGTCGTGAATGGTCAGCAGCGGCTTGCCGGGCGTCGCCATTTCGCCAAGCTCGGTCAGGCGCTCGGCAACGATTCCCGAGATCGGTGCGCGTACCGTCGCATGGCCTACCCCGACGGCAGTCTGTCCCCGCGCCGCCTGTGCGGCGTCCAGGTCCGCCCTGGCCTTGTCGACCGCCGCCTGGCTGACGAAACCCTGCTGGCGCAGGCTCAGCGTCCGCTGGTAGCTGGCGCGGGCATTGATGTACAGCGCCGATGCGCCGGCCGCCGCCTCGCTGGCCTCGCGGGCATCGATCTTCATCAGCAGCTCGCCTTTCTGTACCGCCTGGCCCGCGTCGACATGCACTTCGACGACCCGACCGGAAACCTGGGCCGCCAGCGTCGCCTGGTTGACCGCCTCGACGACGGCCTCGACGGGCAGCGTCAGGTCGACCGGATGCGGCTCGACGACCACCGTCGGCAGCGGCTGCGCCTGGGCAGCGAGCGAGGCGGCGCTGGCCAGCGCCGCGAGCAGCGCGCGCCACCAGGGCAATCCGGGTCGGGGATCATTGATCATGTCCATAAGCGTATCCTGATATACCGACAAAAACAAGGGGGCGCGGTCACCTTTGAGGTCGCCGTCGAGCACTTCCTCTTGACGCCTGGGCGGCTTGAATGAGACAAAGCGGAAGTCCGCTCACCCAGCTCCCGCCATGAAACGTTTCCACTTTGTCGTCCTGGTCAGCGCCTTGCTGGCCAGCGCTTGCAGCCACGCGCCGTCCGCCACCCGACCGGGCGCCTCGGGCGGCGCCGAATTCCGCCAGCCGGAGGGCGCGTCGGGTTTGATCGCCCAGCCCGGCTGGCACGGCCAGAAGTTCGCCGTCGCCACCGCGCATCCGCTGGCCAGCGAGGCCGGACTGGAAATCCTGCAAGCCGGAGGTTCGGCGGTCGATGCGGCGATTGCCGTCCAGATGGTGCTGACGCTGGTCGAACCACAGTCGAGCGGCATCGGCGGTGGCGCCTTCCTGCTGCACCACGATGGGCGGGAAACGGTCGTCTTCGACGGTCGCGAAACGGCGCCGGCAGCGGTCAACGAAACGCTGTTCATCGAGGACGGCAAGCCGATGAGTTTTCGCGAGGCGGTCGTCGGTGGTCGCGCGGTCGGTGTCCCGGGAACCGTGCGGATGCTGGAGATGGCGCACGGCGCGTACGGCAAGCTGCCCTGGGCGCGGCTCTTCGAGCCAGCGATCGAACTGGCCGAAGACGGCTTCCCGATCAGCCTGCGCCTGTACCGCCTGCTCAAGGCCGACCGCCATTTGCGCAAGGATCCGAAAGCCGGCCCGTACTTTTACGAGCGCGATGGCGAGCCACGCGCCGTCGGTACGCTATTGCGCAACGCCGAGCTGGCGAACGTCCTGCGGCGGATCGCCGCCGAGGGCTCGCGGGCGCTTTACGAAGGCGACATCGCGCAGGCAGTGGTCGATCGGGTGCACGATCATCCCGACAATCCGGGCCTGTTGAGCATGGCCGATATGGCGGCGTACCAGGCCAAGCGGCGCCAGCCGCTGTGCACCGACTACGCGCCGAGAGGCATGCGGCAGGCCCGCAGTTACCGGATTTGCGGCGTCCCGCCGCCGAGCTCCGGGGCGATCGCGATCGACCAGATCCTCGGCATCCTGAACGATACCGAGGCGCGCTTCCTGCGCTTCGATAACCCGCTCTGGATGCACTATTACACCGAAGCTGCGCGCCTGGCTTTCGCCGATCGCGCCCGCTACGTGGCCGATCCCGACTTCGTCGCGGCACCGGCCGGCAGTTGGCAGTCGCTGATCAGCCCGTCGTACCTGGCCGAAAGGGCGCGGCTGATCGGTCCGCAGAGCATGCGGGTGGCGCCTCCCGGCACGCCGTCGCCACCGACCACCCACTATTCGTCGATGCCGGAACAGATGGAGTACGGCACCTCGCATATCAGCGTGGTGGACGCCTGGGGCAACGCGCTGGCGATGACCAGCACCATCGAGGACGCTTTCGGCGCGCGCCAGATGGTGCGCGGCTTCCTGCTCAACAACGAGCTCACCGACTTCGCGTTTAGCCCCACCGACAGCAGCGGCGCGCCGATTGCCAACCGTGTCCAGCCCGGCAAACGCCCGCGCTCGTCGATGAGCCCGACGCTGGTCTTCGACAATGACAGTGGCCAGCTGGTGATGAGCGGCGGCTCGCCGGGTGGGGCAATGATCATCCACTACACGGCCAAACTGCTCTACGCGACGCTGAACTGGGGGCTGACGCCGCAGCAGGCGATCGACCTGCCCAACTTCGGCTCGCTGAACGGCCCGACGCTGCTCGAAGACCAGCGCTTCAGCCCGGCTTTCGTCGACGCCCTGAGAAGCCGCGGCCACGAGGTCAAGGAACTCGACTTGAGCAGCGGCCTGCAGGCGATTCGGAAAGGCAAGGACGGCTACACCGGCGGCGCCGACCCGCGCCGTGAAGGCAGGGTGATGGGCGAGTGAACCCTGGCGCCACTCTTGCCTTGCCGGTCCCGGCAGATGGGGTGCCGCCCTCATCGAAGATCATCACCGGCTGACCAGCGTGTCCGTCAGACCATCGTTCTGGCCGTTGCTGATCGCGGCCGCGATCGCCGGCTGCGCCACCGACGGCAGCTACGAGTCGCGCCCGTCACCAAGCCCGCGAGCGGACACTGCTCCGGCACCGCCACCCGACGCCGGACGGTCGTCGCCACCCGCTCTGCCACCGGCGACGACCGCGCCGCGACCAACGCCAGCGCCGCCCCCGCCAGCAGCCGCCCAACCGAGCGAACGCGAAGGCCGCGCGCTGCTCGACCGGCTGCTGCCGACCAACATCGGCGACCGCAGTGGCTGGGCGGGCGATATCGTGACGGCGTTCGCGGCGCTGCGGATTGTGCCAACTCCCGACAACGTCTGTGCAGCGATAGCGATTATCGCCCAGGAGTCGAGCTTCCAGGCTGACCCGCCGGTTCCCGGGCTGGCCGGCATGGTCTGGAGGGAGCTCGAAAAACGCCGCGAAAAGTACGCGCTTCCGAAAGTCGTCCTGGATCTTGCGCTGCTCAAGTCCTCACCCGACGGCAGCAGCTACAAGGCACGAATCGACGCGCTACGCACCGAAAAGCAGATGAACACGCTGTACAACGACATGATCTCCGAACTGCCCGGCGGCAAGACGCTTTTCGCCGGCTACAACCCGGTCCGTACCGGTGGGCCGATGCAGGTCAGCGTCGAGTTCGCCGAGGAGCAGATCCGCAAGCGCCCCTATCCCTACCCCCGCCGCGACAGCGTCCGCGACGAGGTATTCACTCGCCGCGGCGGCGTCTACTTCGGAATTGCCATCCTGCTTGACTACCCGACCAGTTATAGCCAGATGCTCTACCGCTTCGCCGATTTCAACGCCGGTCGCTACAGCAGCCGTAACGCGGCCTTCCAGGATGCCATCGTGCGACTCGGCGGACAGAGCCTGACGCTCGATGGCGACCTCTTGCGCTACAAGGACGGTGTTCCGGCACCTGAGACCAGCGACACCCAGCGGGCGCTGCTGGCCCTGCGCCCGCGTCTGCAACTCGGCGAGGCCGAGATCCAGCGTGATCTCAAGCTCGAGAAGACCTTTGCTTTCGAACAGTCGGCGCTCTACCAGCGGCTCTACGCCATCGCCGACGTCTCCGGCGGCGAGCGAAGACCGCGCGAGATGCTGCCCAGGATCGACCTGAGAAGCCCGAAGATCAGCCGGCAGCTGAGCACCGAGTGGTTTGCGCGCCGCGTCGACGGCCGCTATCGCCGCTGCCTGGAGCGGTACTGGAACGATCCTTCCACCTGAGACTCCAGCGCCGTACCTTGTGCACCGGATCGGCACCACCGCCGGAGGCGTAGAAAGTAGACCACGCAGTCTTTGACGACCGGGAAACGATTGGCTATACTGCCGACCTCGTTGGCCAAGTAGCTCAGTTGGTAGAGCAGCGGACTGAAAATCCGCGTGTCCGTGGTTCAATTCCGCGCTTGGCCACCAGAATGCCTGAACAGGGCCTGCCCACCCGGCAGGTCTTGTTCTCCAGCAGCCTCCCGACCTCATGTTCCCCGTGCCTTGCCGGAGCCGGAAGTTCCGAGATCGAACTCGGACGGGGGTCGAGTGGGCCCGTCTGTCGCTGATCATGGACAGCGTCGGCCGAACATCCATGCAGCGCTCCCTGATGACCCTATTCTTCACATTTCCTGAGCCGACGGTGTCATCTCACTTGCGGTGCGAGGGCGGGGCTCCGGTACTGGGTGGTGCGGCGGCGAAGACCCTGCGGATGCCTTTGCTTCGCTGACCGCGCCTGCGATGAACGACTTTGTCGATCAGGGCGAGCAGACCCCTGAGATAACCGCCGACCGCGGACCGCCACCCGACGGGCAGGATCGTGGCGGACACGCGGCCTTTGGGCTGCGGCCCGGAATCCATCGATCGACCGCGCAGCGGGAGAAGGCACAGTGATCAAGGCTGACGACAGGTCATTTTTCGGCGAACTGTATAACAGCCGAAATGTCCTGCAGCAACTTGTCGCGCAGCAGTTGATCCTGCGCTACCGGCGCACCGCACTAGGCTATCTATGGACGCTGATCAACCCCTTGCTGATGATGTCGGTGATGGCCGTGGTCTTCTCCGCGCTGTTCAAGGCCGATCTGAAGACGTTCACGGTCTTTCTGTTTGCCGGGATGATCCCGTGGAATTTCTTCAACTCGGCAGTCACCCAGTCCGGCTCGTCGTTCATCAACAATGAGGGGCTGATCAAGAAAATCTACCTGCCGAAGATCGTCTTCCCGCTGAGTGTTGCTGTCGCGCTGGTGATCGATAGCGTGCTGTCTTTCCTGGCGTTGTTCGCGATCATCATCCTGATTGGCGGCTCTCTCTCGTGGGCTGTACTGTTTACGCCGATCGCCTATCTGCTGCTGTTCCTCTTCGCCCTGGGGATTTCGCTGATCGTATCGATCACGACGGTCTTCTTTCGGGACCTGCAGCATGTGATTCTGATTGCCATGCAGGGACTGTTTTTCCTGACGCCGATCCTTTACCAGCACGACGCGCTGGTCGGGCGAGTCGGCTGGGTGGTTGGTCTGAACCCGGTAGTCCCCTTCATCGAGTTGTTCCGAGCCCCGCTCTATATGGCTACCTTGCCCAGCGCTGGCGTGATCATGCACGCCACCGTTCTCGCTTGCCTGGCGATGGCCGTTGGCCTGGTGGTTTTCAGACGGCACGAGAAGAAAATCGTTTTCAGGCTGTAGGCAGACATGTCAAGCATTCGTGTTGAAGATCTATCGATCAAATTCCGTATTTACCACGATCGCTCGCCGTCGCTGAAGGAGTATTTCGCGAACCTCTTCAAGCGGCAGCGCCCGACCGCCTATTCCGACTTCTGGGCAGTAAAGGACGTTTGCTTCGAGATCACGGCTGGCGATCGTGTAGGTATCATTGGCCATAACGGCGCCGGCAAGAGCACCTTGCTGAAAGCCTTGTGCCGGGTTTATGAGTCGTCGGACGGGAAGATTTCGGTTGCTGGGCGAATCGCTCCGCTGCTCGAAATTGGCGCCGGTTTTCATCCCGAGTTCACCGGCCGGGAAAACATCTACCTCAACGGTGCGATTCTTGGCTACAGCAAGCAGCAGCTGAATGCCATCGAACAGGAAGTAATAACCTTTGCCGGCCTGGAAGAGTTCATCGATACCCCGGTCAAGTACTACTCGACCGGGATGTATACCCGCCTGGCCTTCTCTCTGGCGACGGCGATGCACCCGGACATCCTGGTGCTGGACGAGATCTTTGCTGGCGGAGACGCCGCGTTCATGGCCAAGGCAAAGGCCAGAATGCACGACCTGATCGACAAGGCGAACATCATGATCATGGTGTCACACGACCATCTGCTGGTGAAATCACTCTGCAACCGGGTCCTGTGGATGGATCACGGCAAGCTGGTGGCCGATGGCCCACCGGAAGAGATCGTCGAACGTTACCTGGCCGGCAAGCTCGATGGATAGGTGCCGACGAACCCGGACTGCTGCTGGTCGCCGTACACGCGCTGCTGCGCCCGCGACGCACCAGCCCGGCGTCTTGACCCGCAGCGCTGGAATGAACCATGGCATTACTCCCGTCGCAAGCTGATTCAGGTGATGGCGAGGCTGCAGCACTCGCGCCCGCATGGGTTCCCGCACCTGCCGAGGACGAAGTGGCGTCGGCCGGTTCCTCGTCCGGCCGGATCAGGAATGTCGAAGCGGTCCCCGGCAAGCGCCCCGACAACTTCGTCCGGTTGCGGGAGTCATGGCTCGGACGGCTCTACATCGGACATCTGAAGCCCTACGCCGCCGTTCGCTGGGCTGTTCAATGGCTGTGGCGTCACGGCTATCCGATCTATGTCAATCAGATCGCCACCCGCGGGAAGCGGGGGCAAGCCAGGCGTTGGCGGCGGCTCACGCCGCTGCGCGCGTTCGCGACGAAAATGGCGATTCGTACCGACCAACTGGTCCCCGCAAGCCGCGTTGAAACACCCGAGCCGAGCGTCTTTCCGGCTGACGATCGCGCGTTCCTGGCTTCGCCGCATGCGCAGTACGAGTTCCCCGAGATCATCGTCGCGACGCTCGACGACGCCACCACCTACGGAGGCACCAATCTCGTCCTGGTCGGTCGCGACGACGTTGTCTGCCATGACTTGTACGATTTCGCTCGCGACTACACCAGCGAAGAACTGCACGGTCGCACCCTGATTTCTCCGCGGCGTCGGCGCATCCGATGGCTGTTGAATGATGAGGAACCGGAAGCCGTTCCGCTGGCCGCCACCTTTGTCGACGCCTGCGCCGGCAATTATGCTCATTGGCTGACCGAGGTCTTGCCGCGGATTGCTCTGTTCTGCACCGACGAGCGCTTCAAGGACGTGCCCCTGGTGGTCAATAGCGGGCTGCACGCCAATATCATGGAGTCCCTGCTGCTGGTGGCCGGAACTGACCGTGAAATCATCACCCTTGGCGTTGGCCGGGCGCTGACCGTCAAGCAACTCCATGTCACCGCGGCGGCCGGCTATGTGCCGTTCGGACGGCGCAGCAACCGGCTTTCCGGACATTCGCATGGCGTCTTCAGTCCGCCGGCTTTCGAGAGACTCCGACACGGCCTGACCACGCACCTGGGAAAAGCAGCAGGCGGATCGTGGCCGGAAAAAATATTCATTCGGCGCGCTTCGGGTCCGAGAATGCTCGCCAACAGCGCCGAGATCGAAAGGCTGATGGTCGCCAGCGGCTACGCGATCATCCAGCCCGAGACCTTGTCGTTCATGCAGCAGGTGCGCTTGTTCGCCAACGCCAGGATAGTCGTTTCGCCTACCGGAGCCGCGTTGGCCAATGCCATTTTCTGCCAACCCGGAACGCAGGTCGGGGTATTCATGGCCAAGCACGAAGAAATGATCTATCGCTACTGGTTCGACATGCTGACGCCCCTCCAGATCGGCGTCAGCTACGTCCTCGGCAATCTCGTCGAAGTCAGCAAGCTTGGCATACACGGCAATTTCACGGCCGCCCGAGCGGACGTTGCCGATTTATTGGAGGCCCTGGAACAAAGATGACCGGCGTGCACCCATCTGCCCATGTTTCGCCAAGAGCGAGGCTTGGCGACGACGTCGAGATCGGCCCGTTCTCGATCATTCACGACCATGTGGTGATCGGCAACCGGGTCAGGATCGGCGCCTACTGTGAACTGGGAATCGCGACAGCGCTAGGCGATGGCAGCCCGCTGATGATCGCCGATGACTCGCTGGTTCGATCGCACTCGGTGTTCTACGAGTCGTCGTCATTCGGCCCCGGTCTGACTACCGGTCATCACGTTACCGTGCGCGAAAAGACGATCGCTGGTCCCGGGTTTCAGATCGGAACCCTGAGCGAGATCCAGGGTGATTGCCTGATTGGCGATTACGTTCGCTTTCAGTCCAATGTCTTTGTCGGGAAAAAGACCACGATTGGCAATTTCGTCTGGATCCTGCCCTACGTGGTACTCACCAACGACCCGACTCCACCGAGCAATGTCCTGATCGGCTGTACTGTCGAGGACTATGCGAGCATTTCGGCGGCGTCGGTGGTGCTGCCGGGGGTCACCGTCGGCCATCACTCGCTGGTTGCCGCACAGTCCTGCGTCAGCCGCGACGTTCCGCCGAGCATGATCGTCGCCGGAGTGCCAGCGCGGGTGATCGGCAGTACCCATGGCATCAAGTTGCGGGATGACTCCGGGCGCGCGGCGTACCCCTGGACGCGCCACTTCACGCGCGGTTATCCGGCGACTGTCGCCGCCGGCTGGTCGGCGGACAATGGAGAACAACCGTGATCGAGAGTTGCAAGACGATTGACCTGCCGCGGATCAACGATCCGCGCGGCAACCTGACCTTCGTCGAGGCCGGGCGCCACATCCCTTTTGATATTCGCCGGGTTTACTATCTGTACGACGTTCCGGGTGGTGCCGAGCGTGGCGGACACGCGCACAAGGCTCTTCACCAGCTGATCATCGCCATGTCCGGATCATTTGACATTCATCTTGACGATGGCCGCGCGAAAAAGACCGTACACATGAATCGCAGCTATTACGGTCTCTATATCTGCCCGATGATCTGGCGCGAACTCGATAATTTTTCATCGGGTGCGGTGTGCATGGTTCTGGCCTCGAACTATTACGACGAGTTCGATTACTACCGCGACTACGGCGAATTCGTCGCCGACGCGCAGAGGATAGGCAAATGAGATTGCTTCCGTTTCTGGACCTGGGGCGCCTGCATCGGTCGATTCGTGACCCTCTCGACGAGGCTTATCGACGGGTCGTCGACTCGGGCTGGTTCATTATGGGCCCGGAACTCGAAGCCTTCGAGGCCGAGTTCGCGCGGTACTGCGAGGTACGGCACTGCATCGGCGTCGGCAACGGGCTCGAAGCGCTCCATCTCTTGCTGCGGGCATACGGCATCGGGCCCGGTGACGAAGTCATCGTTCCCTCCAACACCTTCATCGCCACCTGGCTGGCAGTGACCGAGTGCGGCGCGACGCCGGTGCCGGTGGAGCCGAACATCGAAACGCACAACATCGACCCCGGGCTGATTGCCGCAGCGCTCAGCAAGCGCACTCGGGCGATCATTCCGGTCCACCTGTACGGGCAGCCGGCGAATATGGATCCCATCAACGAACTGGCCGCCAGACACGGCCTGATCGTGATCGAGGATGCCGCGCAGGCGCAAGGTGCCCGCTACAAGGGGCGCCGCGCCGGCTCGCTTGGCGCTGCGGCGGCGACCAGCTTCTATCCCGGCAAGAACCTGGGCGCGCTCGGTGACGGTGGCGCCGTGCTGACCGACGACGACGCAATAGCCGAACAGGTCAGGCAGTTGCGCAACTACGGCTCGAAAGTGAAGTACCAGCATGATCTCGCCGGCTACAACAGTCGCCTGGACGAACTGCAGGCCGCGTTTCTGCGGACGAAACTGGCTGTTCTCGATGGCTGGAACGTCCGTCGCGGCGAGATCGCAGGCCGCTATTCGCAGCTTCTGGCGAACACCGCGATCTCCTTGCCCGCCGTACCCGACGATGCCGACCCCGTCTGGCACCTCTATGTCATCCGCAGCAAGAATCGGGACGCCCTGAAAGCGAACCTGGAGCAGCAAGGGATAGCGACGGTGATCCACTATCCGGTTCCTCCACATCGGCAAGGGTGCTATCCGGAATTCGCCGGACGGCAATTGCCGGTCAGCGAGACGCTGGCCAATGAAGTCCTCAGCCTGCCAATGGACCCCCTGATGACCTTCGCCGACGTTGAGCGCGTGGCCGACGCGATACGCAACTTCGCGTCTGTCGACGGGGAAATGCTTGGCCAGTGATTCCTGCAAGTCGCTGCACTCCCTGACCGAGCGGCTGGCGATCGCCATCGGTCAGGGTGAACTGGATCACGCACTGCGTGCCATCCACGACTTTGTCGAGCGGATCATTACCGAGCCGCTGTGCACTTCCCAGGTCTATGGGTCGAGGAAGCTCGACGAGCTCTGCCAGAAAATCGGAAGAGCCAACCTGGAGGCGATCGGCGCGCCTCCGGGCGACGCCGCGGATCCCCCGCCCGAGTCGCGGCTGGTCGTGTACATCGTCACCAGGTTGCAGAAGTCGGGTGGTCACTCCCGCGTCATCGAGGACTTCATCGCCGCGCAACCCGAAGCGCGACATCTGATCCTGGCCACCGATCTTGGCGGGAAGTCGGATATCGACTATCTGCTGAACGGTGTCGGCAAGAATTCCAAAGTGCTTCTTGAAGGCGCCGGCGCGGGCAATTTCCAGCAGCGCCTGACCTGGTTGCAAAGCCGCCTGCTGAAGACCAGACCGCACAAGGTCTACCTGTTCAACCACCATCAGGACAGCGTTGCGGTCGCCGCGGTACAGCCGGCGATGAAGATTGATGGAAGCTTTTATCATCACGGCGACCATCAATTGTGCCTGGGCGTCCTCTTGTCGCACCTGCAGCACATCGACCTGCACCCGATGGGTTATCACACCTGCCGCGAGGTGCTGGGCATCGACAACACCTACATCCCGCTGACCGCCGACGACAAGGGAGATCGCCCGAGCGACTGGCCGTTCATGCCCGCTGGCCGGCTCACCACCTGCACGGCGGCCCGCTCGAACAAGGTTGAAGTGCCGTATTTCGTGAGTTATCTCGAACTCGTTCCCGAGCTTCTGAAAGCGACCGGCGGCAAACATATCCACATCGGTCGCCTGACCCCCTGGGCGCTGTTCAGGATCCGCCGTGGCTTGAAGCGCCGGGGAATTGCGGCTGAACGCTTCATCTACACGCCCTGGGTTCCCAGCGTCTGGAAAGCGCTGCACGAATTTCGCGTTGATCTCTACGTAGCGTCGTTTCCCTACGGCGGCGGCTTGACGCTGATCGAAGTGATGGGCGCAGGGATTCCCCTGGCCCTGCATCGGCACATCTTTTCAAAGGTTGTGAGCGGGATCGGGCTGGCCTATCGTGGGGCTTTCAGCTGGCGCTTCCCCGAGGACTTGCTCGCTTACTGCGGTTCGGTAACGGTCAGCGACCTGGTGCAGGCCGGCCGGGCTGGCCGCCGGCAGTACGAAACCTTCCATCGTCCCGAACGGCTGCAGGCGATCCTGAACGGAACGGCCGGCGAGCAAGCGGTGCCTGACGATGCATCGGACGATTTCGTCGTCGAGGCGGACGAATTCGCATCATGGATGGAACGTCAGCTGAGCCTGGGGCGGGTGCTTGCACGGGCGGCTTATCGGGGATTCAGGCGCTTGAGATCCTGGTGGTAAAGCGCATCGATCCGTGCTGGTAACGGCCGCTGAGCTGATCAATGCGCCAGAGGGCAAGCAAGCGATGTTTACGGGGCAAGGCACGGCGCCCTACAATGGGCGGCGGCATCCGGTGCTGCCGGGGAGCGCCCGCACCGCGTGAACAAGGCCCACCAGCCAGCGCACCTGGCGGACCGTGCAGTTCATGTAGCACCTAGATAGCAATGCTTGATCCGACGCATCATAGGCCGAAGCCTGTTCAGAGGTTCTCCAAATTCCCGCAGGTCATTCCAACGTGAGTTCTCCAGGACGAGCCGCCGCTGTCGACGTGATTGTTGTCAATTACAACGCTGGCGGCCTGCTGGTCGACTGCGTTCGCTCGCTGCTGATAGATGAGGTTCACCAGATTATCGTGGTCGATAATCGCTCGTCCGATGACAGCGTCGCGCGTCTGGAAGGCCTGTCCGTCGCGGCCGGCACGCTGAAGATCATTCGTAACGACCGCAATCTCGGTTTTTCGGCGGCGTGCAACATCGGCGCTCTGGCGTCCGCGGCGGACTACCTGCTGTTCTTCAACCCGGACGCGACACTCGATGCACAGGCCTTGTCGCGGATGCTCGCGGTCTTTGACGACGACGAGCGGGTCGGCATGGTCGGCGGCATGCTCTGCAATCCCGATGGCTCGGAGCAACCGGGCGGCCGGCGGACGTTCCCGACGCCCGGACGCGCCTTCTTTCGCGCCTTTGGCTTGTCCTGGCTGCAACGGGTCTCGCCGCGCCTGTTTCCCGACTTCCTCCTGCACCAATCGCCACTCCCTGCGAAAGCGGTTGCGGTCGAAGCGATCTCCGGTGCCTGCATGCTGGTCAAGCGCGCAGCCATCGACGACGTCGGGCTGTGGGACGAGGCCTATTTCCTCCACTGCGAGGATCTCGACTGGTGCATGCGATTCTCGCAGAAGGGCTGGCGGGTGATGTTCGTTCCCGGTGCGCGCGTGCTGCACGTGTGGGGTGGCTGCAGTCGCAGCCGACCGATCTTCGTCGAGTGGCACAAGCACCACGGCATGCTGCGCTTCTATCGCAAGTTCTACCGTCAGCGCTACCCCGGCCTGCTGTGGTGGCTGGTGGTGGCGGGGGTGTGGCTGCGATTCGCCATGCTTGCCGGTTACTACAGCGTTCGCCACGGCTGCCGGAAGCTGGGGATGGCCCGTGCCGGCTGAACCGCCCGTCGGCGTCCTCGGCGCGACCAGCCCGGTTGGCGAATGCCTGTTGGCGCAACTGGCACAAGCGGGTCGGCAGGCGCAGGCGTACTCGCGGAGCCCGCGCGTCGATCCACCGGGCGGAGCTGTCGAATGGCGCCAATTGCCGGACCCGCGCTCCCGCTCATCGCACGCCTCGAACCCGGAGGACGGCGACAGCCCGCGCTGCTGGATCTGTGCCGCGCCAGTCTGGGTGCTGCCAGAGCATTTCGCGCTCCTGGAAACGCATCAGGCGCGGCGCGTGCTGGCGCTGTCTTCGACCAGTCGCTTCACCAAGCAGGACTCGGCCGACCCGCACGAGAACGCCGTGGCGCGTCGCTTGGCTGACGCGGAGAGCCGCTTTCAGACTTGGGCGGAGAGTCGCGGCGTCGAGTGGGTGATCCTGCGCCCGACGCTGATCCATGGCCTCGGTCGCGACAAGAACCTCTGCGAAATCGCCCGCATCATACGCCGCTTCGGTTTCTTTCCGCTGCTCGGCAGCGCACACGGTCTGCGCCAGCCGATTCACGCGCAGGACGTCGCCACTGCCTGCCTGGCGGCCTTGCGCGCGCCGGCGACCGCGAATCGCGCGTACAACATTTCCGGTGGCAGTACCGTCGCCTACCGGCAGATGGTCGAGCAGGTCTTTGCCGCGCTCGGCCGCCGGCCGCACCTGCTGCGGGTACCTTTATGGGCTTTCGGCGGTGCCGTTGCCCTGATACGCTGCCTGCCGCGCTACCGGCACTGGTCGACGGCCATGGCCGAGCGCATGAACAGCGACCTGGTGTTCGATCACAGCGACGCGGTTCGCGATTTCGGGTTTTCGCCGAGGGTGTTCGCTCCGACCAGCGAGGACCTGGCGAGATGACCCGCTGGCGCCTTCCCGCGGGCATCTCCAGTTACCTGGTGCTGATGACCCGTCCGACCAAGCAGGGCCTGATGCTGCTGGCGGATGCGCTGGTTCTGGCCTTTGCCGTCTGGGCGGCGTACGCCGTTCGCCTGGGCGAATGGTTCGTCCCGAACCGTTCGCAAGTGCTGTTGATGGTCGTCGCGCCGATCCTGGCGATGCCGGTCTTCCTCAAGCTGGGACTCTACCGCTCGGTGATCCGCTACCTCGGCGAGCAGGCGCTGTGGTCGGTGCTCAAGGGCATGTCGCTGGCCGCGCTGCTGTGGGCGGTATTGGCCTTCATGACCCAGATGACCGGCCTGCAGGGCGTACCGCGGGCGGTGCCGCTGCTCTACTGGCTGATCGGCTTCGCGCTGGTGGCGGGTTCACGCTTCGGCGCGCGCTGGCTGCTGTGGCTGCCTACGCGCAGCCGCTTTTCGGGCAAACAGGTGCTGATCTACGGCGCCGGCGACGCCGGGCGGCAACTGGCGGAGTCCTTGCGCCGCGGGCGGGAGCTGTTCCCGGCGGGCTTCCTCGACGACGACCAGGCGCTGCACGGCAAGGACGTCGGTGGCTTGCGGGTCTATCCGCCGGCGCACCTGTCGACGCTGCTTGAACGCTTCGATATCCACGACGTGATCGTCACCCTGCCGTCTGTGTCCAGCGCCCGCCGCCGTGAAGTGGTGGCCTTCCTGGAGCACCACCCGGTGCGGGTGCGCATCCTGCCGGCGCTGACCGATATTGCCAACGGCCGGCACCTGGTCAACATGGTCCGCGAAGTCGACATCGGTGACCTGCTCGGTCGCGACCCGGTGGCGGCCGACCCGACCCTGCTCGGGCGCTGCATCACCGGCAAGGCGGTGCTGGTCACCGGCGCCGGCGGCTCGATTGGCTCGGAGCTGTGTCGGCAGATCGCCGCCCTGCAACCGCGCAGCGTAATCCTGCTCGAAGCCAGCGAGCATGCGCTGTACCAGATCCACCGCGTCCTGCAAGGCGTTCTGGGTTGCGAGTTGGTGCCCTGTCTTGGCTCGGTGGGCGACGCCGGTCTGGTATCGCGTTTGCTGGCCAGGCACCGGATCGCGACCATTTACCACGCTGCCGCGCACAAGCACGTGCCAATGGTCGAGGCCAACGTCCTGGCCGGAGCACGCAACAACGTCCTGGGCACCCTGACGCTGGCCAGCGCGGCATTTGACGCCGGGGTCGAAACCTTCGTGCTGGTTTCCACCGACAAGGCCGTTCGCCCGACCAACATCATGGGCGCCAGCAAGCGCTGGGCGGAACTCGTCGTCCAGGGGTTCGCCAGGCAGGCGGCGGCGCGCGGGACCGGGCAGCGGTTCTGCGCCGTACGCTTCGGCAACGTCCTGGGGTCTTCGGGCTCGGTCATTCCACTGTTCAAGGAACAGATCGCCCAGAGTGGGCCGGTGACCGTCACCCATGCCGACGTCACCCGCTACTTCATGTCCATCCATGAAGCGGTGCAATTGGTCATCCAGACCGGCAGTCTGGCCAGCGGTGGCGAAATCTTTCTGCTCGACATGGGCGACCCGGTACGGATCGTCGACCTGGCGCGCAACATGATTCGTCTGGCTGGCTATACGGTTCGCGACGACGACAACCCCGAAGGCGACATCGAGATCATCATCACCGGCCTGCGCCCCGGTGAAAAGCTCTACGAGGAACTGTTGATCGCCAGCAGCAACGCGGTCGCCACCAGTCACCCGAAGATCATGAAAGCCGACGAGCCGTCGCTCGATCCGGAGCCTCTGGCCGCGCTCATCGAACAGTTGCGGGCGGCGCTGCGCAACAGCGACGAAGAGGCCGTGCGGACCATGCTGATGCGCGTCGCCGGCGACCCGGACTGCAGCCCCCAGACTGCTGCTGGCGCCATGCAGACGTAGCAGTCGGCGCCAGCGCGGCGAGACCGCGACCGCCGCCAGCGGGGCAGCAGCGCCGCACACGGCCGCTGCTTTCCTCGCCAATCCCGGCCCAGCCTGCGCCCCCTTTGATAGAATGCCGCTTTGCCCCGATTGCGCCAAGCGCCATGAGCCGCAAGATCCTCGTCACCTCCGCCCTGCCGTATGCCAACGGCGCGATCCATCTTGGTCATCTGGTCGAATACATCCAGACCGACATCTGGGTTCGTTTCCAGAAGATTCGCGGCCACCAGTGCTGGTACGTTTGTGCCGACGACACGCATGGCACGCCAGTCATGCTGCGCGCGGAGAAGGAAGGGATCACGCCGGAGGCGCTGATCGAGCGCGTTCATGCCGAGCACACCCGCGACTTCGCTGGCTTTCACGTCGGCTTCGACAACTACTACAGCACGCATTCCGAGGAAACCCGTGCCTGCGCCAACGAAATCTACGCCCGCCTGCAGGCCGCCGGGCTGATCGAGACGCGCGTCATCGAGCAGTATTACGACCCGCTCAAGCGGATGTTTCTGCCCGATCGCTACATCAAGGGCGACTGCCCGAAGTGTGGCGCGCGCGACCAGTACGGCGACAACTGCGAGAACTGCGGCGCGGCGTACACCGCCAACGAGCTGCACAACCCCTATTCGGTCGTTTCCGGCGCCAAGCCGGAGTTGCGCCAATCCGAGCACTACTTCTTCCGACTCTCCGACCGCCGCTGCCAGGGCTTTCTGCGGCGCTGGACGCAGGGCGAGGGCCGCCTGCAGAGCGAGGCGGCGAACAAGCTGCAGGAGTGGCTGGGAGAAGTCGGCGAGAGCAAGCTGACGGACTGGGACATCTCGCGCGAAGCGCCGTATTTCGGCTTCGAGATTCCCGGTGCGCCGGGCAAGTACTTCTACGTCTGGCTCGATGCGCCGATCGGCTACATGGGAGCGTTCAAGAATCTGTGCGCCCGCGAAGGCCTTGATTTCGACGAATACTGGGGCCCGGATTCGAACACCGAGCTGTACCACTTCATCGGTAAGGACATCCTCTACTTCCACGCGCTGTTCTGGCCGGCCGAGCTGCAACACGCCGGTTATCGGACGCCAAGCAAGATCTTCGCGCACGGCTTTCTGACCGTCGATGGCGCCAAGATGTCGAAGTCGCGGGGCACTTTCATCACCGCCGAGAGCTATCTGGCACAGGGCCTCGACCCGGAGTGGCTGCGCTACTACTACGCGGCCAAGCTGTCGAGCTCAATGGAGGACATCGACCTCAACCTTGACGACTTCATCGCCCGGGTCAATTCGGATCTGGTCGGCAAGTTCGTGAACATCGCCAGCCGCGCGGCCGGCTTCATCGTCAAGCGCTTCGCCGGCCAGTTGTGTACCTGCGACGAATCGCTGCCGGCGATCCAGGCCATCCGCGATCGCTCGCCACAGATCGCCGATCACTACGAAGCGCGCGAATTCAGCAAGGCGATCCGCGAAATCATGGCGCTCACCGACATCGCCAACCAGTACGTCGACAGCGTCAAACCCTGGGAACTCGCCCGCCAACCTGGTCGCGAGAGCGAACTGCAGGTGGCGTGCACCAGCGCCATCAACCTTTTCCGACTGCTGGCGATACTGCTCAAGCCGGTCTTGCCGGCGCTTGCCGCCAAAGCCGAAGCCTTCCTCAACGTCGCGCCCTTCGTCTGGCAGGACGGCCACACCGTCCTTGCTGCCGGGCATGCGATCAACGCCTACCAGCACCTGCTGACGCGCGTCGACAAGAAACAGGTTGACGCGCTGATCGACGCCAACCGCCAGTCGCTCGGCGCCACGCCGCCTTCGGTGCCGCCAGCAGCGGGCGAACCGCAGCCCGAACGGCCGGCGGACGAGCCGAGTGCCGCCGTCGCTGGGCTTGGCGGCACGCAGATCGGCATCGATGACTTCCTGACCGTCGACCTGCGGATCGCCCGCATCGTCGAGGCAAACCGCGTCGAAGGTGCCGACAAACTCGTTAGGCTGTTGCTCGACATCGGCCCGCTCGGCACCCGGCAGGTGTTTGCCGGCATCAAGGCGGCGTACGAGCCGCCTGCGCTGGTCGGCCGGCTGACAGTGATGGTCGCCAACCTGGCGCCGCGCAAGATGAAGTTCGGCGTTTCGGAAGGCATGATCCTCGCCGCGTCCGACGCCGACGGCCAGACTCCCGGGATCTTCCTGCTCTCCGCTGATGCGGGTGCCGAACCCGGCATGCGCGTCAAGTGAGCCGGCATGGATAGCCGGGGACGCCCGCGCGTCACCCTCAAAGTGATGTTCTTCGCGCTGCTCGACGGCGCCGGCATCGTCATTCTGGCGAGTGGCGCGATGTGGTTGTTCAGAGGCCAGACCTTGTTCATTCCCGACTTTCCGACCAGCGTGCCGACGGCCGTGATCACCGTCGTCGCTGGAATTGCCCTGATGCTCTGGGCAACCGCCCAGATCCTTCGCGAGCTGATCCAGTCCACGGCTGCAGGCGGCGCCGACGGATCCTGACGGCAAGCCTGGCAAACAGCCGGCCTGTCGTCTTGGCGCCGGTGGACGGTGGCATGCATTCCCGTTTCTCCTGGAGCAGCACATGGCTAGGCCTTCGCGAGCGGCGGATCTTTGTCGTGGTTATTCGACATCCTCCCGGCACTCGCTGCGGCGGTGCCGGTCGGCCCGCTGTGGGGGACCCTGGCCGCCGCCAACACCGCTGCTTGACATGGGCGTTGATCGCCCGATAAGCCGGGCCGACTGACCCAGGCAGAAGTAATTCGCCCAGCCAGTCAGTTTGCGGTGCCAGGCGAGCCTGGCCTTATGCAGCTGGTTGGCGGCGTCCAGGACTCACCATCGGCAACGGCCACGACGCGGCCGGTCCGCAAGTCGCCATCGTTCCGCTGATCGTTCCGCCTCCCCGGATACAAGCATTCCCAGAGCATCATCAATCGGCCGAATCCCCTATGAATGCTTGGTGCCCGGTCGGAATCGACTCCCTCTCCGGAAGCTTTGCCAGTAGCCTGGCTACGCATAACGCATTTTCGGGTTACCCCGAAATTTAACCCGCTTTTTGCGGCGCGGCCCCCTCTGATCTGCCACCGCGTTACCAAGAACGCCACCAGCTGCCGTTACGAGACTGGGGGGGGCGTTACCTGCTGGTCGTCCTCGCGAAAGACAATCGCTCGTAGACCTGGCTGCCCAACCACTTCGATACCAGCTCCTGCATTTCTGGTTTACCCATGTAATCGGTGAACAGTTCCTCGTTCAGCTCCATTCGCTCGATAAACAGCGACTCCAGCACCTGCCTGAACACCAGCTGAAACTTGTCGAGGGAGTTGACCTCGGCCGCCTTCTGCAGCGACTCGTTCACGCTCGCCGCTTCGGCGATCTGGTCGAAGAACAGTTGATCCGCTTCGTTGAGCTCACCACCGAAGCGCTGGTTGATGATGTCGATCAGGCGCGACAACGACACGTGTTCTTCGCGCACCATGCCCGACCCCACCTCGCGCGGGCCATCCAGCGGTTTGGCATAGCCCTCGTTCAGGCTGATCGATCCTTCGCTGATCTTCTGCAGGCGGTAGTAGTCGAGTTCGACCTCCTCATCGAACTGGTAGCCGGGGCCGTTCTTGCGCTTTGGCAGCTTCAAGGCCAGATGCCGCAGGTAGGTAAACAGCTTCTCAAGATCACTGTCCTGGTACGGAATGACCTGACTCAGAAAACTGTAGAGGTTGCGAAAGGCCTGCAACTTGCCACGCCAAAGTTCAGCTTCTTCCTCCGCGCTTTCCTGAAGCTGCTTGAAGCGTGCCGCCGCCTGGTCCAGCAGCGCATTCATGGCTTTGTGGTCGCCCGGGCTTTGCCGGCGCTTGGGTGCAAAGAAGATGAGCGAAAACTCGCCGACCTCGGTTTGCAGATAGATCCCGGAGGCGTCCAGATCCGCCTTGACCTCGTAGAGCTTGTCTGGATCGACCTGTTCGCCCATCACCGAGCCGTCGTAATACTGGCGGAAGGCCTCCTGGATCTCGGCGGGATCATTGACGAAATCAAGCACGAAGGTCTCGTCTTTCAGGGGGTGCGTGCGGTTCAGCCGCGACAGGGTCTGCACCGCCTGAATACCCGACAGGCGCTTGTCCACGTACATCGTGTGCAACAGCGGCTGATCGAAGCCGGTCTGGTACTTCTCGGCCACCAACAGCACACGATATTCCGGCTTGGCAAATTTGTCGGGGAGCTCCTTCTCCTTCAGGCCGCCGTTCATCTCCACTTCGGTGTAGGTCTTCTCGGCAATCTTGTCGTCTTCCACGGTGCCCGAGAACGCCACCAGGCTCCTGATCGGATAGCTCTTCTCCTGAATGTAGCGATCGAATTCCTGCTTGTAGCGCACTGCTTCCAGCCGCGATCCAGTCACCACCATCGCCTTGGCATGCCCACCGATCTTGTGGCGCGTGAAGTGCTGAAAATGCTCGACCATCACCTCGGTCTTCTGACCGATGTTGTGCGGGTGCAGGCGCATGAACCGGGCCAGCGCCCTGGCCGCCTTCTTGCGCTCGACGTTGGGGTCGTCCTCGGCCTTCTTGATCAGCTTGTAGTAGGTCTTGTAGCTGACGTAGCTTTTCAGCACGTCCTCGATGAAGCCTTCCTCGATGGCCTGGCGCATGGTGTAGCGGTGGCAGGGCTCGCCATGGCGGCCGAAGATCGCCAGCGTCTTGTGTTTGGGCGTGGCGGTGAAGGCAAAGAAACTCATGTTCGGCTGCTGGCCGCGTTTGGCCATCGAGCGGAACAGCCGCTCCAGTTCGACCTCGCCTTCCTCTTCAGCCATCGCCTGAGCCTTGCGGCGCAGTTCGGCGCCACCCAGCACACCCTTAAGCTCCGTCGCCGTTTCGCCGGATTGCGAGCTGTGGGCCTCGTCGATGATCACCGCGTACTTGCGGGTCGGCAGATGGCTCTTGCTGCCTTCCCCGCGCTCCTCGCTCAGCTTGGCCAACTGCCCGGACACGAAGGGGAATTTCTGCAAGGTGGTGATGATGATCGGCACGCCGGCTTCGAGCGCCCCGGCGAGTTGGCGCGAGTCCTCGTCGATCTTCTGCACCACGCCCTGACGGTGGTCGAACTGGTAGATCGTGTTCTGCAGCTGGCGGTCGAGCACCACGCGGTCGGTGATGACCACGACGCTGTCGAACAGCCGCTCGTCGCGTTCGTTGTGCAAGCTGGATAGCCGATGCGCCAGCCACGCGATGGTATTGCTCTTGCCACTGCCGGCCGAGTGCTCGACCAGATAATTGTGCCCCACGCCCTCGCTGGCCGCCGCCGCCACCATTTGACGCACCGCCTGCAACTGGTGATAGCGCGGGAAGATCAGGCTTTCCTTCCGGACCTTCTTGCCGTCGTCCGCCACCGTCTCCTGCGCATCCACATGCAGAAAGCGGGCAAGCAGGTCGAGCAGACTGTCGCGCTGCAGCACTTCTTCCCACAGGTAGGCCGTCTTGTAGTTGCGCCCTTCGCGGTCGGGTGGGTTGCCGGCGCCGCCGTCCATCCCCCGGTTGAAGGGTAGGAAATAGGTTGCCGAGCCAGCCAGGCGCGTGGTCATGTGCACCTCTTCGGTGTCCACCGCGAAATGTACCTGGGTGCGTTTGGTGAAGGCGAAGATCGGCTCGCGCGGGTCGCGGTGCTGGCGATACTGGTGGATCGCGTTGGCGGCGGTCTGGCCGCTGAGCGGGTTCTTGAGTTCCAGCGTGACCATCGGAATGCCATTGACCGACAGCACTACATCCAGCGATTGTTCCGAACGCGGGCTGAAATGCAGCTGGCGGGTCAGCCCCAGGCCATTGGCCCGATAGCGCCCCTCCAGATCCGGGTTCAAGCCGTGCGCGGGGCGAAAGAAGGCTATGCGCAGCGTCTTGCCGAAGCACTTGAAGCCGTGGCGCAGGGTGGTCAACGCGCCATGGGCGTCCAGCCACTTGCACAGCGATTCCAGCACGCGGGCGCCAGTTTGTTCGCCGTGCAGCGCCTCCAGTTTTTCCCATACCTTGGCCTGGGTAGCCTGAATGAACGCCAGCGCCTCATCCGGGAAGATTGCGCGTTCGCGGTCGAAGCCCTTGCCGTCGACCCGCGCATACCCCCCGGCCAGCAACACCGACTCGATGGCGGTCTCCCCCTGTGTCAGACTAGTTGTCGCCTCGATAGGATCTGAAACCGGGGGCAATGACGAGGTGAGGAAATGGCAAGATACGGACAAGTGATGAAGGATCGGGTGGTAGCGAAGCTGCTACCA
>NZ_JAPUVQ010000143.1:0-64626 GCF_029255145.1 Accumulibacter sp.
CGTGGATGCCTTGGAACTACACCGAGGCGCTGGCCCGCGCCGAGGCTGCCGCCGCCAACGAGGCTGAAGCGCCGCCGGACTGAGTCGCACAGCGGCAGGGTCTCGCCGCTCTTCTTGCTCGCCTAAGCATCCTCCAGGAGCTGGATCGCCCCCGTGCTGGGGCGGCTTGCGTCCGGTGGCCGGGGCTTTGCAGCGTTACCGAAAGCACACGACAAGCGGTCGTTGGGCGTGATCGTGACCGGTTGTGGGATGCTGCATGAATCGGCGGTCTGGCCTTGGCGAGATAAACGTTCAGGTTGGGATGAAATGCGCGCAGGCAGGGTGCCGATCGAGCGCCCTTATTCGCTGCTGCCGTTCAGCCATCGTAGCGCGACGCTCAGGCCGGTGTTCAGCGTCTGCCGGTCGAAGCCGCCGGGTAGCATGGACAACAGCCGGTCGCAACACGCCGCGTCATCGTTGTCGAAGCACTCAAGCAATGCCAGGATGGTTCCCAGCAGGCCGTCGTGCCGACGCAGGGCGCTGCCCACTTCCCGCTCCACGGCGATCTGTTCGAGTATTTCGTCAATCGGCAGACCCAGCGCTGTCGGCATCATCGACAGGATGCCGGTGAGGAACGCCAGATCGGCCATCTTGCGCTCGCCCGGCTGACCCTTCTCGGTGAGCAGTTCCATCATTCGCCCGCGCAGGGCGGCAACCTGCAGCAATGGCGATCGGGTCGGGTCGCCCGAGTCGTGGCCTGGCGCCAGTAGTAGCAGGGACAACCAGCGCTGCAACTGGCGCCGCCCAAGCAGGGCGATCGCGTGACGCAGCGAGGTTACCGGCTGCCCCACGCGGTTGCCCAGGCGGCCAACCGAATTTACTATGCGCAGCAGGTTGAGGGTCAGCGCCGGTTCGTGCTTGAAGGCATCTTCGATGACCGCCGTTTCGACGTCACGGCCGACCAGATTGCACAAACGAATCAGGGCGCTGTGCGAGGCCGAGAGGCGACGACCGCTGACGATTTCCGCCTGCGCGAAGTAGCGGCCCTGGAACAGCGCGAAGCCCGCGCTTCGACAGCGCTCCATCTGCTCGTGACTATCAACGCCCTGCGCCAGGAGCTTGAGCGGAAGGTGTCGCAACGAACCGGCCAGATCCTGGAGCCGGCTCAGTTCGGTATGCGCGAGGTCGATCTTGACGAAGTCGACGATCGGCAGCAGTGGCCGGCTGCGGTTGTCGATGCCCTGGTAGTTGCTCAGCGCCAGAGAATAGCCGCGCTCAATCAGGACCCGGCAACGCGTCAATGTGGCCGGATCGGGTACGCCATCGAGCAACAACTCGAGGACGACGTTTGTCGGCGGCAACAGCTCGATCACTTGCTGCTGCAAGAATTTGGCGTCGACGCTGATAAAGGCGCAGCTCTTGCCCAATGCACTGTGCATGCCGAGTTCGGAATAGGCGGCGCATAAAGGCGCCCCTACGCCGCAGTCGGCAGGGTCGTCGTCGGCGACCTGCTGACCTTGGTGGAACGACAAGTGGTAGCCGGCCAGTTCCTGCTTCCGGTCCAGAATCGGTTGGCGGAAGAGGAAAGCGTTCTGGAGAGCCTGATCAGTCATGGGCCGTAATTTCCTGCGGTCTGGCGTGGCGATTGATCGCGTCTGGGCCGGTCAATGGAACTGTTGCAAGACCGGTCCGCCTGGCCGCATCTGCGTGCTGCTTGGCAGCCTCGAATCTTAGCATCCGCGCCGGTGTGTCGGGCGGGGGCCGACACGTCAGATACCGGGAATCGGGGCGCCGCTCTCCGTACAGTACGCTCGGCTCCGGCGGTCAACGATGCCCCAGAGCGATGCGGAAGCCACTGCTGCGCGGTCTATAGGCGGGTTCGATCCGGCCTCGGTTGGCGGCGCGGGCGTAGCGCCCTGGGTCACCCCAGGTGCCTCCTCGCAGTACCCTTTGCTTGCCGTACCTGGGGCCACGCGGGTCAAGCTGGGGCTCGCTTGGGTACTCGGCGTACCAGTCGGCACACCATTCCCAGACGTTGCCGTGCATCTCATGCAGGCCCCAGGGGTTCGCTGGAAGTGAGCCGGCGGCAGCGGTACGCTGGCGATAGAGGCCCTTCTCTCCGCCAGCGTAGGGGTAGCCACCGTGGTAATTCACCAGATCCGGAGTGATCTGGTCACCAAAGGCAAACGGCGTTTTCGTGCCGGCGCGGCATGCATACTCCCATTCCGCCTCGCTTGGTAGCCGCGCGTGTAGGCCCGGTAGTCGCCTGTTCAATTCAGCGATGAACCCCTGGGCGTCATGCCAGCTGACGTTTTCGACCGGGTTGTCGCCATGATCCTGAAAATGGCTCGGGTTGACAGGCCACACTGCCTGCCAGAAGGCCTGTGTACAGGTGGTGTCGGCTAGCCAGAAACCGCTGCTCAGAGTGACTTCGTGTGGGATTTCCGTACGGCCACGCTCTGCCTCGTCGGTCGGCGAACCCATCAAGAATCGCCCTGGCTCGATCCAGCGAAAGCGCTGCCGCTCCTCACCGACGGTCAGCAGCAGCGAACGTCCAAACGAATCCTCGACAAGGTCGCTGGTCCAGGCCACCGGGAACGGGTCGGCGATCACAGCTTCAGCGTTTCTCGGACGTATAGGGTCTGGCATCGTGAGCTTTCGCAGTGGTGGTGGCGGGAGAGGGCTGGTGACCGGCGCAGCGAGACAGCCGCTCGCATCGTTGGCCCAACACTTGCGGCGATCGAGGCATGGCCGGGGCTTCCCCGACGCCCCGGCCAGGCGCGTCTTGTACCGACGATGGTGTCGCTGGTGCGGAGTCTGGTGCGGAGTCGCCGAGCATGCTTTTCTCGTCTCGATCGGCAGCAGCAGGCAGCTGAACCAAGAATCGTCTTCGTCTATTAGCCGTTTCCATTAGCCGACAGAGGCGGCGGCAAGCCGACGTGCCGGGAGGTTTTCGGTCTCGCCGCGAGGATCTTGCCGACGATGCAGCGAACGAGCGCCGGTGTGTCTCGTCGTCGTTCACCGTCAGCATCAGGGTCGCCATCATGGCTCGCATCGCGCCCATGACGTCATCTCCCCGACCCTTGCAGCAGATGACCAAGTCTTCCGCGTGATTGACAATTCGCGCCGACCGGCGACGCGCATACCCCAAAGTCTTCCATCCGAGGATCAAGCGCCGCATGCACAGATTCGACAGCAGCGGTGGAATCGGGGTCCCTTGCGGCGTACCGCGTGCGGTATCCCGGTTGGATGGCGTCCGTTGCCGGTGACCGTGTTCATCGTCTTCTTCCACCGGCGCCTCCAGCCATCGCCTGACGAGTTGCAGAACCTGCCGGTCAACGACCCGATCGGTGACGCGTTTCATCAAGTCTGCGTGCAGAATGCCATCGAAATGGCCGGTTGGATCCGCTCTTGTCACTTGCCGGTATCCTGTTTTCAAGAGACGATGAACCGTTCCTACCGCGCCCCGCGCCCCGCCCGACAGGCATACCGCTCCGGCAGCAGACCTGCTTCAAAGATGAGTTCCAGCCCGAGCAGGATCACCGTTGGTACGACTCGGTCGGTTATCGTCGGTATCCCCAAGGGGCGCAGTCTGCCGTTCGGCTTTGGCATCGAGACCCGCTTGACCGCTTCCGCTCGGCAGTCTTTCTTCTTTGGCCGTTCCGCCAGTTCCCCAAGCCAGCGTTGTTCTCCATACGCTTCGATGTCTTCAAGAGGCCCTCCATCCACCGCGGCGAATCCCTGGTTGGCTTTGCAGCTTCGGTAGACCTGATCGCGTACGTCCGGTCGGTGCATCTTGTCGTAAGGGAGGTAGAACCGGTACCCGGGTTCTTCCTTCGTTTTGGCGTGTAACACCGTCCGCAGTTTCTGAACACTTGTCGGAGTTTGCACGTTGTCCAATCTCCTGTCCCTTTCGGCTTCTGGCGTTGGTCTTGAACTGAGGCCCCTTTGCTCCATCGGCATTAGCCGACTTCAACGGTCCTACGCGCCTCTCTGCCACGCCGCGTCGCCCATCTTCCACACATGCGATCACCACTACCCGGGCCGGACCACAGACTGCGTTTCGCTCGCATTCGCCTGCGACTGTGGTCTCACCCGTCATTCTGGCGGGGCGACTTGCGCATCAACCTTTTCGAGGCCTGCCCGGTGTTCATTCACATTACGGCCTGCATGCTCGCCAGGTTCCTTGAAGAACCCTCCATACCGGAGGCTTCAGCCGCTTCGTTGGCTCCACCACTGCCCCAGTTGCTACCGGCCGCAGCGAAAGTTGCCGGGCGGGATTCGCACGCGCTGGAAAACAGCGCGTTGGCACGACCCACGGGAAGATGGGTTAAACGGCCCCGCCACAGCGGGCAATATACCGCGAACGAGGCTCCTGAAAGTGTCGTTTTCGTCACAGCGGTCGTCAGGCCGTGAGGACGCGGCTCTCCACACGGTGTCGACCCGGCGCGGCCTGTGCGCCGAACTGCTGGTGATCGGCGAGGCCGTTTCCCGCGCCAAGGCGGCGCCATCATTGAATCACCGCAACGCCAGTGGCGGCGGCGCCACCAGGGAGCCGTCCCTTCTGGCGTGTGCTCGACGTTCGGTCTGCGGGGTGCCTGCTGATCGTTCCGGCAGTCTGTCGGACTTGGAAATTCAGAGGATTCCGTATGCAAGCGATGGATTGAATGGTGGTGATGTCAGCAGTCGCGCCTATCGCAGGTACCTCAGCAGAACGCCACGCTCGCGCTTCTTGCGACCCCGGCCCGCAAGGTCTTGAGCTTGAGGAAGCGACAGAGATGCTCATACCGCTCGCCAGCGTTGCCTGCCGCCGAGAATCCAATCGAGGTGCCGGCGCTGAGGAGCGGCTCGATCGTGGTCAACCGTGCTTCTTCATGTTGAGCACCATCCTTGCGATGACCAACCCGCACCGCAATTCTCCTGCGATTTCTCTTCCTCGGGCCCGTTCCTGGCTGGAAGGAGACCCGTCCTTCAGGCCATGCCACGTTGACCAAGGCTAAAGCCCGGCGGGCGCGCCGAATAAAGGTATAATCACGTTTTAGTGCGATCGAGCGTTGACTGCTTTGAGCGATTTGAAGGCATCCCCCCCAATACGTTTCACCGACCTCGGCCTGGCGCCCGATCTGCTCAAAGCCGTTGCCGACAAGGGCTACCTCGAACCAACACCAATCCAGGCGCAAGCGATACCACTGGTTCTCGCGGGCCGCGACCTGATGGGCGGCGCCCAGACCGGCACTGGCAAGACCGCCGCATTCACGCTGCCGCTCCTGCAACGCATTCTGCCGTTCGCCAGCCCCAGCCCGTCGCCCGCACGCCACCCAGTCAGGGTCTTGATGCTGGCACCGACGCGCGAACTGGCAATCCAGGTGCACGAGTCGGTCAAGACCTACAGCAGGCACGTTCCGATCCGGAGCTGCTGCGTGTACGGTGGCGTCGACATCAAGGCGCAGATCGCCGAAATCCGCTGCGGCGTCGAGGTGCTGGTTGCCACGCCGGGCCGCCTGCTCGATCTGGTCGAGCAGAAGTGTCTGCACTTCAACAGCGTCCAGGCGCTGGTCCTCGACGAGGCCGACCGGATGCTGGACATGGGCTTCATCCCTGACGTCACGCGGATCATCAACATGCTGCCGCAGCAACGCCAGAGCCTGCTCTTCTCGGCGACCTTCTCGGAAGAGATCAAGAGGCTCGCCGACCGGATGCTCAAGTCACCCGAACTGATCGAAGTGGCCCAGCGCAACACCGTTTCCGACACGATCACCCACCGCGTCCATCCGGTAGCGAGCGACGCCAAACGAGCCCTGCTGGTCAAGCTGCTGCGCTCGTCCGATTTCAATCAGGTGCTGATCTTTACCCGTACCAAGATCGAGACCAACAAACTTGCGCGCGACTTGCAGCGAGCCGGCATTGCCGCCGATTCGATCCATGGCGACAAGACCCAACTGGAACGTCTGAAAGCGCTGGAAGCGTTCAAGGATGGTTCGGTGCTGGTGCTGGTCGCTACCGACGTTGCGGCGCGCGGCCTCGATATAGACGAATTGCCGCACGTGATCAACTTCGAACTGCCGCACACGCCGGAAGACTACATCCACCGGATCGGCCGTACCGGCCGCGCGGGCAAGGCGGGAACGGCGATTTCGCTGGTCTCTGCGAGCGAGGTGCAGTACCTGGTCGACATCGAGAAGCTGATCCGGATCAAGGTCGAGCAGGTGATCGTGGCGGGCTTCGAGCCGGAATACGAGTACACCTACCCGCCGGGCGACAAGCGCCATCGCCGGCCGCCGGCGGCACCACCGCCAGCACCGATCGCGCCGGCAGCGCGCGGCGAACGCTCGCCGGGCCGCAGCGCGCCGCGGGATGGAGCCAGAACGAGCAACCACGGTGGCGGGCGGCGCCCCAGCCATCTCGCCGCCGACGGTTTCGATTTCAGCAAGCCCTACCAAAGCACCGAACCGCATCCGGTTGCCGCCGCAGTCGGCGAGGACGCCAGCAAGGCGCTCAGCCACGAGCACCCGCACAAGCGGCGACGCGCGGTAGCGGCGCTACTTGGCGGGCTGGGACGCTAGCAACACACCGGCGCCGGGGACGGCGGCCTGCTCGGGAACCGGCGCCTCAACCAGCTTGAGGATGGCCATCGAGATATTGTCGCCGTCACCATTGCCCAATGCCCGCGCCCGGCCGATCAGCAATTCGGATGCTTCGCGCGCCGAAGACGCACCGTCGATCACCCACGCCAGTTCCTGGTCGGTGAAATAGGCCCACAGGCCGTCCGAGCAGAGCAGGAAGGTATCACCCACCTGCAGCTCATCGGCTTCGCCGAAAGCAATCTTGGGCGCTTCGACGCCACCCAGAGAGGTCAGCAGGATGTTGCGGTGGGGATGGACGAGAGCCTGCTCAGGCGTCACCCGGCCCTGCACCACCAGTTGCGCGACGTACGAATGATCGGTGCTGCGAAAGATCAGGCTATCGCCCCGAAAACGGTAAAAGCGGCTGTCGCCGCAGTGTGCCCAGCTGACCTTGCCGGGCTGCAACAGCATCATCACGGCGGTGCTGTGCGGGTCCTTCTCATTGATGAAGCGCGAAGCCTTGATCAGCATGTGCGCTTCGTTGATGCTCGACTCCAGCAGAGTTCGGGCTGATTCGGTGCGCGCCGAAAAGCGCTCGAGATTATCGCGCGCGGTGTGGATAACCTGCTGTGCGGCAAGGACCCCGCCGGTGTGGCCGCCCATCCCGTCGGCCAGCACTGCCAGCGCGACGCCCCCCCCGCGCGGGTGCGGCAGGATGGCTACCCGGTCCTGCTGCTCGCGACGGTCACCCTGGTGCTGGGCGACGCAGGCATCGATCGAAATCGGCATTGATTGACTTTCCAAGGAGCCGGCACGTCGCCTGCAGCCGCACCGCCTGGCAAAGCAGGTGGGCGACCAGGCTGACGTCGACCGTCAAGTTCAGCGGTGAGCGAAGCGAGTCCGCTGCAATGCCAAGTTAGGCTCTGGTGGCGGACCGGCAGGAGCGGGAATGATCGTCCACCCTTCCGCTGCGTGTTTGTTCTGGCGTGCCTGAAGATCAGCAAATATGCGGTCGAGATTGAAATCCAAGCTGGCGGCGTGCTGCTCGCGAATCGCACGTAATTCGTGAATGATGCTATCAGTCATTGTCGTCTCCCAAGAGTTCGTCAGGTGTGCAAATGAAAGGCAGGAACAAGCCGTGCTGCCGAAAATGCTCGGCGATTCGCGCCTGAATCTCCGGATTGGCAATATGCCGACAGTTCCACGTCAGCAGATAATCTACGAAATGAACTGTAGCAATCGAAATATGCATAGCATCCTCAGTCGCCCTGACCGGAACAATTCCAGCGGCAACCAGCCCCTTCGCCAGATCAACACTGCGGGCGGTAATGTCGAGCAGCGGTATCGCCAACAGCGCGTCAAGCCGTCTGGTCGCCGCGGAGGCATCTCCCGCGGCGTTGGTGCATAAACATCGACACCCCACTTCTCTTGCGATTTGAAGCGGAATTGGAACACTGGCCACCACCAATGGGCGTCAGAACGTCACCTCCGGAAAGAAGTCCCCCACATTCTGATCTAAAAATTGGATTTATGCACCAACGCCTCTCCCGCGCCGCATTCAGTGATAACAATTCTGACGCCACCAGATCGAATTCGCTACGCCGATCCCAGAAGAGGTAAGTGGTCTGCTGATGGCCTGCTTCAATAACGTTCTTGCTGGGGCGGGCCGTCAAATAGCTAATGACGGATGTTTCGATGTAAACCTTACGTTTCATGATTTCGGCGCCTTGGTTCAGAAAACCGTGATCTGTCCCGTATTTTTATTCGAGCGAATGGTTAGAACTCGTCATTTCCCCAGAAGCTCGTCGAGAAGTTTACGGCCGCGAATAACGATATCCTGGTGTTCACTTAACTGCCTTGTTGCTCCCGTAACCTTGAAATCCCAGTCGAGTTCGTATTCAAGCTTAGTAAAATATGACAACTGTAGCAGTGCAGCGAACTTGTCGTCGTGATTGAGGTTAACGTCCGCAAACCAACCATTGCAGACGGACGAATAGTAGGCAGAGTTGCCGCCGCGACTTGATCCAAGCGGGAAGAGAGAAAGCGGGTCTGGTGCAAAGCGCTTGCCGCGAGACCGGCTTCCTGCACGAGCGTGTCACTGGTCGTACTCCGACAGAACGCTTTTTCGATAACCGCAAAATTGGTTAACTAGCCAAATGTAGACTTCTTTTCCGCTCTCGAAGAAGGCGGTCTGGCCGCGAAAAACCGCCGTTGTTGGCGTTCTGTCTCCGCCGTGCTTTTGAGATTTTTCGGAAAAGCGCTCGCGAAGTATTTCTTCGGCTACGCGAACATGCTCAAGCTTGTTCTTCGAAAGCGCGTTTGCCCGCATGGTCTTAAGTTGCTCGCGGGTAAGCTTTGGGTCACTGGAAATTTTCGAGAAGCGTTCGATGTCCATAGCCACAGAGTTCTAACGTAGTGTTCTAGAGGTTTGCCCGCAGCAGTTCGGTCGGGCGGGGCAAATGATCGCTGCGATCGGGATGGCGCTCGATATACAACCGGTGCGCAGCGACCACCAGGGCGTGAACCTCGTCACTGTCCAGGGCGGGAAAGTTCTCGCGCACGACGCGGTACGCCAGATGTTCGAGCGACTGCCCGGCCCACCCCTGCTGCGGGTCGAAGAACGGCTCGATCATCGCAAACGCGTCAACGAAAGCGGCACGCAGACCGAGCCTGTGCCGCCGCTCGGGCTGCTCCCGGCTGTTCGCTCAAGCGCTCCACCTGCTTCATCGTTGTCCCGGCTCTCCAGCATTCACCAACCTTCCCTCTTCGCGAGCACGCAATAGGCGCCGCTGAACTTTTCCGGTAGTGGTCATCGGCAGCGCATCGACGAATTCTATCGCTTTCGGCGTCTCGTAGGGTGCCAGATGCCGGCTCACCTGCTGCTGCAGTTCGTCTACCAGCCCCCGGCTGCCAGCGACGCCGGCTTGCAGGACGACAAAGGCCTTGACCAGCGTTCCGCGAAGGTCGTCCGGTACGCCGATCACCGCACAGTTGGCGACCGCCGGATGCTTGAGCAGGCAGTTCTCGATCTCGGACGGGCCGATACGATAACCGCCACTGTTGAAGACGTCGTCGGCACGCCCCTGGTACCACAGGTCGCCGTCGCCATCGACCTTCGCCAGGTCGCCGGTCAGCCCCCAGCCGTCACCGACGAACTTCGCTGCCGTTGCCTCGGGATTCTGCCAGTAGCCAAGCATGATCACCGGATCGTCCTCGCCCTGGCACTGGCGGTGGACGGCAACCTCACCAAGCTCGCCCGGTGGCAGGACCTGGCCTTGGTCGTCCACCACCGCTACGCGGTGCCCCGGATAGGCCCTGCCCATCGCCCCCGGCTTCGCCGGCCATCGCGAAGCGCAATTGCCGACGACGTAATTCATTTCAGTCTGCCCGAACATCTCGTTGATCGTCACCCCGAGCCTTTCCTTCGCCCAATGAAAGACCGCTTCACCGACCGGCTCGCCGGCGCTCATGATCGTCCGCAGGTCGAGATCGTACTTCGCCTTCGGCTCGGGCACCGCCTTCATCATCATCTTCAAGGCGGTCGGAAAGAGGAAGGTATTGCGGATCGCGTATTTCTCGATCAGGGCAAAGGCTTTGCCAGGGTCGAAGCGGCCCTTGTAGGCCAGCAAGGGCATCCCGAAGTGCCAGGTCGGCAGCAGCACGTCCCACAGGCCGCCGGTCCACGCCCAGTCGGCCGGCGACCAGAACATGTCGCGCGCCTGCGGGAAGGAGTCATGCGAGCAGACGTAACCGCTGAGATTGCCGAGCAGCGTCCGGTGCGCCATCAGCGCGCCCTTCGGCTTGCCGGTCGTGCCGCTGGTATAGATGATCATCGCCGGGTCGTCGGCTGCGGTAAGCGTCGGCGTGTAGCGCGTCGACGCCAGTTCGAGCACTTCCGCCCAGCGCTTGATGCCGTCACCGGTCGCCGCGCCGACGCCAAGGATATGTCTTAACGCCGGCAGCCGGTGGCGAATCTCCTGCACCCTCGGCAGCGTCGTTTCATCGACAATGGCCAGGTGCGCGCCGGCGTCGCCAAGCCGGTACTCCAGTGCATCCGGCCCGAAGAGGTGCGACAGCGGTACCGCCAGCGCGCCCATTTGATAGATCGCGACATGCGCGATGGCTGTCTCCGGGCATTGTGGCAGGAGGATCGCGATGCGGTCGCCAGGCAGCGTGCCGAGAGCTGCCAGCACGTTTGAAAGGCGGTTTGCCGCGCGCTGGATGTCCCAGAAGGTATGCGCGGACGTGAAGCCGCTCTCGTCCTCGTAGTACAGCGCAAAGCGGCTGCGATCCTCGGCCCAGCGGCCGCAGACGTCGACCCCGATGTTGAAATGCTCGGGTACCTGCCAGCGGAAGTTCCGGCAAAGTTCCGCATAGCTGCCGGCCTGATTGGCCATCTTCATCGCTCTCCCCCAGCCGGGCCCAGAAACCCTGCGGGCGACTCAGGAGCCGCCGCTCAAACGCTCGTCGATCAACTCGATCCAGTGCCGCACCGGCAGCTGGCTACCACCTTGCAGGTGCGTCTGACAGCCGATATTGGCGGTTACCAGAACCGCCGGCGAACCGGCTTGCATGGCGGCCAGCTTATTATCACGCAGCTGCTCGGCGAGCACCGGCTGGCTGATCGAATAGGTGCCCGCGGAACCGCAGCACAGGTGTGGATCGGCCACCGGCGAGAGCTGATAGCCGGCGGCAGCAAGCAGAACCTCGACGACGCCGCGGATCTTCTGTGCGTGTTGCAGCGTGCAGGGCGAGTGGAAGGCGACGCGCTGACCGGCGGTGGCGCTGGCCTGGCGCAGCAATGCCTCGAGCTGATCACCTTCGGCAGCCAATACCTCGGAGGCATCGCGCGTCATGGCCGCGATGCGGGCGGCCTTGTCGGCATAGACCGGATCGTCTTTGAGCAAATTGCCGTACTCGCGCACGTGCTCACCACAGCCGGAGGCAGTCATCACGAATCCCTCGACGCGCCCGCTCTCGACATCGGGCCACCAGGCGTCGATCACCTGCCGCATGTCGTCGAGCGCCTTCTGCTGCGCGTGCAGGTGATAGCGCAGCGCACCGCAGCAGTTGGCAGCGGGCGCCTCGAGCAACTCGATCCCAAGCCGGTCGAGCACCCGCGCCGTCGCCGCATTGGTATTGGGAGTCAGGATCGGCTGCACGCAACCGGCCAGGGCAATCATCCGGCGCCGGTGCCCCGCCGGCCGCGGCCAGGGTCTGGCCGGACCGCCGGCGACCGTCGGCACCTTGGCCGCCAGTGCCGCCGGCAGCAGCGGCCGCATCCAGCGGCCGATGGTCACTGCCGGCCGGAAAATCCAGCGCCGGGGCAACGCCTCACAGAGCAGGAAACGCGTCGCCCGGACGACGAAGGGGCGTGGCACGCGCTGCTCGACGACCTCGCGGCCGATCTCCAGCAGGCGGTGGTACTTGACGCCCGATGGACAGGTCGTTTCGCAGGCCCGGCAACTCAGGCAGCGATCGAGGTGAAGCTGCGTCCGCTCGGTGACCGGCTGCCCTTCGAGCATCTGCTTGATCAGGTAGATTCTCCCACGTGGCCCGTCGAGTTCGTCGCCGAGCAACTGGAAAGTCGGACAAGTGGCGGTGCAGAAGCCACAGTGCACGCAGGTACGCAGGATGGCGTCAGCTTCGTGACCGGCCGGCGTGTCCTTGATGAAATCAGCGAGATTGGTTTGCATGCTCAGCGGACTCTCATAGTTCCGGATACATCCGGCCACGGTTGAACACCCCTTGCGGATCGAAGGCGTGCTTCAGATTGCGATGAATTCGTGCCAGCGGCGCGGTCAACGGCTGGAATACGCCGGCCGCGGCCTTCAGTGTATCGTCGCCACGGAACAGCGTCGCATGCCCACCGGCCTTGACCGCAGCCGCGCGGATCGCCCCGGCATCGCCCGTACGCAGCCAGCGCTGGGCGCCGCCCCATTCGATCAGCGTCGGCCCCAGCGCCATCGGCGGCGCCACCGATGGCAGCGAGAGACGCCATAGCGGCGCGTCACCGGCAAAGAAGGCATGCGTCTGCTCGCGTAACGACTGCCAGAAAGCCGTTGCATCGGCGTCCGCCAGGTCGTCGCCGGCCAGCGTCCGTTGCGCCGCCTGCACGGCCGCCGTCGCCCCCGACAGCCGCAGGGTCAGCACGCTATCGTGCCAGGCCGAGGCAGAGATCGGCAATGGCCGGCCACCCCACTGATTGAGCCTGCCCAGCGCAGCCGCTTCATCGACCGCAAAGCGCACGCTCTTTTCGGCCACTGGCAGCGGCAGCACCTTCAGCGAGACCTCCAGCACCACCCCCAGCGTCCCAAGGCTGCCGGCGAGTAGCCGCGGCACATCGTAACCGGCCACATTCTTCATTACCTGCCCGCCAAAGGAGAGTTCCTCGCCGGCACCGCTCAACAATCTGGCGCCGAGAACGAAATCGCGCAGCGCACCGACCGCCTGCCGACGCGGCCCGGACAGGCCGCTGGCGAGCATCCCGCCAACGGTTGCCGACGGCCCGAAATGCGGCGGTTCGAAAGCCAGCCACTGACCCTTCTCGGCCAGCGCCGCCGCCAGTTCGACGAGCGGTGTTCCGGCGCGCGCGGTGACCACCAGTTCCGTCGGTTCGTAGGCGACGATACCGCGGTGACCGCGGACATCGAGGCGCTCGCCTTGTTCCGGCCCCCCGTAGAAGGATTTGCTGCCGCCGCCACGAATCGCCAGCATGCGCCCGGACTTGGCCGCGTCGGCGATCTGACCGATCCAGTTTTCGATCAATGTGCTCATCAGAACCTCGGCGAAATAGCCGCGCCGCCGGCGCGGGCCTGGGTGTATTCGCGACAACGGGCCAGCGTCGGCACGCCCTTGCCGGGGTTGAGCAGGCCGTGCTCGTCGAAAGACTTCTTGAGCCGGTGGAAAGCGGCGATTTCGGCCAGCGTGAATTGCTCGGCCATGACATCGATCTTCTCGATACCGACGCCGTGCTCGCCGGTAATGGTGCCGCCCAAGCGGACCGACAGTTGGAGGATGGCGGCGCCGAAGGCCGCCGCGCGCTCGAGTTCTCCCGGCTGGTTGGCGTCGTACATGATCAATGGATGCAGATTGCCGTCACCGGCGTGAAAAACGTTGGCGCAGCGCAGGGCGTACTTCTCCGACAGGGTGTTGATCGCGTCCAGCATCTCGGCCAGACGCTTGCGCGGAATCGTTCCGTCCATGCACAGGTAGTCGGGGGTGATTCGGCCAACCGCCGGGAACGCCGCCTTGCGCCCCGCCCAGAACTTGAGGCGCTCGGCTTCGTTCTGCGAGACGCGAATCCCGGCCGCGCCGCTCGCTTCCAGCACCGCCGTCATCCGGCCGATCTCCTCGGCGACTTCTTCCGGGGTGCCATCCGACTCGCAGAGCAGGATCGCCTCGGCATCCATGTCGTAGCC
The DNA here is from genome assembly GCF_029255145.1 of Accumulibacter sp. Lineage (GTDB taxonomy): Bacteria > Pseudomonadota > Gammaproteobacteria > Burkholderiales > Rhodocyclaceae > Accumulibacter. The sequence continues at coordinate 13,964 of NZ_JAPUVQ010000143.1, forward strand.
CGCGTTGACATAGGGCTCAACGGCGTGAATCGCCTTCTTGTCCATCATTTCCAGGCCGGCGGGAATGATCCCGGCGGCGATGATGCTGGCGACCGCATCGCCGGCCCGCCGCACGTCGGCGAAGGAGGCGATCACCACCTGCGCCAGCTCGGGCTTGGGGGTCAGCTTGACGGTCACCTCGGTGATCATCGCCAGCAGTCCTTCCGAGCCGTTGAGCAGCGCCAGCAGGTCGTAGCCTGGCGCATCGAGCGCGGCATTGCCGAACTCGACGACATCGCCCTCAATGGTCAGGCCGCGCACGCGCAAGACGTTGTGCACGGTCAGCCCGTATTTCAGGCAATGCACACCACCCGCATTCTCGGCGACATTACCGCCAATGGTGCAGGCGATCTGCGACGAAGGATCGGGCGCATAGTAGAGACCGTACGGCGCCGCCGCCTCCGAGACCGACAGGTTGCGCACCCCCGGCTGGACGACCGCCGTCCGCGCCAGCGGGTCCACGCTGATGATCTTCTTGAGCTTGGCCAGCGAGACCAGAACACCGTCGGAATGCGGCGTCGCCCCGCCCGAGAGGCCAGTGGCGGCACCCCGCGGCACCACCGGCGCGCGCAGCTCGTGACATACCCTGAGGATTGCCTGCGTCTGCGCTTCATCCTCCGGCAGGGCGACCAGCAGCGGCAACTGCCGATAGGCGGTGAGCCCGTCGCAGTCGTAGGGCCGCATGTCCTCTTCCTCGGCGAGCAGCGCGTGCTCTGGCAGTAGCTCGCGCAATCGAGCTGTCAGAGCCTGCCGGTCGAACGTGAAGCGCCGCTCGGCAACGGTGGTTTCCATGCTCATGGACTTTCCTCAGACGACGTGGTTGGTGACTACGGTGAAGCGCGCGTCAGGATGGCGGCACTGCTTAGCGGCGATCACTGCTGCGCTCGCTGATCAGATCGTCGGCCAGTTCGATACCCACCCGCAGCGCTGCGCAGCGCACGTGCTCGTGGGCATTACGACGCGCGCCACGGGGGTCGCCGGCGGCGACCGACTCGAAGATCCGCCGGTGCTCGGTCTGCGCCTCCTCAGGCAAGACGCCGTTGCGCCCTGGCATGGTCCACGCCAGGCGCCGCGACTCGGAAAAGTGGCGACCGAGGAATTCCAGCAGGCGATGCGCGTAGCTGTTATGGGTTGCGGCGGCGATCGCCAGATGAAAATCGTCATCGGCTTCCGAGCCATCGCTGCCGGTCGCCAGCGCATCGTCCATCGCCTGCAGGAAGCACCGTATCGCGGTCACGTCGGCCGGCAGCCGACGGCGGGCAGCGAGTTCGGCAATCGAACTTTCGACCATCGCGCGCAATTCGAAGATCTCGCGCAACTCGGCCAGCGCCGGGCCGTCTCCCTGCCAGAAGCGGAGGTTCAGACTCTTTGGCGCCAGCGCGACGAAGGCCCCCGCGCCCTGCCGCGTCTCGACGCGGCCGTCGGCCTTGAGTCGCGCCACGGCTTCGCGAACCACGGCGCGGCTGACGCCGAAGGTTTCGGCCAACACTTTTTCGACGGGCAGACGCTCACCGGGTTTGATCTCGCCGCGCGCGATCTTCCCTTCGAGGGCCATCGACACCTCCTCGCTCAGGCGAGGCCGGCGAGCAATTTCCTTCAGATCGTTGTGCATCAGTTCGTTGGTGACCATGGCGATCCGGTTGTCTGACAACTTCGCGGCAGAATACTACAAGCAGCGCCTGATGCAATACCTGCGACCCACCCATCCAACGCTCACGCCTCCGACAGCGCCCGGGACGACCCGAATTGGCTTTCTGATACAATCGGCCGCTCGCTGCGACAGCCCCGGGGCCCGCTACCAGCGGCAGCCGGCCTTGCTTGAACGAACCGTCGAGGTCACAGAATGCAAGCTCTTGCCCATCTGAATCGCGTCTTGCCCGGACTGCAGCCCTTGCTCAAGTATCGTGCTGCCGACTTGCCATACGACTTGCGGGCCGGTCTGTCGGTGGCCGCGGTGGCCATTCCGATCGCCATCGCCTACGCCCAACTGGCCGGCTTCAGTCCGTCGACCGGCTTGTATGCCTCGATCCTGCCGATGGTGGTGTATGCCTTTGCCGGCACCTCGCGACAGCTGATCATCGGTCCCGACGCCGCCACCTGCGCGATGCTCGCCGCGGTGATCGCACCGCTGGCCGCTGGCAATAGCGGCCTCTACCTGACTTACGGCATCGCGCTGACGCTGCTGACCGGCGCCTTCTGCCTGGCGGCGAGCTTCCTTCGCCTCGGTGGCCTGGCAGACTTCCTGGCCAAACCGATCATCATTGGTCTGCTCAACGGCGTGTCGCTGACGATCCTGATCGGCCAGGTCGGCAAGGTCCTCGGCAGCAAACCGGAAGCGACGCGTTTCTTCAAACAGCTGCTGGAGATCCCGCACCTGGTGCTCACAGCACACTGGCCAACGGTCGTCCTGTCGATCTGCTGCGCGGCGGTGATGTTCTTCATGCCGCGTTATACCAAACGCGTGCCGGCGTCGCTGGCGACGATGATCATCGCCGGTCTGGCGGCTTTTCTGTTCGGGCTCGACAAGCATGGGGTGGCGCTGATCGGCCCGGTGGCCGGCGGCTTGCCCGATCTCGAATGGCCGGAACTGCACGTCGACGTCGTCGGCGAAATCGCAGCGTCGGCGGCCGGTCTGGCTCTGGTGCTGTTCACCAGCGGCATGCTCACCGCGCGCAGTTTCGCCGAACGCAACGGCTACGACATCGACGTGGACCGCGAATTCGCGGCCTTCGGTCTGGCCAACATTGTCTCGGCGCTGTCGCAGGGCTTTGCGGTCACCGGTGCCGATTCGCGCACTGCGGTCAGCGACTCGAATGGCGGTCGCACCCAGCTGGTCAGCATCATCGCCGCGCTGACGATTTCGCTGCTGCTGCTGGTCGGTACCGCTTCGCTGGCCTGGTTGCCGATTCCGGCACTCGGTGTCGTGCTGATGTTTGCCTCGTGGTCCTTGCTCGATTTTCAGGTTTTCAGGCGCTATCACCAGATTGAACGTTCGGCTCTGGTGCTCGGCGTGATCACCATGCTCGGTGTCCTCGCTTTCGGCGCCATCAAGGCAATCATGCTCGCCGTCGGCCTGGCCTTGTTGATGTTCATTCGTCGGGTGGCACGGCCCGACTGCGAAGAACTGGTCAATATTCCCGGCCGCTCGGGGCTGTACAACCACAAGCTGTTCCCGAATGCGGCAATCATCGATGGCCTGCTGTTGCTGCGCTTCTGTGGTCCTCTGGTCTTCTTCAACGCCAATCATTTCCGTGCGGAAGTGCATCGGGCGATCGCCCGCCAGCCCGCTCCCGTCGAGCGCGTGGTGCTCGACATGATCGCCATGACGGACGTCGACATCACCGGTATCGATACGCTGGAAAGGCTCGATGCGGAACTCGCGGCGAAGAACGTCACGCTGATCCTGGCGGGCCGGCAGATCGAGTTCGAGCAATGGCTGATCACCACCAAACACCCCGACGAGTCCCTGCAGCAGCGCGCGTTTCCAACCATGCGCCAAGCGATTCGCCATTGGCGGGTGCGTGAGGACCTGGACGTGGCCGCCGCAGAAACGGACGGCAGCGCCGACGAAACAGACGCGGCGGCCGCGGCGGCCGCGGCGGCAGGAGACCAGGACAACCCGCCGACGCCAGCGTCAGCTTCGGTCAATGCCCCGCGGGCACCCGGGCCGGCAGCCGGCTAGCGGATCGGACAGGAGCTCGGGGTGATGCGCTGTGGAGACGACTGAGAACGCGCCGGCCGCGGGCGCCCGTGAGCGGGACTCTGAACCGGGGCAACGCACGCCGACGGCCTGCGCAGGAAGCACCGGCAGGCGGGTCAGCCGGTCTTCTCGTTCGCCAGGGCCTTGGCAGTAATCTGTTCGTACAGATTGATCAATCTTGCCGCCAGTTCGCCATATTCGGGATGACGGGCGACGAGTGCCTTGCTATCCTCCATGTCGGTAAATACCCGTTCGAGGAAAGCGATGTCCATGTCGTCGAGCCGCTCGCCGGCGTCCACTTTCGCCTTCAGATCGATCGCCCGCGGCAGCCGCTCTTTTTCCAGACGCTCCAGCAAGACCGCCGCCATTCCCTGATCGTCCGATTCGTGATTCATCTCTAGCTCCCTTTCTGATTGCGGCGCCCCAACGGCGACTCGAGTCGAGGATAATGCCAGCTCTGCTGAATGGATGGCAATAGCAGGGGCCAGAGCGTCGGCGTTCAGCCAGGCCATGCCAGATCACACGCAGTTACACAATGGGGACAGAGATGCAACAGATCATGCTCGGCGGATTCGCTAATCTCCGTCCTGTCGCTGCCGCGCTCTCCCCCTCCCCCCGAGCGGCACCGGCCGTAGCACCCGGCCCGCCCAGACCCTCCCTCTGCGCGGGCCGTTCCTCTTCCGGAAAGCGGCGAGCCACGTTTCTGCAAGCTGCCGTCACCTGGCGCAACGCTGACCCCTGATCGCCAAGCGCGAGATTCGTGGAGTGATGCTGATGACCCGATGGATGAAGACGTTCGTCTGCCTGCTGTGGCCACTGCTGCTGGCTTTCGCGCCGCATGCGTTTGGCGCCGGGCAGGCCATGCCAACGAAACTGCCCCCGGGCGTCGAAAAGCTGAGCACGGTCGAAGGGATCACGGAATACCGACTGGCCAACGGCCTGCACTTCATCCTGTTTCCGGATGCCGCCAAGCCAACAGCCACCGTCAACGTCACCTACCTGGTCGGCTCGCGCCATGAGAACTATGGCGAGACCGGCATGGCGCACCTGCTCGAACACCTGCTTTTCAAAGGATCGAAGAATTTCCCCGATCCGACCCGCGAGTTCAAGGCGCGCGGTTTCCAGATCAACGGCTCGACCTGGCTGGACCGGACCAACTACTACCTGACTTTTCCGGCCAGCGAAGCCAACATCAAGTGGGCTCTGGGGTGGAGCGCCGACGCGATGGTCAATTCGTTCATCGCCAGGAAAGACCTCGACTCCGAGATGAGCGTCGTCCGCAATGAATTCGAAATGGGAGAAAACAACCCGTCCAGCGTGATGCTGAAACGGATGCAATCGATGCTCTTCGACTGGCACAACTATCGCCACAACACCATCGGTGCCCGCAGCGACATCGAGAACGTCAGGATCGAGAACCTGCAGGCCTTCTATCGGCAGTTCTACCAGCCGGACAATGCGGTTCTGACGGTCGCCGGCAAGTTCGACGAACAGCAGGCGGTCAAGTGGATTGTCGCCAGTGTTGGCAGGCTGCCGAAGCCGACGCGCGAATTACCGACGTCATGGACGGTCGAGCCGACGGCCGACGGCGAGCGCCAGTTCGCGGTCCGCCGCAAAGGCGAGATCCAGCTCGTGACCCTCGCCTACCGCACGCCGTCGAGCCTGCACGCCGACTCGGACGCCGTCGCGATGGCCAGCGAGATCCTCGGCGACACGCCGAACGGTCGTCTCTACAAGGCGCTGGTCCAGCCGGGACTGGCGGCCCAGGTGTTCGCGTTCACTGTCGACGCCCGTCAGCCCGGATTCGTGGTCTTCGGCGCAATGGTCAAGAAGGGCGAATCACTGGATCGCGTTCGCGAGCGGATGATCGAGGTGCTCGAAGGCGGCTTCGCCGACGACGCGGCGACCACGGCCGAGCTCGGTCGCGCGGTCGACCAGGCGCGGACGGCTTACGAGCGAGCCCTAGCCGACCCGGAGGTCTTTGCGGTGATGCTGTCCGAGTACATCGCGCTGGGCGACTGGCGGCTCTTTTTCCATGCCCGGGATCAACTGGCGCAGATCACGCCGGCGCAGATCGACGCTGCCGCCAGCAAGTACTTCGTGCGCGACAACCGAGTGCTGGGCACCTTCATCCCCGAGGATTCGCCGCAGCGGGCGGTGATCACCGAGGCGCCGAGCGCTGCCGAACTGCTGGCGAACTTCAAGCCGCAGGAAAAAGGCGACGCCGGCGAGGCTTTCGACGCCTCGCCGGAGAACATCAACCGACGGACCGACCTGCCGAGCTTTGGTGCGCTGAAGGTCGCGCTGCTGCCGAAGAAGAACCGCGGCCAGACGGTGAACGTGGCCATCAAATTCCGTTGGGGGGACCAGGACTCACTGCGTAATCGCGAGGTGGCAGGCGGCCTGGCGGTAGCCATGCTGGCGCGCGGCACGAGCCAGCTGAGCCGCCAGCAGATCGCCGACGAACTCACCCGTCTGAAGGTCAACGGCGACCTGAGCCACTTCGAGACCACCCGCGACCATCTCCCCGAAGCACTCCGCCTCGTGGCGCAACTGTTCCACGACGCGAGCTTCCCGGCGGCCGAGTTCGAAGAACTCAAACGCCAGACCCTGACCGCCATGCAGGCCCAGCTCGACAATCCTCAGGAACTTTCTCGCGACGCACTGACCGCCCACTTCAACACCTATCCCCCCGGCGACCCGCGTTACCACGCGCAGTTGACCGAGCGTATCGAACAGCTGCGCCAGACGACACTCGAGCAGGTCACCGCTTATCACCGCCAGCTAATCGGCACGGCGCGCGGCGAAATCGCGATCGTTGGCGACTTCGATGAAAAAGCCATCATCGACGAGCTCAAGCGGCTTTTCCCGGAATACGTCTCCCGCTCGCCGTATGGCCGCGTCGACCGCGAGTACCGCCAGGTTGACCCTCAGCGCCTCGTGATCGACACCCCCGACAAGGAAAACGCCTTCGTGCGCGCCCGTCTCGACCTCATGTTGCGCGACGATGACCCCGACGCCCCGGCCCTCTACCTGGCCAATGACATCTTTGGCGGCACCACCGGGTTGTCCAGCCGACTGCTGGATCGCCTGCGCCAGAAGGACGGACTCAGCTACAGCGTCGGTTCGTCGCTGTCGGTCGGCAGCCGCGAGCATCTGTCGACCTGGACCTTTGCGGCGATGGCCGCGCCGCAGAACGCCAACCGCGCCGAACAGGCTTTCCTGGAGGAGTTGCGGCGTGCGCGCGCTGACGGCTTCACGGCGGAAGAGGTCGCCGAAGCCAAGAAGGGGCTCCTTCAAGCACGCGCCGTCGAACGTTCACAGGACGGCGCGGTCGCTTCCCGCTGGGTCTCGTTTCTCGACCTCGGCCGCGACTGGCAGTTTTCGAAGGACTTCGAGGACAAGATCATGGCGCTCACCCCGGAACGGGTCAACGCCGCTTTCCGCAAGTACATCGACCCCGAGCGGCTGACGCTGGTCGTCGCCACCGACGTCAGCAAGGGGAACGCAAACTGACGGCGGCGGGAGGCCACGCCGGCCGACCCCCGACTACTTCTTCAAGCTGTCACGAATCTCGCGCAATAGCACGACCTCCTCGGCCGGCTCCGGCGCTGCTGCCGGCGCCGCCGGCGGCTCGCTCTTCCTGAGCCGATTCACCTGCTTGACCATCACGAAGATGATGAAGGCGAGGATGATGAAATTGACCAGGATGGTCAGGAAGTGGCCGTAGGCGAAAACCGGAACCTGAGCCTTTTTCAACGCTTCGAGCGTCGTCGCGGTCCCTTCCGGAACGCTGCCCAGGACCACGAACATCCCCGAAAAGTCGAGCTTGCCACCCATGATCAAGGCCACCACCGGCATGATCAGATCGCCGACGATCGCTTCGACGATCTTGCCAAAAGCGCCGCCGATGATCACGCCGACGGCGAGATCCATGACGTTGCCTTTCATTGCGAACTCTTTGAACTCCTGCAGCATGCTCATGCTGTTCCTCCACTGGTCGTTAAAAAACAAAAGGGGTGTCAAAAGCCGCAGCTGCTGGCTCGGCGCAATGCGCAATCGCTGCCGCCCGTTTGCCGGAAGGCTTTGGCCCCGGTTAAACGCCGCGCAGTCTTTCGCCCGCGGCGGCCAGCGTCGCCTCCTGCTTGGCGAAGCAGAAACGGACGACACGGTCGTCGTGTCCGTGGTGATTGAAGACCGATACCGGAATCACCGCCACCCCCACCTCGCGGGTCAGCCAGTACGCGAAATCCCGATCAGGCAGGTCGGAAATGGCGCTGTAGCGTGCCAGTTGAAAGTAGCTGCCGCGGCACGGCAGCAATTCGAAGCGCGAGTGGTGCAACTGCGCGCGAAAGAATTCGCGCTTCTGCTGGTAGAACGCGGCCAGCCCGAGGTGGCGAGAAGCGTCGCGCATGTATTCGGCAATCCCCAGCTGGCACGGCGTATTGACGGTGAATACGTTGAACTGATGGACCTTGCGGAACTCGCTCATCAGTTCCTGCGCGCCGAGCACATAACCGATCTTCCAGCCGGTGATGTGGTAGGTCTTGCCAAAGGACGACACGACGATGCTGCGGGCGGCCAGTTCGGGATGGCTGGCGACGCTTTGGTGTCGCACGCCGTCGAAAACGATGTGCTCGTAGACCTCGTCGGAGAGCACCACGATATTGGTTCCGCGCGTCAGGGCCGCCAGTTGCTCCAGATCGTCGGCGTCCAACAGGCTGCCGCTGGGGTTGTGCGGCGAATTGATGATGATCATCCGCGTGCGCGGGCTGAGCAGCGAACGCAGTTGCTGCCAGTCCGGCCGGTAATCCGGAAAAGCCAGCCTGGCGTAGACCGCCTGGCCGCCGACGGTCTCGATCGCAGGCACATAGCTGTCGTAGACCGGCTCGAAGACGATCACCTCGTCGCCATGGCGGACGAAGGCCGCGATGGCGGTGAAGATCGCCTGCGTGGCGCCGGCGGTGACGGTGATTTCGTGCTCGGCGTCGTAGGATGCGCCGTAGAGCGCCGCCACCTTGCCGGCAATCGCGGCCCGCAATTCGGGGACTCCGGCCATCGGCGGGTACTGGTTGCGCCCGTCGCGCATCGCCCGCAAGGCGGCGTCGAACAAGGCCGCGTCCGCCTGAAAATCCGGAAAACCCTGCGACAGGTTGATCGCCCCGCAGTCGGCGGCGAGTTTGGACATCACGGTAAAGATCGTCGTCCCCACCCGGGGAAGTTTCGAATCAATGACTACAGATGGCTGGCGCATGGCAATCCGCGCTGGGCACGGTGATCGGTGAGAAGGCGCCTAGTGTAGGGTTGCCCTGCCGATGAAACAAGGCCGGCGGCAGCGCAGCAACGGCTGACGGTGCGCGTCGGGCTGATCAACGGCGAGGCGATCTGATAGCATTCACCAATCAAGCGCTCTCAGGACGCCCCCCTCATGAACACCGCCGCCACCGCCCTGCGCAGCCTGTCGACCGCTGTCATCGTGCTGACCCTGCGCAGTGCCAGCGCCGCGGCACCGCTGCCGGCACTCGGCGCCGACCTGAGCCAGCTGACGGTTTCCGGTGTTTCATCCGGCGGCTACATGGCGGTCCAGTTCCAGGTGGCGCACTCGAAGCTGGTGCGCGGTGCTGGCGTGATCGCCGGCGGCCCGTACGACTGCGCCGAGGGCTCAACCCGGCTGGCGCTGACGCGTTGCATGTCGCCGTCGTCGTGGGCAGCGCTGCCATCGGTGGCGGAACTGCGCGCCAGGGCGGAGGCACTGGCCGGCGCCGGCCGCATCGACCCGCTCGACAACTTGCGCGACGACCAGGCATGGCTGTTCTCGGGCGGCAAGGACGACACCGTGGCGACGGCGGTAGTGGACCGGCTGGCAGCGTTCTACGGTCAGTGGATGACGCCGGCAGCGATTCGCTTCGTCAAGCTGCCCGAAGCCGGGCACGCGATGATCTCGGTCGCCGACCCCCAGGCCAATCCGTGCGCCAGCGCGCAGTCGCCCTACATCAACCGCTGTGGCGACTTCGACGCCGCCGGCGAAATGCTCACCCACCTGCTTGGCCCGCTGTTGCCACCGACCGCCACGACGCAAGGCGAACTGGCAGGCTTCGACCAGCGCCCCTTTGTCGACGGCCCGGCGATCGACGCCAGTCTGGCGAACGAGGGCTACCTCTTCGTGCCGCCCGCGTGCCACGCGGGGGCTTGCCGAATCCACGTCGCTTTCCACGGCTGCCGCCAGAGTGCGGCCCAGATTGGACGACGATTCGTGGAAGGCGCCGGCTACAACGGATGGGCGGCCAGCAATCGGATCATCGTCCTCTACCCGCAGGTGGCTCCGCGCTATGGCGCAGCGATGGGGTCATGGAAGTGGCTGAACAACCCGTTTGCGTGCTGGGACTGGTGGGGCTATTCGGGCAACGACTATCCCACCCGCCAAGGACCGCAGATCAACGCCGTGCGCACGATGATCGAGCGCCTGGCTGCGCCTCGTCAGCCCTGAGTCGGTCAACGGCGGCGGCGACGCTCAGCGGCGAAGCTTGCCGTAGATCACCAGCAGGATTACCGACATGATCACCGAGGCGATGAAGCCGGCCCCCTCGCCAGCGCGGTACCAGCCGAGGAACTGTCCAACCACCCCGGCAGAAAACGACCCGGCAATGCCGAGCACGACCGTAACCACGAAGCCCATGTTTTCCCTGCCGGGATGGATCAGCTTGGCAATCACGCCAATGACAAAACCCAGAACGACGGTCCACAGAATTCCCATCGCCGACCTTTAGTCAATCAATGTGTTAGCAGGCAGCAGGCCGTACGCGTCCAGCAAGCGCGACGGGCATCACAGGGGCGGGATGCGCAGGACCTGGCCGGGGTAGATCTTGTCCGGGTTGCCAAGCATCGGCCTGTTGGCCTCGAAAATCAGCATGTACTTATTGGCGTTTTCGTAGTGCAGTTTTGCGATCCGCGACAGATTGTCGCCCGCAACGACGGTGTAGAACATCGCTTCCGGCTCGCTCTGGTCGACCGACATCATGTCATTGACCCTGGAAACGCCGGTCACGTTGCCGCAGCAGAGCAAAATCTTCTCCTTGCTGGCCTGGTCACCGGCGACACCGAAGACCGTCGCCGTACCGCTTGCGCCGTCAAAAGTCACGGTCAGCCCGGTAACCGGCAGGCCCTGGGTATTGACGTACGCTTCGATGGCATCGCCGGCGCTGCGGTTCAACTCGCTCAGCCTGGCCGCGGCCGCCTCGTCATCGGGCGCGCGGTCAACGGCCGTCGACGCGGCCTCCGCATCCTGGGAGCGAAAAAGCTTCTCACCTGCCTCCTTGACGAAATCAAATAAACCCATGCTGTCTCCTCCGTTGGGGTGGCGCCTTCTGGCACCGCAAAAGTATCCATGGCCTGACGTTGTTTGCCAAACCGTAGCGAGTCTAGCAGCTTCACGGCCATAGGCAAAGGCAGCCGGAGGCGCGCCGACGACAGTGACGGCGATGAAGCACGGCAGGCACGCGCCGTATCAAGGGAGATTACGCTGCTGCCGGCGCCTGGCCGGTTCTACCGGCGCTTTGCTGTATATACTTGCGCAGCATGCTGTCGCGATGAGCGCCGCCACGTACAGCCACAGCATCGTGTCAGACGATCACGCCCCTAAAAAACTCTCCTGGAGAAATATTCATGCCGCTTGCCACCCATCCCATGGCCTCGTCGCTGCGCGCGTCGGACACCGGAAAGGTCGTTTCCGCGGAAGACGCGGTACGGCTGATCGAGGACGGTGACACCGTCGCCACCGGCGGTTTTGTCGGCATCGGCTTCGCCGAGAACATCGCCGTCGCACTGGAGAAACGCTTCCTCCAGGCGGCCAGTGACGACGCCAAGGGTCTCGGAAGTCCGCGCGACCTGACCCTGGTGTACGCCGCCGGACAGGGCGACGGCAAGGAGCGGGGACTCAACCACCTCGGCCATGACGGCCTGGTCGGCCGGGTCATCGGTGGTCACTGGGGACTGGTGCCAACGCTGCAGAAACTGGCGGTGGCCAATCGCGTCCAGGCCTACAACCTGCCGCAAGGGGTGATCGCCCACCTCTTCCGCGACATTGCCGCGGGCAAGCCGGGAACGATCAGCCGGGTCGGGCTGGGGACCTTCGTCGACCCGCGCTTCGGCGGCGGCAGGCTGAACGAGATGACCACCGTAGACATCGTTCGGCTGATGGAGATCGACGGCGAGGAGTACCTGTTCTACAAGGCCTTCCCGATCGATGTCGGGATCATTCGCGGCACCACGGCCGATCCCGATGGCAACGTCACGATGGAAAAGGAGGCGCTGACACTGGAAGCGCAGGCGATCGCCATGGCCGCCCGAAACTCGGGCGGGATCGTCATCGTGCAGGTCGAGCGCATTGCCGAACGCGGCACGCTGAACCCGCGTCAGGTGAAAGTGCCCGGCATCCTGGTCGATTGCGTGGTCGTCGCCGAAAAACCCGAATACCACATGCAGACCTTTTCCGAGCAGTACAGCGCGGCTTTCGCCGGTGAGATCAAGGTGCCGATGTCGGCCATTCCGGCGATGCCGATGAGCGAGCGCAAGATCATCGTCCGTCGGGCCGCCTTCGAGCTGCGGCCGAATGCCGTGGTCAATCTCGGCATCGGGATGCCGGAAGGCGTCGCCAGCATCGCCGCCGAGGAGCAGATCGCCGACCTGATGACGATGACCGCCGAGCCCGGCGTGATCGGCGGCATCCCGGCCGGCGGCCTGAGCTTCGGAGCGGCGACCAACGCGCAGGCGATCATCGACCAGCCCAGCCAGTTCGACTTCTACGACGGCGGCGGCCTGGATATCGCCTTCCTCGGGCTAGCGCAGGCCGACCGGCAGGGCAACCTCAATGTTTCGAAGTTCGGCCCGCGTCTGGCGGGCGCCGGCGGCTTCATCAACATCTCGCAGAACGCCAAGAAAGTGGTTTTCGTCGGCACCTTTACCGCCGGCGCGCTGGAGGTCGCTCTCGACGACGGAAAACTCCGCATCGTGCGGGACGGCAAGGCGCGAAAGTTCGTCGAAGAGGTCGAGCACCGCACCTTCAGCGGCGCCCAGGCCCGCAAGAGTGGTCTGACCGTCCTCTACGTGACCGAACGATGCGTCTTCAGGTTATGCCGCGAGGGCCTGGAGCTGATCGAGATCGCCCCGGGCGTCGATCTGCAGACGGACGTCCTCGACAAGATGGATTTCGTGCCGATCATGCATGGCCAGCCGGCGCTGATGGACAGCCGGATTTTCCGGGAAGAGCCCATGAAACTGCGGGCGGAGATGCTCGAGATCCCGATGGCCGACCGCTTGTCTTACGATGCCCGGAAGAACATTTTCTTCCTCAACTTCGAGGGACTGAGCGTCCGCACCAGCGACGATATCGCCCGGCTTCGACAGGCTGTCGGGGAGAAACTCGGGCCGATCGGCCACAAGGTCTACGCGATCGTCAATTACGACCGTTTTTCGATCGTCCCCGAACTGGTCGACGACTACATCGACATGGTCAAGGAAGTCGTCGACACCTACTACCACAACGTCACCCGCTTCACCTCGAATACCTTCCTGCGCGCCAGGCTTGGCGAGGCTCTCGCGAAGCGAAAAATCGCTGCGCGCAGCTACGAAACCGCCGCCGAGGCCGAAGCACACCTCAGGCCTGACTGACTTGGCCGCACAATTCATGTCGCGACCCCAGCTCCTGGTTAATGCCAGGAGATGCATCGGTCAAAGCCGGGTGAAATGGCTTGGCAAAGGATAGCCGCCCGCCCCCTTTTCAGCCTTGCCAATAGCGGTTTGCGGCGAAAGCGCACGACGGACGCAGTCGGCAGGATGAGGTGCGCGCAAACTAAGCGGCACGGTGTTGGTAAATTCCTGAGTTCCAGGGGATGACGCGCTGAAAGCGCAGCCACACACCGTGTTCCCAACGACAACCGGCTCCGTCAGAGCTGAAGCACCCCGGGTCGGGTGTCAGCGGGTCCCGGGCGATCGGCGGAACGGCTTACAGCACGAGAGAGAGAACAAATGCGAAAACGGAGAAGCGGCATGCAGCCGCTTCTCCGGGCCTCAGTCAGCGCCTTTTCAGGCTTGAACTTTGCGGCGCGCGCAGAAGGCAAGGGCGCCGATCCCCAGCAAGGCCAAGGTGCCCGGCTCAGGGATGTTTGGGTTCACAGAGCCGAAGGTGATGTTGTCGTATCCGGTTTGATTGGCGGTGCCGCCAAAGTCGATCGAGTAAGCCGTGCCGCTGAAGGCCACACCGACCGGCGTGAAGTTACAGAAAGTACCACTCGGGTCGCCAGTGCAGTTGTCGGTATACTGAGCCGTCAGATTGAGCGACCCAAGGACGTTACCACCGCCGGCCGCGCCACCCAGCGCATCATACACGCTGACAGTCGCCGCGGTGGACGACGTGTAATAGAACGAGAAGCCGGTCGTAAAGCCCGCAGCGTAATCGAGAACGGCGGTCGCCGCATTCAGGAAGAACATGATGGTATTGGGCGTCGGCTCGTTTGCGAAGTTGCCGTTACCGCCGTTATCCGCATCGACAAGCCCGAGGGCATCAACGAACTGGACGCCGTAGTTCGGGCCGGAATTGCCCAAGCTATCGGTTCCGCCGTTGTAGAAATTCTGGATGTCGGCGTAGTCACCCACACCTTCGAAGGTCAAGGTGAAGGCTCCGGCTTGAGCGCTGCAGAGCAAACCAGCAGCCACAAGGGCAGCGTTCAGTAGGCTAGTCTTGATGAGTTTCATGTCGTTTACCCCTGTTAGAGAAGATTCGTGTCATAGCTAGACTGTCGGTGCGCCTTACTGCGGACTGGCCACCGTTCGGATTGAATTCAACCCGACGTTTCTCTAGCATTTTTCGTGCCACTACTTTCAACATGCTGATAAATGGGCATTACATCCCCAACTGTCAGCGGACAACAACAACGACTGTAAGATTTTTCGACACTGGCTCTTGCAGCGCCCGGCCCGGCCTGCCCAGCGCGAGTGTCCGCTGCCAACGATCTCAGCCGTAGCGCCCCTCAATGTCGTCAGGGGTTCCTTGTGGGTTGGGGGAGCGAACATCTCTTCGGTCAGCGCGTGCTCGACCACTCTGCTTATCAGCATGAAGATGCACTCCTCGCTGGCGCGCTGCGGCTGCGCCATGTTGTGGGTGGCGATCAGGATAGTGTACGGGCGACGCAGTTTCCAGAGCAGCACCTGCCGCAGCGAGTCTTCGACGATCGCGTCTGGTGTCTCTGATCCGGCCGCTGGAGATCAACGGAGCGGAATTACGCAATAGGCCATTCCGACGGCACCGATGAGCGAGCGCAAAAACATCATCGCGTGTCGGGCCGCCTTCGAGTTGCGGCCGGTTGCAGTGGTCCGTCTCGGCATCGGGATGCCCAAGGATGATGGCGACGACGACCTGGATGTCTGCTTCCTCGGACTGGCGCAGGCCGGCTGGCAGGGCAACCTCAATGTTTCGAAGTTCGGCCCGCGTCTGGTGTGTACCGGCACTTTCATCAATATCTCGCAGAACGCCCGAAAGGGGATCTTCATCGGCACCTTCGCGGCCGGCGCGCTGAAAGTCGCGATCGACGACGGCCAGTTCCGAATCGTGCAAGACCGCGAGGCTGGGAAGTTGGCCGAACAGATCGGACACGGGACTTTCAGGGGCGCCCAGGACCGCACGAGCGGACTGACGGTCGACATGGTCAAGGAAGTGGTCGACACCTACTACCACAAGGTCACCCGCCTCACCTCGAATACCTTCCTGCAGGCCAGGCTCGGCGAAGCTCTACGGAAGCAAAAAATCGCCGCGGGCAGCTACCAAGCTGCCGCCGAGGTCGAAGCACACTCCGGCCGCCGGAGTGATGCGCCGGCGATAATCTGATCCAGGGGCCCGCGTGGACAACCTCGATCACGGCGCCCTGACGCCGCCGGACTGCGCCGCGATGCCGATCCGGCGAAATCCGGCAGCTGTCGCGATCCCGATGCTTATCCGCAGCCACCAGCAGCAGAACGTGGCCGACATGAGGATGATCTGTCGGATTTCTTTACACATGGGGTCTGCGGTTCCCGCAAACTTTTTAGTAAGTAACTGACAAAACTTGACTATTAGTTTTTGGCATGAAACGTGCTTTGATCAAGGCAACCTGTTTCTGCAACATTTCCGTAAGAGTTTGTGCAGCAATGGGGGTTGCCAGGGTTGGTTCTGATGCGTTCGGAGCGCCAATCGATCAACCGATAACTAAAACCATCAATCACCCAATCACCACTTGGAGCAGACAAATGAACAAGACACATCTGGCATCAGGAATGAAACTTCGGCACGCCGTCCAGCTCGGTCTGGCTGGCTTGGCACTCGCCTGCACCGTTCCCGCTTGGGCCGTGGCGATCAGCGTCGAGAATGGCGGGATCACTTTGAACTCGACTGACACGAGCACTGCCGGCGACGTGGGGGCGCCCTGGGTCATCAACGAGACCATGACCTCTGCCGGCACCCTGAAACTTGAAGGTGATCCGCTCGGTGGTAACAACCCGACCGGCAGCGGCCACGCGGCCGGGAAGTGGTTCCAGAAAATCGTTACCAACAACACGGGGGTGGCCTGGACGTCGTTTGAACTCGAATTGCAGGTCATCCTTGGGACGCCTTCCGGTCAGGGCGACGGTCTGAGCTTCGCCGATGGGTCTGCTGTGACGGGGCTTTTCAGCTCCGACGTGTTCTCGGGCTACACCCGCATCGATGACACGCGGGATTACCTCAACTTCAGCGGCGGCACCGTCGCTGATGGTGCGACGGTGACTTTCAATTTCGTGATCACTGACAACTCCGGCAACGATCCGTTCTACCTGCTGCAGACCCCCAACAAGCAAGAAGTGCCGGAACCCGGCACGCTCGCTCTGCTCGGCCTCGCGGGTATTGGCATGTTTGGCCTTCGTCGGCGCAAGTTGGCCTAGTAAGAACCGGCAGAAACACCAGAACGGCGAACCCTCGGGTTCGCCGTTTTCTATTGTGGCTGCTTTGTCGGTGGTCGGTGTCCTGCACTCGGTTCACCAACCGCTGCCACCCCGCTCGTCTCCCGCCCGAGGATGGCGCGAGGCTTTGTCTGTTCGCCTAGGTGCCGGCACGTTCAAAGCGCCGCACCAGGCAGCGGCCAGACACACGGAGATCAGACCCAGCCCCTGCAAATAGCGTCGCCCTATCGACGCACGACCGGCGTCCGTTCCACGCCATGACTCAGCGCGTCAGGCTCAGCCGTAGCGCCCTTCAATGTAGTCGGCGGTTTCCCTGTGCGTCGGGGTAACGAACATCTCTTCGGTCAGCGCGTGCTCGACCACTCGGCCCATCAGCATGAAGACGCACTCCTCGCTGGCGCGCCGCGCCTGCGCCATGTTGTGGGTGACGATCAGGATGGTGTACTTGCCGCGCAGTTCCCAGAGCAGCTCTTCCACCGCTTCGGTACCCTTTGGGTCGAGCGCCGAGCAGGGCTCGTCCATCAGCAGGAGCTTCGGCTTCACCGGCAGCAGGCGGGCGATGCACAACTTCTGCTGCTCTTCCAGCGACAGCTCGGTGGCCTTGCGCTTGAGCCGGTCCTTGACCTTGTCCCAGAGCAGTACCTGCCGCAGCGAGTCTTCGACGATCTCGTCCGGTGTCCCGCGGTGCACATCGCCGCCGCCCTTGGCGTGCAGCCGATGGCCGAAAAGGATGTTGTCGCGGATCGAAATGGGCAGTGGATTCGGACGCTGAAAGACCATCCCGACCTGCTTGCGCACCTGGATCAGCTCGACCTGGGGGTCGTAGATGTTCTGGCCCATGACGTCGATTCTGCCGTCGATGCGCACGTAGCCGAGACGCTCGTTGATGCGGTTGACGCTGCGCAGGTAGGTACTCTTGCCACAGCCAGAAGGCCCGATCATCGAGGTGATCATGCCCTGTCGGATCCGCAGATCCACGTCGTACAGGGCCTGAAAAGTCCCGTACCAGAGGTTGAGTTTCCTGGTGTCTATCGCGTATTCGGGTGCTGGCTGCTGCAGATCTGCGGCTTGGGCGGCGGCGGTCATGCTGGTTGTCCTTCGTTGGCATTGATCAAGTCTGTCGAAAGCCGGGGCCTGCGCCGCAGCCATTCATCTGTGGGCCTCCTGCCTAGCGCCGGGCTCCCCGGCTTCGCGGCAGCAGTGAGAAGCCGGGATTCGGGTATCAGCCGAAGCGGCCCTCGACGTAGTCGCGGGTGCGCTGATCCTTCACCTCGCCGGTGAACAGATCCTCGGTCACCCCCACCTCGACGCACTCGCCGTTCAGGAAAAAAGCGGTCCGGTTAGCCAGACGCCGGGCCTGCTGCACCAGATTGGTGACCAGGATGATCGTCACGTCCTTGCACAGTTCCTTGAGGACGTCCTCGATGCGCATCGTGGTCACCGGGTCCACCGCAATCGAGAACTCGTCGAGCATCAGCAGGTCGGGCTCCTGTGAAAGCGCCCTGGCGATCGTCAGCCGCTGCTGCTGGCCACCCGAAAGCAGGCTCCCCAGGGCATTGAGCCGATCCTTGACTTCGTCCCAGAGCGCCGCGCGGGTCAGGCAGCGCTGGACGATCACGTCCAGTTCGGCCTTGTTTTTGATTCCCCGCAAACGCGGCGACAGCGCGACGTTTTCGTAGACCGTCATCGGCAGGCCGACCGGCAGCGGAAAGACCACGCCGATGCGGCTGCGCAGGGCATAGACGTTGCTCAGGCGGCGGGTATCGCGGTCGTTGAAGCGGATTTCACCGTCCACCCGCATGCCCGGGGTAAACACGTCCATGCGGTTGATCGCCTTGAGAAAAGACGTCTTGCCCGCGTTGGCCGGGCCGATGATGCCGAAGATCTCGTGTTCGCGAATTTCCAGATCGACCCCCTGCAGGGCCACCGAGCTGCCGTAGCGGATGCTCAGGTCCTTGACCAGCAGCTTGGTCCGTGCCGCGGTGGTGAAGACGTCGATTGGCTCGTCGACTGCGGCCGGCGCCAGAGAATTCTGACTTACCATTTCTTTTTCCCCCTGAGCCACATGCGGAAGGCGATCGAGGCGCTGTTCATCAGCAAAACCAGCGCGATCAGCACCAGGGCGATCCCGAAGGGTATTTCGTCGGCGATGCCGGGGACCTGCGTGGCGGCGACGAAGAGGTGCAGCGACAGCGCCATGGTCTGGTCCATCACGCTCTGCGGCAGGAAAGGCGTAAAGAACACCGCGCCGGTGAACATGATCGGCGCGGTCTCGCCGGCGGTCCGCGAGACCTCCAGGATCACGCCGGTCAGGATGCCGGTGATCGAGTTCGGCAGAACCACCTTGCGGATCGTCTGCCAACGCGTCGCGCCCATGTTCCAGCATGCTTCGCGAAACGCCTGTGGCACCGCCTGCAGCGACTCGCGGGTGGCGACGATCACCACCGGCATGGTCATCACCGCGAGGGTCAGGCTGGCCGCCAGGATGCTGGTTCCAAAACCGAAGAAGATGACGAAAGCCCCCAGCCCGAACAAGGCGTGGACGATCGACGGAACGCCCGCCAGGTTGATGATCGCCAGGTTGATGGCGCGGGTAAACCAGTTGTCGCCCGCATACTCGCTGAGATAGATCGCCGCAAACACGCCAATCGGTACCGACAGCAGCAGCGCCACGGTCACCAGCCAGACCGTCCCCAGCAAGGCCGGCAGAACCCCTCCGGAACGCATGCCATCGGTGGGCGCGGTAAACAGGAACTCCCAGGAGATCACCGCGCCACCCTTGACCACCAGCGTGCCAAGGATCAGCAACACCGGCGCGATCAACATCAGGGTCATCAGACCGAAGAGCAGTCGGTAGAGACGCTGCACGCGCTCGTTACGCTGGTTCAGGCCGGTCGCCTGAAACAGTACTGCATTGGCCGTTGTCATTTTCTATCCCTTGCGAATGCCACGCACGATCAGGTC
This sequence comes from Accumulibacter sp., assembly GCF_029255145.1. Classification (GTDB taxonomy): domain Bacteria; phylum Pseudomonadota; class Gammaproteobacteria; order Burkholderiales; family Rhodocyclaceae; genus Accumulibacter. The sequence continues at coordinate 33,630 of NZ_JAPUVQ010000143.1, forward strand.
GGCGGTCAGGTTGACGGTGAAGGTGACCAGGAACAGCAGGATCCCGATGGTGAACAACACCTGGTAGTGCTCGCCACCGACCACCGTTTCGCCAAGCTCGGCGGCGATCGTGGCGGTCAGCGCGCGTACCGAATCGAAGATGCTGTCCGGGATATTGACCGCATGACCAGTGGCCATCAGCACCGCCATGGTCTCGCCGAAACCACGGCCAACGCCGAGCAGCACGCCTCCGAGCAGGCCGTTCTTGGCCGCCGGCAGCACCACCTTGTAGGTCACCTGCCAGCGTGTCGCGCCCATCGCCTCGGCCGCCTCGCGGTAGCGGTCGGGCACCGCCTTGAGCGCATCCTCGGCGATCGAGGTCATGATCGGTGCCGCCATCAGGCCGAGGATGATGCCGGCGTTGAGCACGCACAGCCCCACCGGAACGTCGAACCACTTGATGATCAGCGGGTTCATGATCACCAGCCCGATGAAGCCCCAGACCACCGAAGGAATGGCGGCCAGCAGTTCGACCAGCACCTTCAGCGCTTCACGCGTCTTGCCGCTGGCGAACTCGGCGATATAGATCGCCGTACCCAGCGAAAACGGGATCGCCACCAGCATCGCCAGGCCGGTGACGCTCGCCGTGCCGGCGATCAACGCCAGGATGCCGTATTCGGGATCGTCGGCATCGCTCGGAGACCAGTACGGGGTCAGGAAGAACTCGCGAAAGTTGAGATGCTCGATGATGAAGCCGATCCCTTCCTTGGTGACGAAGACGAAGATCCCGAGGACAAAAACGATCGCCGAGACACCGCAGACAAAGACCACCGCCTCTACCGCCTTGTCGACATACCAGTCGAAGTCACGGCGATCGAAGTCGTTCACTTCTCTGGCAGCAACAGCGCCGCCCTGGGTAGGGTTGCTGGTAACCATCTCAGCTGGGCTCCTCGCCGCGCAGGGTCTCCATCAGGTTGCTCACCTGCACCGCGATCTGTCGACACAGTTCCCCGTAGCGTGCGCGCTGCTGCTCATCGGGAAGATCCGCGACGCCTGCGCCGAAGTCCCACTCGAGCGCTACGGTATGGAACGGTACGTTCGCGATGTACGACTTGATCGGTCCCTGCAGGCTGACGATCACCTGAAACTCGGAGAGATCCTGATGCGAAAGATCGAGTGCCCTGGGCCGGTGGCGGCCGAGATCGACGCCCAGATCCTGCAGGGCGCTGACCGCCTCCGGCGCCAACGTACCCGCCTGCCTGCCGGCGCTCCGGTACTCGCCGCCCGCGGGAAAGTTCTTGCGGCCGATCGCCTCGGCGGTCGGGCCAAGGACGGTGTTGTCCTCATCGAGAAAAAGGATTCGGAAAACCCGCGCCGCCTTGGTCTGGCCGGTGACCGCGAAAACCGTATCCTCACAGACGTTCTTGGCCTGGTCGGAAACCCGTTCGAGGGCGTTGAAGACGCCAAGATAGGCGAACAAATCCTCGGTGCTGAACTGGCCAGCCTCACCGACCAGATCGCTGAAGGCGACGTCGAAAGTCCGCTCGACCTGATCGGCCATGACCATCGTCGCCCTGGCCTTGTCGCAGTTTCCTTCGATGAACGCCGCGGCCGCCTGCTTGAACATCTGGCGCGACTCGCTGGCCAGCATTTCGACGCTGCGCTTGATCAGCGCGTCCGGGCGCTTGACCACGTGCACCGACTCGCGCGCGATGGTCACCGCGTAGTCGCCGACACGTTCGAGACCGATGTTGGTGTGAATCACCGCGGTGATCAGACGCAGGTGTCCGGCGCTCGGCAAATGCACGCCGATGAAGGCATGACACATCCGGTCCAGCGCGCGACTGATGGCATTGATCCGCTGGTCGCCGAGAACGGTGGCGTAGGCCATTGCGTCGTTGCCGTTCAGCAGGGCGCGCACTGCGCTGGTCAGCGCATCGTCGACGCAGTCGGCCAGCAGCGCCAGTTGCTGCTTGATCCGGGACAGGTCTCTCTCGAGACGTTCTTCGTAATGACTCATCGGTAGCGGCTCCCCACAGCGCGTTCGGACAACACTTGAGACAACAATTAGCAAAGCGGGCACACGGAGTGCGGCGTCCGCGTGCCCGGAATGGCGGGCAGACTTACTTGCAGGTGACTTTCTTGACCGGCGCGTAGCCTTCCTTGGCGAGAATGCACTGGCCAACGTCGCTCTTGATCCAGTCCATGTACTTCTTGACATCGGCCTTTGGCTGGCCATCGGTGTACATGAACAGCGGCCGGGCAATCGGATAGGTGCCATCGAAAGCCGTATCCTCGGTCGGCTTGACGCAGGGCTTGCCCGCTGCCGGCGCGATGCAGAGCGCCTTGAGATGGTCCGTGGCATACGCCAGCCCGCTATAGCCGATGGCACAGGGGGTCTTCTCGACCAGGTCGGCAACGTCCTTGGATCCGTGCATGTCGAGCGTGCCCTGGCGGAACTTGCCTTTCTCACCGAGGACGGCTTCCTGGAAGTAGGCGTAGGTTCCCGAATTGTTCTGCCGGCTGACGACGACGATTTCGTTCTTGCAACCCGGGATGGTGATGCCGAGATCGCTCCATTTGGTCGCCCCGCCGTCACGCCCGTATATCTTCGCCAGGTCGGTGACGGTCATGGAATCGCCGGGAAAGTTCTTGTGCACAAAGATCGCCAGCGCGTCGTAGCCGACGATATGCTCGACGGGATTATGACCTTTGGCCTGCGCTTCCTTGATTTCCTTGTCTTTCATCTTGCGGCTGGAATTGGCGATGTCCACGGTGCCGTTGATCATCGCAGCGATGCCGGTGCCCGAACCACCTCCAGAGACGGCGACGGCAACGTTGGGGTTGATCTTTCCGTACTGCTCGGCCCAGGACTGGGCCACGTTGACCAGCGTGTCCGAGCCTTTGTTCTGGATTTCGGTTCTCGCGGACGCGGCACCGGACGCCAACGCCGTGGCCACCGCCACGCTGATATTCAATAACATCGATCTGGAAGTCATTCTGGGTTCTCCAAGGATGGGAAATTTTTTGAAGTCTATAGATGCAGATCAAAGACTTCCGGAATGGCGCAAGCAGCCGAAGCCAAAGATTATCAGAAAAAACTGGCCTGACAAGCCTTTGGCGACAGAACTTAATCAGAAAAAACTTCCTGAATACCAAGAAAAAACTCGTTGCATCGGCACCGGCACAGTTTTTTCCATTGGCATGCATAGCTCTTGTTTCGATTCATGCAATACAGATACATAACATGTAAAATATTGCTTTAATGCATTAGTTGTTGTAAAGTTAGATGCCAATTAGCTTTTTGTGTTCATGCGCATGACGGAGCAAAACAAACCAAATTGAGAGGCAAAATTTATTGAAGCCCATTCATCCATCACGGACTGCACTACCATCCCGCACCGGACTGAAGACCGATATAATGCGCCAGATAATCACCGCGCTTATTGTAATCACGGAAAACTAATCGTATGTTGTCATGGAGTTATGGAGTGCCCGGGCAAATCATCCGGACTTCTGGGAATTGCCCTGCTTCCGATACGGATCATGAATATGGCATCGTGCGGCAGGCGGCAGGAAGCAGTCGCCGGCTGAAGCGCTCGCCAATCTTCTCAATGACCGACGAACGGCTGTCAGAGCACGCGAGAGCGGATCGCCACACTAGCGGCAGGAATCAGCTCTTGACCAGGACAAATTCCAAACTGCGCCGGACCATGCTGTAGGCTGTAGCGCCGGCGATCCTGGGTAGTTGTGACGGTCTGCGCGAGGTCGCTTGGCGACGAGGCAAGAGCCAAGCACGCTGCCGGTGGGGCACTCCTGCCGCTGCTTCGCGTCACAGGCAGGAGCGCGCACGCATGACCCGGCCGAAGACCCCGCCGCGGTGGCTACTTGCGCAACAGGCGCATCCCGCGCTCCAGCCCGTTGAGCGTCAGCGGAAACATGCGGCCACCCATCAGGTTGTGGATCAGCGCGGTCGATTGCCGGTACTGCCAGGCGTGCTCCGACTCGGGGTTGAGCCAGATTGCGTGCGGCCAGGTGTCAGCAAGCCGCCGCAGCCAGGTGGCACCTGGCTCTTCATTGTTGTATTCGACGCTTCCCCACTGCTGCAGAAGCTCGTACGGGCTCATCGCCGCATCGCCGACGAAGATCATCCTGTAGTCATTGCCATATCTGTGCAGCACGTCGTGCGTGGCGATGCGTTCGCTGTGGCGGCGGCGGTTGTCCTTCCAGAGGAAGTCATAAACGCAGTTGTGGAAGTAATAGTGTTCGAGGTGCTTGAACTCGCTGCGGCACGCCGAGAACAGTTCTTCGCAAACGCGGATGTGATCGTCCATCGAACCGCCGACATCGAGGAACAGCAGCACCTTGACGGCATTGTGCCGCTCGGGCCGCAGCCGCAGATCGAGCCAGCCAGCGTTGCGCGCGGTCCCGGCGATGGTTCCTTCGAGGTCGAGTTCCTCGGGCGCACCCTGGCGGGCAAAGCGGCGCAGCAGCCGCAGCGCGACCTTGATGTTGCGGGTGCCAAGTTCGACGCTGTCGTCGAGGTTGCGATACTCGCGCTTTTCCCAGACCTTGACCGCCGAGCGGTTCTCGCTCTTGCCACCGACGTGGATTCCCTCGGGATGCGTGCCGCCGTGCCCGAATGGCGAGCTGCCGCCGCTGCCGATCCACTTGCTGCCGCCGGAGTGACGCTCCTTCTGCTCGGCCAGGCGCTGCTTGAAGGTCTCCATCAGCTTGTCCCAGCCGAGCTTTTCGAGCTTGGCGCGTTCGGCGTCGGTCAGATGTTTCTTCACCGCTTGCCGCAGCCACTCTTCGGGAATCAGGCACTCCATTCCCGGCAGCGCCTCGACCCCCTTGAAGTACTCGCCGAAGGCCCGGTCGAACTTGTCGAAGTTGGTCTCGTCCTTGACCAGGATCGCGCGCGCAAGCACGTAGAAGTCGTCCAGGCTGTGCTCGATGACGCGCTGCTGCAGGGCGTCGAGCAAGGCCAGGAACTCCTTGATCGACACCGGCAGGCGGTTTGCCTTGAGATGGAGAAAGAAGTCGATCAGCATCGTCGCATTCGTCCGCTATCGTTCAGCGTCGTTCAGTGGCATGCTTCTGCCTGTTGCCGCGTCGACCGCGGCGCGGTAGAACGCCGGGATCAAGGCGACCGTTCAGCGGTTCTGGCGGGCCATGAAAATCAGCCGCTCGAAAAGGTGAACGTCCTGCTCGTTCTTCAGCAGCGCGCCGTGCAGCGGCGGGATCGCGGTCTTGTGGTCCTTGCTGCGCAGTGCTTCGGGCGGAATGTCCTCGGCGAGCAGCAGCTTCAGCCAGTCGAGCAGCTCCGAGGTCGAGGGCTTCTTCTTCAATCCCGGGATCTCGCGCAGTTCGAAGAACACCTCCAGCGCCTCGCGCAACAAGGCCGGCTTCAAACCCGGGAAATGGACGTCGACTATGCGCCGCATCGTCTCCCGGTCCGGAAACTTGATGTAATGAAAGAAGCAGCGGCGCAGGAACGCGTCGGGTAGTTCCTTCTCGTTGTTCGAGGTGATGAACACCGCCGGCCGGTGGCGGGCGCGGATATTCTGGCGCGTCTCGTAGACGAAGAACTCCATCCGGTCGAGTTCGCGCAGCAGGTCGTTGGGGAACTCAATATCGGCCTTGTCGATTTCGTCGATCAGCACCACCGACGGCGTTTCGCACTCGAAGGCCTGCCACAGCACGCCCTGGACGATGTAGCTGCCGATGTCGGCAACCTTCGCCTCGCCGAGCTGCGAGTCGCGCAGCCGCGAGACGGCATCGTATTCGTACAAGCCCTGCTGCGCCTTGGTGGTCGACTTGATGTGCCACTGGAACAGCGGCCGGCCGAGGGCGGCGGCCACCTCTTCGGCGAGCATGGTCTTGCCGGTACCCGGCTCGCCCTTGATCAGCAGCGGCCGCTGCAAGGTGACCGCGGCGTTGACCGCGAGGGTCAGGTCACCGGTGGTCACGTACCTTTCGGAGCCGGAAAAACGCATGCGGATGTTCCCCTTCAAAGATCAGTCGATTCTACCCGCAAAGGTCTGCTGCCAGTGTCACAGCCACTGCCGGCTTGCTACCGAGACTCCACGGTCGACGCTGCGAGCACCCGGCAGCCGGTAGCAAGAAGCCCATTCCCCGCGGCAGGCGGGTTCGATCTCCAGCTGGGCATAGTGACTGAGAGCGCACGCGGCACTGTCGACATCTTTTACATCTGCCCGCACATACCAAACAAATGTTACATTAACTCCGCTAGTTATACACGTGGCACAAAAAATGCTTGGCACCGATCATCCCCGGCGTTTCACCGGCTTCTGCGCAGACGGCCTCAAGCCTGCAGCACGAACCTCACCGGCCCGCGCCGTGTTCAAGGATGCCTGGCGGGAGTGCGCTTGCACAACAGGTATTGGCAAGCGCAAATCCGCCCCCATGTTTCGGCTTCTAAATCGCATTCGTTTAAGGAGAGTTGAGAAAGGATCAGCAAACTTCGCATTATTCTTGCCCCCGCTCTGGCCTTGTCGACATCTTTGGCCCTTGCCGCACCGGTATCCTGGACCGACTGGACCACGTTGTCTGCTACCAGCCCTGGCGTTCTGGGCTCGCTGGTCGTCGGCTCGACCACCGTCGGCGTCACCTACAGCGGCGCCTACAGCTTCGCGCAAACCAGCGGCGGCACCAATTACTGGGTCGAGGGAAGCCCCGCCGCCTATACCGGGTCCGCACTGGTCGACAACGCGCCTCCGGCCGCCGACATCATCGCCCTCGATGCCGGCGGGCTCAAGACCATCACCTTCTCGCAAGCGGTCGTCGATCCCCTGATTGCGCTGGTCAGCTGGAATGGCAACACGGTCGACTTCGGCGTGCCCATCGAGATCCTGAGTTTCGGCCCGGGATACTGGGGTAGCGGAACGCCAGTCCTGAACGGCAGCGGCACCGGTTTCTTCGGCAGCGGCGAAGTTCACGGGGTGATCCGTCTGCCGGGTTCATACTCGTCTATTTCCTTCACCGATACCTCTGAAAACTGGCATGGCATTACCGTCGGCGTCGTGGGTTTGGCCGGCAACAATGTCCCTGAACCGGCGTCGCTTGCTCTACTGGGCATTGGTCTGGCCGGCCTGGGCGCCCTGCGCAGGTGCAGGACGGCCTGAGCAAAGCCACACGACGACACCCATATAGCCGGCCCCGCGAGGGCCGGTCTTCTTTTTCGCGGCGACACGACGTCGGCGCGTGCCTGTCCGCGGCCGCGGCGCCGGTCGGATGCTCGCCCGCTCGCCTTCCCCGCGAACGCGCCAACAACGGCAGAGCCGTATTTCACCTACCGGCTGCGCGCCGAACACAGTCGAGGTAGGCCGCCCCATCGATCGCCCCGCCATCGCGCTGGGCGCGCCAGATCGTCTCGCCCAGACACTCGATGATTGCATGTTCGGCGGCATGGACATCGAGACGCGCGCGCAGCGCCTGGTAGGCGGAAAGAATCCCGAACGGCTGGTCGATGCTGATCTGTTCGGCGACGGCGAGGTGCAGCGAAAGGTGGAGAAAGGGATTCATCTGGCCGCTCTCGGGCGTGAACTCCTGCTCCAGCGCCAGCGCCGGGTTCTCCAGCAGCGCGTGGTATTCGGGGTGTTCGACGATCAGATCGGCGGCGACGACCTCGGCACCTTCGAGAATCGAGCGCTCTCGATGCTTGCGCCAAGCCTCGCAGAAGAACTGGCGGACCTGCTCACGGCTGGGATTGAACATCGGCTCTCCGGGTGGTCATGCTGATCAAGGCGGTGACGACGGCGTTATGCAGCAGGCGATTGCCACCCGCCGCCCGTGGCGCGGTCTGTCCGGTGCCGTAGCTTCCGATCAACGGCAGACCGGGCAAGCGCTCGCGCAGACAGTCGAGTTCACGGTCCTGGCCGCTGTGGAAACAAGCGCCACGGCCGATGCACGAGAAGACTAGCGCGGCGACCGGGTCAGCGGCAACGCCAGCCAGGCGGGAAAGGGACTGGCGCATGTCGTCTTCGGCCGACTGCGGCACGCGCATCGCCCAGGCCAGGCCTTGCCCCGGCGTGGTCCGCTCGGCCAGGGTCAGCGACTTGTCGACATTGGCCGCAATGATCGCGATCGTGTGCCAGCTTTCGTCAGCCCCCTCGCCCCGGCCGTCGGTCACCACCGCGCGCAGCGAAGCCAAAGGGAGTTGCAGCGGGTCGCGGCAAGCTGCCGGCAGCGTGCCGGTCAGGCTGTCGAGCGCACTCTTGCCGCCCAGGCTGAACAGCTCGTGGTCCCGGCAGCTGTCGACCGGGAACGGACGACCGAGCAGTCGCCAGCCGCAGGAAACGCCGAGATCGACATGCGCCGCGCGCAGCCGCAGGCTGCATTCCCAAGCCAGACGACTGTGCTGCCAGGCAACAGGGTCGCGGCGGCCAAGACTGCCAGCAAAGCTGCCGCCGAAACGCCGCGGCGCCAAGTCCCGCCAGGCGCAGGGAAAGCTGCTGCCCGCGTAGCTCAAGAGGGGTTCGCTGCCCTGCTCGCTCTCGTCGCCAGCGTGATCGTCGTCACCCTCCGCGCCCCCCTGGCCGGCCGGAGCGGCAGGCTGCCGATGATCCAGCGACAGGCCGCCGGCAAAGACCATCACCGCTGCTGCCGGGCGGTCGAGTATCCAGCCGTGGTCGGTGAACACGCCGGCTGCGATACCTCCGGCGACCTCGGTGCACCGCGCCGCTCGTGCCACCGCGGTGACGGTCCGCTGCGCGTGCCGGGAAAAATCCGACGTCAAGAAAAGCAGCACGCTCGTGGCGTGGCTGGCGCCGGACTTTTCCAGCGCCTGCGCCAGCGCCTCCTTGGCCAGCCGCGGCAGCGGCTCGTTGCCCGCGGCCAGCGCGCTGCCGATGCTCATCCGGGCATCAGCCCGAAGGCCACGGTCTTTTCCGGGTAGGCACAAAGGTCGGCGATGCTGCAGCGCCAGCACTCCGGCTTGCGTGCGGTGCACACGTAACGCCCGTGCAGGATCAGCCAGTGATGCGCGGATTGCCGGAATTCCCCGGGAACCAGTTCGAGCAGCTCGCGTTCGACGGCCAGCGGCGTTGTGCCGACCGCCAGCCCGGTGCGCCTGGCGACCCGGAAGATATGCGTGTCGACAGCGATCGTCGCTTCGCCGAAGGCCGTGTTGAGGACCACATTGGCGGTCTTGCGGCCGACCCCGGGCAAGGCTTCGAGCGCCGAGCGCGAACGCGGCACATCGCCGCCGTGAAGTTCCAGCAGTTGCCGGCAGGTGGCGATGACGTTCCGGGCCTTGTTGCGGTACAGGCCGATCCGGTTGATGTAATCGCTCAGACGCTCCTCGCCCAGCGCCAGCATCGCCTGCGGCGTCGGAGCGTCGGCGAAGAGCTTCCTGGTCGCCAGGTTGACGCTCTTGTCGGTCGCCTGTGCGGACAGGATGACCGCAATCAGCAACTGAAAGTTGCTGGCGTACTCGAGCTCGGTGGTCGGTTGCGGATTGGCCGAGCGCAGCCGTGCGAAGAGTTCATGACACTGGCTGCGGTTCATTCGGGTCAATTCTCCGACGATTCCGGTAACACTCAGACACCGTCGGCCAGTGCCGCCGGCGAGGCCCGATCGGACGGCGAATCCGCTCGGGAATCGGGGCGGCGCGCAGCGGCGCGCGCTTCAACCCAGTTCTTCCAGGCGATCAGGCAGCCAAGCAGGATGAAGGCGCCGGGCGGCAGCATCGCAAGCAGGAGGCCGGGATAGTCCGCGGGCAGCAATTTCAGTCCCTGCAGCGCCGGAAAGACCATGTCGACACCCGAAAAGAGCGTGCCGGCGCCGATCAGTTCGCGCAAGCCGCCGAGCAGGGCCAGCGTCCACAGCATCCCGACGCCCATGAAAACGCCGTCGAGCAGCGACTGCAAGGGTCGATTCTTGTTGGCGAAGGCTTCGACACGCGCCAGGACGATACAGTTGGTGACGATCAGCGGAATGAAAATCCCGAGCACCAGATACAGCTCGTGGAAGTAGGCATTGAACACTAGATCGACGACGGTCACCAGCGCGGCGACGATCAGGATGAAGACCGGGATGCGAATCTCGTGCGGAATCAGATTGCGCAGCGCGGAGACCGCGACGTTGGCCACCGCCATGACGATGATCGTCGCCAGCGAGAGCATCACGCCATTGACCAGCGTGGTGGTCACCGCCAGCAGCGGACACAGGCCGAGGATTTGGATCAGGCTGGAGTTCTGGTGCCAGACCCCGTTGTCCATGATCTGGCGGAATTCGTCGCGGTTGATCACTGGCTCCCTCGCGGATCGGATGAAAAGAGTTGCTGGCGGTTCTCGGCGACGTACTGCAACGCCCGGTGCACCGCCTTGATCACCGCGCGCGGGGTAACCGTCGCGCCGGCGACCGCGTCGAAGCGCCCCTGGTCCTTCCTGACCCGCCATTCGCTATCGGCCACGCTGGCCAGCGACAGCCCGTCGAACTGCCTGATCCACGGGCGCTCCTTGTTCTTGTCCTTGCGCGGGTCGATGTAGTCGCCGAGTCCGGGCGTCTCCTTGTGCTGGGTGACGCGGACCCCGAGCAGGATACCGTCGGCGGCGACCGCAATCAACAGCCGGATCTTGCCGGAATAGCCGTCCGGGGCGACGGCTTCGAAAACCAGCGCGCTGGCGACGCCAGCCTGGCGCGCCAGATAGGCGGTCGACGGCTCGTCAAGCCCCAGCGCGGCGCTCGGCGCCAACTGCCGGCTGTCGTTGAGCAGGTCGTTATCGAACACGGCCCCGGGCAGCACCTCGCCGATCAGTTTCATCTTTTCGGCCGCCGCCGCTGCCTCGATCGCCTGCTGCGTCCACAGGTGAGCGGCAGCCAGAAGGCTGGTAAACGCGACCACGAAGACGAACAGGACGATCGCCGTACGGACCGCCATCTGTGGCGCGCTGATGGTCTTGACGGGTGGCGTCATGGCTCGTTCTTGAGGCCGAAAATCGGCGGCTGCGAGTACATGTCGATCAGCGGCACGCCGAGATTCATCAGCAGGACGGCGAAGGCAACGCCGTCCGGAAAGCCGCCGAAGACCCGGATGGTGTAGGCGATCAGACCGGCCAGCAAGCCGAAAATCAGTTTGCCCTTCGGCGTCGTGCAGCCGGAAACCGGGTCGGTGACGATGAAGAAAGCACCGAGCATGGCTCCGCCGGAAAACAGATGGAACAGCGGATCGGCGAACTGCTGCGGATTCCACGCCCACAGCGCACCAGCCAGCAGAGCCAGGCCGGCGATGAAACCGAGCGGCGCATGCCAGGTGATCAGCCTGCGCTGCCACAACCACAGGCCGCCCAGCAGGTAGCCACCGGCGACCCACTCCCAGTCACGACCGGCGAAATAACCGAAAACGTCCTGTGTCGCCAGCAGCGTCGGCACCTCGACCTTGCCCTCGCCCAGCTTGAGTGCGGTCTTGAGTGCGTCGAGCGGCGTCGCACCGCTCATCGCGTCGATCCGCGGCAGCACACCGGCAATGATCTGGAACTGCTCGAGCAAGCTCAGCTTCAGACCAGGCATCGGCCACTGCGACATCAAGGCCGGAAAGGAGATGATGCACGCGGCGAAGGCGACCATCGCCGGATTGAAGGGGTTCTGGCCGAGGCCGCCGTACAGATGCTTGGCGACGACGATGGCCAGCAGGGTGCCGACGACGATCAGCCACCATGGCGCCAGCGGCGGGAAACTCAGGGCGATCAACCAGGCGGTGACGATGGCACTGCCATCGCTTAGGAACAGTGCCAGCGGCTTGCGCCGCAGGGCGAGCATCAGCGCTTCGCCGGCCAGTGCGGCGACCGTGGCGATAGCCAGTTGCACGACGATCCCCGGGCCGATCAGCCAGACGTAGGCAGCGACGCCTGGCAGCAGCGCCAGCAGCACCTGCAGCATGACGCGGCGCACGCTGCTGCGCTCTACAAGCAGGTAAGGGGGGGTGGTGAAGTCCATCAGTCAGCCGTACGCCTCGCCGTCCCCGGCGTTTTCAGTGTTCTCTCGGGGCCGGGCCGATCTGCGGTCGTCGCGTCCTGTTCTGCCCGCAGGGCCGCCCTTCGCGCATCGACCGCGGCAAGCTGTCGCTTCTGCTCGGCGGTCAGTTGCTCGGTGTTTCGCGGCTGCACGGCCGTGCGCTGCGCGCGAGCACGTTCCATCGCCGCGACGATGGTCGCCTTCTTGACCTCGTCGGCATCGAGCGCGGGCGCCGCCGGTTGCGCTTCCGAGGTGACGACCGCGTCGCTGCCCGCTGCGGGCGCCACCGGCACCGACTGCTCGGCAGTCACCACGACTGCTCTGGTGGCCGAGCTTGCGGCAAGGCTGGTCGCTGGGGCGGCGGCGGGAGCGGCAGGAGCGATGACCGGCGGCGCCTTCTTCTCGGCGGCCCTGGCCGCCGCCGCGCGCGCCAGCCGCCCGGCTTTCTCGGCCTGCTCGCGCTCTTCGCGCGCATTGCGCAACTCGAAGCGTGCCTTGGCCGCGTCGGCGGCGTTCTTCTCGCGCTCGCGCGACCAGATTTCGCTCTTGGCGAAACGAAAATACTGCACCAGCGGAATGTGTGAGGGGCAGACGTAGCTGCAGCAGCCGCACTCGATACAGTCGAAGATGTGGTACTCCTGGGTCTTGCCGAAGTTTCGCGCGCGCGCGAACCAGTACAACTCGAAGGGTTGCAGCTCGTGCGGGCAGACCTCGGCGCAGGCGCCGCAGCGAATGCACGGCATCTCGGGCGGGCTCGGCGGGAACATCGTCGGCGACCCGGCGATGACGCAGTTGGTCGCCTTGACCACCGGCGCGTCGAGACCGGGAAGCTCGAAGCCCATCATCGGCCCACCCATCAGGTAGCGGCTGGTGTCGGCTTTCGGTCGACCAAGGGCGACCAGGTCGCGCAGCGGCGTGCCGATCCGCACCTCCCAGTTGCGCGGCTCTTCGAGATTGCCGGTCAGGGTCACGACGCGCGCGATCACCGGCTCACCGAAGGCCAGTGCACGGTAGGCGGTGTACACCGTGGCGACGTTGAAACACTGCACGCCAAGGTCGGTCGAGCGCTTGCTGGCCGGCACTTCCTTGCCGGTCAACACGCGGATCAGCTGTTTGGCGCCGCCTGCCGGATAGCGTGTCGGAACGGCGACGACCTGGTAATCCTCGCCGACCTGCTGCACCGCCCGCCGCATCGCGGCGACGGCTTCCGGCTTGTTGTCCTCGATGCCGATCAGTACCCGCCGAGCCGCCAGCAGCTCGCGGAAGATGGCGATCCCGCGGACGATCTCTTCGCCACGCTCACGCATCAGCAGGTCGTCGCAGCTCATGTACGGCTCGCACTCGGCGCCGTTGATCACCAGTTCGTCCACCGGAACCGACCGGGCGGCGGTGAGCTTGGCGTGACTCGGAAAGACGGCGCCACCGAGGCCGACGACGCCGGCGTCGCGCAGCAATTCGCGCACCCGCTCGGGCGCCAGGGCGCGGTAGTCGAAGGGGGTGCGGACAATCCACTCGTCGCGCCCGTCGGGCTCTATGGTCACCGTCAGCGTCGTCAGGCCCGATGGATGCGCGGCAAGGTGTTCCCCGACGGCCAGCACGGTTCCCGAAGTAGGCGCATGCACGGCTGCCGACATCCATCCGTCCGCGCCGCCGATCAACTGCCCTTTCAGGACCTGCTCGCCGGCTTCGACCAGCGGGTTCGGCACTCCGCCGATGTTCTGGTGCAAGGGCACGTACAGCCGCGCCGGCAGCGGCGCCTGCGCAATCGGCTGCTGCACCGAAGGCGCCTTGTGGGTCGGCGGTTTGACTCCACCTCTGAAGCGGAACAATCGCTGGAGCATTCCGGTCGCCTCAGGCGGCACGCTTGATTTCGATCACCGGGTACTTCCACTTCCAGTTGTCGAGATTCTCGGCGATCGGCTGCATCACGATGCACTCGACCGGACACGGCTGGACGCACAGCTCGCAACCGGTGCATAGCGAGTCGATGACGGTGTGCATCTGTTTGGCGGCACCGATGATGGCGTCGACCGGACACGCCTGGATGCAAAGAGTGCAGCCGATGCAGGTCTGTTCGTCGATGATCGCCACCTGTTTCGGCTTCTCCTCGGCTTCCAGCGGCTTGACTTCGCGGCCGAGCAGGTCGGCCAGCTTGCGCACGCCATCCATTCCGCCCGGCGGGCACAGGTTGATGTCCGCTTCGCCGGCCGAAATCGCCGTCGCGTACGGTTTGCAGCCAGGGTAGCCGCACTGCCCGCACTGCGTCTGCGGCAGGATCGCTTCAATCTTCTCGACCAGCGGATCGCCCTCGACCTTGAACTTGATCGAGGCATAACCGAGCGCCGCGCCCAGGACAACGGCGCCCAGAGCCATGATCGCGATAGTAATGATCATCAGCTGGCGACAGTCACTGGTAGCGGTCCAGCCCGGCGAAACCCATGAAGGCCAGGCTCATCAAGCCCGCGGTGATCATCGCGATGGCCGTTCCCCGAAAATGAACGGGCACATCGGCGCCCTCGACGCGTTCGCGGATCCCGGCAAAGAGCACCAGCACCAGCGAAAAGCCGACAGCACTGCCGGCGCCAAAGAGCAGCGACTCGACGAAGTCGTGCTGGTTGGCGATGTTCAGCAGCGGCACGCCGAGAACCGCGCAATTGGTAGTGATCAACGGCAGGTAAATGCCCAGCACCTGGTGCAGCACAGGGCTGGTTTTCTGGATCACCATCTCGGTCAACTGAACGATGGCGGCGATGGTGACGATGAACGACAGCGTCCGCAGGTATTCGAGGCCGAACGGCATCAACAGATAATGGTCGATGATGTAGCTGGCACCGGTGGCGACGGTGAGCACGAAAGTGGTCGCCGCCCCCATCCCGAAGGCCGTCTCCAGTTTCCTGGAGACGCCCATGAACGGGCACAGGCCCAGGATCTTCACCAGGACGACGTTATTGACGAGCACCGCCCCGACGATGATGAACAGGTAGTGGGTCATGATTTGCGTAAGCGGTAGGCAGCCCGGTCCGGGGCGCCGCGATTATCTCGTGTCAAATGCGTGCGTTCAACCACGTTGTCAGTAACACCTTCCGGTTTCGGCAGCAAGGACTTCCGGATCAGGGTGCGCGCAGTGCGGCGATCGCCGCCGCCGCCTCGGCGACGAGTTCCGGACCACGGTAGATGAAACCCGAGTAGAACTGCACCAGGCTGGCGCCGGCAACGATCTTGGCGGCTGCATCGGCACCGTTCATGACGCCGCCGACACCAATGATCGGCACTTCGCCGGCCAGCGCAGTGGCCAGCTTGCCGACCACCGCGGTGGACAGCGCCAGCAAAGGAGCACCGGACAGCCCACCCGCCTGCTCAGCACCTCGCAGCCCCTCGACCCCGGCCCGCGAGAGCGTGGTGTTGGTGGCGATGACTCCGTCCATGCGGTGCTGGCGGAGCAGGTCGGCAATCGCCTGGATCTGCCGATCTTCGAGGTCCGGGGCGATTTTCAGCGCCAGCGGCACGTACTTGCCGTGTTGGTCGGCAAGCCGCGCCTGTGCGTCCTTCAGGCCGCCGAGCAGCGCGTCGAGCGCGTCGTCCTGTTGCAGGTCGCGCAGGTTCTTCGTGTTCGGGCTGGAGATATTGACCGCCACGTAACTTGCCGCCGCGTAGACGCGTTCGAGGCAGAACAGGTAGTCGCTTGCCGCCTCGTTGATCGGCGTATCGAAATTCTTGCCGATATTGATCCCCAGGACGCCGCCCCAGCGGACGAATTTGGCGGCTGCAACGTTGGCCAGCAGCCTTTCGACGCCGTCATTGTTGAAACCCATGCGGTTGACGATCGCCTGCCTTTCCGGGATGCGGAACAGACGTGGCCGCGGATTGCCGGGCTGCGGCCGCGGCGTGACCGTTCCGACCTCGATGAAACCGAAACCCAACGCCGCCAGGGCATCGATGTGCTCACCATTCTTGTCCAGTCCGGCTGCCAGACCGACCGCATTGGGAAAATCGAGCCCCATCACCTGCACCGGCTGCGGCGGTACCGAACGCGCCAGCAGGCAGGACACGCCAGCGGCATTGACGAAGTCGACGCCAGCCATCCCGATGCCGTGTGCGGTCTCGGCGTCGAGGGCGAAGAAGAACTTGCGAAGTAGCGGATAGATCATCGGATGATTTTACCGCATTGCAGCATGTGGCGCTTGACGAGGGGGTCGATTCGGCTCCCTCCGCGACGCGGGCATCCCGCCCGGCGACACTGCCACTACGCGATGCGACATAACTCCACCAGCCATGGTCACTCTAGCACCAATCGATCCGGCGCCTTCGCATGCGCCGCGCCAACGAGAAACGGCGACCCGCGGGTCGCCGTTTCTCGTCGCGAAAGCGTGCGTTTAGACGTTCTTGCGACGGCGAGCGGCACCGAGGCCGAGCAGTGCCAGACCGCCGAGCGCCAGGCTGCCCGGCTCGGGGACGTTGCAGCCCGTCTGGCAAACCTGCTGCAGCGAGCCGACCGTCATGTCGTCGAAAGCGAAAAAGTCGCCGCCGCCTGGGTTGGTATCGAAGAAGTCGATGGAGGTAAACTCCTCGGCCACGCTGGTCGCGATCAAACCGAAGTAGAGAGCCGACCCGTCCTGGAAGGGTATTGCCGGTACGTTTGGTACGTCGATATCTTCCGAGCCACCACCCGCTTTGTGGACCCGGATCCAGAGATCCCCGCCGAACTCGCCGATGTCCATTCCGAAGAACCCGAAGGCCCCGACGTTGGAGCCAAAGGTCACGCCGAAAGAGGTCGAGCTGGTCTCGACAAAATGGACGCCAGAGTGCGGATAGCGACCAACGCCATTGGTGCCGGCGCCCTGGAATACAACCTCGGCGCTACCGGTCAGCGTGGCGGCACCGGCACCGGGGAAAACCAGGCCGATCGGCGGCGTCGTGCCAGCGGGGATGCCTTCGAAAGTCTCGGTGCCCACACCCTGCAGGAAAGACAGGAAGCTTGCCTGGGCTGCTTCGGAGTTGGTGAAGGAAGCCCGCGTACTTCCTGATCCGTCTGCGTCAATACCCGAGAAGGTGGTGTAGGCGTGTGCGCTGAACGACGCTGCGCCGAGGCCAACCGCTGCGATCGCGGTCATGATCGATTTGTTCAACATGGTGTTCTCCTGAATAGTCTGGAAGTGAAGAACCGGAGTCTGTGCCGGCGCAGGCATGAAGCGGAAAATTACTGCTGCAGCCAACAACAAGCAACAAGCGTACCAGGATTTTAAATTCTTTATTTAGCAATACGTTATGCGCATGGCAAGGGTAGGCTAGGCGGCGATATGTAAAGAATATCGACACCGCGCCTTCCGACTGTTTGCCCCTTTCCCGGGCGCGCCGCCCTGCCCCGCCCCTCGCGGCGCGTGGCCCAGCACCTGCGGATTGACGCCGTCGCGCCCCCCGTTCGACTCGCCTGCCAAGATGAGTCGAGGCGCCTGATGCGGGTTCCTGACCGAGACGGTGAAGGCGCCGCGCCCTGGCAACGGCGCCTCCACAGTTGGGCTGGCAAGCAGATCGGGTCGCTGAAAACCGGCGATTGGCCGCAATTTGGCAGCACGCCCGGCGGGAATCGACGCTGAGATGCTGTCGGATTTTTTTACACCACTCAAGCAGCACCACCGACAAAATCTCACAGGATGTTGATTTTATTGCTTGCCTATGATCTGGCACGATTCTGGCTCAGCGTATTTTGCAAGCTCGTCAAGACCACTTTCCACCAAGGAGATCAGAAATGTTCCGCAAGCCCCTACTCAGTGCCTTGGCCGTTGCCAGCCTCGCGGCCACCTCGTTCAGCGCCCATGCCTATCAGACTTTCTTTGGCGAAGACGCGAACGGCAGCGCCTCGGTACCACTGGCCAGCACCCCCAACTCGAATTCGGCACAGGCCAGCTTTCTGTCGTTCCTGACGGGTGTCGGCACGGAAACCTTTGAGACTCAGACCACAGGAGCCAGCGCTCCGCTGATCCTCACTTTCCCCGGTGCCGGAACCGCGACGCTGTCGGGCGGAAGCGGTTCGGTCCAAGCGGTTGCTCCTGGCACGACTAACGGAGCTGGTCGCTACAGCATTCCTTCCGCCAGTTCTTCAAAGTATTGGGAAGTATCTGCGGGAGGCGGCGGCAACTTCACCATCACCTTTTCGCAATCGATCGCCGCCCTTGGTTTCTACGGCATCGACATTGGCGATTTTGGCGGGCAGCTGACCCTTGGCATCAATGGCGGCAGCCTGACCGTGCCTAATACTGTCGGCAGCAGCGGCTCGACCGATGGCTCCGTGCTGTTTTACGGACTGATAGCCGAGAATGTCGGTGAAGAGTTTACCAGCGTCACTTTCAATACCACCACGGGCCAAGGTGACGTGTTTGCCTTCGATGACTTCACTATCGGCACCGTAGAGCAGGTTTGCGTCCCGGGCACGCCGGGCTGCGGTCCGACGGTACCCGAGCCCGCAACCCTGGCCTTGCTTGGCCTGGCGCTGGCAGGTTTTGGCGTTTCCCGCAAGCGCAAGATTTGAGAACTGAAGGGTAAGGCAGAGGGCAGGCTTTCGCCTGCCCTTTTTCTTCCGGCGGGGCATTCGACCCACCCGCACCCACCTTTCGGGGTACGTGCCGAAGCCACACGCCAGACGCCGGCCAACATCCCCCGCCCGACACCGCATTCTCACGCCCTGCGCATGACTTGCAGCGCCATTCCGAAGCGCACCTGCCCAGACCTCACGAGTTGGTGCGCAACAGCAACTCGGAAAACTGATCGGCTGGCAGCGGTCGGCTGAAGTAGTAGCCCTGAATCTCCTCGCATCCGGCTTCGCGAAGGAAGCCCCTTTGCGCGGCGATCTCGACGCCTTTGGCAATCACCGACAGGCCGACGGTCCTGGCGATGCTGAAGATCGTCCTGGCAATCGCCGAGTCGCAGCGACGAGTCCGCCACACGCTGGCCCACAAGCTTTCTCCCGACGCCTTCTTTCGCCTTGCGGTCGACTACAGGCCACCGCTTTCGGGACAGCCGAGGAATCGATCGTCGTTGGGATCGACATGCAGCAGACGGATATCCCGGCCGAGAGACTCAGTCGCCGCATAACCGAACACGCGTTTGGCCTCCGGATTCCAGCCAGTGATGCAGCCACCGAGGCCAATGTTGATCAGCGCGTCAGGGACCTGATCGAGGAGCAGCGCCTGCCAGCACGTCCGCTCGGCGCTCACCACCAATGCCGCGAGGTTCGGCTGCTGCCGGCAATGCATCGCCAGGAGCGTCGGGAATCGCTTGCACTGCGACCATCGGCTACCTGCGCTACCGTTCCGAACTGATTCTGGCAGCCCAGTAGAAGGCGCCTATCTGCGCCGTGGCATGGCCGGCCGGGCTGATCTCGAGGCTGGACAGCAGCGCCTTCGCCTGCGCGAAATCCCTGGTTTCTCCAGCCTGTACGGCGGCCAGCAGGGTGCCCAGCGGACCCTGGCGCAGCGCCAGTGCGGCAGCAACGTCCGACGGCAGAGGCAGGTCGCTGAGGATTTCGCGCATCGGCACCTTGAGCAGGATGTCGAGCAAGGAAAAGATGCCGGTCATGAACGCGGCGTCACCGATTTCCCGAGCGTCGCTGCCCGAGTCAAGGGTGGCGGCCAGCAATTCCATCTGACGTCCCCGTGCCGCTGCCAGTTGCAGCAATGGATTGGGCTTGTTGCCATGGGCCAGCTGGTCGGCGTAGATCAGCAACTGCAGCCAGCGCTGCAACTGTCGACGACCGAGCAGCGCGATGGCCTGATTGAAGCTGCTGATCCGGGTCTTGGCGCCGACGGCGACCGAATTGACCAGACGCAACAGGTTATACGAAAGCCGTGGTTCCTGGCGGAAGACCTCTTCGATCTCGCGGGTGTCGGCGTCCTGAATGACCAGGCTCAACAGCCGGAGGACCTTCAGCCGTGCCAGGTCCGGCTCGCCGCCGGAGGTCGGGTCAATGATCGTCACGAAGCTGCTGTCACTGAAGTCGAAGTGCCTGGCCGCCAGCCACTCGAAGGCGTCCAACGACCCGACGCCGGTGGCGATCTTGCGCAACGCGTTGCGCTCGAGATCGCGCCAATCGAGGAGCGACAGTTCGTAACGGGCAAGCGTCGCATCGACTTGCAGATGATCAAAAGCGGCGCGTGGGATCGCCTTGATACGTTCCGCATGGTCAAGCTGCAAGGCCAGATGGCGCCCCTTCCGGCGCAGGCCGGCGCACAGTTCGATCGCCTGACCGTCGTCCAGAGCCGCAGCCGGGAGGACAAAGATGGCTTGGTTGGCCTCGAATTTCTCGATAAACTCGCTGTCGCTCAGCCACCTTGGGTCAATCCTCATCACCAGCGGCATCAGCCTGGCGAGGGGAGCCGCGCCAGCATCGACAAAGCAGCGAGCAAGATGGCTGGCATCGGTCGGATCCGGGCCTGCGTAACACCAGTCAAGCGCCGCCCAATGCTTGTCAGCAGCAAGCAGTGGGCGAAAGAAAGAGTAGGAATCCGGCATGGTCGTTGTTCTTGTCGTGAGGGTCGAAGTCCTGCACTGCTAGACTCGTGAAGTCTTGAATCCACGCCTTCCGAAGCTGGCATGAGCCGGTCGCAGCCAAACGTCCATGTTACTACCGCGGACCTTGAACTCGAACCCTGAATCATCACTTTGAACAAGGATCACGGCATGCCACACGTTTTCTTGAGCGTGCTGCGGCTGGCAGCGACCCCGGCGCTACTGCTGATGCTGGTCTTTTCGTCAGCGATCGAGGCGCGCGAACTGCGCCTGGCGACAACCACCAGCACCGACAACTCCGGATTGCTGCGCGCCATCGTGCCGCAGTTCGAGCAAGCGCGGGGGGTCAAGGTGCACGTCGTCTCGGTTGGTACCGGAAAGGCGCTCAAACTGGCCGAGAACGGCGACGTCGACGCCGTGCTGGTCCACGACCGCCGCGCCGAGGATACCTTCGTCGCCGCCGGCCACGGCGTCGAGCGACGCGACGTGATGTATAACGACTTCGTCCTGGTCGGGCCGAAGAGCGACCCGGCCGGCGTGCGCGGCGGCAGGGACGTCCTGCAGGCGATGCGCAAAATCGCCGCCACCCAGGCGCGCTTTGTCTCGCGCGGCGACGATTCCGGAACCGAGCGGATGGAAAAAGGCTACTGGCGGCAGCTCGGGATGGCCGTCACCGGAGCACCGTGGCACGTCGCTGCCGGCCAGGGCATGGGCGAGGTGCTGACCATGGCCGGCGAGATGCAAGCCTACACGCTGGCCGATCGTGCCACCTATGTGACCTACCAGGCGAGGACCGGTCTGGACATTCTGGTGCAGGGTGATCCGCGCATGTTCAATCCTTACGGCATCATCGCGGTCAGCCCCGGGAAATATCCGGAGATCCATTTCACCGACGCCATGGCGCTGATCGATTGGTTGACCAGCGCTGCCGGGCGGTCGGCGATCAGCGCCTTCCGCCCCAATGGAGAACCATTGTTCTTTGTCACTCCCGACAACAACAAGTAGCAGTGCCGCCTTTGACCCTGGTCGACGCCACCCACGCCGCGCTGCGGCTGCTGCTGTCCGGTGACCCGGACCTGTGGGGTATCGTCGGCGTATCGCTCTCGGTAACGCTGCGCGCGATGCTGATCGCCATGCCGCTGGGAGTCGGCGCCGGCTACCTGCTGGCCACCCTGCGCTTTCCGGGGCGACGGGTCGTGGTGGTGGTCGTTCAGGGGCTGCTGGCGTCGCCGACGGTGGTCGTCGGCCTGCTCCTCTACCTGCTGCTCTCGCGCCAGGGTGTCTTTGGCCAGCTGCAGCTGTTGTTCAGCCAGACGGCGATGGTCATTGGCCAGGTGCTGATCGCCCTGCCGGTACTGATTGCCTTCTCCTTGTCGGCGATCCAGGGCGCCGACCCGCGCGCGCGCGAGACCGCCGTGGCGCTCGGCGCAGCGGCTCCGCGCGTCGCCTGGACGATGCTCGTCGAAGTTCGCTTCGCGCTGATGGCCGCGGTCTGCAACGCCTTCGGCCGAGTCGTCTCGGAGATCGGCTGCTCACTGATGGTCGGCGGCAACATTGCCGGCGTGACCCGTAACATCCCGACGGCGATCGCCCTCGAAACGAGCAAGGGCGACTTCGCGCAGGGAATTGCTCTGGGCATCGTGCTGATGGTCGTCGCGCTGGGGATCAACTCGGCCTTCGCCTTCTTTCAGGGGGAATCGCGGCGATGACGCTGTTGGCGGTATCCGAGTTGACCAAGTCATTCGGCGAACGGCGCCTGCTGTCGATCGACCAGCTGACGCTCACCGCTGGCAAGAGCTACGTGCTGACTGGCGAAAACGGCAGCGGCAAGTCGACCCTGTTGCGCATCGTGGCCGGAATCGAAACGCCGGACAGCGGTGTCGGGCACTACCGGGGGCAGCGCTTCGACTGGAAGCCCTATCCCGACTGGCTGCGCCGCGAAGTGATCTATGTGCATCAGCATCCCTACCTGTTTCACACCAGCGTCGCGGACAACATCGCCTATGGGCTGCGCGCCCGCAGGGTCGACCTGCGCCAGCGAGAGGGCATGGTGGCAGCGGCGGTCGCCTGGGCTCGACTCGAACACCTGCTGGCGACGCCACCCCAGAAGCTATCGGGCGGCGAGCGCCAGCGCGTCGCGCTGGCACGCGCCTGGGTGCTGGCGCCGAAGGTGCTCCTGCTCGACGAGCCGACCGCCAATCTGGACGCCGAATCGCGCCAGCAAACGATTGCCCTGCTGCGCGCGTTCTGCACGCCGCAGAGCACCACGGTGGTTGCCTGCCACGATCGCGACGTCATCGCTCTGCCCGAGATGCAGCCGCTGCACCTTGCCGGCGGGCAGATCCGACCGACCATCGCGGCACCGGCCGACGCCGCTGACCGGGAGCCGAATGCCGCCCTGAAACGCCCGGTGGACGTGACATGAAGCAGGACTGGCGGAACAAGCGCCTTGCCACCGCGCCAAGATGTCGAAAAAATTTACAGCCAGTCTTTGATGCGCCCCGTCAAAGACCTCGAGTAGTACACCAACCGCTTGATATCATGCGCTTCACAGGCGTCTGACTAGCTTCAGGCACGATTTGTGCTCGTCACTCTCCGAAGGTCGGTTTTGCACGAAAAGCACCGGCAAACCGAGTCTCAGCCTATTTCTTTCTCGGCGCACGGCGGCCGACGACAGCAGCACTGATTGGAGACAGGACATGAATAATCTCTTGAAGACACGTTTGACCTATTGCCTGAGCGCCGCAGCCCTATTCGCGGGAGTGCACGGAAGCGCCCAGGCACTGACCTTGGGAGTCGATTTCGCCGGGAGTTACACCGCTGCCAGCCTCGGCTCGATCGCCGGGCTTCCGACCCCCTATGGCGGCCTGACGCTGAAAGCCGGTTCCCCGAATACGCTGCTCATCGGCGGCGCGGCAAACACGGACGCGGGCTTGATCTACGAGCTGGGCGTCACCCGCGACGCCGGCAATCACATCATCGGATTCACCGGTTCGCCAGCAGCCATCGGGACCGTCGGGACGTACAACGATGGCGGCGTGACCTATGGACCAGGGGGTGTTCTGTTCACCTCGCAATGGCCGGTGAACAAACTCGGTCAGACCAAGCCGGGAAGTACCGCCGAAGACAAGGTGATCGACCTGGCGCCGCTCGGCGTCGCCGACTCGCACGCCGCGATCAATTTTGTCCCGGCCGGCTTTGGCGGAGCGGGTAGCATGAAGCTGGTTTCGTGGGCGGGTGGCGAATGGTATAACGCGACCTATAGTCCCGATGGTAGCGGCACCTTCAACATCGACTCGGTGACGCAGATCGATCTCGACCTGTCGACAGGTGCGATGGACAATCTTCCGGGCGGTCCCGAAGGATTTGTCTACATCGCCGCCGGCAATGCGGGCTTCACGGTCAATAGCCTCCTGGTTTCCGAGTACAGCGCAGGGAACGTAGCGGCGTACGATCTGGACGCGAATGGCAATCCCCTGTTGAACACACGACGGGACTTCATTACTGGGCTGGTTGGAGCTGAAGGCGCGGCGATCGATCCGGTCACCGGCGATTTCCTCTTCTCGACCTTCGGCGGCGCCAATGAGGTGATCGTCGTTCAGGGCTTCACGGTGCCCGTCGGTGTACCCGAGCCAACGACTCTGGCACTGCTCGGTCTTGCCCTGGCCGGACTTGGCTTCGGCCGCCGCCAGCGCGCCGGCTGAATCGGCGGCTCGAATCGGCAGCAGACCCCGCCATGGCGGGGTCTTTTTTTTCGGCCAGATGTTGTCGACCGGGCCATCGCGGCTGACCACAGGACAGCTCAAGCCGAAGCGACGATGCGGCGCGGCCGCAGACTGCCCTGCTCGTCGCGCTCACCGAGTCCGAGCAGGCGGTGCCCGCCGTAGACGCGGCATTTCCCTGGCAGCCCGCCGCTCCTCACCGGATTGCCGTGGACAAAACGCAGCGCGTCGTCCTCGTCCAGGTAGACCGGCGGCAGACTCTGCAGCAGGCGATCGGGGGCCAGCAACCAGCGCCGGCGGTCTTCGTCGGCAAGCGCTGCCAGATGCTCCAGGGTCACCGCATCGCTGACCGCCAGCGGTCCGGCGGCAAGGCGGCGGAGCGCCGTCAGGTGCGCCAGCGACGCCAGGGCCTTTCCCAGGTCCTCGGCCAGGCTGCGGATATAGGTGCCCTTGCTGCAGGTCACCCGCAAACGACAGCGGTCAGCCGAAAAATCGAGCAGGGTCAGTTCGTGAATGGTCACCTCGCGCGCCTCGCGATCGACTTCCAGCCCCTGACGCGCCAGCTCGTAGAGCGGCTTTCCGTCCCGCTTCAAGGCCGAGTACATCGGCGGAATCTGGCGAACGGTGCCGCGGAAACGCGGCAGAGCCGCTTCCAGATCGGCCAGCCGGAAGTTGACCGGGCAGCGCTCGACGACGAGGCCATCGACATCGCCGGTAGCGGTTCGGGCGCCGAACTGCAGTTCGGCTTCGTAGGTCTTGTCGGCGGCCAGCAGGTCGACGGCGAACTTGGTCGCCTCGCCGAAACACAGCGGCAACAGGCCGCTGGCCAGCGGATCGAGAGTACCGGTATGGCCCGCCTTGGCGGCCGAAAAAAGGCGACGGGCCGCCTGCAGCGCCGAGTTCGAAGTCATGCCGGTCGGCTTGTCGAGGAGCAGGACGCCATCGACCCGTCGCCAGGCCTTTCCGATGCTCCAACTCAAGCGACGTCTGGCGGGTCGGTCTGATCGGAGATCGCCGATGCTTCCCTGATCAGCTTCGACATCTGGGCCCCACGCTCGAGCGACTCGTCGAAGATGAAATGCAGTTGCGGCGTGGTGTGAATGCTGATCCGCTTGCCAAGCTCGCTGCGCAGGAATCCGGACGCTTTTTGCAGACCGAGCTGGATCGTTTCCAGGCTCTCGCTGCCGGCCAGACTGCTGAAATAGACCTTGGCATGCGCGTAATCGGCGCTGATCAGAACATCGGTCAGGCTGATCATGCCGACGCGCGGATCCCGGAGCTCGGTGCGGATCACCTCGGCCAGTTCGCGACGGATCTGCTCGCAGATCCGGTCCCGACGCGCAAATCCCTTGTTCGCAGGCACCTACAGCAACTTCCTGGCGACTTCCGTGACGTCGTAGGCCTCAAGCTGGTCGCCCTCGTCGTACGCACTAAAGTTCTTCAGCGAGAGACCGCATTCGAAACCGGCGCGAACCTCTTTGGCGTCGTCCTTGAAGCGCTTCAGTCCATCCAGCTCGCCGTCCCAGACGACAATATGATTGCGCAGCAGGCGTACCCGCGAGTGGCGTTTGATCACCCCTTCGAGGACATAGCAGCCGGCAATGGTGCCAATCCTGGTCGCCCGGAAGACCTGCCTGATTTCGACCAGGCCAGTGATGTCCTCCCGCTTCTCCGGCGCCAGCATCCCCGACAGCGCGGCCTTCACTTCATCGACCGCGTCATAAATGATGTTGTAGTAGCGGATGTCGACCCCCGCGTGTTCTGCCGCCTTGCGTGCGCCGGCGTCGGCACGGGCATTGAAGCCGATGATCACCGCTTTCGAGGCGTGCGCCAGGTGCACGTCGGACTCGCTGATCGCTCCCACCGCGGCGTGGATGACGTTGACCTTGACTTCGCCGGTGGACAGCTTCTGCAGCGACTGCACCAGGGCCTCTTGCGACCCCTGGACGTCGGCCTTGATGATCAGCGGCAAAATCCTGGCTTCCGTTTCGGTCATCTGGTCGAGGATCGTCTCGAGATTGGCCGCCTGCTTGGTCGCCAGCTTGACGTCGCGGTACTTGCCCTGACGGAACAGCGCGATCTCGCGCGCCTTGCGCTCGTCGGCCAGAACGACAGCCTCCTGACCGGCAGCGGGGACGTCCGAGAGGCCCAGGATTTCGACCGGAATCGACGGCCCGGCCTTCTTGATCACCTTGCCGTTCTCGTCGAGCATCGCGCGAACGCGACCGAAGACCTCACCAGCCAGCACCACGTCGCCCTGGCGAAGCGTTCCCGACAGAACCAGCATGGTCGCCACCGGGCCACGTCCCTTGTCCAGGCGTGCCTCGATGATCAGACCTTTGGCCGGCGCTTCGCGCGGCGCCTTCAGTTCGAGCATGTCGGCCTGGAGCAGGACGTTTTCGAGCAATTCGTCGATGCCGACTCCGGTTTTCGCCGAGACCGGAATGAACGGCGAATCGCCGCCGTATTCTTCCGGCACCACCTGCTCGGCAACCAGTTCCTGCTTGACCCGGTCGATCTGCGCGCCGGGCTTGTCGATCTTGTTCACCGCCACCACCAGCGGCACCCCGGCGGCCTTCGCGTGGTGAATCGCTTCCCGCGTCTGCGGCATGACGCCGTCGTCGGCGGCAACCACCAGGATGACCAGGTCGGTGGCTTTGGCGCCGCGTGCGCGCATCGCCGTAAACGCCTCGTGGCCCGGCGTATCGAGGAAGGTCACCATGCCCCGATCGGTCTCGACGTGATACGCGCCGATGTGCTGGGTGATCCCACCCGCCTCGCCGCTGGCGACGCGAGTACGGCGAATGTAGTCGAGCAGCGAGGTCTTGCCGTGGTCGACGTGGCCCATCACGGTCACCACCGGTGCGCGCGGTTCCAGCGGCACGTCCTTGTGGTCGGAAGGTGTGTCCTCGAGGAAGGCGTCGGGGTCGTCGAGCTTGGCGGCAAACGCCAGGTGGCCCATTTCCTCGACGATGATCATCGCCGTTTCCTGATCGAGCACCTGGTTTATGGTCACCATCGAACCCATCTTCATCAGCGCCTTGATCACTTCGGTGGCCTTGACCGCCATTTTGTGCGCCAGTTCGGCGACCGAAATCGTTTCGGGCACGTGCACCTGGTGAATGACCGGATCAATCGGTGCCTGGAAAGAGTGCTGCTCGTCGTCACCGCCCCCCCGACCCGCGCGCTTGGCGTGCTTGTTGTCGCGCCAGCCGGCACCACCGGTCGCGCCACGCGTTCTCAGGCCAGCACGCTTGTTGGCACCCTCGTTCTTCCACTGCCCCTTCTTGTCGACAACTTTCTTGTCGGGTGTTTTCTTGTCCGATGCCGCCGGCTTGCCAGCCGGCTTGTGCAAGGTCTTGTCTTCGGCGGGCCGCTCGCTGGCGGTCTGCGCGGCGACCTGCTTGGCGACCCCGGCCGCTTTGGCCGCGACCGCCTTGTCTTCGGCATCCTGTTTCAGGCGTGCCAGGTCGGCCACGCGCTGCTGCTTGTTCTTGAACTCGGCTTCCTGCAGCGCGCGCAGTTCGGCGTGACGCCGCGCTTCCTCGGCGCGAAGCTTCTGCTGCTCCTCGCCGATGATCGATGCGCGGGTCACCACCTTCTTGACCCCCGGCCGGGCCTCGACCAGCGGCTCGGGTCTGGCCTCGACCAGCGTCTCGGGTCTGGCCTCGGCGAGCGTTTCGGGCGGGGTCTCGACGGCGGCCTCTACTTGCTTCTCGGCGGACGCCTCGGCTCGGGCTTCGACAGCCGGCTCGGCTGGCGCTTCCACCGGCGCTGCGACCAGCGCTACAGGGGGCCCTTCGACGGGGGCTGTTGCCGCTTCGACGAGCACTTCGAGCGGCTTGGCGACTATGGCCTCGCCTGCCGGCTCGACCGCCAGTTCCTCCAGCAGCGGCTCGGCCTGGACCGGCCGCGCTTCGACCGGGTCGCGTTTGACCAGCACGCGCTTCTTGCGCACCTCCACCTGCACCGTACGCGACTTGCCATGCGAATCCTGCGAGCGGATTTCGCTGGTTTCCTTGCGCGTCAGGGTGATCTTGGTCTTGGCGTCACCGCTGCCGTGCGAACGCCGCAAATAATCGAGCAGCTTCGCCTTGTCCTGCTCGGACAGCAGATCGTCGGCCAGACCCTTGGCAACCCCGGCCTTTTGTAACTGCTGCAGCAGAGTACCAGTGGGCATCTTCAACTGGGTGGCAAATTGGGCAACACTTGTTTGCGCCATATGAGTTCCTTTTTCCCGCTTACTCGAACCAATGCGCACGCGCCGTGGTGATCAGTTGTTTGGCCCGCTGGGAATCAATGCCGGTCATCTCGGTCAGTTCGTCGACGGCCAGATCGGCCAGATCGTCGCGCGTCTTGATCCCACTACCGGCCAGCATGCCGGCCAGCGCCTTGTCCATCCCTTCGAGGCTCAGCATATCCTCGGCGACGTCCTCGATCTTCTCTTCGGTGACGATCGCCTCGGTGAGCAGAACGTTGCGCGCCCGCTCGCGCAGCTCCTGGACGGTCGCTTCGTCGAAGGACTCGATTTCGAGCATCTCGTGGACCGGCACATAGGCCACTTCCTCGAGCGTCGAGAATCCCTCCTCGATCAGGATGTTGGCCACTTCCTCATCGACATCGAGCTTCTCCATCAACAGCACGCGGATCGCCGCGGCCTCGGCCTCGACCAGCGTCTTGGACTCTTCTTCGGTCATCAGGTTGATCGTCCAGCCGGTCATTTCCGAAGCCAGGCGTACATTCTGGCCGCCCCGGCCAATGGCGATGGCCAGGTTCTGCTCGTCGACCACCACGTCCATGCAATGCTTGTCTTCGTCGACGATGATCGAGCTGACTTCGGCCGGGGCCAGCGCGCCGACGACGAACTGCGCCGGATCGGCCGACCAGAGGACGATGTCGACGCGTTCGCCGGCCAGTTCGTTAGTCACCGCGGTGACGCGCATGCCGCGCATACCGACGCAGGTGCCAATCGGATCGATCCGCTGGTCGTTGGACTTGACCGCTATCTTGGCACGCATGCCGGGGTCGCGCGCAGCGGCCTTGATCTCCAGCAAGCCGTCGTCGACCTCCGGGACTTCCAGGGCGAAGAGCTTGACGATGAACTCTGGCGCAGTCCGCGAAAGAATCAGTTGCGGACCGCGGGCGGCCCGGTCGATGCGCAGCAGATAGGCCTTGACACGGTCACCAACGCGCAGATTTTCACGCGGAATCATCTGGTCGCGGGGCAGCAGGGCCTCGATCTTGCCGGTTTCGATGATCGCGTTGCCGCGCTCCATGCGCTTGATGGTGCCGGTAACCAGGTGTTCCTTGCGGCCGAGAAAGTCATTGAGAATCTGTTCGCGCTCGGCGTCGCGGATTTTCTGCAGGATCACCTGCTTAGCCGCCTGCGCGCCGATGCGACCGAAATCAACGGGTTCCAGGGCCTCTTCGAGAAAATCGCCGACCTCGACCTCGGGGTCCTGCTCCAGGGCTTCCGACAAGGGGATCGTTTGCTCCTCGTCGAGGAAGTCCTCATCCGCGACGACCTCCCATCTGCGGAAGGTCTCGAAATCACCGGTTTCGCGATCGACCACCACCCGCACGTTGGCGTCATCGTGGACACGCTTCTTGGTAGCCGACGCCAGCGCCAGTTCCAGCGCGCCGAAGACGATGTCCCTGGTCACGTTCTTTTCACGTGCCAGAACATCTACCAGCAGCAAGATTTCGCGGCTCATTTGCTCATTACCTCCTAAACCAGCCTGTCACTCGATTTTGTGCGGCCGAAATCGGGAACCAGGCGTGCCTTGTCAACATTGGCCAGGTCGAACGCGAACTCGGCCGAATCGATCTGCAAGCGCACCTTGCCTTCGTACACACCCTGCAGGACACCGCTGAAGTTCCGTCGACCGTTCAGTGCCAGGCGCAGCCTGAGGGTGATCTCCGAACCCGCGAAACGCTGGAAATCAGACTCCTTCCTCAGCACCCGGTCAATCCCTGGCGACGACACCTCGAGACAGTCGTAGTCGATGTTCTCGACCGCTAATACGCGCGACAGCTGATTGCTGACCAGAGCGCAGTCCTCGGCATCAACGCCGCCCGGCTTTTCCGGCTTGTCGATGAACACCCGCAGCACCCGGCCACGCGGGCTGCGTTCGACGTCGACCAACTCGTAGCCGAGGCCAGTCACCGTCTTTTCAAGAACTTCGTGGATATCCATGGCTGCAAATAAAAAATGGGCGAAACGCCCATCCCCGAAAAAATTGCCCCTGCGGGGCGACCGGAAAACCGGTGGATTATAACCAAACTATCAGCCGGCGTAAATCAGCCTGCGATCCGGACCATAGTGGTCCCTGGAAATCAGACAGTAGTTTAAGCTGTGCTCCGTCATAGGGAGCGAGAAGCGATGAGTGAAGCAACTACCCGGAAGGTACATACGCCGGAGTTCAAGGCCAAGGTTGGTCTGGAGGCGGTACGCGGGGTAAAGACGATCAACGAGATCGGGCACGGCGTGCATCCTGTGCAGGTTGTGCAATGGAAGAAGGCCATCCAGGAGAATGCCAAGACGCTGTTCGAAGGCAAGCGCGGCCCCAGGCCGGCGGCGGCGCACCGGGAGCCGGATCTGTTGTACAGCGAGATCGGCAAGTTGAAGATGGAACTGGACTGGCTCAAAAAAAGTCTGGGATCAGCCTGCCGTGATACGGCAGGCGTGGATCGACCCCGGCGAGGCCGTCGCCGTGGTGCAGCAATGCGCGCTGGCAGGGTGATGCCGCGCCACGGTCTACGCGCAGCGCCGGCCGCCGGTGGTCGATGCCAACGATCTTCTCCACAGTCGGCTC
>NZ_JAPUVQ010000144.1:0-33490 GCF_029255145.1 Accumulibacter sp.
CCCATCAAAACCGTCTGGGTCTATCCTCTCGACCGTCACTTCAGACGCGTGCTCTGCGGGTGACCGAGTCCTCTCGACGCCAAGCCAAGCGCATTCACGAGCGCCCAGGTTTATTGAGGAGTTACGGCCTTCCGTTCCGGCAAGGCGTCCGGCGTGTCGCGGTGGCACAGAAGGATCTCCAGCGCGACTTGCGAACGCGGCCAGTTCTTGGTTCTCCGGACGCCTTGTTCAAGGGCGCCTGCTGTTTCCCCAGCTCGCTGGTGTCGCCATCGCTTGCTCCGGGCAGTCATAAGATCGTGGCCGCCATCCCCTCCGCGAGCACCTTGACGACGCTGAGGTATCGACGGTTTCTTCGACGTGCTCGTCGCGTTGACGCGCGATACGCCGACGCCGTTGAGCACCAAGCGGGGCCCCGTTGCCAGTGTCACCGGTACCTGATCCGTCGTTGCTGGCGCCGGTCGTCACCGGACTGGCCGCATTGGCTGTTCGGCGCCGAGGCAGCACGTTCGCTTCGAGCTGACGCCAGCTTCCCGCAACATCGCCGACGCAGGTGCAGGTTCCTGCCAACGGACTAGAGAATGCGTCTGGCCAGCGCCCGGAACATCCCGACCCTGCGGAGGTCGTGCCTGCCTGCGACGCGAACGTGCCCAAACGCAGAAGGTCCCGACCTGACACGCCTACCTCAGGTCTTTCCTTTACCCGCTTCGCGCACCGGACCAGCGCCGTCAGGCGCGAGTTGCGCCGCGCCACCGGCTAGCGGCTCCAGCCCGAGATTCTGCGCATGCTGCAGCACCAGCTCGGTCAGCCGCTCGGCGATCAGGCGGCTACCCTCGGCATTGGGGTGGTTATCCCAAGGCGCAATCCGCAGTGGCGGCAAGTCGCGGCCTTGCCACAGGTCGAGCAGGTCAAAGACCAGCATGCCCGCCGCGGCCGCTTCCCGCAAGGCCGGCACGGCGTGCTCGGGGGCCGGCACAACGTTGTCGAGCGCCAGGAATACCGGCACTGCGCCATGACGGCGGACGCTTTGCGCCATCTCGTCGAGCGTCGCCTGGACGACGCGATCAGCCGAACGGCGCAGGCGTTGATCGGCTTCGACCCAGGGCATCCGTGTCTTCACTCCGGCGAGTTCGACCAGCGATCGGCCGAAATCGAAGGGCACCGGCACGCCGTCGTTGCCCAGCGCGATGGCGCCGGTCTCGTCGAGCACCCGATACAGGCCGGAGAAAGGCGCCTTCTGATGAGCCGCAATGGTCGCCAGCAGGTGGTTGATGGTTGGCGTGGCGAGCAGTGGCGTATCGGTGAACACCACGACATCTGGCTGGAAGCGGAAGACCTTCTCGTCCAGGACCGCGAGTTGCTGGGTCAGCGCATACGCGGCGACGCCGAAGTTGAGGACCTCGACGGTGCGGCCGGGGACGGCCACATCCGAGGCGTTCAGGCGTTGCTCGAGCATCCGGGTGAAGGTGTCGGCGTCGGCGACGCCCGAACCCATCACCAGCGACGGGCCGAGCACCGCGATTCGGTAGACGCCGGCTGGCTTGGCCAGCGTCCGCTCGCGGTCGCGCATGCCCCACGAGTTGGTCGTCAGCGGCTTGTCGGCGAACGCCACGCTCACGTTCGCCGGCATTTCACCACGCAGGAAGTCATCGCGATCACGGTAAGCGCCGGCCTGGCCCAGCGGCACCCAGTGCGCCGGTTTTTGCGCCGTGACATCCCACAACTGCGCGCTCATGCGACTCTGGTTGTCAAGGTTTTCGTAATAGCCCTTCTGTTGCAGGGCCGCATCGCGCGCGTTCAGCGTCGAGCGCTGCACGGCGGCGACGATCGACGCCAGTTGCGGCGCGAGCGGCGCGTACCAGTCGCGCGCGCTCAGCCCGAGCAGGAGTAGCAGCCCGAGCAGCGGGGTCAGGTTCATCCAGCCGAAGCGCGAGGCCGCGGCCGCCTTGCCGGCATCGAGGTTCTGCCAGGGACGGCCGGCAATCGCCAGGGCGAGCACCAGCAAGCCGGCGATCACCAGCAGTTGCTGCGCGGAGGTATGGCTTGCCGCTTTCCACATCAGCAACCAGGTCAGCAGCGACTCGGCGCTCCACAGCGACCACAGCACGCAGATCGCTGAGAAGGTCGCGACGACGCGCCAGGCGAGCGAGAAACTCCAGCGCGTCGCCGCAGCGCCGAGCTTGCGCGGACGCGAGCGCTTCATTTCGCGCAAGGCGCCGACCACCACCAGCGCGCCGAGGAAGCCCCAGAACAAGCCATCCTGCGGTTCGAGCGGAAAGCCGCCGCGCAGCCAGAACCACTGGTACGAGTGCAGCAACCAGGTGCCGGCAAAGACCACGATGGTCGCTCCGACCAGCGCCCGATTGGCGCCGAAGCGTTTCAGCCGGAAGAAGCTGGGGTAGTACACCAGCTTCATCATGAAGTCCTTCCAGTAGATATTGATGCGCCGCCAGAAGTCGGTGAAGCTGGAGGCCAGAAAATACAGATGGTGGGTTTCCGGCAGGCGGAAGCCGAAAAGGTAGAGGATGCCGCAGATCAGGTGGAACTGGCCGGATACCCTGAGGTAGAGCAGGAAGGTTGCCACCAGGAACTGCAGCAGGTCGCCCAGGCTGTGCAGTTCCATCGCGTCGCCGGTCAGGAAGACATAGACGTAGCGGTAGAGGATCAGCTGGATCAGGCCGCGAACGATCCACTTGATGCCCGTTTCGTAGATCGAAACGGCGTCGTGGTCGTAGTAATTGCGGCGAAAACTCAGGTAGTCGACGACCGGAAAGAGCGGGAAGCAGACGTTGGGCAACATGAAGAAATAGGCCAGCGTGCGGGCCACCGTCGGCCGCTTTTCGTCGTGTTCGAGGGCGTGCAGATACAGGGCCAGGCGGAACATGAACATCGATCCGAGGATCGGCCAGATCGCCACCGACCACGGCCCGTGCACGATTTCAGCCCGGAACAGCGCAAACAGCGACGCGGTCAGCAGCAGCAAGACGACGCGGACCGCCAGTCGCCAGGGCAGGTGACAGATGCCGATCAACACCAGGCCGAGCCCGATCAGCCAGGCGCCGTCGGCCAACCCGAAAGCGACCAGGATCGCCGCCAGGGACAGGCCGACGAAGAACCCCAGACGATACGGCATGGGGAGCAGGGCATGGATCACGAAACCGCCGCAACCGAGCGCCATGACATTGAAGAAGGTGCGGCTTTCCAGCTGGTAGCGCGAGATCACGAGCAGCATCAGCGCCAGTTCGACGCAAACCAGCAGCAGTCGCCAATTGCTGCCGGCACGAGCCCGGGTTTCAGCCGCGGGCGGCACAGCGGGCGCGCCAGGCGCCGCCGGAATGGTGAGCGTGGATGGAGTGGTCATGACACTTCCGTTACTGTTGATTCCCTGGCCGGCACGGGTCGACGCATTCATAGCCCCAACCAGCGCCCGATGATGTTGCGCTGCATTTCGCTGGTCCCGGAGTACAGCGTCGAGCCGATCGCGTCGCGCAGCGCACGTTCGACTTCATACTCTTCCATGAAGCCGTAGCCGCCGTGCAGCTGGACGGCATCGAGCGCCGTCCTGACCAGCGATTCGCTGACGAACAGCTTGGTGACTGCGGCGTCGAGCGAGATGCTGCGCGACACCGTCAGTCGCGACGCGGTGCGGTAGACCAGCAGCCGGGCAGCCTCGAGGTGAACCTTCATGTCGGCAATCTTGTGCGCCACGGCCTGGAACTTGCCGATCGCCTGGCCAAATTGCGAGCGTGTTCTGGCGTAGGCAATCGACGTTTCCAGCAGACGCTCGATAGTGCCGACATGCGCGGCAACGAGCAGCGAGCGTTCCCAATCCATCGCCGTGCCGAAGACGCTGGCGCCGCCACCGACGGTGCCGAGCACCGCTTCGTCGGGCAGCAGGGCGTCCTCGAAAACCAGTTCGCCGACCGGCGACGTGCGCAGACCCATCTTGGCGAACTTCTGGCCGGCCGAAAATCCCGCCACCCCGCGGTCGACCAGGAACGCCGTCACGCCGCCGTGGAAGCCCTTGTCGGCGTCGGTGACGGCGAACACGACGACCACGTCGGCCACCGGTCCGTTCGAAATGAAGGTCTTGCTGCCGTTGAGGCGCCAGCCGCCGCCGCTGCGTTCGGCGCGCAGCCGCATGGCGAAGCTGTCTGACCCCGAATCGGCTTCGGTGATCGCGTGCGCGCCGATCAGCGTGCCGTCGCAGAGTCCGCCGAGGTACCTCGCCTTCTGCTCCTCGCTGCCATGCTGCCACACCGGCACCACGCAGGCCAATACATGCGCGCAGATCGAGAACACCAGACCGCCATCGCGGCAGCCGTAACCAAGGGCCTCCAGGGCGATGGCGCAGCTCAGCGGGTCGGCGCCGACGCCACCAAATTCCTCGGGTGCCGGCAGGCCGAGCAGGCCGACCGCGGCGCACTGACGCCACAGCTCGCGCGGGAAGGTCTGCGCCCGGTCGCGCTCGACGACTTCGTGGTTCAGTTCGCCGCGGGCAAACTTGACGATGCTGTCGCGCAGCAACTTCTGCTCGCTGGTGAGGTTGAAGTCCATCAGGGTAGCTCCTTCAGGCGCTGGTAGTCGACCTTGTCGGTCGAGGTCTTGGGCAGGCTGTCGAGCCAGGTGAACTTGTCGGGGATCATGTACAGCGGCAGGTTCTCGGCGCAGAAGCGCTTGATTTCGATCAGCGACGGCCGCTTGGCCTCGTCGCTGCTCAGGAAGGCGGTGATGCTCAAGCCGTCCTGTTCGTCGGCGAAGGCCAGTACCGCCGCTTCCTTGACCTTGGCGTGGCGGTACAGGCCCGCCTCGATCTCACCCAGCTCGACCCGGTAGCCTCGGCGCTTGACCATCCGGTCGCGGCGGCCAAGGTAGGTGTAGCAAGCGTCGTCGGCCTCGGTCACGATGTCGCCGGTGCGATACCAGGCGTTACCTTCGCGGTCGGTGAAAAAGCCCTTGCTGGTCTGCTCGGGCAGCGCCCAGTACCCGCGCATCACAGCGGGCCCGGCGATGCACAGCTCGCCTTCGCTGCCGTGGGCGACCGGTGCGCCGTTTTCGTCGAGCACCCGCGCACGCAGGTGCGAGCAGACCTGGCCGATCGGGTAAGGCGTGTTGCGTTCAGCCGGCACCGGCAGGGGTACTTCGTGCCAGGTGCAGACATTGGTCTCGGTCGGACCGTAGAGGTTGTAGTAGCGCGGCGCTGGCCACAGCTCGGTGAGCGCACGCAGATGCTTGACCGGAAACACCTCGCCAGCGAACAGCACCTGCCGCAAGGCGCCGTAGTCGTGGCTGGCGAGGCTGCCGAACTGCGCCAGCAGGGCGAGGATCGACGGCGCCGAGTACCAGATCGAGATGCGCTCGCCGGCAATCAGCTGCGCCAGCCGCGGCGCATCCTTGCCGATGTCCTCGCCGATCAGCACCAGCGTCGCGCCGTGCTTCAGGCAGACATGAATATCGAGGATCGACAGGTCGAAGTGAAACGGCGCGTGCGAAGAGAAGCGATCGGCTGCGGTCGGAGAAAAACTCTCCGAGCACCAGTCGACAAAGCTGACGGCATTTTCGTGCGAGAGCATGACGCCCTTGGGTTTGCCGGTCGACCCCGAGGTGTAGAGGATGTAGGCCAGGTCGTCGGCGTCGCTGCGCACGCTGCCAACGCGGGCTGCGCTGGTGCTCTGCTCCGCGGCAGCGAGCGCGGCGCCCAGTCCGGCTCCGCCAGGCAGCGACCCGTCAACCGCAATCACCGCCGGAGCGGCATCCAGATCGGCGAGCGCGGCGGCAAGCTTGTCGGCCAGTTCTGCTTCAACCACCACCGCCTTGACCGCGCAGTTGTGGAGGATGTACGCGCCGCGCGCCACCGGTGCGCCGGGGTCGACCGGCACGTAGGCTGCGCCTGCTTTGAGCGCACCCAGCAGCGTTGCCACCGAGGCGATCGACTTGCGCAGGTAGATGCCGACGCGGTCGCCACGGCTGACGCTGAGCGCGGCCAGCCGGTCGCGCAGGCGATCGGACAGGGCGTCCAGCTGGCCATAGCTGATCGTGCCCTGACCGGGCTCGACCACCGCCACCGCCTGCGGGCTTTGCCGCGCGCTGGCGATGAACGCGTCATGCAGGCAGGTGTTGGCGTTCATTACGCCACCGACGGATTCTTGGATCGGACCAGCCGCACGATGCTGGCCAGATTGTCGAGGTTTTCCTTGTCGACTTCGTGGGGCGCGAAGTTCACGCTGTACTGCTCCTCGACGAACATCACCAGCTTGAGGGTGGCGATCGAATCGAGAATGCCGCCGCTGATCAGGGGCGTTGTCTCGGTCAGTTCGTCGGGGTCTTCGCCGGGAAGGAATTCCTCCATGATGAAGGTCTTGATTTTCTGCATCAGCTCGTCGGACATGGGTTGGCTCCTGAATGGGTTGGGGGGTGAAGATCGTAGCACTGCTTCCACTACCCTGCAGCCAGTGTATCGAGGAAGGCGGCCGACGATCGTGGCAAACATCACAGCTGTAGTCACGGCCTGCGTCATTTCGGGCCCGCTGTCCCGGTCCGCTGCGACACCTTCGATGACGGCCAGAACGTTCTCAAGAGGGTCCCCCCGGAGCCTGTTAGCGAGGCCGTGACGGGTACGCTCGAAATCGGCTCTGGACTTGAACCGGACGAAGCCAATGGCTAATTGACGGCGATCGCATCGCTGGCGCCGGCTAAGGGCTGGCGAGTTGTCCCGGGTGCGGACGCGAGAGACGCTCAGTACTTTACCCGCGCGAAATAGGTCTTCTGCGACGCTTCGATCGCCTGCCGCAGGGTGACAATCCCCATCTGGGCCAGCAGCGGCAGCATCTTCAGGAACACTTCAGCGGTGGCGAGGGCGTCGCCGAGCGCGCTGTGCCGCCCTTCGATGGTGATCCCCAGACGTTCGGCAATCCTTTCCAGCTGGTGCGAGTCCTGATTGGCGTGCAGCACGGCCGACAGCAGCAGGGTGTCGAGAACCGGCTGGCTGAAGACGACGCCGGTACGCTCTTCCTTCAGTTGCAGGAAGCGCATGTCGAAGGCGGCGTTGTGAGCGACCAGGACGGTATCGGCGCAGAAATCGTGGAAGGCCGGCAAGACGGCATCGATGTTCGGCTGGCCGCGCACCATGTCGTCGGTGATGCCGTGGATGCGCACTCCTTCGGGGCGCAACAGGCGCTCCGGGTCCACCAGTTCATCGAAGTTTTCCTGGCGCAGCATGCGGTTGTTGACAATGCGGACGGCCCCGATCTGGATGATTTCGTCGCCCTCCGCGGGTTCCAGGCCGGTGGTCTCGGTGTCGAACACGGTGTAGCTCAGATCCACCAGCGGGCGGTCGAGATCAATGCTCTGATCGCTGAAGTCGAAAAGGTCGAAGTCGTAATATTCCGGGCGTACGTCGCTTTCTTCGGCAGTCTCCGCGGCGGTCACCGTCTCGGGGATGGCGATCGGCAGGACCAGCCGGAAGAAGTCCCGATGAGCGGCCTTGTCGCGCTCGTACCAGACCTCTCCGCCATGGCGGTCAATGACGTCTCGCAGCGACAGCGGTGACGTTTCCGCGCCAACTTGCATCGGTTCGGTTTCCCAGGTGTAGAAGGTTTCCGACGACATCGAGTGACCGGCCCAGATGATATCCAGGTAAGCGAGGTTGCCGAACGGTTGCAGGCGGAAGCGCAATTCCTTGATCTGATAGTGTTCCAGCAGGCGGAACGCCAGCCCGCAGATGGAAAAGACCAGCGAGAAGCTTTCGGCGCGCAGCCACAGCGCTTCGTCAATTTCTTCCGTCTTGCTCGGCAGCGCCAGTTTTTCCTCGATGCGGCGCTGGGCGGCGGCGATGATATCGATGCCCAGTACGTCTTCGAGCGGCCAGCGCGTTTTCAACGAATCGGCAAACTCGCTCATCGTCTGATCCAGTCGCTGGCTCATGCGCTCGACCTCGTCAGCGATGATGCCGACAAAGCGCTCGCGTACCGTTGCTTCCATGTCCGGGTAGTCCAGCAGGTTGCCGACGGCTACCCGGATGTTGGCCAGGCTGCCGCGGCTGCCGTCGGTCAGCGACTGCAGCACCTGATCGCGGCGTGATTCCTGTTCCAGGCTGCGGGTGATGTTCTCGACGGTGAGCACGTAGCCGCTCATTTCTCGTGTCGACGACTCGTCGCCGATGGCCAGTACCGGCACCAGCTGCACCCGCAGAAGCTGGCCGCCGCGCGCGCTGGTGACGAAGTTGGCGATTGCTGCGCCGGAACCCTTGTGCAGACGCTGGCGAACGACTTCCAGCGCGTGATCGATCTGACTACGTTCGAGGATCGAGAAGATCGACCGCCCGAGGCCGATCAGCGCCCCCCCGGCGACGGCCGTGCTGCCTTGGGCCAGGGCGCGAAACTGCAGTCGGGCGCGGCTGTTGTAGAGCAGGATGCGGCCATCGAGATTGCAGACCACCACTGCTTGCGCCAGCTCGGACATCAGCGCTGCCAGGCGGTTCTTTTCTTCCTCCAGAGAGGCTTTGGCGGTCGCGATCTGCTTGTCGACGTCGTCCATCAGGCCGTCGCGCTGCTGTGCCAGATCGTTGGTCGCCGCCGCCAGTTGCCGGACTTCCGGGGGGCCTTCGGGAACGACCCGGAAGTTGCGGTTGGCGGTCAGCATCAGGCGCAGGCTCTCGCCCATCTTGAGCAAACCCTGAACGTATTGGCGGAACAGGTAGCGGATGACCAGCAGGCCGACGATAAAGCCGAAAGTGGTCATCGTCGCACCGAGTGTCAGGTGCGGGACGATCAGCTGCACGAGCAGCGCGCGCTCCGGGGCCTTGGCCCCGGCCCAGATCAGCAGCGCGGTGATGACAAAGGGCCCGGTCATCAGCAGACCAAGGATCACAACGGATATTGCGAAACGGATGCGTGCGTTCATTTGCGGGACCTTTTCTCGCGGCTGCGCGGCGGCTGTGCTGGTACTCGTCACCCCCGTCGCGGTACGGTGTGCGTTTCCCCGGGAATCCCCCGGCCAGGAGGCGAGGCAGAAGCTTAGCCGACTGATACCGGAAAAGGGCAGATCGGAAGAACTGGAAGCGCCTTGGCAGACCGAAGGAAAGCGCAGCAGGGGCTGCGCAGCTGCCGCCAACTGCGCGTTGTCGCGCCGGGTCGATGTCGGTGCTCCGCGGCGGTTTGCCGGCAAACGATTATGGCGAGCTTGCGGCAGAGCGGTGCGGCGACAGGATGCTTCCGATGGACGTCGTTGTACGTTCTTCGAACAGGCGCTCCAGGCGCAGGTCGAGTTCCACTTCCAGCGACAGCGTGCGCAGGGCGGTAGCCGGCGACGAACCCGAGGTGAACTTCAGCGTCTTGACCGAGCCGTCGACCTGGTAGCCACCGGCCGTCCACGAGAAACCGGCGCCGCGGGCCAACTCGTCGCGATTCATCACCAACACCGACAAGGCCAGCGCGAAAGCGACTTCGGTGCTGCCGGCGTCGGCTCCGGCGACTTGCATCGTCAGCTTGTGCAGCATCTTCAAACGCGTCGCGGTGGCCACGACGCCGTACATGACGTGCAAGTGGTGGCAACCTGCGAGACTCCTGCCGGCGCCCGGAACAACCGAGAAAGAAGCCGGGTCGGCGGGGTTCCAGGCGACTTCCGCATTCCTCAGGGCCAGCAGGTCGCCGTTGCCCGAGCGCAGGTAGACCCGTTTCGGGCTGGCGCACGGTGGTCGCGTCAGCGAGTGCGGGCCGGCCGGCGCGCTCGGGTCGAAGGCCAGCTCATCCACCGCGTCCTCGGGGCCGGACTCGCTGGCGATGGGATCTGCCGACAGCCGATCGAAGTCCCAGGTGTCCGCTGAAAACGTCGCCTCAGCCGAACCGGGCCCGGCGAACAGCGATGGCAGTTCTTCTTGCAGCAGTTTGACGATGGCGTTTTCGAGGGCGAGCAACATTGCGGACTGGTTCGCAGAATAGGAAAGCGGGAAGCGGCAAGCACGCTGCGCAAGTGATGACCATCGGGTTCGCGACCGCTGCACGCAGCCACCAGACCGGGTCAACCCGACGACGAGATGAAATCAAGAGCCGCCGGTCACCCGCAGCAGGCGACTATCCCAGAATTGGTATACCGAGTCAAGTTCGGAACAGGACGCCTGTCGTGGCCTTGTACTTGCCTGAAAACATGGGCTTACGCCACGAGGCGGGCAGCCTTTCGAGAGCGCGTGGCGATCAGGGAGCGTCGTCTGCGCTCGACGACGCGGCAATTCCGGGGAACCGTGAACTAGTTCATAACCCGCGGCGGCCGGTCTGCGCAATGCTTCGTGCCGACGGCGAGTCACGGTGGAACAGGCCCTGGTTAGTGGGCCTGTCCCGCGCTCACCTTTCCGACGACAAACTGGAGTGGCAGCGCACCATGAACAGAAGCATCTCCCGCACGATCGCCTTCCTGGGCGTGTTTGCCAGCATGTCGGCCACTGCCATCACGGTCGACGGAAATCTAGCCGACTGGGGAGTGAATCCGCATACTTGGGCGCCGTCGGCCGGCGTCGGCTCAATCATCCATTCGACGATCGATGACCAGATCGGCAGCGGCAACTACCGCCTGGGTCCCGGCTGGGGCGGACAAGCCTACGATGCAGAGGCTCTCTACGCGACCATTGCAGGCAACAGGTTGTACATCGCCCTGGCCACCGGTCACAATCCGCGGACGCCGAACCAGCCCGCTGCGAACAGCTACGGCGTCGGCGACTTCGCCATCGACTTCGGAAAGGACGGCAGCTTCGAAGTCGGGATCAATATCAAGCACGTGGTCAGTGCGAACGGCGGCGGGTATACCTACGAGAGCTTCGGCGTCGAAGGTGGCGTCTACCAGACCGTGTCTCCGGGGAACTGGGCTTACGGTCTGTGGGACGTCAACGGAACGTACACCAACCCGAGCAGCGGTTCTTACGCGCCAGATACAAGGCATCCAACCCACCTTACCGGCGGTACATTGCTGGGACTGGCGCAACTGGCCTACACCACCACCCCGGCCAAGGGCTATGGTGGCAGCCCGAACGATGATCACTACTTCTACGAAATCGGTGTCGACCTGGCTTATCTGACGGCCGCCGGCTGGAATCGGCGCGACGCTTTCAACATCCACTGGACGGAGAATTGCGCCAATGACAGCATCGTGGTGGACCCGCCTTCGCTGGTGTCGGAGCCGGGTACGCTGGCACTGCTTGGCCTGAGCCTGCTGGCACTGGTCCGGCGTGGCAGGAAGAAGGGCGGAGCGAGTTGATCCAGGGTGGTGGGCAGCAAACAGGGAGCGGGCGCCCTTGTGCCCCTTTGCCTACCGATCTCGGGTCTTGGCGAGATGCCGCTGCGTGTCAGCCGTTGCCGTTGTCGAGGAAGCTGCGCAACTTGTCGGAACGTGACGGGTGGCGCAGTTTGCGCAGCGCCTTGGCTTCGATCTGCCGAATCCGCTCGCGGGTGACGTCGAACTGTTTGCCGACCTCCTCAAGCGTGTGATCGGTATTCATTTCGATGCCGAAGCGCATTCGCAGGACCTTGGCTTCGCGCGGCGTCAGCGTGTCCAGCACGTCCTTGGTAATGAAACGCAGGCTCGAGTAGAGCGCTGCCTCGGTTGGTGCGAGCGTCGCCTGATCCTCGATGAAGTCCCCCAGGTGCGAATCGTCGTCGTCGCCGATCGGTGTCTCCATCGAAATCGGCTCCTTGCTGATCTTCAGGATCTTGCGGATCTTCTCTTCCGGCATCTCCATCTTCTTGGCCAGCGTCGCCGGGTCGGCTTCAAGGCCGGTCTCCTGCAGAATCTGCCGTGAAATGCGGTTCATCTTGTTGATCGTCTCGATCATGTGCACCGGGATACGGATGGTGCGTGCCTGGTCGGCGATCGAGCGGGTGATCGCCTGGCGAATCCACCACGTGGCATAGGTCGAGAATTTGTAGCCGCGCCGGTATTCGAACTTGTCGACGGCCTTCATCAGGCCGATATTGCCTTCCTGAATCAGGTCGAGGAACTGCAGGCCACGGTTGGTGTATTTCTTGGCGATCGAGATCACCAGCCGCAGGTTGGCTTCGGTCATCTCGCGTTTGGCGCGTCGCGCCTTGGCTTCCCCGGTAGACATCTGCTTGTTGATGTCCTTGAGTTCCTTTAGCGGAATGCCGATACGGTCCTGCAAGGCGAGCAGCTTCCGCTGCTCCTCTGTGATGTTCGGTGCATTGCGTGCCAGGATCGCTGCGTAAGTCTTGCCGGCGGCCGCGATTTCGGCGTCCACCCAGTCGATGTTCAGCTCGTTGCCGGGGAAGACCTTGATGAAGTGCTGGCGCGGCATGCGTACGGTATCGACGCAGATCCGCTGGATCCGGCGCTCGCAGCTCCGCGCTTCGTCGACCATGGCGCGCACTGCGTCGCACAGGCGCTCGATGGTCTTCGAGGTGAAGCGAATGCCCATCATCGCGTCCGAAATCTGCTCCTGGAGGCGCAGATAGGCCTTGTCC
The DNA here is from genome assembly GCF_029255145.1 of Accumulibacter sp. Classification (GTDB taxonomy): domain Bacteria; phylum Pseudomonadota; class Gammaproteobacteria; order Burkholderiales; family Rhodocyclaceae; genus Accumulibacter. The sequence goes on from NZ_JAPUVQ010000144.1 coordinate 12,462, forward strand.
TGAGAGGACTTCCTGAGCAGCAGCGCCTGCGCCTGGGTGTTGTACGCGCGGATCACTTCAAGGCGTTCGAGGCTCTCGGTCTTGAGCTTGAGCAGCGACGCCGCCGCGGCAGCGCCAGCGGCGGCCGCGGCGTTGTCCTCGTCGTCATCATCGTCACTATCGTCATCGTCGTCCACGCTGGCGTCATCGTCTTCGACGAGCTCTTCAGCGACGTCCTGACCCTCCGGAGTGATCAGCCCATCGATCAATTCCTCGATGCGCATTTCGTCGCGGGCGATCTTGTCCGCACAGCTGAGGATCTCGGCGATCGTTGTCGGGCACGCGGAGATCGCCTGAATCATGTGCTTGAGGCCGTCCTCGATGCGCTTGGCGATTTCGATCTCGCCTTCCCGGGTGAGCAATTCCACCGAACCCATTTCACGCATGTACATGCGCACCGGGTCGGTGGTCCTGCCGAACTCGGAATCGACGGTTGATAGAGCCTGTTCAGCCTGCTCTTCGACATCCGCGTCGTCCGCGCCGGCGGCCGGCGCGGCGTCCGACATGAGGAGTGTTTCTGCATCGGGCGCCTCGTCGTAGACCTGGATGCCCATGTCGTTGAAAGTGCTGATGATGCTCTCGATCTGTTCGGCGTCAACGACATCGTCCGGCAGATGGTCATTGATTTCGGCGTAGGTCAGAAAACCTCTTTCCTTGCCGAGCTTGATCAGCGTCTTCAGACGCGTCTTGCGCGTCTCATCGTCGATCGGTGCGGGCTGACTCCCGACCTGTGCCAACAGATCGGCCGCTGCTTTCGCTTTCGCCACCTTCGTAGTTACCGCCTTTTCCCTTGCCATGACCATATCCCGGATAGCGTTATACTGGAAAAACTCTAAATTCTATCACAGCTTAGCTGGCCTGCCTGGATCGGGCGCGCGCACTGAGCGCCTGCAGGTATTGCTGCTTTTCTTGACTGGACAAGCCGCCGACGCCGCATTTCTGGACCTTGTCCTGGAGCAGCGCGAAAGCGCGCTTTTGCTGGCCGTCGAGCAATTGGCTGACGGCGCCTGCGAATTCGGCATCGACCTCGTCTTCGGCAAAGGGCTGTTGCATTAGTTCAGCTGCCGCCTCGTGCAGCATGCTTTCGTCTTCGCTGCCGCGCAGTCTTTCGAGCAAGGCCGGATAGCGCAGCCCGGCCGCGCCGGCGGCGGCGATCGTCCTGCACAGCAGGCAGATCGCGCGAGCCTCGATCGAGTTGGCGGGCAGCAGCTCAAGTGGTAAGCGCGGCGCCAACTCCGGTTTCTGCAGCAGCAGGCGCAACAGGGGGCGGAGCAACGACGGCGCCCGTCGCGGCGCGCGCGCCGGCGCCGGCCGCGCGATCGGCCGCAGCCCACACAGGCGCTCGATCTCGGTTTGCGAAAAAGCGCTGGCCTCGGCCAGGCGTTTGACCAGTTGCAGCCGCAGCAAAGGCGATTGCATCCGGCCGAGCAGCGGCCTGGCGTCGGCGACCAGTCGGGCGCGGCCTTCGGCGCTGCCAAGGTCGCAAGGCCTGGCGAGTTCGCGCAGCAGGAAATCGGAGAGCGGCGTTGCCTCGTCGATCAACCGCTGGAACGCGTCGCCACCGCGCGCGCGCACCACACTGTCGGGGTCTTCGCCCTGAGGCAGCAGGACAAAGCCGATACTTTTCTGCTCCGGGAGAACTTCGAGGCTGTTCTCCAGGGCGCGCCAGGCGGCCTTGCGGCCGGCGTCATCGCCGTCAAAGCAGAACACCACTCGCCCAGCCTGGCGCAGCAGTTTTTGTACCTGCGTGGCGGTGGTGGCGGTGCCCAGCGTCGCCACCGCGTTGCCTATGCCATGCTCGGCCAGGGCGACGACATCCATGTAGCCCTCGACCACCATCACCGTGTCACGGTCGCGGATCGCCGCGCGCGCCTGCGGCAGACCAAACAGCTCGCGGCCCTTTTCGAACAACGGTGTTTCGGGCGAGTTCAGATACTTTGGCTCGCCGCCGCCAAGCACCCGGCCACCGAAGGCGATCACCTCGCCCTTCTGGTTGGCGATCGGGAACATCACCCGCTCGCGAAAACGGTCGTAGAGACGCCCCTGCTCGTTCTTGATGACCAGGCCCGCCAACTGCAACTCGGGAGCGCTGTAGTCGGTTACCGCGGCCGCGAGGCTTTGCCAGCCGTCCGGCGCATAGCCGATGCCAAAGCGGCGGGCAACTTCACCGCTGACGCCCCGTTCCTTGAGGTAGGTGATTGCCGTCTCGGAGCGCTTCAGTTGCTCGCAGTAGAACTTCGCCGCTTGAGCCATGGTTTCGGCGAGCGCCCTGGGCTGCGGACCGTGCCGGGCTGCCTGGCCTTGATCATCGGGAAGCTGCAGGCCGCAGCGCGCGGCGAGTTCCTTGATCGCGTCGACGAAGCCGGCGCCCGAGTACTCCATCAGGAACCCGATCGCGCTGCCGTGGGCGCCGCAGCCAAAGCAATGATAGAACTGCTTGCTAGGGCTGACCGTAAACGAGGGCGATTTCTCGCTGTGGAACGGGCAGCACGCCGCGAAGTTGGCGCCGGTCTTCTTCAACGGCACAAAGCCGTCGATCAGTTCGACGATATCAATTCGATGGAGCAGGTCCTGAATGAACGAGTCAGGGATCATCCAGTTCCCCTTCCGGCTGACAGCCGCTGGGCGTGTTGCGGACGTTCAGGCGCCGGCGAGCCGGGTTTTCACGAGCCGCGCAACCTCGCTCATGTCTGCCCGTCCCGCCAATCGCGGGCGGAGTGCGCTCATCACCCTGCCGATGTCGCCAGGGCCGGTGGCGCCCGTTTCGGTGATCGCGTCGACCAGGGCTGCGGCAACTTCTTCCGCGGAAAGGCCCGCGGGCAGGTAGCCGCAGAGCAGATCGGCTTCGAAACGTTCGGCGTCGGCCAGGTCGTTGCGTCCTGCCGCGGCAAATTGCGAAATCGAATCGCGGCGCTGCTTGAGCATCTTGTCGATGACCGCCAGGACAGCCGCGTCATCAAGCTCGATACGCTCGTCGACCTCGCGTTGTTTGATCGCCGCCAGCAGCAGACGAAGGGCGCTGAGCGTTTTCGCCTCACGCGCGCGCATAGCCGACCGGACGTCGTCGTTGATACGCGTTTTGAGGTTCATCGCGAGCTCCTTGCTGATCTACGGCGATACTGCATGGGGGCCGATGGCGGTCATTGGCGACCGCTATTCCAGAAACGGCAACAGCCGCCAATCGTCAGAAAGGCGGCCGTTTACGCGTTCGGGGGACGCTTCTAGAACAGCTTCGGAGGCAGGGTCTGGCTACGCATCCGCTTGTGATGGCGCTTCACCGCTGCCGCCAGTTTGCGCTTGCGCTCGGCGGTGGGCTTCTCGTAGAACTCACGAGCTCTCAGCTCGGTCAGCAGGCCGGTCTTCTCGACAGTACGCTTGAAGCGTCGGATGGCGACTTCGAACGGCTCATTTTCCTTGACGCGAATGGCGGGCATAGACTCATTCCAAGTTCAAAATTGGCGTGATACAGCTTAGCCGTGCATTATAAACACAGTGGCGGTGAAACGCCAAGCGACTGTTGCAGATTTCGGGGCTAGCGCGGGCAGTCGGTCGCGCCATCCGGAAACATGGCGCCAGCCATCACCCAGAGCCGCGGGCTGGCGAACCGCCGACCCTATCCGCCGGCCCGCTTGACGGTGAAGCCATCCTTCCTGAGATACTCGATCACCCGCTCGCAGTGATCGCCTTGCACTTCGATCACGCCGTCCTTGACCGTGCCACCCGACCCGCAGGCGGTCCGCAAGCCCTTGCCAAGTACCGCGAGGTCCACCGGATTGAGCGCGGCATCGCGGATCAGCGTCACCGTCTTGCCGCCCCTCCCCCTGGTTTCGCGGCTGACCCTCAGCACGCCGTTACCCTGGCCAGCGCTGGCGGCTGTGGCACACGAACACTCGGCCAAGGCTTGGCGGCAGCTGGGGCACATACGGCCACCGTCGGTGGAATAGACGAGCCCCCCGACACCTGATTTACGCATCGCTACCTCTCTTCGTCATGGGCCACAGGCCAGAAACCGCCAGACCCTTGCCGGGCAAGGGGCGCGCTTCGTCCTTATCCCTCACGAGGTTTCAAAGACCGCCAGCCACAGCGCGCCGACCGCTGCGATGCGGCGGCTGACCGAGGCCCGTTCGACGCGCGCCCGACGGCCGGCGTTCAAGCGCAGGACGTGCTGCATGCGGCGAAACTCGCGGTAAGCGTCGCGCGCCGGGTCGGCCAGCTCGACCGCAATCAGGCCAAGTTCGGCGGCGATCCCAAGCAAAGCGATGTTGCCGAGGTTGCCGCACAAGCGGGCGTGCGCATGGGCGTGGCCGAGGATCAGGTACTGGACGATGAACTCGACGTCGATCAGGCCACCACGATCGTGCTTGATATCGAAGTCTTCTTCACTGCGCGAGCCGTGCTCGTCGAACATCCGCCGGCGCATGGTCAGGACTTCCTCCCTGAGCGTGGCCAGATCGCGCGGCTGCCGCAGGATCTCGATGCGGATCGCCTCGAACTGCGCGCCCACCGCCGGGTCGCCGGCACAGAAACGGGCGCGCGTCAGCGCCTGGTGTTCCCAGACCCAGGCGTGCCGGAGCTGATAGTCGCGAAACGCCTTGATCGGCGAAACAAGCATTCCCGACTCGCCGTTCGGCCGCAGCCGCAGGTCGACTTCAAAGAGCATCCCGGCCGAGGTGCGGCTCGACATCCAGGTACTCATGCGCTGACCCAGGCGGGCGTAGAGTTCTCCGGTCCCGTCTTGCGGGTCGTCGTGCAGGTAGACCAGGTCGAGGTCGGAGGCGAAGCCCAGTTCCTTGCCGCCGAGCTTGCCGTAGGCGATGACCGCGAAGCGTGGCGGCTGCCCGGGATCGGGATGACGTTCGCGCAAGCGCCGCCAGCAGAGGTCCATCGTCGTCTGTACCATGATGTCGGCGAGTTGGCTGAGGCGGTCGGCCAGATGCTCGACCGTGTGCAGGCCGGCGATATCCTGCGCCAGGAAGTGAAAGACCTGCGCGTGGTGCGTTTCGCGCAGGATGTCCATCTCGCGCTCGGTGTCATCGAGATGCTGCGCCAGCCGCGCCTGTAGTTCGTCGCGAAATCCCTGCCAGTCGGTGGTGACGTCGAAGATCCGCGAGTCCAGCAGCTCGTCGAGCAGGATCGGGTGGCGGGTCAGGTAGTCGGCCGCCCACGACGAGCTGCCAATCAGGTCGGCGAGCTGGGTCAGCGCCTGTGGATACTGCTGCAGGAGCGCCAGGTAGGCGCCACGCCGGCTGATCGTTTCCAGGAAGTCGAGGCCGCGCCGCCAGGTCGCGTCAGGCGTACCGGTTGCTGCAGCGGCATCGATCAGACGCGGCCCGAGGGCATCGAGGCGCTCGCGGTTGCTGGCCGGCAACTGCAGGTAACGGCTACTCTGGCGGAAGCTGCGCAAACGTTCGAGCATCGCTTGCGGCTGGCGAAAGCCGAGCGTCGCCAGGCGTTCGAGCGCATCGTCGCCGGCGGCCACTTCTTCCCAGATGGCGAGCAGCGGGTGCGCGCCTTCCGCTGGCTCGGAGAAGACTTCTTCGAAGCAGCGCGAAACGATCGCCCGATGCCCATCGAGGACCGCCGCAAAAGCCGGCCAATCGGCAAAGCCCATCGACCTGGCAATCTGCAGTCGGTCCTGGCCGTTGCCCGGCAGACGGTGCGTCTGGGCATCGTTGACGTACTGCAAGCGGTGTTCGAGACGGCGCAGGAAGTCATATGCACCCGCCAGCTCGCGCTCGTTCTCGGCTGGCAGCAGGCGACGCTCGGCAAGCAGTGCCAGAACCGTCAGCGTCGGCCGCGCTTGCAGCGCCGGGTCGCGACCGCCCCGAATCAGCTGGAAGACCTGCGCCATAAACTCGATTTCCCGGATGCCCCCGGGCCCCAGCTTGATGTGCTCGGCCATCTCCTTGCGCGCCACCTCGCGGCGGATTTGCGCGTGCAGGTCGCGCATCGCGTTGATCGCCCCGAAGTCGAGATACTTGCGAAAGACAAAGGGGCGACTGATGTCCTGCAGCGCCCGCAGCCATTCGGCCTGCAGGTTGACGCCCTGGTTCAGTACCCGGGCCTTGATCCAGGCGTAGCGCTCCCATTCGCGGCCTTGCGTGATGAGATACTGCTCCAGCGAGTCGAGCGAGCAGACCAGCGGTCCGGAGTCGCCGTTTGGCCGCAAGCGCATGTCCACCCGAAACACCCGCCCATCTTCGGTGAGCTCGCCCAGGGCACCGATCAGGCGTTTGCCGAGCCGCTGGAAAAAGTCGTAGTTGTCGATCCGGCGGCCGCCACCACCGGCGGTCTGTCCCTCCTCCGGGTAGATGAAGATGTAATCGACGTCCGAAGAGACGTTGAGCTCGCGCCCGCCAAGCTTGCCCATGCCGATCACCAGCAGGCGTTGCGGCTGCCCCCGGCTGTCCAGCGGCTCGCCGAACTGCGCGCTCAGTTGTCGATGGACGAAGTCGAGTGCCCAGTTGGTGCTCAGATCGGCGAGCACGGTCATGCTCTCGACGACTTCGCCGAGGCTGGCCGCGCCGCCCAGATCGCGCACGATCAGGGTGCTCATCACCCGCTGGCGAAGGCGGCGCAGCGCGCTCTTCATTTGTTCGTCGGTACTGCTCGGTTGGCCGGCCAGGAAATCGCTCATCTGCTTGGCGCCGAGCGCCTGCGCCTGGGTCTCGCCGAGCCAGCTGCCGATCTCGGGGCGGGTGACGAGCAGGTTGCGCAGGTAATGACTGTGCGCCTGCGCTGCCGGCCACGGTGCGTCGAGCGCCTGTGCACCGGGATCGGGCGTGGCATTGGTTGCATTGCTTGTCTTGATGGTTGGGTCCATGCTTGTCTCAGTTCTCTGGCCGTCGGGCCGACACCGTGCCGCTGCCGCTGAACGCCGGCGGCAAAGCCGTTACAATGGGCGCTTCAAGCTGCATGCACCTTTTCCCGCTGCGGAGTTGACCACTCATTTGACCGCTCGCCTTTCGTCCTGGACACCGCATGATTACCAGCGCCGCAGCGTCACACCCTGCCGACCCTGTCGATTCCCGGCCCGACTCCGGTGGCCGGGACATCGTCGCGGCGGCTGGCGGCGGCAATCGTCCAGCGCTGCCGACATTCTAGTGACGGCCCGCCGCTATTGGCAAAGGTATCCGGGTGGCGACCTGCTGTGATGCGTGCGGAGGAACTGCGCCCGGCGCTCTACCATCGCTTCCACTATCTCCTGCCGTTTCTCGCGCACCCGCTGGCGGGCAAAGTCTGGCGGCTCGGCGTGCGCGCTTTCTGGCTGCTCTATTTCGCCTTCGTGCTGCTGGTTCTGGCGCTTCGCTATCTGGTACTGCCGAACATTGATAGCTATCGAACTGAAATCGAGGACCGGGTCGGCCGCGCCATCGGGCTATCGGTCAGCATCGGGCGAATCGAGGCCAGTTGGGACGGGCTGAACCCGGATCTGATTCTCTCCGACGTACTCATCGCCGACCGGCAAGGCCAGCCGGCGCTGGCCTTCATTCGCGTGCACAGCGTTCTCTCATGGTCGTCGATACCGCGACTGTCACTGCGCCTGCGTTTGCTACAGATCGACGAGCCGACCCTGCATCTGCGACGCGACAGGGACGGCCGTTTCTACGTCGCCGGCATCGCCATCGATCAGAACGCCGGCGACGGAGATGTCGGCGACTGGGTGCTGGCGCAGAAGCGCATTCGTGTCAGCGGCGCGACGGTGGTCTGGGAAGATGCCGAACGCGCCGCGCCGGCGCTGATTCTCGAAGATGTCAACTTTGGCCTGGACAACAATGGCCGCCGGCACCGCTTCGGGCTGACCGCATTGCCGCCCGCGGAGCTGGCGGCGAAAATCGACCTGCGCGGCGACTTCCACGGCCGGCGTCTCGACGATGCCCAGTCATGGACTGGGAAAGCCTTTGTCCAGATCGACTACGCCGACCTCGCCGTCTGGCGCACCTGGATCGATTATCCGGTTGCGCTGCCGTATGGTCGCGGCGCGGTGCGCGCCTGGGCTGACTTTGCGGAAGGCGGTTTGCAGGAACTGACGGCGGACCTCTCGCTCGACGATGTCAATCTGCGGCTGGCGAAGGACCTGCCGGCGCTTGAGCTGGCACGTATGAGTGGCCGCGTCGGCGCCCGCTTCACGCCCGCCGGGACCCGCCTCGACGGGCGCCGCGTCGAGCTGACAACGCGCCCGGCAGACGCCGGGCGCGCGGGTTCGCCGGAGCAAATTCGCGTCGAGCCAACCGATTTTCACCTTGACTGGCAGCGCCAGGCGGGCAGCACTGCGGTGCGCGGCAGCGCCACCGCCAGCGTGCTGGAACTCGGCGCGCTGGCCGGTCTCGCCGCGCACCTGCCACTGGATGCCGGGTCGCGCCAGTTGCTCAGCGCCTTTGCGCCGCGTGGCCAGGTCAGCCAGCTGCGCGTCACCTGGGAGGGCAACGCCGAGGGCTTGCAGGCCTACGCGCTGAAAGCGCGTTTCGACCACCTCGCACTGAAAGCCAAAGGTGCCTTTCCGGGTGCCTCGGGGCTTTCCGGCCTGGTCGATGCCAGCGAACATGGGGGGAGCGCGACCCTTGATTCGAAGGCGGTGAGCATCGATCTACCACTGGTTTTTCCGGAGTCCTCGATCGCGCTTGACACGCTGAAGGTTCAGACCAGCTGGAAGATCAACAGAGGCGTCCTCGATGCCGAGCTGTCGAGCATGGAATTCACCGGGTCTGACGCCGCCGGTTCTGCACGCGGGACTTTCCGCCATGCTGCTGACGGGCCCGGGCGCATCGACCTGACGGCGGCGCTGACCCGTGCCGACGCGCGCGCCGTCTGGCGCTACCTGCCGGCGGCGATCAATGCCGACGCCCGTCACTGGGTTCGCGATGCATTGAAAGCCGGGGCGGCCAGCGAAGCACGACTGGTGCTCAAAGGCGACCTGGCGAATTTTCCTTTCCTAGACCCGAAGCAGGGGCAGTTCCTGGTCACCGTCAAGGCCAACGACGTGACGCTCGACTATGGAACCGGCTGGCCGGAGATCAGGGACCTCGACGCCAATCTGCGTTTCGAAGGCTCGGGGATGGTCGTCGACGCCAGACGCGGGTCGATTCTCGGCGCCAGGCTCACGCGGACGCGGGCGGAAATACCCGATTTCGACGCGCCGGTGTCCACCCTGAAGGTCAAGGGCCGTGCCGACGGAGATACGGCCGAGTTCCTGAAGTTCATCGCCGACAGTCCGGTGGCCGACCAGATCGACCATTTCACCGACGAGATGAGCGCCAGCGGCAAGGGCCGCCTCGATATCGGCCTGGTGATTCCGCTTGAGGAGGCTCGGCTTGGCGACTCGAAAATCGACGGGAGCTATGCCTTTCTGGCCAACGAAGTGACCGTCGATCGCTCGCTGCCGCCCTTGCGGGAGCTCAGCGGACGCCTGCAGTTCTCGGAGAAGGACCTGCACGTACCAGAGATCAAGGCCACGCTGTTCGGTGGCCCGGTGACCATCAAGGGTGGGGCGGACGGGGGCAAGGTTCGGGTCACGGTCGACGGCAGCGTCGGCGTCGACGAGTTGCGCCGACGGGTCGACCTGCCGCTGCTCGACAGCGTGACCGGAAGCACCGCCTATCGCGCCAGGATCAGCGTCAGGAAGCGTCAGGTCGAACTGGAGCTTGACTCGGACCTGGTCGGCATCGCGTCCACCCTGCCGGCACCTTTCGCCAAGACCGCCAGCGAAGCCATGCCCTTGCACCTCGACAACCTGCTGCTACCACCGGCCTCACCGCTTTCGCCGGCGCCGGCGAATGCGCAAGCGGCGGTGCGCAGTCAGTTGCGCGCCACTCTGGGCAGCGTCGCCAGCATGCAGCTGATCCAGCGCAAGCTGGGCGATGAGCGTTCGATCGAGAGCGCGGCGATCGCCATCGGCCGACCAGCGAAGCCCTTGCCGGATAGCGGCATCGTCATCGGCGTCAGCACCCGATTGCTCGACGTCGACTACTGGCGAAAGACCCTCCGCGGTCGGCGCAAGAGCGGTGACCCCGGGTCGGCGTCCCCCGCTGCTGGCACCTTGCCGGTCTCGGTCGATCTCAAGGCCGACGAAGTCGTCGTCTCGGGCTGGCACTACACCGACGTCACGCTGGGCGTTGCCGGGGTGAATCCCGTCTGGCGTGCGAAGCTGCTGTCGCGTGAGGCCGCTGGCACATTTCGCTGGGACGGGGAAGGTGCCGGCAAGCTGACCGCACGACTGCAGACGTGGCAACTTCCCGGAAAGAGCGACCAGCCCGTCGAGGCAATCCAGCCAGGCGACGCCCTGCAGGAGTTGCCGGCTCTCGACATCGTCGTCGACGAATTTGCCGTCGGCGTCCGCCGCTTCGGACGCCTCGAAGTGCAGGCCCATAATGACGGCGGAATCTGGCGGCTCGACAAGGTCGAGCTGCTCAACCCCGCAGCGCGGTTCTCGGGGACGGGGCAGTGGCAGGTCGCCAAGGGCAACCGAACCCAGATCGACTTCGTCCTCGACAGCACCGACGTCGGCAAGCTCCTCGAACGGCTGGGCTATCCCGGGACCGTACGAAGCGGCAAAGCCAACATGCAGGGCAAGCTTGGCTGGAGCGGACCGCCGGAGGGTCTGGACTACGCCACCCTGAGCGGCGAGATGAAGCTCGCGGCGAGCAACGGCGAATTCCTCAAGCTGGACCCCGGCGCGGCCGGCAAGCTGCTCGGGCTGATCAGCCTGCAGGGCCTGCCGCGCCGATTTTCGCTTGATTTCGGCGACGTCTTCAGCCAGGGTTTCGCCTTCGACAGCATCAACGGCAAGATGACCTTGAAAAACGGGCTGATGCGTACCGACCGGCTGCAGATCGATGGACCCGGCGCCAGCGTGGTGATGCGCGGCGAGGCGGATCTCAAGAACGAAACGCAGCACCTCAACGTCAGCGTGCAGCCCGAACTGGGTGGTAGCGCGGCACTGGGCGTCGCCGTCCTCAACCCGCTCGCTGGCGTCGCCACACTGCTGGCGCACAAGGTGCTGCAGAATCCACTCAACAAGATGTTCAGTTTCGAGTACCTGGTCACCGGCAAGTGGGACGACCCCAAGGTCGAAAGAGTTTCCGGAGGCGCCGCATCGTCCCCGCCAGCGACAGCGGTGCCCGGATCACCCGCTGCTCCAGCGAGCACTTCCCAGAATCCAACCGGAGCGAGCAATGAGCCCACCAAGCAGTGACTTGCCACGCGACTTGCCGAATGCCGCCACGCTGCGCGTCGGGGCGGTACAGATGGTGTCGACGCCACGCGTCGACGAGAATTTGCGGAGCGCCGCAAAGCACATCGCCGAAGCCGTGGCTCAGGGCGCGCAGTTGGTCGCCCTGCCCGAGTACTTTGCGATCATGGGCATGAGCGATGCCGACAAAGTGCGCGTGCGCGAGAATGACGGTTGCGGGCCGATCCAAGACTTTCTCGCGGCCAGCGCGCGCGAGCACGGGATCTGGCTGATTGGCGGCTCACTGCCGCTGCGCGCCGGCAGCCCGGACAAGGTGCTCAATTCGAGTGTCGCCTACGATCCACAGGGCCAGCGGGTGGCGCGTTACGACAAGATCCACCTGTTCGGTTTCCGGCAGGGTGCCGAATCCTACGACGAGAGCGCGACCATCGAGCCCGGCAACCAGCCAGTGGCTTTCGCCACTTCCTTTGGCCGGGTCGGTCTGTCGATCTGCTACGACCTCAGATTCCCGGAGCTTTATCGAGCGCTGGGTGTCACAGAGCTGCTGGTGATTCCGGCGGCGTTCACCGAGACCACCGGCCGGGCGCACTGGGAAATACTGCTGCGGGCGCGGGCGATCGAGAATCAGTGCTATGTGCTGGCCGTGGCGCAGGGTGGACGCCACGAGAACGGCCGCGAAACGCACGGCAACAGCATGCTGATCGACCCCTGGGGCGAAATCCTCGACCGCAAATCGAAGGGACCGGGAATTGTCATCGGAGACCTGCAGCGGGAGCGCGTCGCCGCGGTCCGCAGCAGTCTGCCGGCACTCAAGCACCGCGTCATGTGACGCTGTGTCGTCACCGTCATCAAACGCAGGACAATCGGAAATTCGATGAACGCAAAATCGCAGACACTCCTCGTGCAGGCCCAGAAGACCCTGCTCACCCCTTACGGGCTGGGCCTTGCCGACCTGAACCGGGTCTTTGGCAAGATCATGACCCACCAGGTCGACTACGCCGACCTCTATTTCCAGTACAGCCGCTCCGAAGGCTGGAGCCTCGAGGAGGGAATCGTCAAGGCGGGCAGCTTCAATATCGACGAGGGCGTTGGCGTACGCGCGCTGGCGGGGGAGAAAACGGCCTTCGCCTATTCGGACGACATCGGCGTGCAGGCCCTAGCTGACGCCGCCGAGGCGGTGCGCGCAATTGCCGCCGCCGGCAGGCAAGCGAAACGGGTGCCGGCGTTGAAGAAGGGCGGTGGACAGCACGCCCTCTACGTGCCGCACGATCCGCTGGCGTCACTCGACGCGGCGAGCAAGGTGAAGCTGCTCGAACGGCTGGAAGCGATGGCCCGCGCCGCGGACACGCGCGTCACGCAGGTCATGGCACATCTGGCCGGTGAATACGAGGTGGTCCTGGTAGCTGGCAGCGATGGCCGGCTGGCCGCCGACATCCGACCGCTGGTGCGCGTTTCGCTGACGGTCATCGTCGAACAGGGCGGCCAGCGCGAACAGGGTTCGGCGGGTGGTGGCGGGCGAACCGACTACAGCTGCTTTACCGACGACGTGCTGCTCGGCTACGCTCGCGAGGCCGTGCACCAGGCGCTGACCAACCTCGTCGCGCGTCCGGCGCCGGCCGGCACGATGACCGTTGTGCTCGGTCCCGGCTGGCCGGGGATCTTGCTGCACGAGGCGGTCGGTCATGGCCTCGAAGGCGACTTCAATCGCAAGGGCAGTTCGACCTTCGCCGGCAGAATCGGTAGCCAGGTGGCTTCCAGAGGCGTCACGGTGGTCGACGACGGGACGATTCCCGGCCGCCGCGGCTCGCTCAACATCGACGACGAAGGCAATCCGACGCAGCGTACGGTGCTGATCGAGGACGGCGTCCTGATCGGCTACATGCAGGACAGCCTCAATGCGCGCCTGAGCGGCGTCGCCCCGACCGGGAACGGCCGTCGTGAGTCGTTCGCCCACCTGCCTTTGCCACGGATGACCAACACCACCATGCTGAATGGCGACAAAGCCCCGGAGGAAATCATCAAGTCGGTCAAGAAGGGGATCTACGCGGTCAATTTCGGTGGCGGCCAGGTCGACATCACCAACGGCAAGTTCGTCTTCTCGATGTCCGAGGCCTACCTCATCGAGAACGGCAAGATTGGCTGTCCGGTCAAGGGCGCGACGCTGATCGGCAGCGGTCCGGAGGCGATGAACCAGGTGTCGATGGTCGGCAACGACATGTGTCTCGACCCGGGCGTCGGCACCTGCGGCAAGGACGGACAGAGCGTTCCGGTCGGCGTCGGCCAGCCGACGCTGCGGATAGACGGGCTGACCGTCGGCGGCACCGCCTAGGGCGCCAGGGTCGGCGGTAGCTGGCGCGCGGCGCACGCCGGCAGCGGGGGTTCCCCATGCTCATCGCCGGGCTTTCCGGCCGTATAATCCCGCGCGTCTCTCTCTTCGACTGGATTTAGTGATGAACGCTGTCGCCGCCTACTCCAGGCTCGCCGCAACGCTGTCCTGGCTGGCGCTGGTTGGCTTCCTGTTCCTGGTTGGCGCGGCGACGGCGGCGGAACAGCCCGCCACTGGCGAGGCCATCCTGTACCACAACTTCCGGCCGATCGTCACCTTTCGCGGGACCATCCTCGGGGCCTCGCCGGCAGCCCGCGCGCGCAAGTCCGCCGACCGCATCGACCACCTGACGCCAAGCCAGATGGCGCTGCCGATCGAGCTGACTCCGCTCACTCTCGACGGTGTCCGCGGCATCACCTTGACCGCTGGCGGCAATCTTCTCTTCGGCGTCGCCGAGACCGACCTCGACCCGCAGGAGAAGCTCACTCTGGAGCAGGTGGCGGAGAGCGCCCGCCAGAGAATCGCCGAAGCGCTGCAGGCCGACGCGGAGCAACGTCGTCCTGCGGTGTTGCTGAAGGGTGTCGGGCTGTCCGCGGTGGCGACGGTGATCGCCTTTGCTCTGCTCTGGCTGATCGCGCGCGCGACGCGAATGGTGGTCGGCCGCCTGCAACGACTGATCGAAAGGGAGGACGCCCACCGGCAGTTGCGCTGGGCGCGGCACGGCTGGTTGCTGGTACAGCGGCTATCGCAAGTGTTGATGGGCTTCCTGTGGTTGACTGTCGCCTACCTGTGGCTGACCTATGTCCTGGCGCGCTTTCCGCTTACCGAGCCGCTCGGCGACAGGCTCGGCGATTTCCTGCTGGAGCTGCTCGAAGACATCGGCACCAGCTTCATCGGCGCCATGCCGTCACTGACCACCGCGGTGGTCATCCTGTTCTTGACCAAGGCGGCGAACGATGCCATCGGCAATTTCTTCAAGGCCGCCAAGGAAGGCCGGGTGCAAGCGCCAGGACTGCATGCCGACACCGTCAGCGCAACCCAGCGGCTGGTGACGGTGGTGGTCTGGGGCCTGGGCATCGCCATCGCCTACCCGTTCATTCCAATGTCCAACAGCGACGCCTTCAAGGGCCTGTCGGTGATGTTCGGCTTCATGTTCACGCTCGGCTCGGCAGGGATCGTCAACCAGTTGATGAGCGGTCTGGTGCTGGTCTATGCGCGCGCGCTGTCGGTCGGCGACTTCGTGCAGATCGGCGACAACGCCGGCGTGGTCAGCCAGGTCGGCGTGCTGTCGACCAAGATCATCAACATGCGTAACGAAGAGATCACGATTCCCAACGCGGTGCTGGTCGGCAACACGATCCGCAACTTCTCCCGGCTCGCCGGCGAGCGCGGTACGCTGGTGTCGACCTCGGTGACCATCGGTTACGACACGCCCTGGCGCCAGGTGCATGCGATGCTCATCGCCGCTGCCAAGCAGACACCCGGACTGCGGCCTGTACCGACGCCCTTTGTCTATCAAAAAAGTCTGGCCGACTGGTACGTCGAATACGAACTGTTCGCGCACATGGACCAGCCGCTCGAACGCGTACCGGTACTCTCGGCACTGCACGCCAATATCCAGGATCAGTTCAATACCTACGGTGTCCAGATCATGTCGCCACATTTCAACTCACAACCGGCCAGCAATCTGGTCGTCCCGCGAGAGGACTGGCACGCCGCGCCAGCTGCGCCGGATGCCCCCAGAGCAGGAAGCTGAGGGCGGCATTGGCTGCCACCGAGGCGACGCGGTGCGTGTGCGGGGAGGCTACGGAGGTCCGGCGACGACCCTGCAGGTCGTCCTCCGCGGCCGCGCGATGCCCTTCAGCGTCTGTTGAACACCCCGTCGCGATGAGCCGGCGAGCAAGCTGAACGCTCCGAACACATCGTTTCGGCACGGCTCCAGCCCAGCCGACCTTTAACCGTATCCCATCAGGAACCCGGATGCTTAGCTTTGCGATAACCGTTTTTCTGTCGGCTTTCCTGCTCTTCCAGGTGCAGCCGATCATTGCCAAGATGATCCTGCCGTGGTTCGGTGGCTCGTCGTCCGTATGGAGCACCTGCCTGGTATTTTTTCAGGCCGAACTTCTGCTCGGTTACCTGTACGTCCACCTGTTGCACGAGTTGCTTTCGCCACGCCGCCAGAACATCGTCCATTGCGTGCTGCTGCTGCTGAGTCTGGCAACGCTGCCGGTGGTTGCCGACCCGACGTGGAAAGACGCGGCGTTCGAGAACCCGACCTGGAACGTCCTGGTCGTCCTCGCCGCGGCGGTCGGCATGCCCTATCTGCTGCTGTCAACGACCGGGCCGCTGATGCAGGCGTGGTATGCGCGCAGCTTCGCCAGTCTGATGCCCTATCGTCTCTATGCGCTGTCGAACCTGGCGTCGATGATCGCGCTCCTGAGCTATCCGGTGCTGGTCGAACCGTATTTTCGGGTGCACGATCAGGCCATCGCCTGGTCGGCTGCTTACGTCGTGTTTGTCGTCGCCTGCCTGGGCAGCGCCTGGCAATCATGGAAGGGCGTGTCGAGCGAACGCGAGTTGGCGGCGACCAGTGCCGTCGCGACACCGCGTCCGCCGTGGACCGAGTGCCTGCTGTGGATCGGCCTGGCGATGACCGCTTCGCTGCTGTTGCTGGCGATCACCCGCCACCTGACGCAGGATGTCGCGCCGGTGCCGTTCCTGTGGGTGCTGCCGCTGAGCATCTACCTGTTGAGCTTCATCCTCTGTTTCGACGCGCCGCGCTACTACTATCGGCCCGGCTTCCTGGCCGCCTTGCCGCTGGCCTTTCTGGCGATCGACCGGGTGCTCGACGGCGCTGGCCTCGACGTCCCGCTGCTCGTCGCGCTGATGTCGCTGTCGCTGTTCGTCATCTGCATGGTCTGCCACGGCGAGCTGGTCCGGCGCCGGCCGGCGGTTCGCCACCTGACGCTGTTCTATCTGATGCTC
Organism: Accumulibacter sp.; assembly: GCF_029255145.1. GTDB lineage: Bacteria > Pseudomonadota > Gammaproteobacteria > Burkholderiales > Rhodocyclaceae > Accumulibacter. Next base: position 29,000 of record NZ_JAPUVQ010000144.1, read on the forward strand.
TCGATCGGCGGCGCGCTCGGCGGAACTTTCGTCGGCCTGATCGCGCCAGCGATCTTCAACGCCTACTTCGAACTGCCGATCGGGCTCTTCCTGTGTGCCGCGCTGGTGATCAGCGTCCTCTGGCGCGAACTGCAGCCACGCTGGCGTGGGCTGTTGCTGCTGGCGCTGCTCGCCTACGGCTACCGCCTCGGCGGTATCTCGGTCGATTACGTCGAAGACTACCGGCTGGTGCTGCGCAACTTCTACGGCCAGCTGCGAGTCGCCGACGTAAGCGACGAAGACCTCGGGGTCAAGCGCAAGATGTTCCACGGGCGGGTCAATCACGGCGAACAGTTCCTGTCACCGGAGTACCGTCGGCAGCCAACCGCCTATTATTGCGAGAACTCGGGGATTGGCCTGGCACTGCGCAGCCGCGCCGACGACCAGCCGCTGCGGATCGGCATCCTCGGCCTTGGTGCCGGGACGCTGGCCACCTACGGCCGCGCCGGTGACGAGATGCGGATGTACGAAATCAACGACCAGGTCGTCGACCTGGCGCGCAGCGAGTTCAGCTACCTGGCCGACAGCGCCGCCACTATCGTGCCGGTGCTCGGCGATGGCCGCCTGATGCTCGAGAGTGAAGCGCCCCAGAACTTCGACCTGCTGGCGATCGACGCCTTTTCCGGAGATTCGATTCCGACGCACCTGCTGACGCTGGAGGCGATGCGGGCTTATCTGCGACACCTGAAGAGCGACGGCTTGCTGGCGGTCCACATCACCAACCGCTATCTTGATCTGCGTCCGGTGATCGCTGCTGCGGCCTCCCAGCTAGGCATGACCGCGCTGATCTTTGACCTCGATCCGGCGGCGGATGACCGCTTCTGCCGCCACTCGGTGTGGGTGCTGCTGATGTCCCCCGAGCGCGCGGCGAAGGTGCCGAAGGCGATGCAGGCGGCAGATAAGCTGAGTCCCCGGCCCGGCTTCGAGGTGTGGACAGACAGTTTCTCGAACCTGCTGGGGGTTCTCCGGTGAGCGCGCCAGGCAGCGGCCAGGCCTGCCGGAACGGTCGTCAAGCGTCGACCCGCTGGCGGTAATCCCTCGGCGCCGCACCGCTCCAGCGCTTGAACGCGCGAGTGAAAGCACCCTGTTCGGAGAAACCGAGCAGGAAGGTGATTTCGGTCACGCTCTTGGCCGAGTCGTTGAGGTAGCGCTTGGCCAGGGCATAGCGCGTCCCGACAAGAAGCTGCTGGTAGCTGGTGCCCATTTCGTTCAGCTTGCGCTGCAAAGTGCGCCGGCTCATGCCGAGGGCCTTGCCCAGGTCGCCAACGCTGGGCTCACCGGAGGTCAGTTGCTTGAGCAGAAAAACCTGGCAGCGTGAAACGAGATCATCTTTGCTGCGTACAGCCAGTTGGTCGGCAAGAATCGCATCGAAGGTTGCTGCCAGTTCACGGTTGGCGGTCGGCAGGAGTGCTTCGGCATCGCTGCTGCTGAGCACCAAAGCGTCCTCGAGCGCCCCGAAGCGCACCTCACAAGCGAAGAAATCGTGGTAAGGACGCGGGTCGGCTGGCATCGGTCGACGGAGGAAGACCCTGGCCGGGTTGAGCGTGCGCTCGAAATTGCTGCGGCACATGGCGAGAGTCAACGACAGCGTGAAGTCGGCCATGACGGGTCCGACGATCATGTCGCTGCGCCCGTGATCACTGACAAAACGAAGCCCGTCTGCCTCGTCAACGCAGCGGCAGCTCCAGCGGTCACCGAGCAAGCGGGCGTAGCGCTCAATCCGCTTCAGGCCCTGGTGCAGCGTGCTGCTCGATAACCAGGCGTAGCCCAGCACGCCCAGGCTGGATGGATGCCAGCACCCGGCCGCGCCGAGGCCAAAAGCGGGATCCTCGATCAAGGCGGCGGCCCGGGTAACGATGACGTCCACCAGCCGGCTGGGCAAGCGCGCGCCGGGCTGACGGGCAAGCGCCGGGTCTGCGCCGAGTTCGCGCAACCAGCTTTGCGGTTTGGCGCCATATGCTTCGAGCAGGCGAAAGAGAATGAGCCAGGCGCTGGCGAGCGAACTCTGAGTGGTCATCGACGGGGGTCAGCAGCGAAGTTGCGGCTTGATTGGCGCAAATGGTGAAGCGAAAGGCGCGCCCGGTCAAGGATGCGCCTGTCGCGGGGCCTAGTCTGAGGCCTGTCAATCGACCAGACCGGAAACACGCAGCCAATCCCGTGCACGACTCTCGCCCCGACGTCGACCTGATCAGCGGTTTCCTGAACCGTGGCGGCGGCCTGCGCGCCGCCACCCGGGCCGTTGCCGAGGCAGACTCGACCGGCGGTTTGCTGGCGGTGCTGTGGCTGGACATCGACCGTTTCCGGCAGATCAACGAGTCCTTCGGCCACGCCGCCGGAGACCGCGTCATTGTGCGGCTGGCGGAGCGCCTGCGGCTGAGCTTGAGCAGCGATTGCACCCTGCTGCGGATGGGTAGTGACGAGTTCGTTGCGCTGATTCCTGCGGTGAACCTGCAGGACGCGTCCGGAATCGGGCAGCGGGTACTCGCCGAGATCGAGCGCCCGCTCGCCATCGACGAACTGTTGATGCATCCGTCGGCGAGTTTGGGCCTCGCCGTTCACCAATCCGGCGAGGACGCCCTGAGCCTGCTTGAACGCGCCGACCGGGCGATGGTGGAGGCGAAGCGCCGCGGTGGCAAGTGCTTGGTGGCTTCCGGCGACGACCCGGTCGCCGGTCGACATGGCGTGCAACTCGCACGCGATGAGCTGGCCATCGAGGCCGACTTGCACCGAGCCCTGGAAAGCGGCTGCCTGGCGCTCGAGTATCAGCCGCTGGTCGGTTTCGATGGCCGCGTCGAGGCCATCGAGGCGCTGATCCGCTGTGATCTGCCGGAGCAGCGCCTGTTGCCCGGCAAGTTCATTCCGGTTGCCGAAAAAACAGGGCTCATCGTCCGGCTGGGCGAATGGAGCCTGCTGCAGGGCGCCTTGTACGCCGCGAGGCTGCGCGACGAAGGCGTACCGACCAAGGTGGCCATCAACGTCTCGCGGGCCCAGCTCACCTCGGCGAGTTTCTCACCGGCGCTGCAGGCCGCGCTGATTTGCGCCAACCTGGCACCGGCACTCATCGAGCTGGAGTTTACGGAGTCCTTGTTCCTCGACCTTTCCGAAACCGTGCAGGCCAATCTGCGCAGCGTCCGGGTGGCGGGTGTCGGGATCGCCATTGACGATTTCGGCCACGGCTACTCGTGCCTGGCCAACCTCATGGATCTGCCGGCCAACAAGATCAAGCTCGACCGCTCATTCATTCGTGTGCTGCCCGACGACCGGCGCGCCTATGCCGTAGTCAAGGCCATGGCCCTGCTCGGGCGCGAGCTGGGGATGACGGTGGTCGCCGAGGGCGTCGAGACCGCCGCCCAACAGGCCGCCGTCGAGCAAGCTTCTGTCGACGCGGTCCAGGGCTATTTTCATGCCCGCCCGATGACCGAAGAAACGATGCTGGACTGGCTGCGAGCGAGAGCATGAGCGATAACCCTCCAGGGCGGCAGCGCCCGCTTGACGAGTTGCTCGAACGAACGATCCGCGATATCGACATCCCGCCGCGGCCGACGATCATCGATCGCATCTGCCATGAAATGCGTCGGGAACAACCCGACCTCCAGTATGTCAGGCAGCAGATCAGTGCCGATGTCAGCCTCGCCGCCGGCCTGATCAAGACCGCCAATTCGCCCTATTTCGGTTGTCACAGCCGCTGCCGTTCGGTGCGCGAAGCCCTGCTGATGCTCGGCCTAGACGCCACCAGCCGGGCCATCGCCGCCATCAGCCTGCGCCAGGCGTTCCCTGGCTCTGCACACTACGAGCGCTTCTGGCAGGCGTCAGCGCAGATCGCGGCTCTCTCCGGCTGGCTGGCACAAACCGTCAGAAAGCCGGCGCTGCGTGCCGACGATGCCTATACCTACGGCCTGTTCAGGGATTGCGGCATCGTCATTCTGCTGCGCCGCTTTCCCGCCTACATGCAAACGCTGGGGCGAGCCAACCGGGAAGCCGAACGCGCCTTCACCGACGTCGAAGGCGAGGCGCTGCCGACCAATCACAGTCTTGTCGGCTGTCTGATGGCCCGGAACTGGTGGCTGCCGGAGGAAATCTCCCTGGCCATCCGAAACCATCACGACCGCGACGCCATCGATCATTTCGAGTCTGGCCTGCCGGCCGCCAGCCGCTACCTGGTAGCCGTCAGCCAGACCGCCGAGCACATCCTCCAGGAAGTCACCGGCGCCAGCCACACTGAGGAATGGAAGAAACTGGGCCCGTCCTGCCGGCGCCTTCTAGGCCTAGACGACGCTGCTCTCGCGAACCTCTACTGCGACGGCGCGGCAGTGATCAAGAGCAACGCCTAGCTAGTGCGTGACCGAAAACCCCTTCATCCCAACAGCAGCAAGGGATTGGACGGATTTCCGAGCGATGAAGAATTGATAGCCGCAGGGTGATTTGTGGTGAAAACGTCGCAATTCGGGCTTC
>NZ_JAPUVQ010000145.1:0-118589 GCF_029255145.1 Accumulibacter sp.
CCCACAGTAGGGAAAATGAGGGGAAAACCCTCGGAAAAGCCGGAAAATCACGAAAATCCGGCTTGATTGTTGCGTATGGTGAAACGCGCCGGCTTAGCCAGCGTGAAGTCCGACAGGCTGCTAGAGGAAAAACTCTTCGAGCCGGACAAAGACCTCGTGCTCGGCACCGTGCCGACGGACGGCGAGAACGTCCTCAAGCTTCTCTACCTGCTTGACCATCTGGTCGAGGCGCTCGTCTTCGTTAACCAGCAACCAGATGCGACTGGTCACGCCGCTACCGACGGGCATCACCAGGATGCCCTCGACGTTGTAGGCGCGGCGAGAAAACAGACCGACGACGTGCGACATGACGCCGGCGTGATTGTTGACATCCAGTTCGAGCACCGTGCGAGCCACCGCCTGGTTTTCCATTCGTGAGATCGAGTTCATCAGTCAGCCTCCAATCATGTCCTTGTTGGCGGCACCCGGCGGCACCATCGGTAAGACCTGTTCGTCGATCGCGATGCTGACGTGGATCAGCATCGGACCGGGTGCCGACAGCGCTTTGGCCAGCGCCGCGCGCGGATCACTTTCCTGATCGAGGTCGACGGCTGCCACCCCGAAGCCCTCGGCGACCCTGACGAAGTCGGGCATACCCTTGAACTTCGACGCGTAAATCCGCTCGCCGTAGAACATCGTCTGCTGCTGGAAGACCAGACCCAGCGATGAATTGTTCATCAGCACGATCTTGACATTGACCTGCTCCTCGGCGGCGGTGACCAGTTCCTGGATGTTCATCAGGATGCTGCCGTCGCCGGTAAAACAGACGACCGTCCGGTTCGGCTCGGCCAGCCCCGCGCCGATTGCCGCCGGCATCCCGAAGCCCATCGTTCCCAGGCCGCCGGAAGTCAGCCACTGCCGCGGCCGGTGCAGGGGATACGCCTGCGCCACCCACATCTGGTGCTGCCCGACGTCGGTGATGATCGTCGCCTGATCGTCGAGGCAATCGGCCACCGCCCGGATCAGCCCATAGGGCGTGCGCGGGTTGTCGATCCCGGGCATGCGCAGCGGATACGCCTCTTTCAAGCTTCCGACGCGCGACAGCCAGACCTCTCGCCGGCGCGTCTCGATGCTCGGCAGCAGCGCCTGCAGGACAGCGCGGACGTCACCGGCGATACCGATGTGCGCGGTCTTGATCTTGTCGAGTTCCGACGGATCGATGTCGATATGGACAATCCTCGCCTGCGGACAGAAGCCTGCCACCTTGCCCGTCGCCCGGTCGTCGAAACGAGCGCCGACGGCAATCAGCAGATCGCACTCGTCGAGCGCGAGGTTGGTGCAGCGTGCTCCGTGCATGCCGAGCATGCCCAGCGACAACGGATGGTCGACGGCCATCGCACCGAGCGCCATCAAGGTCATCACCGTCGGCAGCCCGGCCTTTTCGGCCAGCGCCACGGCATCTTCGGAAGCACCCGAGTGCACTACCCCGCCGCCGAGATAAAGAATCGGTTTGGCGGCATCGTTGATCATCGCCGCGGCTGCGGCGACCAGTTCGACCGCCGGCGTGGGAACCGGCGCAGCGCCACCCGGCTCGGGCCACTCGCTGACTTCAACCAGCTGATTCTGCACGTCCTTCGGGATGTCGACCAGTACCGGGCCCGGGCGACCCGAGGCGGCAATCTGGAAGGCACGTGGAACGACGTCCAGCAGCTCCTCGGCCGAGCCGACGAGGAAGTTGTGCTTGGTGATCGGAATGCTCAGGCCATAGGTATCGACCTCCTGAAAGGCGTCGGTACCGATCATCGCCCGTGGCACCTGCCCGGTGATCGCGACCAGCGGAATCGAATCCAGCTTGGCGTCGGCAATCGCGGTCAGCAGATTGGTCGCACCGGGGCCTGAAGAAGCCATGCATACCGCCGGTGTGCCGGTGGCGCGGGCCATTCCCTGCGCCATGAAGCCCCCCCCTTGCTCATGCCGCGCCAGAACGTGATGAATCAGCGCTGACTTGGACAAGGCGTCATAGATCGGCAGAATCGCCCCGCCGGGGATGCCGGCCAAGGTTCGAATGCCCTGCCGTTCGAGCAGGCGCACGACGATCTGCGCTCCGGTCAGGGTTTCGGGTGTTTGCGTGGACAAGGGACTCTCCTTCAAGAAGAACTGCTGCGGTCGCCGGGCGTTGGTCCAGAAATGCGAAACCCCCGCCCGGCTTGCACCGGCGGGGGTTTCTGGAATCTGCTGTCGTTTGCTGCGTCTCGACTTATTTTTTCCCGGCCCGCCACGGTGCGTCAGGTAGTACGCGTACGGAAGCTACCGAGCACGAAGCCGCAACGACGAACACGGAAGCTGCCGAAAGCTGGAAAGCGTCAAATCCCTCGGAGCGCAGCATGGAAGTCAGGTGGAAGCCAACAAGGCGAGGGCACAATTAGAACCGAGCACCAGGAAAAATGCAAGCACCTTGGTGACCGTCGATGGCCACCAAAAGCGCACGAGCAAACCGGCGCGGCTGAAAGTCCCCCCTACGCTCGTTGACCACACCGGCGCTCGCCGAGCAGCTGCCCCAGACCGGCTCACGCCCGCTCGCCCGACTCCCGAATGACTTCGGCGCCGGCCGTAGGGGGTGCCTGGTCAGCGGGGGATGGCAAAGACCGCACTTGACCTGGCGGACGGACCGTCTGGCGGCGACCGACCTGGAAGCTGGCGACCAGAATCAGCGCCGACGAGATCAGCACCACCAGCATCACCGAGCCATTCAGATAGCTGGGCAAGGAAAAGGCCTCCCGGACATGCAGAAAGAGCAGGACGGTGATCAAGCCGCGTGGGGCGATCCACATCAAGGGCCGCGCAGCGGCCGCACCCACTATCACCCGCAGCAGCAGCAAGCGGCTGCCATAGACCACCGCCAACACCAGCGCCGCGGCGATCCATGCGGACGGCGAAGCGAGGTCGGACAGATCGGTCCAGTAGCCGAGCAGCACGAAGAAGAAGCCGCGAACGACAAAGGTCAGTTCGACCACCAGCGTCCTGAATTCGGACAGAGTGGATTCGTAATCGTCACTGACCCAGGCTCTGATTGGCCGGAAGCGAGTGACCAGCGATGGCTTGTTGAGCAGCAGCCCCAGGAACAACACCATGATCAGGGGCGAGAGGTGCAGCAGTTCGCCCGTGGCATACAGCGCGAACAGGCCCGCCAGTAGCGGCACGAAGCGGATCGGACCAGCGACGCGCAGCAGCAGTACCATCAGCGCCAGCGCACAGAGCACGGACAGCAGCAGCGACAGGATGCCTCCGCCCAAGAGCGCCAACACCGCGCCCTGGACACTGCCGTCCGAATGCAGCAGCGAAAAGAACACCAGAACGCCGATGATGTCCGACATCGAACTCTCGTAGACGATGAGTTCGCGCGCCTTCGGCGGGAGGAAGGTGCTTCCCGGGATGGCTACGGCGCTGCTGATGACTGCTACGGAAGTTGCCAGCAGCACCGCCTGTACCGCGCCGAGCCCCAGCACCAACCTGCCGACACCGGCGAAGACAAGTACGCAGATCAGATAGCCGGCGGTCGCCAGCATGAAGGTGGCGCCGATCAGGCGCAGGCGCTGGCGCCGCAATTCGATGTCCAGAGCCCCTTCCAGCACGATCAGCACCAGGCCGATGGTGCCGATGATCGGCACCAGGGTGCCGGCCCAGCCAAGCGTCACCCCAAGGGAGTCGAGGATCGGTCTGGCCAGGAGGCCGCTGGCGACCAGAACGATGACCGATGGTACGCCCCACCGCCGACAGAGTCGCTCGACGGCGAACACGATGAGCAGGAATATGGAGGCGCTGAGGATGGTGGGATAAGTCATGGGTCGATTCGATGGACATCCGCGAGCGACGGTGCCGACGCGCCGCCAACGCGGTGCTGCCGGTGGTCAACGAGCAGGCGATTCCGGTTACTCCTGGCCGCCGCCAAGGGGAGCGCTATGGTCGTCTTCTGCGGCAACGTGGGTCCGGCTTCAGGGCTTCACCTCGGCCCCGGCAGGGTGTGCTGCCCGTCACGGACTGGTGGTGGAAGGGGAACGGCCGGCGGCCACGCGCCTACCCCTCAAAACGGGACGTTGTTGCCACGGCGAACGGCCCGGCAGAAGTGCGACACAAGAATTGTGTAGAACCGCGCCCCACACCAGCGCTCGTGATCCGCGCGACCGTCTGCGGCGGCGGCCCGCGACAGCGCTAGTCCGGGAGTATGGGCTCGGAGATCGCAGAGCCGCTGATGTACTTGCCCAACTCGTCGATCAGGAACTGCTGCGCGCTGATCGTTTCCTTGACCACATCGCCGATCGAAACAACGCCGAGAATCCTGCGGTCGCCGTCGAGAACCGGCAAGTGACGGAAGTGCCGGTCGGTCATCAGCGCCATGCACTCGTCGACCGTCCGGTCCGGCGTCACGCACAGCACCTTGTCGGTCATGATCTCGCGAATCGGGGTTTCTTTCGAGGACTTGCCGAAGAGGATCATCTTGCGAGCGTAATCACGCTCCGAGAATATGCCGAGCAGGTGGTCCCCGTCGACCACCAGGACCGCACCGACGTTGTGCTCGGCCATCACCTGCAAGGCCTTGAAAACCGCGTCGTCTGGCGAAACGGTTACCAACGGCCCACTCTTGCTGTCGAGGATTTGCCTGATTGTTTTCATTGAGCGTCCTTTCTGGTCAGGAAGTCAGCAGTACCATACTAGAGCGTCCGGCGCTCAATGCCAAGCGGCGTCAATGCGCCATCGCCACTGACCAGCGGCAGCTGCTGCTAGCGCAAGCCGGCAACGTACTCGGCGACGGCATGGATCTGAGCGTCCGACAACTTGCCGGCAATGACTCGCATCATTTTTTCCGAATCGTTGGCTCGCTCGTGGCTTCTGAAGGCCATCAGCTGACTCACTGTGTATTCCGCGTACTGTCCGGCCAGCCGCGGATACTGTACCGGCAGGCCGGCGCCGCTCGGGCCGTGACAGCCAGCACATGCGGGGATGCCCTTTTCGAAGTCGCCCTTGCGCCACAGCGTCTGGCCCTCGGCAAGCAGTTTTTCATCCTTGGCCACCGAGGGTTTCATTTTTTGCTGGGAAAAATAGACTGCCAGACTCTTCATGTCTTCGTCCGACAACGCCGCGACCATGCCGCCCATGATCGCGTTATTGCGTACCGGCGGCTTTCCGTCTACTGACTGGAAATTGCTCAGCTGCTTGTGCAGATACTCGGGGATCTGGCCAGCAAGGATCGGATTGGGCGCTGCCGGGCTGTTTCCGTCGGCGCCGTGGCAGCCGACACAAACGCCCTCGGCAATTTCCTTGCCTTTTGCCGGGTCGACCTTGGCTTTGGCCGGTTCTGCTGCGAGGGCGGGGAAACTGGCGGTCAGGATCACCGCTAGTGCCATTGTACGAATCATGTCCAAACTCCCATTGACAACGGTGACTGATCTTGGCCCGGAGAAGGCAGGCAACAAACCTGATATTCTATATCAGTTTGCTGTTTGCACGTGCCCGTCCCTCCTCACTCCGGTTACTCGATGCCACTCTTTCAGACAGCCGTTTTCACGACGACCGTTGCCGACTTGCGCGATCTGCCGACCGATTCGCAGTACGAAGTCGCGTTCGCCGGGCGCTCGAATGCCGGCAAGTCGTCGGCGATCAACACCCTGGCCAACCACACGCGTCTGGCGTTCGTCTCCAAGACACCGGGACGCACGCAGCATCTCAATTATTTCCGGCTTGAGGAAGGCAAGTACTTCGTAGATCTGCCAGGCTACGGCTTCGCCAAGGCGCCGGAAGAAATCCGTGACCAGTGGGAGGGCCTGCTTGCCCCGTACCTGCGCTATCGTGAAGCGCTTTGTGGTCTGGTGCTGATCATGGACAGTCGCCATCCGCTGACCGAACTCGACCTGCAGATGCTCGGCTGGTTCGCGCCGACCGGCAAGCCGATTCACGTCCTGCTGACCAAGGCTGACAAACTGAGTCGCCAGCAACAGGTGCTGACCTTGCGCGAGGTGCGGACGGTGCTGACGGGAATCGCCGGCAACTGCACGCAGCAGCTGTTTTCAAGTCTGAAAAAGTCGGGCGTGCAGGAAGCGGAGACGATCCTCGGTGCATGGCTGGGCCTGGCGAGCAGGGGAGAGCGGCCACCGCCGACCGGGCTGGCCGGCGAGAAGACGGCACGCCCGAAGAAGCGCAACGCCATCGGCTGGAGCGCGCGACGGCCCTGCAGCAGAGGCAAAGGGTAAAAAAAACCCCCGGCCAAGGGGGGCCGGGGGCAACATGCCTTACAGGAATAAGGCACCCGCTCAGGGAGGTGAAGCGGGGGATGGCGAGGCCATCCGAGTGATAAGAGCAGAGGGCCCGGCGATAGTTCCCTGCCCGGCCGGTCTTTTTGTCAATTGTCTCGATCTTGTCGAAACGGATTCCATGGACAGCAAAGGAAACTTCCCCGGTACGCGCCTGCGCCGCATGCGCCGTGACGATTTCTCGCGTCGCCTGATGCGCGAGTCGCGGCTGACGGCAGACGACCTGATCTATCCGGTGTTCGTTCTCGACGGCGCCAGGCGCCTCGAGCCGATCGCCTCTATGCCCGGCATTGAGCGGCAAAGCCTGGACCACTTGCTGAAGACAGCGGAACAGATGCTGGCACTCGGCGTCCCGGCACTGGCCGTGTTCCCGGTGATCGACGCTGCCGGCAAGACTCCGGCGGCCGAAGAGGCTTACAACCCGGATGGCCTGGTGCCGCGGGTGGTCACGGTGCTGAAGAAAGAGTTTCCCGAGCTGGGGGTGATTACCGACATCGCTCTCGACCCCTATACCAGCCATGGGCAGGACGGGCTGATCGACGCTGACGACCCGTCGGGTTATGTGTTGAACGATGAGACGCTGGAAGTTCTAGCCAGGCAAGCACTGGTGCATGCACAAGCGGGTGCCGACATCGTCGCGCCTTCGGACATGATGGACGGCCGGGTCGCCCGGATTCGCCGCGAACTTGACGCGGCGAAGCTGGTGCACACGCGCATCCTGGCGTACTCGGCCAAGTACGCTTCGAGCTTCTACGGTCCGTTCCGCGACGCCGTCGGTTCGGCTGGCAACCTTGGCAAGGGCAGCAAGCACACCTATCAGATGGACCCGGCAAACACCAACGAGGCGCTGCGCGAGGTCGCGCTGGACCTGGCTGAAGGCGCTGACATGGTGATGGTCAAGCCGGGGATGCCTTATCTCGACATCGTCCGCCGCGTCAAGGAAGAATACCGGGTCCCGACCTACGTTTATCAGGTCAGCGGCGAGTACGCGATGCTCAAGGCCGCCGCCCAGAACGGTTGGCTGGACGAGAGAGCGTGCGTTCTCGAGAGCCTGCTGGCCTTCAAGCGAGCGGGTGCCGACGGCATCCTGAGCTACTTTGCGTTGTCTGCCGCCGCGTGGCTGAAACCTTCCTGTTAAGTGGCCACCCATCGCAGTCGCCGAAACCCGCGTTGCGCCGGGCTTTCGACGAAACGGTAGAACAGCCCCCCGGCGGCCAGGCTGGCCAGCCAGGCGACCAACACGCCAGCCAGTTTGACCGTCGGATCGGGCATGCCAAAGCGCGAGAACAGCCCGTTGATCACCAGGCAGACCGGAAAATGGATCAGAAAGACGGAATAGGAGATCGTTGCCAGGTAGGCGACCACCCGCGACCTGGGCCAGCTTTCGAGAACCCCGCTGCGGCGGGCCAGGCCTAGCGCCAGGCCAACCAGTAAGGCCACGGCGATCCGCGAGCGGTAGTCGACGAACAGTGCGGCAACCACGCTGGCGCCGATCAGCAGCAACCATCCCGCCGCCCGTTGCCGATTGCTCGCCCAGTAGGTCAGTGCCCCCAAGGCATAGGAACCGAAGAAGTAGATCGCCCAGGCGTCCCAGGCCGAATCGCGGTTGAAGTGGTACAGCGACGCCAGCGCCACCAGGCCTACCAGCAGTGCGCCGACCAGTGGCGCGCCGACCCGGCGACCCAGGCGGCGGGCCAGCCACAGGATCCCGAGCAGCAGCGCAAACAGCTGGAAGTCGATCGCGATGTACCAGACTCCCGCCGACAGTCCTTCATAGCCCAGAACGTCCTGCAGCAACAGCGCGTGCGCGGCAACCTGCGGCAGCGTCGGTCGTCCGGGAATCGAGTCATGCGTCATCAGCAAGCGGGCGATCGCTGCACAGGCGATGGCCACCAGAACCGCCGCCAGATACGGGGTGACCAGCTTCAGGTAACGTTTGCGCAGCAGCCCCAGCGGCTGCGACGATAGCAGCGTGCCCGCCGGAGCGAGACTGCGCGCGGCAAGAAATCCACCAATGACCAGAAATGCCTGCACCGCGCTGCGTGCGTCCTGGCTCAGCCAGGAAAACAGGTCAGGAGCCAGCGAGTAGGCCTGGTCGGACATCGGCCCGTAGAATGCCAGATGGTGCAAGACGATCAACTGCACGGCCACCGCCTTCAAGGCGTCGACAAACGCCAGCCGCGAAACCGTTTCAGCCATCGGTGCTCATTCCCCGAGGAAACGCTGCTGGTAGTCGTCGAAAGGCATTGGCCTGCCGCACAGGTAACCCTGCATTTCGTCGCAGGCTTCGCCAGTCAGGAAGTCGCGCTGCGCGTCGGTCTCGACGCCTTCGGCGATCACCGTCAGCTGCAGACTGTGGGCGAGCGCGATGACCGCCCGGCTGATCGCCTGATCTTCGATGTCCGCCGGCAAGCCGCGAACGAAACTCTGGTCAAGTTTCAGCTTGTTCAGCGGCAGGCGTTTCAGGTACGCGAGCGACGAGTAACCGGTGCCGAAGTCGTCGATCACCAGGTTGAGCCCCATTGCGCGCAGGTTGTCAAGAACCTGAACGCTGCTCTCCGCGTGACTCATGATTGCACTTTCGGTAATCTCCAGTTCGAGAAAATGCGCTGCCAGCCGCGAGGATTCGAGCGTCTTGCGGGCGGATTCCTGGATGCGGCCGCGCGCGAACTCGGCGCCGGAAACGTTGATCGATAAGACCCCGGGGTTGAGGCCGGCGTCGACCCAGGCCGCCCACTGGCAGCAGGCGGTGTACTGGACCCATTCGCCAATTGGGACGATCAAGCCCGATTCCTCGGCGAGTTTGATGAATTCCCCCGGCAACACCAGCCCATGTTCCGAATGCTGCCAGCGCACCAGCGCTTCGGCGCCGACCACTTTGCCGGTGGTCAGCGAGAACTGCGGCTGCAGGAACACCCGCAGCTCGCCACGATCGATTGCCCGGCGCAGGTCGGTCTCCATTTGTAGACGCGCCAGCGACGACTGGGTCAGATCCTTGGTGAAGAACTCGTAGGCGTTGCGGCCACTATCCTTGGCCCGGTACATGGCCACATCGGCGTTCTTCATCAGTGTTTCGCCGTCGTCTCCATCCTGCGGAAAGAGGCTGATGCCGATACTGGCGCCGACGAAGAACTCATGCTCTACCGTCACCGGCGAACCCTGCAGGGCGTTGAGAATCTTGTCCGCGATGTGCGAGACGGCCGAAGGCTCGACGAAGTCCTCGATCACGATCAGGAACTCGTCGCCGCCGAGGCGCCCGACGGTGTCCGCTTCACGCATCAGTCCACCAAGGCGTCGCGCGACCTCGCACAGCACGCGGTCACCAACCTCGTGACCGAGCGTATCGTTGATATTCTTGAATCGATCGAGATCGATGAAAAGGACCGCCAGCCCCTTCCCGTCGCGGCGGGCGCGTTGCAGGGCCTTGCGCAATCGGTCACCGAGCAGCAGCCGGTTGGGCAGGCCGGTCAGCGAATCATGGTGTGCCTGGTGATCGAGCTGATCGTGAGCCCTGCGCAGTTCGGTGATGTCCGAAAAGACGCCGACGTAGTGCGTGACCTGACCATCATGGCCCTTGACGGCACTGATCGTCAGCGACTCCAGGAAGGCCTGGCCATCCTTGCGCCGGTTCCAGATTTCGCCCTTCCAGCGCCCGCTGGCGACCAGCGTCCGCCACATCTTGCGATAGAACTCGGCATCCTGCAGTCCTGAATGCAGCATCCGCGGGTTGCCGCCGACGACTTCGTCTTTGGCGTACCCCGTGATCTCCGTAAAAGCGCGGTTCACGTTGACGATATTGCCGGTCGGGGAGGTGATCGTGATTCCTTCGGCACTGCAGTCGAAAACCGTCGCCGCCTGCTGCAGGTCGGCCTCCATCCGCTTTCGCTCGGTGATATCGAGCATGATCCCCACCAGGCCGCCGCCGCACTCCCCGGGCGAGCCATAGATCGCCTTGTGGAAGACGACATCGCGGTACTCGCCGTCGGCGCGCAGCACCCTCGTCTCGTAAACCTGCGAGCCGGAACGCTGAAACAGCTCCTCGTCGGCTGCCCTATAGCGGTCGGCGAGTTCACGCGGCGCAACGTCGTAGACCGTCGCCCCGACCACGGCCTCGCGGGGCTTGCCGAGCATTTCGAGGAAGGACTGATTACAGCCCAGATAGCGCCCAGCGCGGTTCTTGTAGAACACCGGCCCGGGAATTGCCTCAACCAGCTGCTGCATGAAATGCAGTTGCCTCGAGAGTTCAAGAGTACGCTCGGCCACCCGTCTCTCGAGTTCGAGATGGCTTTCGCGCAGAGCCTGCTCGGCGGCGCGGCGGGCGGTGATGTCCTCGAACAGCCAGACGTGGCCTTCGTCCGCGTTTTCCGGATCGAGCAGGCTGCCGGTGACCTGGCACCAGATGGTCGTTCCATCCGCCTTGCGGTACTCGATCTCGCCGATGAACCTTCCGGACGCGGCAATCGCCGAGTACACCCGCTCGCCCGCTTCGAGCCATGCGCTTTCGCTGGCGAAGCAGACGCGGGTGGAGCGACCGAGCATTTGCCCCGGCAGATAACCGAAAATCCTCTCGAAACTCGGATTGCAGCGCTGGATGACGCGTTCGCGAACAAAGGCGATGCCGATCGGGGCGCGTTCGAAGATCAGCGTCTGCTCGCGCAGCAAGGCATCCATCGCCCGGCTCGCCCGGCGCTTCTCGGTTACGTCTTCGTAGAGCCAGATGTGGCCGTCGTCAGGCTTCGCCGGGTTGATCATGCTGCCGGTGATGTCGCTCCAGATCGGCGTACCATCGCGGCGATAGAAGGCCGTCTGCCCGCGGTAGATACCGGTTGCAGCGATCGCCGCATACGCCCGACGGCCGGTTTCCAGCCACGCCTCGTCGCTCGGGTAGTAGAGTCGGGTCGACTGGCCGACGAGTTCGTCCGGCGTGTACCCCATGATCTCGGCAAAGCGACGATTGCAGCGCTGGATGACGCGCTCACGCAGGATCACGATGCCGGTCTCGGCGTTCTGAAAGATGAGCTGCTGCTCGCGCAACAGGCGCGCGTTCGCCTCGCGTGCTGTGGCTTCATGCGTGATATCGCGAACAATCCAGACCGACCCTTCGCTCGGCACGTCGGGGTCGATGGCACGCGCAACCAGGTGGGCAATAAACGTGCTGCCGTCACGGCGCGCCAGTTCGGTTTCGAGGTCGAGGGTCTTGCCATCGCGCAACAGCTGCCTGGCCTTCCGGCGCAGCGCATCGCAGGCCTCGCTGTTCGCATAGAACACCAGGTCATCCTGACCAACGAGTGTTTCCGCCGGCCAACCGAAAAGCTCCTCCGCGCGCGGGTTGCAGCGATATACCCGACGATTGCGCGTGCACACCACCGCGATCCCCGAATGTGCGAGGATCGCCTGGTGTTCAAGCAGCTGCTGTTCCAGTGAAGCCGAGTCTCGCATGTGCACCGACCAAGAGTTGCCTCGCGCGAAGTGTACACGACAGCGCCGGCCATCGTGTGCGGAACGTCACGCCATCGGCCGCACCCACTGACGCGCACCGGCACGAGCTTTGACGGATGGGCCAGGCTCGCGGCGAGCCAGGGGACCTGTGGACAATCGTCGATGGCGACTGTGCTCTGGCCCTTCTCGCTACGCACTCCTCAAGCCAGCGAATCCCGCCGCCACAAGCGTGGCAGATGACGCGGCAGGTCGAGAATCGAGACCAGTCTGACGTCCACCCACCCCGGCAGGCGCGTCGCCGCACTTGGCCAGACGGTCTTCATGCCGAGCCGTTTGGCGGTTCGGAGATTGGATAGCACATCGTCGACCATGATGCAGCGCCGTGCGTCAAGCCCTTCGCTGCGCAGCAAGCGACGGAAGCCCGCAACCGCTGGTTTGGGTTGAAAGCGGATGCGCTCGACCGAGTACACGGCGTCGAAGCAGCTCCTGATTCCGGTCAGTTCGAGCACCGCCTCGCTGTAACGCGCCGGCGCGTTGGAGAAAACGATCTTGCGCCCCGGCAGGCGGCCAAGCATCGCCCGCAGACCACGGTCGAAGACCAGCATCCGCCGGAGGTCGGGAAACTGATGGGTATGCCAGAGAAAGTGCCGCGGATCGGCGCCGTGATGCCGCATCATGCCGAGCAGGGTCGCGCCATAGCGCTGCCAGTAGTCCTGGCGGATGCGGGTCGCTTCGTCCTCGTCAACTCCCAGCGACTCGCGGATGTACGCCACCATCGAGCGGTTGATGTGCGGGAAAATGTGCGGACTGGCGTCGTGCAGCGTGTTGTCGAGGTCAAACAGCCAGACCGGTGGCGGGCTGCTCAGCGGGATCTCCTGGTCAGTGCGAGTTGATCATTGTCCCGACCCCGTGATCGGTCAGGATTTCGAGCAACAGCGCGTGTTCGACCCGGCCATCGATGATGTGCACGCTCCTGACGCCATTGCGCGCCGCGTCGAGCGCTGAGCTGATTTTGGGCAGCATGCCGCCGGACAGCGTGCCGTCAGTGACCATCGCGACAATCTCTTTCGGTGTCATGCCGGTGATCAGCTTGCCGCTCTGATCAAGGACGCCAGGGGTGTTGGTGAGCAGCACCAGCTTCTCGGCCTTGAGGATTTCGGCAATCTTGCCGGCGACGACATCGGCGTTGATGTTGAAGGTTTCTCCGCCCTTGCCGACACCGATCGGCGCGACGACCGGGATGAAGCCACCTGCCTCGAGGTGCCCGATCAGCGATGGATCGATCTGGGTGATGTCCCCGACCTGACCAACGTCGATCAGGTCGCCGGTATGGTCATCGTTCGCCAGCAGCAGCTTCTTGGCGCGAATGAAACTGCCATCCTTGCCGGTCAGCCCAACCGCCTTGCCACCGGCCTGATTGATCAGGTTGACGACGTCCTTGTTCACCTGACCGCCGAGCACCATCTCGACAATCTCCATCGTCTCGGCATCGGTGACGCGCATTCCCTGGACGAAGTGACCCCTCTTGCCGACCCGGGCAAGCAGGCTTTCGATTTGCGGCCCACCGCCGTGCACCACCACCACGTTCATTCCGACCAGTTTGAGCAACACGACGTCACGCGCAAAGCACTGCTTGAGATGCTCGTCGGTCATCGCGTTGCCGCCGTACTTGACGACGATCGTCTTGCCGTGGAAACGTTTGATGTACGGGAGAGCCTCGGCGAGAATGGCAGCTTCGTTGGCAGGGGTGAACAAACGACCGCTCATGGCTGGAGTCCTTGTAATGACCGGCGGATCTTACGCGGCGGCGGTGGAAAAACAAAGGCGCCCGGTGATCAGTGCCGAGCCGCGCCCCGGGACGGCCACCCGGCGCGCGGCGAACAAATCGGCTGGCGACACGAGTGCCAGCCAGGAACGTGACGATGACTTCTGAGGAACGCGCGCAGAGTGGCCACGCCGCAAGTGGCGAAGGTCCCCGCTCACCCTATCGCGGCCGTTTTGCGCCTTCGCCGAGCGGCCCCTTGCACTTCGGTTCGCTGGTCGCTGCCTTGGGCAGTTATCTCGATGCCCGCGCCAACAACGGCCAGTGGCTGCTGCGCATCGAAGACGTAGACCAGCCACGGACGGTGCGCGGTGCAGCGGACCACATCCGGCGGACGCTCGAACGCTTTGGCTTTGCCTGGGATGGCGAAGTCCTGGTCCAGAGCCGTCGCCTCGACTTCTATCACGCCGCATTGGTACGCCTGCAACTCGACGGCGACGTCTACCCCTGCGCCTGCTCGCGGCGCGAGATCGCCTCGCACTCGCCACCGCGCTCGGTCGATGGCGCGCTGGTCTACCCCGGAACCTGTCGTGCTGGTCTGGTCGGCGGACGAGCGGCGCGCGCCTGGCGTTTGCGCCTGCCGGACCAGGTCGTCGCCTTTGACGATCGGGTGCAAGGCCCCATGCAGCAGAACCTCCAACGCGCGGTCGGCGACATCATCCTGCTGCGCGCCGACGGGCAGTATGCGTACCAGCTGGCGGTGGTCGCCGACGACGCGGCACAAGGGGTCAACGCCGTCGTCCGCGGCGTCGACCTGCTTGATTCGACGCCACGCCAGATCTGGTTGCAGCGGCGCTTGGGGCTGCCGACGCCGACTTACGCCCACCTGCCGGTGGTGACCAATGCGGCGGGCGAGAAGCTTTCGAAACAGACGCGGGCAAGCGCAGTCGACCCGGCGGCGGGCAGCGCGCTGCTATCGGCGGCGCTGCATTTCCTGGGCCACCCGGTGCCGGCGGAAATCAGTGCCGGACCGCTTGGCGACTTCTGGCGCTGGGCGATCGCCTCCTGGTCGATCGATCGCGTACCCGCGTTACGCGGCGTTTGTCCCGGCTAACGCTTGCCACCGTAGCCGACGATACCGACCAGTACTCGCACCAGGTTGTAGCTGACCCAGCGCAGCAGGCGGGAAGGCCACGGCAAGCGCTTCCAGCTGTCGACCGGCAACTCGCGCGCACCATTCAGCATTGCCTGATCAAGACTCTGCCGCAGCGTTTCGGCAAACACTGGATCCTTGACGACGATGTTCGCCTCCCTGGCCAGCAACAGGCTGAAGGGGTCGATATTCGACGAGCCGACGGTTGCCCAGTGGCGGTCGATGACCGCCACCTTGGCATGCAGGAAACTGCGCCGGTACTCGAAAATGCGGATGCCGGCTCCCAGCAATCGGCCATAAAGCGCCTGCGTGGCATAGTGCAGCAGGCGGTATTCGATCCGCCCCTGCAGCAGGATGACCACCCGCACGCGACGCTTCGCGGCGCTCTGCAGCGCTTTCCGGAAGCGCCGCCCGGGCAGGAAATAGGCGCTGGCGAGAAGGACGTCCTCTTGCGCCGCGTCGATTGCCTCGAGGTAGGCCTCCTCGATGTCACGCCGGTGGAGAATGTTGTCGCGCACCAGAAAGGCCGCGGTCTGCTCGCCGCGCACCTCCGGGTCGATCGGCGAGCTACGGGTCAGGCGATAGCGGCGATTGAGCTTCGCCCACAGCACGATTTCCCACAAGCGGTGCTGCGCGTGCTGAATCGGCGTCAGTAGCGGCCCTTCGACGCGAACCGCATAGTCGTAGCGTGGCGGGATCTGGTACGGGGTATTGAGATCGTCGATGACATTGATCCCGCCGACGAAAGCGATTTCGCCATCGATCGCCGCCAGCTTGCGGTGCAGACGACGCAGTCGATGGCGCCGCAACTGAAAGCGGGCAATGTCGGGCCGGTAGATCATCGCCTGGACACCGGCCTCGACCAGCGCCGGCTGCAGGCGATCGGCAAACTCGCGGGCGCCGAAACCGTCCACCAGAACGCGCACCGTGACCCCGCGGCGCGCGGCATTGCTCAGGGCCTCGGCGACCGCGCGGCCGGTGGCATCATCCTCGAAAATATAGCTTTCGAGGTGCACGTCACGTTGCGCCCCGTCAATCGCCCGGATCAGTTCCGGAAAGTACTCGGCGCCGCTGTTCAACAGCGTCAGCCGGTTGCCCGATATGAATTTAGCGGCCATCGGGACGGTGGCAGCGCGCGCAGTACTTGGTGACCATCATGCGCCAGGTTAACGTCGAAAAGCCTTCATGAAACGGCAGGTTGCTACGCGCGAAGGACTCGCCGTCGGGGTCGGCGAGGCAATGCGATATTTACAACAGTTCAGCGGCGCTCGTCCAGCCCTGTGCACGGCTGCGGCAGCACCAGAAGACAGCAATCGCAGCCAGCGAAGCAAGGGGCCAAACTCGGAGCGGTACTGCAGGGCTGGCTACTGCCGACGGGAGGGGTCCTTCGCAACCCTTGCGGTCGTCTGACGGGCGAGGGACGGCCGATATCGGATCGGCGCGTGCGGAGAACGAGCGGCGAGCGAAGTGGCCAGCACAACGGGTGCTTGCCCGCCGGGGACGCGCGGGGGAGAATACGTCGTCGGGGCTGCCGCTTGCTAGCCGGCGGTCGCGGACACCGGCCAGGCGCCCGACGCCGGATCAGGTGAGGCTTGATCCACGTCAAGGCCACCCGGCCGGGCCTGCTCTCTAATACGCGGTCTTCTATCAGGGGCTGAACGATGTTTCGGATCTCCCAGTACATGCAGGAACTCGGTGCTCCAAGGCAGCCCGGCCCGAAGCAGAACCCGCCGGCGCCGGTGGTGATCTGGAATCTCATCCGCCGCTGCAACCTGACCTGCAAGCACTGCTATTCGATTTCCGCCGACAAGGACTTCCCCGGCGAGCTGACGACTGACGAAATCTTCATCGTGATGGATGACCTCAAGCGCTTTCGTGTGCCGGTGCTGATTCTGTCCGGCGGTGAGCCCTTGCTGCGACCGGACATCTTTGCCATTGCGCAGCGGGCCAAAGCGATGGGCTTCTACGTCGGTTTGTCGTCGAACGGGACGCTGATCGACGCCTCGAACATCGAACACATCGCCGCGTGCGATTTCGACTACGTCGGCGTTTCGCTCGACGGCATCGGTGCCACCCACGACAAGTTCCGGCGCATGGAAGGCGCCTTCGACGCCTCCTTGAAAGGCATCCGCCTGTGCCGCGACCTCGGCCTGAAGATCGGCGTTCGCTTCACGATGACCCAGGACAACGCGCATGACCTGCCACGGCTGCTCGAACTGGTCGAGGACGAGGGGATCGACCGCTTCTACTTCTCGCACCTCAACTATGCCGGCCGCGGCAACAAGAATCGCAAGGACGATGCGCAGCACAAACTGACGCGGTGGGCGATGGATCTGCTCTTTGACACCTGCTGGGAATACCAGCAGCGTGGCCTGCACAAGGAGTTCACCACCGGCAACAACGACGCCGATGGCGTCTACTTTTTGCACTGGGTGCAGAAGAAATTCCCCGACAGGGCGGCCAACATCCGCGCCCGCCTGGCGCAGTGGGGCGGTAATTCGTCCGGCGTCAACGTGGCCAATATCGACAATCTCGGCAACGTCCATCCCGACACCATGTGGTGGCATTACAGCCTGGGGAACATCCGCGATCGACCGTTTTCGGAAATCTGGATGGATCTTTCCGACCCGCTGATGGCCGGTCTCAAGCAGTCTCCGCGCAGCGTCTCGGGACGCTGCGGCGATTGCCAGCACTTCGACATCTGCAACGGCAACACCCGCGTCCGTGCCCAGCAACTGACCGGCGACGCCTGGGCCGAAGATCCCGGCTGCTATCTCGACGATGAGGAAATCGGCGTCGAATCGGGCCACGAGCGCCTGCGCGTCAGCCCCTACATCCGCTTGCGGAGGGCTTCATGACCTGGCTGCGGGGCTTTTCCGTCTGCTGTTGGGCGGTGTTTCTTGGCGGCGCCTCATCACTGGCCAGCGCCGCGGGACCGACCGGCAACGCCGCCGCACTGTATCAGGAACATTGTGCCGCGTGTCACGGCGAAAGCCGCTTTGGCGGCATTGGTCCGGCGCTGCTACCGGAAAGCCTCGAGCGACTGCGCAAGCCGGAAGCGCTGAAGGTCATCGGCGAGGGGCGGGTGGCGACCCAGATGCCGGCTTTCGGCGACAAGCTGAGCGCCGACGAGCTGGCGCAACTTGGCGACCTGATCTACAGCAAGGTGACCCCGGCGCCGGTCTGGGGCGAAGCGCAGATCCGCGCTTCGCAGATGGTCAACGCTGACGCCGCGAACCTGCCGGCGCAACCCGGCCCCGGGCTGCGGGGAGCCGACCCGCTCAATCTCTTCATCGTCGTCGAGACCGGCGACCATCATGTGTCGCTGCTCGACGGCGACAAGCTCGAGCGCCTGTACCGCTTTCCCAGTCGCTACGCGCTGCACGGCGGGCCGAAGTTCTCGCCAGACGGGCGTTTCGTCTATTTTGCTTCGCGTGACGGCTGGATCACCAAGTTCGACATCTACAATCTCATGGTCGTCGCCGAGATCCGGGCCGGCCTCAACACGCGCAACGCGGCCGTCTCGGGCGACGGCAAATGGGTGATGGTCGCCAACTACCTGCCGCACAGCCTGGTGCTGCTCGACGCCGGGGACCTCTCGCTGGTGAAGGTCATCCCGACACTGAATGCTGCAGGCGACAAGACTTCGCGGGTCTCGGCGGTCTATGACGCGGCGCCGCGCAAAAGTTTCGTGGCGGCCTTGAAGGACGTTCCCGAAGTCTGGGAGATCAGCTACGACCCCGAGGCCGAACCGGTTGCCGAAGGACTGGTACACGACTTCCAGTACAAAGAGGGCCACTTTACGCCCGGCATGTTCTACCCGCGGCGAACCCTGCTCAAGGACTATCTGGACGACTTCTTCTTCACCCAGACCTACCACGAGATCCTCGGCGCGTCGCGCTCGGCGAGCAAGGGACAGGTGATCTTTCTCGACGGCCGCAAGAAGATCGCCGACCTCGACCTGCCGGGAATGCCGCATCTCGGCTCCGGAATCACCTGGAAGTGGAAGGACCCGGCTGGTCGCGAACGGACGGTAATGGCCTCACCAAACCTAAACGAAGGGGTGATCACCGTCATCGATCTGGGAACCTACCAGATCATCAAGGAAATCAAGACCCTCGGACCGGGTTTCTTCCTGCGCAGCCACGAGAACAGTCGCTATGCCTTTACTGACTCGATGATGAGCAAGGAACACAAGAACGCGCTGCAGGTGATCGACAAGCAGACCCTGGAGGTGGTCGGCCAGATCGAGGCCGCGCCCGGGCAGACGCTGGCGCACGTCGAGTTCACCCGCGACGGCCGCTACGCGCTGGCCAGCCTTTGGGAGTTGGAAGGCGCGCTGATCGTGATCGACGCCCAGACCTTGAAAGAGGTGAAGCGCATCCCGGCCAAAAAACCGGTCGGCAAGTACAACGTGTGGAACAAGATATCGCGCTCGGAAGGCACCAGTCATTGACGGCGCCCGCGTCACGCCTGGCGTCGGCGCGCCGCGAAGTGCGCTCTGCCTGCCCAGCGACGACGCTTACTGGAGCAGATGCGTTGAAAGGACCATCATGAGCAGGACCATCGACCGCTTGCTGCCTGGATTGGTGGCCGCGGGATTGCTGTTTTGCTCGGTGACCACGCTGGCCGTCCCGAAGGCAGCCGAGGACCAGGACGCGCCAGTCAGCTTCGGCGAAGCTGGTCCGCGACCGAAGCCGGCAGCGAAGCACGCGCCGCCGCCAGCCAGCAAAGCGAAAGCAGCAAAATCGGGCACTGCCGGCAAGACAGCGCCGTCCGGGAAGGTTTCCGGGAAAACCGGGAAAACCGGGAAAAGTACCGCAAAGAAGAAATAGCGCGCGGCTGACCGCCGGCCGGGACCTCGTCCGGCTGCCGTCGGCGGGCGATCGGCAGATTGCTTGGCCGCTTGACGGCTAGCTGCCCCGCGCCTTGATTGGACAGTCCACGCTGGAGTTGTTGATGTCTTGTTCTTCGCTGCTTCCCCTGATCGTGCTTCTGGCTTCTTCGCCAGCGGCCGCGCAGATGCCCGTGCTCGAACTGACCGCCGGTTTCCACCGAATCGAAGCCGAAGTGGCAGCGAATGACGCCAATCGAATGCGAGGTCTGATGAATCGCCGCAGCATGCCAGCCAACCACGGGATGCTTTTCGTCTTCGTCGTGGCGGCACGCCATTGCATGTGGATGCGCAACACCAATCTGCCCTTGTCAGTGGCATTTCTCGACGACGACGGGCGTATTCTGAACATCGAGAACATGCAGCCGCAAACCGAGAACTCGCACTGTGCGCCGAACGCTGCACGCTACGCGCTCGAAATGAACCTCGACTGGTTCTCCAGCAAGGGAATCCAGCCGGGAACTCGAATTGGCGGCCTCGAAAAATCTCCGCGTCCGCAGTAAGGCGTCGCCGCAAGCCGGTTCCAGCAATGCCTAGCGGACACCACCAGCGATGGCACAGCAGGCTGCTGCGCACGGCCGGGAACGTCCCCTTCAAGTCGTGGCTACGCGACCGAGGGTCGTTGACGGCGCGCATCCAGGCCAGAGGACGCTTCACCGTCCGGGTGCTCCGCCAGGGCCTGGGAATTCCGACGGCCGATGAGGCGCGCGCGCTGGGAATCGCCCCCGGTACGCTCGCCTGGGTCCGTGAAGTGGCCTTGCTCGCTGACGATCAGGTGGTCGTTTTCGCGCACACCGTTCTCCCGCGCCGGCCGCGAGGGCCGCTGCTGCTCTGGCTGGCACGCCTGGGCAACCACTCGCTTGGCGCGCTGCTCTTCTCGCAAGCAGGGTTCACGCGCGGCGCGATGCAGTTCCGGGCGCTGGATCAGCGCCATGCGTTGTTCGCGCCGGCGCGACGCGCCCTGCAACTGGCGGGCCCTGCTCCGGACCCCTTGTGGGCACGTCGCTCGTATTTCGGCTTTGGTGTTCAGGCGGTGCTGGTGACCGAAGTCTTCGCGCCGCGGGTGCTGCACTTGGGCGACGCCGGTGAAAATGGCGCCAGGAAGACCGGTTGCGACCCGAATTGATGCTATACTGCGCGGCTGCACTTGGCGGACACAACGCGAAGTGCCAAGAGCATCGCGAACCTGGCCGTAACTCTCAAGCCCCCCTGCCTCCTGGTGTCGATTCAGTCAGCACCGCCCTGGCACAAAGCTTTTGTGCCGATTGCTGCTGACTTCTGTGAATTGATCACGGTTTCTCTCAGCTTTTTCCTTGGTTGGCGTTGCATTTTCATTTGCCAGCGCGTCGCGCCGTGACGGTCGCGCGAGGCGCATCCAGACCAAAAAGAGAATCATGACATTTACAGAAATCGGCCTTCACCCAGCCATCCTCAAAGCACTCACCGACTCCGGTTACAGCGACCCGACCCCGGTCCAGAAGCAAGCCATTCCGGCGGCCCTCGAAGGCCGCGACCTGATGGTTTCGTCGCAGACCGGTTCAGGCAAGACCGCTGCCTTCATGTTGCCGGCGCTGCATCGCTTCGCCCTGCAGGAGCGCCCAGCCGACCCGGAGCGCCCGGCAGAACGGCGGCCGGTTCGTGGGCGCGGCAACGACCGCCAGCGCTTCCAGCCGGCGCAGCCGAAAATGCTGGTGCTGACGCCAACCCGCGAACTTGCCCTGCAGGTCACCGCCGCGACCGAGAAGTATGGCCGGCTACTGCACAATGTGCGGGCGGTGGCGATCCTCGGCGGCATGCCTTACCCGAAGCAGATGGAGCTTCTCGGCCGCAACCCGGAGATCCTGGTCGCCACACCGGGGCGTTTGATCGATCACATGAGCTCGGGCAAGATCGATTTCTCGCAGTTGCAGGTGCTGGTCCTCGACGAAGCCGACCGAATGCTGGACATGGGCTTCATCGAAGACATCGAGCGGATCGTCGCGGCGACCCCGGCCTCGCGCCAGACGATGCTGTTCTCGGCGACACTCGACGGCACCGTCGGCGAGATGGCGCAGCGGATGACGCGCGCGGCCTTGCAAATCCGCGTCGACGTCTCGTCGACGCGCCACGACAACATCGAGCAGCGGATGCATTTCGTCGACGACCTGTCGCACAAGAATCGCCTTCTCGACCACCTGCTGCGTGACTCGTCGATCGATCAGGCGCTGGTGTTCACCGCCACCAAGCGTGACGCCGATACCGTCAGCGACCGCCTGAACGTCGCCGGCCTGAACGCCGCGGCGCTGCACGGCGACATGCACCAGGGCGCCCGGAACCGCACCCTCACCGCCATGCGCCGTGGGCAGGTACGGATCCTGGTCGCCACTGACGTCGCCGCGCGCGGCATCGACGTACCGACCATCACTCACGTTTTCAACTACGATCTGCCGAAGTTTGCCGAAGACTACGTCCATCGCATCGGCCGTACCGGCCGCGCCGGCCGCAATGGTCTGGCGATCTCGCTGGTTCATCACGCCGAGCACTTCAACGTCAAGAAGATCGAGCGCTTCACCAAGCAGCCGATCCCGGTCGCCGTCGTTGCCGGACACGAGCCCACTCGCCGCCCGGCACCGGCAAAGCCTCGCCCGACCGGCAAACCCGGCTGGAAGGCTGGCGATAACCGCTCGAACAAGCCCTCGTCAGCTCCCCGGCGCGAAGGCCTGCCGCGCACGCCGTACCGCGAAGCGGCCAAGAGCGCCCATGGCGCCGCCAACACCGGTCGCCGGACTTACGGCGATCGCTGATCGCTGCCGGTCATGACCGCAAAGCCCGCCGTGTGCGGGCTTTTTCCTGGCCGCCAGCATCCCGCGTAGGTGGCGGCAAAGCGATCAGACGCGACTCTCCGAGCGCACAGTCTGACCGCGTTCGCCCCGTTCGAGGCGATCCTCGATTTCGCCAAGAGTGGCGGCAAGACTGTTTCCCGACTGCTCGACGGCTGCCAGAACTTCCTTCTCGATGCGATCGAGTCTGGCCAGCATCACCGAGTCCGATGACGCCGAAGATTCCGTGTTTTCCCTCTGCCTGCCCAGCTGCTGCAGCTCGGTGGTGATGAAGCTGCGCAGTTCGGTGAACCGCGAGGCCTCGGCCTTATCGGCGAGTTCCCGGTTGGCCTGCAGTTCCTGGGCGTGGCGCCGCGAATCGAAGAGCGCCGCACCCTGGACGTAGATCACGAAGACCAGGAAGTAGGCGGTCAGGAAAGTCACCACGCCGAGCATGATCACCCCGATCGGCGCCTCAACATCGGCCACCCCCAGAGACAGCGTCGTCGGGGTGATGAAGGCATCCCAATTGAGCGCCGAAAAACCGGCGGTAGTGCCGAGGACGAGCAACAAAAACAGGGTGCGATACTTCATGACTTGATTTCTCCTTGGCTTGTTTCCGGAAAGACCCTGGCGCGGCACCGACCAGAAGTCGATAGTATCCCAGGATCGTTGCGAGGTCTCTACCCGGCAGCTCAAACGCGCTCCCGCACCAACGCTGGTCGAAGGCTCACGGAACGTCCGCCGAGCGCATCCGCGCCAGAATGATCGCCGTTTTCCTGGCCAGCCCCGGGGCATTGCGGTTCCGGTCGTAGAAGCGCGGACTGGGGACCATGCCTGCCAGCCGCGCCGCCTGCTCGGCCGAGATCTGTGCCGCCGAAATGCCGTAGTAGTGGCGAGCGGCGGCTTCGGCGCCGAAGACGCCGTTGCCCCACTCGATGACGTTCAGGTACACCTCGAGGATCCGCTGCTTGCTCCAGACGGTTTCGAGCATCAGCGTGATCACCGCCTCCTCGGCCTTGCGCCAGGGAGTCTTCGACGGGGTAAGAAATAGATTCTTGGCCAGTTGCTGCGAGATCGTCGAGCCACCGGCGACGATCCGTCCCTGCTTCTGGTTTTTCTCGATCGCGTTCTGGATCCCTTCCCAGTCGAAGCCCTCGTGATCGACGAACTTGGCGTCCTCGGCGGCAATGATCGCGCGCTTCAGGTTTCCCGAGATGTTCTGGTAGGCGAGCCAGCGCTTCTGCAACTGCGCTTGCGGGTCCTTGACCCGCAACTCGGCGAGGCGAATGCTCATGAAGCGCGTGCTGTCCGGATTGACCCAGTTCCACCACAGCACCCAGCCGAACAGCCAGAACTGGTAGAGCAGCAGCAGCGCCAGCAGGCCGACAAGCACCCTCTTCAGCCAGACGCCGAGACGGCTCATGGTCGTCTCGCTACCCCCGCTCGGTGCCGCGCAGCATGGCGACTACCGGCGCGCTGTTGGGGCGGACGCCGCGCCAGAGATAAAACGCTTCGGCCGCCTGCTCGACCAGCATGCCTAGCCCATCGGCCAGACGCGCCGCGCCGTGCTCCCTGGCATAGGCGAGAAATGGCGTCTCACCTTGCCCGTACATCATGTCGTAGGCCATACTCCCGGAGGCGAAGGCGCCTGCCGGCAAAGGCGGCAGCTCACCGGCCAGGCTCGCCGAAGTGGCGTTGATCACCAGGTCGAAGGCTTCGCCTTCGAGTTCCTGATAGGCACCACCAGCGAGCGCACCACGACCGGCAAAACGCTGCGCGAGATCACTCGCCCTGGCGGCGGTACGGTTGGCGATCCACAGCAGCGCCGGGCGAGCGTCGAGCAAGGGTGCGACGACACCACGCGCGGCGCCGCCCGCGCCCAGCAGCAGGACGCGTTGCCCGGCAACGCGGCAGGCCAGGTTGCAGGTCAGATCGCGCAGCAGACCGGCGCCGTCGGTGTTGTCGCCGAGCGTCTCGGCGCCCGCGAACAGCAAGGTATTGACGGCGCCCGCCAGTTCGGCACGGACGCTCAGCCGGGTCGCCAGCCGCCAGGCTTCTTCCTTGAACGGCAGCGTGACATTGGCGCCACGGCCACCCGCCGCGACGAAACCGCGGACACTGGCAGCAAAGCCGTCCCTGGGCGTCAGGATCGCCCGGTAGCTGATCTGCTGGTGGCACTGGACGGCGAACGCTTGGTGGATGGCCGGCGACTTGCTGTGGCCGACGGGGTTGCCGAAAACCGCATAACGGTCGCGCATCGTTTCACCTCGCCTTGGTTTCGAGGCTGTCCCGCTGGGTGAAGCGCCAGCTGCGGGTGATTACCAGCAGGTCGGTGTCGCGCCGGATCGCCGGCGGGAAGTCGGCGAACGGCGCGGCCATCGAAACGATTCGCCGCGCCGCGTCGTCGAGGATCTTGTGGCCCGACGAGCGATTTATTTCAACGCTGGCGACCGTCCCGTCGTTCCTGAGAGTCACCGTCAGAACCAGTGTGCCGTAGAGCTTGCCCCTAGCCGCCTGGGGATAATTGAGCGTGCCGACGCGTTCGATCTTGCTGCGCCACTCCTCGACGTATTGGGCAAAGCGGTATTCGTCGGCGCGCGTGCCGATGAACTTCTTGCGCGGTCGCTGGTTGTACTCGTCGAGCTCCTTGCCGATCGCGCCTTCGAGGCGGGCCATGGCCAGCGCGCTCGACGCCAGATCGCTGCCGCTGATCGCCGGCGAAGGTTCGGGCTGCACCTCCTGCTCTGGTGTCGGGGCGACCACCGTCCGGTTGCGCGCCTGCGCGGCGAGTCGCTGCTGTCGTGCTTCGAGTTCCTGAACGCGTCGCTGCGAGTGCTCGAGGTCGCTGCCATCATGATGCACGCGTGCTGGTGGCAAAGGCGTCGTCGCGATATGCTCCTGCTCGGTGTTGCCGCCGCCGTCGAGACTGGCTTGCGCCAGCACCTGCGCTTCGGCAGGCTTTCTCGCCGACCGGCTATTGACCAGCACGATCTCGAGCGCCCGGTTCTGGAAGGCCCGCGACGCGTCCGGGAAGGTGAAGTGCAGCGACAGCAGCAGCGCGTGCGCCAGCAGCGAGACGGCCAAGGCCAGCCACAGACTGCGCGTGGCGAGTGGGGATGGGTAGCGTTCGCGGCCGCCGGCATTCACCTCAATCAATCGCCTCCAGTACCCCGTCGCTGGGATCCTCGAGGGCGACCGCCTCAGGGACGATGGTTTCGAGGTAACGACAGGCGAGTTCGAGGGTCAGATCGTCGATCGATTCGATCCGCAGCCGGATCTCCTGGCCGGGTTTGAGTTCCGGTGCCGACGGCACCCGCTGCAATAGCGGCAGGCCGTCGAGCCGGGCCAGATTTTCGCGGCCGATGATCGTCGCCTTGATCGTTTCGGCTCGCTCCTGACGCAACCAGCGCAGGCACCAGTAACGTTCCATGCTGCGCTGGAACTCGGCGTAGGCGCCATAGGTCAGTTCAAAATCGCGCAGCGCGGCGAACAGCGCGTCCGAGCGGGCCGCAAAGGGCGGCGTTTCGCCCTTCAGGAAAGCGACCAGCTGCCACTGGTTGATCAGGTCCACGTAGCGGCGCAGAGGCGACGACGACCACGCGTACTGCTTCACTCCCAGCCCCTCGTGCGCCTGCGGCGACGTGCTCATCCGCACCTTGCCGCCGGACTGGATGCGGTAGATCGCCGCCACTCCCTTGCTGGCCAGCAGACCACCCCAGGTGCTGTTGGCGACAATCATCAGCTCGGCGACCAGCTTGTCGAGCGGGCTGCCACGCCGGCGTGCCGAGATCTCGACCCGACACGCCTCGGCGTCGCCGAGGTCGCCTTCGACCCGGAAGTTGAAGTCGTGATTGCCCTGCATCGCCGACGGCTTGCCGCGCCTGCCTTCGCAGGAATTGGCCAGCTGCCAGAGGGTCAGCAGTTCGTCGCGGAAGGCGAACTCCGGCAGTCCGGCGGCGATCGTGCGCTCGTTGAACAGCGGTTCGATGTCGTGGTGACGCAGATTGGCGACCACTGGAACGATTTCGACGCACGACTCATGGGCAGTGATCTCGAAGTCGGAGGTCACCGTCAGGTACAGCGAGACGGCCGCGCAGTCGCGACCGCTGCTCAGCGTGAAGCAGTCCACCACCGGATCCGGCAGCATGGTGATCTTGCTGCCCGGCAGGTAGACCGTCGATAGCCGCTCGCGAGCGATCTGGTCCAGCGGCGACCCCGGCGCGATGCCCAGCGAAGGCGCCGCGATGTGGATGCCGATTTGCCAGCCGAGTCCGGGCAGCGCCTGCACCGAGAAGGCATCGTCAATTTCGGTGGTCGTCGCGTCGTCGATCGAGAAGGCGCGCACGTCGGCACGCCGCAGACCAGCCGGCGGCAGCGGCGGTGCCGTGACCGGAAAAGCGGTGCCGTGCGGGAAGTAGTCGACCAGGAAGCGCTGCAGGTGATAGTCATGCGCCGAGCGGAACGCGCCGCACTTCTGCAGCAGCTGCGGCGCCGACAAGCCGGTCTCGCTGCACGCCGCTTCCAGTGCCTTGGTCTCGCTGCGGTTGCGGTCGGGCTTGTAGAGCAGCTGCGCGACGATCGGCGCGAACTCGGGTGGCAGCGTGCCGGCTTTCAGCTCGCCGACCATGCGGACGATGCTCAAGGCCAGCTGGCGCTTCTTTTCAAGGCCGGTCAGGGCGGCCTGGAGAATGTCGGCCGGCGCCCGGCGAAAGCGGCCCTTGCCCTTGCGATGGAAGTACATTGGCGCGGCATGCAGCGCCAGCAGCAGCGCCGTGGCTTCGACCGCGCTGGCGAGGTGGCCGAAGTACTCGCTGGCAAAGTCAGCAAAGGAAAAATCGCTGTCGTCCAGGCACTCCCAGAGGAAATCGTGCTCGATACCGCTCGCCAGCGCCTCAGCCTGGTCGAGCAGGGCGGCCGGTGCCGGCTCGCCATAGCGCAGGAGGACGTTCGCCGACTTGATCTTGCTGCGCTTCCCGGACGCCGTCTCGACCTGCAGCGAGCTGTCGTTGTCGGTCAGCACGGTAGCGGTGCGGAAGGCCCCGTCTTCTTCGAATAGAACATGCATCAAGGCGATTATAACCCGCAGAATTCAATGATTTGCGGCAGGAACTCGGGGAAGCGCGTGAAGCTGTGATCACCGCCTTCGACGATCAGCTGCCGGCACCCGGCGTAGCGCCGGACGGCCTTGCGGTAGTCGAGCACTTCGTCGCCGGTCTCGGCCAGCAACAGGTAGCGTGACGGCATGACGCGCGCGGGGTCGAGCAGATGCAGTTGTTCGAGGTGCTCGGTGGTGAACTCGAAACGCTGGCCGCTGTGAAAATTGGTGTGGGTGCCGACCAGACCGGCAAGCTGTTCGGGGACCATCACCGCGGGGTTGATCAGGGCCGCTCGCAGGTCGTGTTTTTCGGCCAGCCAGGTCGCGTAGTAACCGCCGAGCGAGCTACCGACCAGCGTCGTCGGGCCGTCGTTGGTGGCTAGCAGCGCCTCGACGCAGGCAATCGCCGCCAACGGCACCGGTGACAGCACCGGGCAGGCGAAACGATCGCCCAGACCAGCGCCATTCAGCGCTTCACCGAGCAATCTCGCCTTCCATGAGGCCGGCGACGAGCAGAAACCATGCAGGTAAATGATTCGCGGAACGTCCATCTCAGCCGCTGGTCCAGGAAACGGCGCCGTAATGCCAGGTCAACAGCACAACGATGCCGAAAGCGATGCGATACCAGGCGAAGATCGAGAAATCGTGCGTGCTGATGTAACGCAGCAACCCGCGCACTGCCCAGAACGCCGAGACAAACGCGGCGACGAAGCCGACGACCCACATGCCCAGGTCGTCCAGCGCGAGCAGTGCGCGCTCCTTGTAGAGTTGATAGCAGGTCGCGCCGATCAGCGTCGGGATCGCCAGGAAGAAGGAAAACTCGGTGGCGGCGCGGCGCGACAGTCCGAACAGCAGACCGCCGATGATCGTCGCTCCCGATCGCGAAGTTCCTGGAATCAGCGCCAGTGCCTGCGCGCAGCCTAGTTTGAAGGCATCGCTCAGCGACAGATCGTCGACCGACTCGACGCGGATCCGATGCTCGCGGCGTTCGGCCCAGAGAATGATCAAACCACCGACGATGAAGGCGGTGGCCACTACCGGCGGGTTGAACAGCGAAGCCTTGATCGCTTTGCCGAAGAGCAGGCCGATGATCGCCAGCGGCAGGAATGCGACCAGCACATTGAGCGCAAACCGCTGTGCGCCGCGCTCGCTCGGCAGCCCACGCAGCACCTGCATGATCTTCGCCCGGAACTCCCAGCAGACCGCCAGGATGGCGCCGGACTGGATGACGATCTCGAACAGTTTGCCGCGTTCGTCGTTGAAATCGAGCAGCGCACCGGCGAGGATCAGGTGACCGGTCGACGATACCGGCAGAAACTCGGTGACGCCTTCGACGACGCCGAGAATCAGGGCTTTCAGGAGCAGCAGCAGGTCCACGCGCGACTTTCAGCAAAAAGTCGCATTCTAGCACTCAGGGTCGGGTTGCCTGTTCCAGAGCCGACAACCAGACCATCGCCTGCTGTCGATTCTCGCCGCACATCTCTTCCGACGGCCGCAGTCCGGCACAAAACGGCGGCCGCTCGGCGCGACCCCACAAGCGGCAACGCCGGTCGGCGGTCAGATTCGCGCAGGTTTCGCCAGCCCCTTTGCCGTCGGGATGGCCTGGCATCGCCGTGGTGACCGAGGGCGCGATGCAGCAGGCGCCGCACCCCGGCCGGCAATCACCCAGCCAGACCATCGCCAGCGGCTTGCGCGTCTACACGGGGCGGATTCGGTGTCTGCTGCTCCGCACTGCTGTCGCTGCTGCCATAGCCGAGCCGCCGCGAAAGTGTTGCCGCCGCTTCCCGGGTGCCCTGGGCAATCGGGCTATCCCAGTCGATGTTGAAGCCGCCGATGAGGCCTAGCGAAGTCACCGCGGCGACCATCCGGCCGGTGTGGCCGAAGACCGGTGCGCTGCAGCCGTTGATCCCCGGCGTCATGCTGCCCGACGCGCGCGCAATACCGTGGCGACGGATTTCGTCGAGGCGCAGCACGAGCTCGGCGGTCTCCGCTGCCGGCGTCGTTCCCGCCGCCTCGGCAATCGCCCGCACCTCGGCCTCGAGCATTCTCTTCAGGTATGGCGAGCGGTAGAAGGCGGAAAAGGCCAGCCCGGTAGCCGAGGTGGTCAGCGGCAGGACGACGCCAGTGCGCAGGGTGACGGTAACCGCGCCACCGGCCTCGACCCAGCGCACGCAGGTCGCCCCGTGGTTGCCCCACATCGCCAGCGCGACCGTTGCGCCGATCTGCTCGCAGAGGTCGTCGAGCACCGGCCCGGCGAGGCGCACCGGATCGAGCCGCGCCAGGCTGGCCAGCCCCAGTTCGAGCGAAAACTCACCGAGATCGTAGCGCCCGGTATTGGCATCCTGCTCGACCAGCCCCATGCGCATGAAACTGACCAGGTAGCGACGAGCCTTGGCTGCCGGCATGCCGGCGTTGCGCGCCACGTCGCGCAGCATCATCGACCGTTGACTGGCGGCCAGGGCGCGCAGCAGGCGCGTGCCGACTTCGATCGACTGAATGCCTTGCCGCTGGCGCGCGAGCTCGGTGCTGTTGGTTTCGGTCATTGGCCTGCTTCACGTGATGATGGTGTTGCGCCGTTGGCTGCCGGCAGCGGTCACCGCGGGCGAGACAGCGATGGTCGACCGCGCGTGGATCGAATCGACGCCTTGGCCTCAGGCGAGCGCCTGGATCGCCGCCTCGTAGTCGGGTTCGTCCTTGATCTCGGCAACCAGCTGACTGTGCAAGACCCGGTCACTGCCATCGAGCACCACCACCGCGCGTGCCGCCAGGCCAGCCAGTGGGCCGTTGCTCAAGGCAACGCCGTAGTCCTCGAGAAACTCGCGGCCGCGCATGGTCGACAGCGTGACCACCGAGTCCAGACCCTCCGCGCCACAGAAGCGGCTCAGGGCGAACGGCAGGTCGGCCGAAATGCACAGCACGACGGTGTTGGCCAGAGCGCTCGCGCGCTCGTTGAACTTGCGCACCGAAGTCGCACAGGTCGGCGTATCGACGCTGGGAAAGATGTTCAGCACTTTGCGCTGGCCGGCAAAGCTGCTTAGCGAAACGTCGGCGAGATCCTTGCCGACCAGCGTGAAAGCGGGCGCCGCCTGCCCATTTTGCGGAAAATCGCCGTTGACCTGAAACGGGTTGCCGCCTAGCGTCACTGTGCTTGTCATCATGATTCCTCATCGGGATTGGCGTCTCGGAAAATCCGCGACGCTGCTGACCTCTGGCCAGCGGTCGTTGGGCATTATTCCACAGCGCAAGTTCGCGGTGAAGCGATCGTCATGACGCCTGACGCCGACGGCCGCACGGCGGGTAGGGCGCCGGCCCGGGGATCAACGCCGCTGCAGCTCGTCCCGCAGCCACCCGCCAGCCGCGAAGGATTGAGGATGCTGGCAAGCACCCGGGTACTCGGGTGCTGCGGGTCCAGCTGGCACACCAGCTCATGCGGTCGCTGCGCCTGCTGCTGATTGCCCTGGGCGTGGAAGTGGCGCGCGACCAGGCTGTGAAAGGCAAACACCTTGGTCAGGTGAAAGCGCGATCGATCGGGGTAGCGCGGTTTGAGATCGAACTTGCCAGCAAGAATCTCACTGACTTTCTCCAGTTTGCCGCGCGTCAGGCGCTCCTCGGCCCACGCGATACGTCCGATCAGAATGGCATCTGAAGTCTGACCGAGGCCGTGTTGTTGATGTACGACTCGCGGGCCTCGAAGTCGTAGCGCAGCGCAAGCTCCATCGCCTTGCTGTCATTGACCACCAGACCGATACCGCCACGTACGATCCACGGGGCAAGATCGAGACCACGGGTGGTAAATTGCGCACCGCCACCGGCAAATGCCGAAACGATCGAGGTTTGTCGGGCCATGGTGTCGTAACCGGCGCCGAGATTCGCGATCAGCGTGGTGTTTGGCGTCAGGGCTTGCGTCAGCTTGGCGTTGCCAAACAACACGAACTGTTCGAGCGTTTGTGGCTTGACGATCAGGTTCAGTGCGCCCGCACCGGTTTCACTGTAACCGTCCGCACGGAAGTAGACATAGTCGGCGCGTAGCGAAGGAGTGACGGTGGTAGCCGGTGAGAGAAGATAATCTCGGCTCAGGCCCGCGCCAGCGTGCGCATTCCAGCTGTCGTAATTGGAACTGGCGATGCGATCAACGGTAGCGAAGCTGATATGACGGCGTCCCTTGGTGTCGCCAAGGCCAAAGTCTACCTGGAAGTCCACGCGCATGCGTTCGTCGAGCTGATGTTCGCCGTAGCCGATCAGGCGATAGCCATTGACTGTGGCGTCCTGATCGGTCGCTGAACTACTGAGGCTGATATCGCTATTGGCGTAAGCAAACGCCAGCCCCAGGTTCATGTGATCCGATACCTCGCCGTCGGCGCCAAGCAGCAGGCCATAACTATTCGCCTTGTAGCCCGGGACGTCATTCACCTCGCCCTGCCTCGCCCAGGAACCGATCGGCTTGATCCAGAACTGGCGATTGGCGAGAAAATGGTCGCCCGAGGACAATCCGCGTCGCGCTGCATGACGGGCCTGGATGACACGGTCGTTGGCATTGAGATTGCCGACGATCGCAGTCGGCACCGCTCCGAGCAGCAGCGGCAAGAGGTTGGTGACCGCGTTCGACACCTGCGCCTGCGAAGTCAGCGGCTGGAAGAGGCTGCTGATCGGACCCGTGGGGTCCAGCGCAATGAGCGAATCGATGACTTGCGCCGCACCAGTCCCTGCAGGATTGCCCTGGCCGCTTACGGCGTCGAGGACGCCGTTTGCCGAATTGGCCGCGATCGTCAGATCGACGGCGTTGCCATTCCGCGCGGCGCTGAAGTCGAACAAGGTGCTGTTGTCGCTTACGGCAAATGTCGAGGCGTTCAGGGTGCTGGCCTTGATTACCTCGGGAAGGACGGTACCACTGGTCAACGCAGGCGAGCCGACGACATCGACAGCGATCTTTGCCGCCGCTGGCAGGGTCGCGGTGCCGGTGATTTCCAGCTTGCCGAACCGGGTATTGCCGGCGACAGCGGTCTGGAAGACGCCAGCAGAAGTCTGCGTGTAATTGCCGGTGATCGTCGCCGTGTTGCCAGCGGCCACCGCCAGCGTCCCCGCGTTGTTGAATGCCGAGGCAGCTGCGTTGTGGACGCTGACGCCATGGGCCATGTTGAACACGCCGGTCTCGGCGATGTTGAAGGTATCGACGCTGAATTGCCCTTCGCTGCTGAAATGGGCGCCACTGGTGACCTTGAAGGCTGCCATCGGCGCGTGAACGTCGCCGACCAGTCGGGCGCTGCGCCCGACGATGTCGATACTGGCCAGCGAACTGTCGTTGGTGAGCGTGCTGTCGGCAAAGATCGAATAGCGGCCACCCGAAATCGTTCCGCTGTTGACCAGCGATCCGGTGAGCACGGCGTCGCGCATGAAGTAGATGCCGTAGTCGCTGCCGCTGACCAGTCCCTGATTGGTTATCGACGTCGAAGTCCCGGTCAGCACGTTGATTCCGGAAGCTGCGCCGGTGATCGAACCGCCAGGCGCTACGGTGAGTGTCGGCGAATCGAAGGCGACTTCGCAGGGTCCACTCCTGGCCCTGGCAACCGTCCGGCCGCAGTAGGCGGCGTTGTCGACCGCGATCAGATTGACGGCGTTACCGGCGACTGCCCCGCTTTGCATGAACGTCGGCACACCGGCCCCGGAGTCGACGACTTCCGGGGTGAAATTCAGCAGGGCGCTGTTGTCCGCGATCTCGAAACCCCTCGGGGCGGTCAGCGTGCCGGCGGTGACCACATGCACCAGCGTCTCACCGGCCACCAGGGCATGCGCTGGATCGAGGCTCACGGCCAGCGTATTGCTGTCGGCGAAGTTGGCAACTCCGCCCACTGCCAGCGAGGCGTAGCGAGACGTGCTTTGAGCAGCCAGCTCTAGACGCCCACCGGCGCGCTGCGTGTAGTTGTCGCTGATAAAGGTGCCGGCGAGGCTTCCGCGTTCACCCTCACCAACGTTCAGCGCCGGAATCAGGATGCTCCCGGCGTTATTGACCGGCACCGCCCCGTCAATCTGCAAATGACCTCGAACCAGGCCGCCGGCGAGGTTGTCGATCCTCCCGGCGCCGCGGCCGACGGCAATCGCGACAGCCTGGCTGTTGCCGGTTGCGTTGGCCGTGGCCGAAATCAGTCCGGAGTTGGCGAGTGCACCGTCGAACTGCATAATGTCGACGCCATGCGCCGTGGCGTCGCCCTGGTAGGGGTCATCAGTCGCGGTGGCGGTGGCCCTGATCTTGCCGCTGTTGACCAGCGTGCCATCGAGTCGCCAAATCCGAACGCCATAGGCCGTGACGTCGCTCTGGTAGCTACCACCGCCGCCGATGGCGGTGGCGTTGATCGTGCCGCTGTTGAGCAGCGTGCCACCAGGCCGAAGGCCGTCCATCGACACCCCAGAGGCCTTGGGGTAATAGGTGGCGGTTGCGGTGGCGTTGATCGTGCCACTATTGGTCAGCGTGGCGCTGAGGTCACTGCCCACCAGTACGCCGACGGCCTCGGAATACGCGGTCGAGCTTGCTGCGGCGTTGATCGTGCCGCTGTTGGTCAGCGAGGCATCCTTCGTCGGAGCGCTGTAAAACCCGCTGTAAGCCCTGTTGATGGACACGCCAGCGGCATGAGCAAGAGCATAATAGCCGGCCGTACCGGTCGTTGCAGCCGTAGCGCTGATCGTGCCACGGTTGGTCAGCGCGCCGCTCATCCCCGCCATCTCGCCGCCATCGCTATCGACCGACACGCCACGAGCATAGGCTTGCGACCACTCGCTGCCAGTCGTTGTGGCGGTGGCGGTGATCGTGCCGTTGTTGGTCAGCTGGCCGTTGAAATCACCCCCGAAGTACACGCCGTCGGCATCGGAATACTGGGCGTCGGTCGCTCGGGCATTGATCGTCCCAGTATTGGTCAGCGTACCGCTCATCGTCGCCGTCTCGCCGTAGTCACCATCGACCGAGACGCCCGCGGCAAGCGCATAGGAAGAATACTTGGCGTTGGCGGTTCCGGCCGTGGCGTCGATCGTGCCACTGCTGGTCAGCGTCCCGCTCAGATCGCCCTTGACGGACACCCCCGTGGCGTAGGCGAAGGCCGTGGAAGTCGCGGCGGTCCTGATTGCGCCACTGTTGGCCAGGACCCCGCTGAGCACACCATCGACGTGTACACCAGCGGCTTCAGCACCCGAATATTCGGCGGCAGCTGCAGTGGCCGCAGTGTTGATCGTGCCGCTGTTGATCAGCGTACCGCCAAGGGTGCCGTCGATGTGTACACCGGCGGCGTGAGCGCCAGAGTATTCAGGGGCAGTGGCGGTGGCTGTCGCGTTGAACGCGCCACTGTTGGCCAGCGTACCGATGAGATTGCCAAAAATGTGCACCGCCAATGCTTTCGAGTAGCCGCTGGCCGCAGCCGCTGTCGCGTTGAGCGCACCGCTGTTGGTGAGCTTTCCCGCCAGGTCCAGACCCAAAGCGATGCCTGACGCTTCGGCATCCGAGCCGTCAGCGGCAGCGTCGAGGACGCCGCTGTTGACCAGCGTCCCGGACATGGCCGGGACACCGTAGATATTCTCGCGAAGCCCGAAAGCCTCGGAGTATCCTTCGCTGCTGACGGTTGCTCTGATCGCGCCGGAATTGGTCAGCATGCCGAGCAGTTCGTCCCTGACGAGAACGCCGGTAGCGCCGAAATACTCGTAAGGCCCGTACCCCAGCTTGCTACCCCAGGCCTGGACCAACCCCTGATTGCTCAAGCGCCCCGAAAGGCCGAGATCGCCGTCGTATGAGATTGCCACCCCCGCTCCGGAAACCGTACCGGACGAAGTGATCGTGAAGTCGGCATCGGCGCAGGGCGACTTGGCGGATACCGCGCTGGAAATGGTTGCCGAACCAGAGCACTGCGCATGTGCCGGGGCGATCACCACGGCATTGGCGAAAGCGAGCGCGACGGCACTGCTGATAGCGTTGCGCTGCCAGCCGGACAAATCCGGCTCCGTGGCGCTGATCATCGTTGACCCCTTGGATTGATAGCAATCGGCTGTGTAATTGCGCCGGCGACGATACTCAATAGCGAGCGACAAATCAACGGGATTAGTATCGGCATGGGTGAGTGCCGAACCCCCCTCAAGGTGGCGGCAAACGGTGACCAGACTTGACGGAAGGCAACAAGGAAGGATACGAATGTTCCTGGCGGTTTCGCCGCGTTCAAGAGGCGTTCTCTTTCTTGCCATGCTGCTCCTCGCCGCCTGCGTTGGACGCGGGCTCGACGATCGCCGGGCAAGTGCCGCGACGCTGGCTGCGGCCAGAAATTGGCAGTTGCTGCGACTCGCCGTCTCGCCCCTGCCCCTGGTCGCCTACGTC
The DNA here is from genome assembly GCF_029255145.1 of Accumulibacter sp. Classification (GTDB taxonomy): domain Bacteria; phylum Pseudomonadota; class Gammaproteobacteria; order Burkholderiales; family Rhodocyclaceae; genus Accumulibacter. The sequence goes on from NZ_JAPUVQ010000145.1 coordinate 35,773, forward strand.
CCGGGGTCGGTCATCGCCACAGAGACGCTGACGGTGTACATTGAGGGAGATGGGCTGGCCTGGCTGGCGCGCGGCGCCGCTTCCGACGACCCGACTCCGCGCCGCGCGCTGGCCCTCGAAATGGCACTGAAGCATTGGCCGGGAACTGCCGTTTACCTCGGACGCCCCTGTCAGTACCTGCAAGCCGCCGAAATGGATGATTGCGATCCGGCGTACTGGACCCATCGTCGCTTCGCGCCCGAGGTGCTCGACTCGACCGACCACGCCATCAGCTTGCTGAAGCGACGTTTCGGCGCGACCAGGCTGGTTCTTGTCGGCTACTCCGGGGGAGGCGCGATTGCTGCTCTGGTGGCGGCACGACGCGACGATGTCGTTCGGTTGGTGACCGTTGCCGGCAACCTCGATCACGCCCGCTGGACCCGGCATCACCGCGTCCCGCCGTTGGCCGGCTCACTGAATCCGGCCCTTGAATGGCGGCGCTTGCGCGGGGTTCCGCAACTGCACCTCGTTGGCGCCGACGACGCCAACGTCCCCACCTGGATCGCCGAGAGTTACGCGTCGGCCTTTCCGACGAGTGAACGGCCTGAAGTACGGGTGCTACCCGGATTCGACCATCAGTGCTGTTGGGCCGAACGCTGGCCGGAGCTGTCCTCGGGCGCAGACCTGCAAGCTGAGCGGTGATCAGGGCTGGGCCGCGATCAGGGTGTTCATGTCGTCGACGCGAGATTGACGCGCAGCATGTTGCAGAACAGGCGACCCTGCTCAAGCGCATCGTCGAGCGCCACGTGGCTGTGCGCGACGGGGTCGAACCACTCGGCCGGCATCGACTGCTTGCCGCACGCACGATACGGTTGGCGCAGCATGGCCATGGCGTAGGTCTTGATGTCGATCGCCGAATAGCCGAAGGGATTCTCGCCCGCGAACCGTGTGAGGTACCAGTAGACGAAGGAAAAATCGAAGGCCGCCGGATAGCCGACCAGCACCGGCCTGCCGGGGAGAGCCTTGAGCCACGCCAGATAGCGCATCATGGCGTCCCGCGGATGCTCCAGCCCGGACCTGCAGGCCGCCCAGGCGTCAGGCTGGGTCGCCCACCAGGCGGCCGTGCTGGCGTCGGTGCTCAGTTCCGGCAGCGCTTCGAGATTTGCCGAGAAAGTCGCCAGCAGCGTCTTGTCGGCCGCATAGGCGGCCGAACCGATGCTCAGCATGGAGTGTCTGCCAGCCACCGGTCCGTCGGTTTCGACATCGGTGCTGACGTAGATTTCCTGCACGGGAAGCGCCGCCCGGTTTGCCGAAGTGCTGCTAGAACGGGATGTCGTCGTCCATGTCGTCGAAACTCGGCTTCTTGGCGGGCGCCGAACGCGCGGTGCCGGCGCTGGGGCCAGCGGCCGATGGCATGCTGCCGCCGTAATCGCTTTCTTCGCTGGAAGGCGGCGACCCCATGCCTTCGCGGCTGCCGAGCATTTTCATCTCGTTGCCGACGATTTCGGTGGTGTAACGCTCGTTACCATCCTTGTCTTGCCACTTGCGCGTCTTGAGGCTGCCCTCAACGTAGACCGACGAGCCCTTCTTCAGGTACTGGCCGGCGATCTCGGCGAGGCGCCGGAAGAACACAATGCGGTGCCACTCGGTCGCTTCCTTCTTGTCGCCGGTCTGCTTGTCCTTCCACGATTCGGTGGTGGCGACCCGGATGTTGCAGACGGCGTCGCCGTTCGGCAGATAGCGCGTTTCCGGATCGGCGCCAAGATTGCCGACGAGAATCACTTTGTTGACCGAAGCCATGTTGCCTCCCTGGAGGTGGTGGACGAGACGAGTAAGGCGCGATTATAGAGCTTGGGCGGGTACCTGCCGCCGGCGCAGCGCCGGCATCGACATGGTCGTCGACAGCGACAGCCAGATCACCGTCAGTAATGCTCCGCAACCCCAGACGGCGCCCGGGCCGAGGTGCTTGGCCAGCGCGCCACCGAGCACGCCGCCGACGAACAGCCCCAGCGCCTGGGTGGTGTTGTACACCCCGAGCGCGGCACCTTTGGCGTGTGGGGGCGCGATTCGCGAAATCAGCGAGGGCTGCGTCGCTTCGAGAATGTTGAAGGCGACGAAGAACAGCGTCAACCAGAAGGCCAGTCCGACAATCCCGGTCGAGAACAGGCCAAAACCGACCTGCACGACCAGCAGCAGCGCGACCGCGGCATTGAAGATCAGCTTCATCCGGCCGAAGCGCTCGGCGGCGACGATCGCCGGAACCATGATCACGAACGACACCAGCAGCGCCGGCAGGTAGACTTTCCAGTGTTCGGCGACCGGCAGGCCGCCGGTGGTGATCAGCTTTGATGGCAACAGTACCCACATCGCGGTGAGCATCAGGTGCAGCGCGAAGACGCCGAAGTTCAGGCGCAGCAGTTGACGATTGGCAAGCACTTCGACAAAGCTCGGCCAGGTCGGCTGACGCGGCACCGCCGGCGCCGCCGGAACCACCCTGAGGACGACGAAGATCGCCAGCAAGGCCAGTCCGCCGGTCAGCGCGAAGATCCCGGGCATGCCGATATGCACGAAGAGCAGCGGCGCGGCGACCATCGACACCGCAAAAACCATGCCGATCGATGAGCCGATCATCGCCATCACCTTGGTCAGGTGCTGCTCGCGGGTGAGATCGGCGGCAAGTGCCGTGACGGCCGCCGAAATGGCACCGGCACCCTGCAGCACCCGCCCGACGATGACCATGTAGATATCGCTCGCCGAAGCGGCAACGAAACTGCCGACCGCGAACAGAACCAGCCCGAAGACGATCACCGGCTTGCGTCCGAAACGATCCGACGCAGCGCCGTAGGCAATCTGCAGGAAGGACTGCGTCAGGCCGTAAGCGCCGAGCGCGATGCCGACCAGCGCGACGTCGTGCCCCGACGGCAGATCCTGCGCGTAGATCGCGAAAACCGGCAGGATCAGGAACAGGCCCAGCATGCGCAGGCCGAACACCGCCGCCAGGCTGATCGCGGCGCGCTTCTCCTGGCTGTTCATTCGGTCGAGGGTTGGAGCGGACATGGGATTATCGAATCGGGGAGCTTGGTGCCGGACTGCGTAATTGCGTATATTAGCAGGTTTGCTCAAGCCCTCAGGCTGGCAACCCATGGACGAGATCAGAGAAATACGGATCCGCGGTGCGCGTACGCACAACCTGAAGAACGTCAATCTCGACTTGCCGCGCAATCGGCTGATCGTGATTACCGGGCTTTCGGGTTCCGGCAAGTCCTCGCTGGCTTTCGATACGCTGTACGCCGAGGGACAGCGCCGTTACGTCGAGTCCTTGTCGGCCTACGCCCGGCAGTTCCTGCAGCGCATCGAGAAGCCCGACGTCGACTCGATCGAGGGGCTGTCGCCGGCGATTTCGATCGAGCAGAAAGCGACCAGCCACAACCCGCGGTCGACGGTCGGCACGGTCACCGAAATCCATGACTACCTGCGCCTGCTGTTCGCCCGCGTCGGCACGCCGTACTGCGTCGAGCACCAGCAGGCGCTCGAATCGCAGACCGTCTCGCAAATGGTCGATCACGTCCTGGCCCTGGGCCAGGACAGCCGGCTGATGATCCTGGCACCGGTGGTCGCCAACCGCAAGGGCGAACAGCTCGAGCTCTTTGCCGAGTTGCGCGCACAGGGTTTCGCCCGCCTGCGGGTGGACGGACAGATCCACGAGATCGACGCCCTGCCGAAGCTCGCCAAGACACGCAAGCACACCGTCGACGTCGTCATCGACCGCTTGAAGGTACGCCCCGACATCCGCCAGCGGCTCGCCGAATCATTCGAGACGGCGCTTCGCCACGCCGACGGCCGAGCCATCGCCTACGAAATGGATAGCGAACGCGAGCATTTCTTCTCGGCCAGGTTTGCCTGCCCGGTGTGCTCGTACTCGCTGCCCGAACTCGAACCGCGGATTTTTTCGTTCAACAGTCCGCTCGGCGCCTGCCAGAAGTGCGACGGACTCGGCGTCATCCAGTTCTTCGATCCGAAGCGGATCGTCGGCCACCCCGAGCTGTCGCTGGCAGCCGGCGCGATCCGCGCCTGGGACCGGCGCAACCCCTTCTATTTCCAGATGCTCAGCTCGCTGGCCGCACACTACGGCTTCGACGTCGAAACGCCGTTCTGCGAACTGCCCGAGAACATCCGGCAAATCGTCCTCTACGGTTCCGGTCACGAGCAGTTGCCGTTCGACTATCTCAACGAGCGTGGCCGGCACACCGTCCGGCAGCACGCTTTCGAGGGCATCGTCGTCAATCTCGAACGCCGCTACAAGGAAACCGACTCGCAGGCTGTTCGCGAGGAACTGGCGCGGCTGATCAGCAACCAGACCTGTCCGTCGTGCCACGGCAGCCGCCTGCGCGAAGAGGCCCGCAACGTACGCGTCGGCACGCGCGCCGGCGCGCGCACCCTGCACGAACTCAGCCGCCTGCCGCTGGCTGACGCGCGCGACTATTTCGTCGCGCTGAAACTGCCCGGCAACAAGGCGCAGGTCGCCGAAAAGGTGCTCAAGGAGATCGTCAGCCGCCTGCAGTTCCTGATCAACGTCGGCCTCGACTACCTGTCGCTGGACCGTTCGGCCGAAACGCTGTCCGGTGGCGAAGCGCAGCGTATCCGCCTGGCGTCGCAGATCGGCTCGGGGCTGACCGGCGTGATGTACGTCCTCGATGAACCGTCGATCGGCCTGCATCAGCGCGACAACGAACGCCTGCTGAAGACGCTGAAGCAGTTGCGCGACATCGGCAATACGGTGATCGTCGTCGAACACGACGAGGAGGCGATCCGCAGCGCCGACTACGTGGTCGACATCGGCCCTGGCGCCGGTGTCCATGGGGGGTTCATCGTTGCCGAGGGTACCCCCGATGCGATTATCGACAACCCGGCGTCGCTGACCGGCGACTACCTCGCCGGCCGCAAGCGGATCGGCCTGCAGGGCCGACGACGCCGGGCCGATCCCGGCCGGCTGCTGGAGATCGTCGGCGCGCGCGGCAATAACCTGCGGAACGTCACGGCAGCCATTCCGGTTGGCCTGTTCACCTGCGTCACCGGCGTTTCCGGGTCGGGCAAGTCGACGCTGATCAACGACACCCTGTATGCGGCGGCGGCCCGGCACCTGTACGGGTCCAGCGCCGAACCTGCCGCGCACGATCGCATCGTCGGCTTCGATCACTTCGACAAGGTGATCAACGTCGACCAGAGCCCGATCGGCCGCACGCCGCGCTCCAATCCAGCCACCTACACCGGCTTGCTGACGCCGATCCGCGAGCTGTTTTCGGGAATCCCGGAAGCGCGCGCGCGCGGCTACGGCCCCGGCCGTTTCTCGTTCAACGTCAAGGGCGGCCGCTGCGAGGCCTGCCAGGGCGACGGCGTGATCAAGGTCGAAATGCACTTCCTGCCCGACATCTACGTCGCCTGCGACGTTTGCCACGGCAAGCGCTACAACCGCGAGACGCTCGAAATCCTGTACAAGGGCAGCAACATTCACCAGATCCTGCAGATGACCGTCGAGGTGGCATGTGCCTTCTTCGACGCCGTACCGGTGATCGCCCGCAAGCTGCAGACGCTGGTCGATGTCGGCCTGAGCTACATCACGCTTGGCCAGTCGGCAACGACGCTCTCCGGTGGCGAAGCGCAGCGCGTCAAGCTGGCGCTCGAACTGTCGAAGCGCGACACCGGCAGAACTCTCTACATCCTTGACGAGCCGACCACCGGGCTGCATTTCCAGGATATCGAAATGCTGCTTGCGGTGCTGCACCGCCTGGTCGAGCACGGCAATACCGTGGTGGTCATCGAGCACAATCTCGACGTCATCAAGACTGCTGACTGGCTGCTGGACCTTGGCCCGGAGGGCGGCGCTGGCGGCGGCCGGATTCTCGCCGCCGGCACCCCCGAACAGATCGCGCTGGTCGAGGATAGCCACAGCGGCCGCTTTCTGCGTGCGCTCCTGGCGCGCCCGGGTCAGAGCGCTGCCACGACGGCTTTCGCTGGCAGCGTGCAAGGCGGCGGATGACCGGCGGCGCTGCGCCGCTGGCGGCGTCCGGACGCCCGCGCGGCCAGCCATTCGCTGGTCAAGGCCGCCAAAAACTTGTTTGGGACGAGTCGAAACCATGCCAGAATTGCAGCCTTTGAGGCCCGTACCCAAGCGCGCCGCAACTATTACAGCACTTCGCATCAACGAAGGTTCTTAACCACCAAAGGAGATAATATGAACAAGTCTGAAATGATCGACGCCATCGCCGAGCGCTCCGAACTCTCAAAAGCAGGCTCCGCGAAGGCACTGGACGCCATCATCGAAACGATCGTCGAAACGGTTGCCAAGGGAGAATCGGTGACACTGGTTGGTTTCGGCTCCTTCAAGGCCAGTTCGCGTGCCGCGCGCGAAGGAAAAAACCCGAAAACTGGCGACAAGATTCAGATCCCGGAGACCGTCGTTCCGAAATTCGCTGCCGGCGCAACGTTCAAGGCGCGAGTCTCTGGCAAAGAGTGAGCTGCTCGCCAGCGCGGCAAGAACCTGGCCGACTCACACACGCCCTTCTCGAATAACTGTCCTGCTCTTTTGACACCTCAACCCACCGGAGTCAAGTCCATGCGTATCCGTACCGCCATCGCCACCGCCGCACTGGTTGCACTTTTCCCGTTTGCCGTCTCCGCACAACAGACGCCCGCCACCGAAGCGCTGACTGCGGTCGGACCGGGCAAGTTTGTCGGAGTAGTCGAGTCGCAGGTGTCGCTGGTCGTCGAGGCCATCGACCCGGCGTCGCGCGGCATCGTCCTCAAGGACGCCAATGGTGAAAAAATGGCCATCATCGCCAGCGACGCGGTCAAGAATTTCGACCAGATCAAGGTCGGCGACAAGGTCGTTGCCAGCTACACCCAAGGGCTGGAGATGACCCTAAAGAAGGGTGGCGGCGCGCTGCGCGAACGAGTTGAAAGCAGTTCGGCTGGCTCGGCCAAGCCGGGAGACAAGCCAGGTGCCTACGTGGTGAACGAGGTTGCCTTCATCGCCGACGTGACGGCGGTCGACCGCAAGAAACAGACAATTACCCTGCGCGGCGCTGAGAGGACCGTCAAACTTAAGATCAAGGATCCCGAGCAGCTCAAGCTGATCAGCAAGGGGGACCAGGTCGAAGGGATGTATGCCCAGGCGGTTGCGGTCTCGGTCGTCCCGGCTGGCGCCAAGGCCAAGAAATAGGATGAACTCGGCGCGGCAGCGTGACCGACCCCGCAGCCCTCTGCTCGCAGGATTGACGCGCCAAGTCGCTCCACGTAGAATCCGTGCGGTTTCGGGGGCATAGCTCAGCTGGGAGAGCGTCTGGTTCGCAATCAGAAGGTCGGCGGTTCGATCCCGCCTGTCTCCACCAAAATTCAGCGCCCAACTGTTCTCAGTTGGGCGTTTTCATTTGTGTTTCCCGCATGACACGCGGGGTTCCCGCACATTCTGCGTGTGCCAGGGGGTGGTCAGACACAGTGCCTATGGCGGCCAGTTCGACCCTTTTCTGCCCTCTGTTCTCTCGGAATCTCTGCCAACTTTTTCGCCGTAGCACACGCACATCGCCTTGCGCGACAACGAGTTGCGCGTGTGTCGATTTTTCGAGTTCGACAACCTGCTTGGATAAGCAAACCATCAGGCAGACGCCAAGTTCGGGGACGCGCACGGCATCCAGTACAAACCCTCGCGTTTATGGCACTCCACGAGCACTTCGTAGGCATGGTGCTGGGCCTCGTATTGCGGCTTCCCTTTGTCGCGGGGCCTCACCTTGAAAAGGTCGCTCGGCTTGTCGCTGCTCAGGCCGGCTCGGCTCATGATCGCTTCAGCCTTAACCTGTTGCCCCTTGAAGCCCCAGAGCGCACCGAAGACCGCCGCCTGGCCTTCTGAACAATGGATAGGTTCTGGGCGATCGGACAGCGTTACCCACCTGAAGTCCGCCGAGAACGGCCCGTAGACCGGTGTCCTGGGGTCGTCTGCAGCGACTGCTTCCGGACTCACGCCCGACGGGATATAGGCGATGCCACCGCCGTAAAACGTGAAGCGCTCCTCCAGAGGTAGCCACTCGACTCCAGAGGCAAACGGAGCACCGCGCATCTGGGCGGCCCTGGGTGCGATAACTCGGATACCAGCGCCGGCCACACGGACCCGATCGAAGAGGGACGGGTCAGCCCATAAACGGGACAGACACCTACTCAGCAAGACAGGCTCACGCCGTGCCTCACCGAGTCTCCAGACGCCGTCACCGAGATCGGTGACACCATCCCGGCTCTCGATCTCCAGCGCTATACGCATCTTCAACTTCAACCAGGTTTCGTCCAGCCTCACTGCAGCCCGATCGTCAGCTGCGAGCGGAATGGGGCCGCAGTCAGGACACTGGCAGATCTGCCCACCCTGACCATCGCCAAAAATCTGTCCGCTGTGCAACTGGCAGTATGGGCACAGCGTGAACGTGCGGTTGATGACAGTCGGTTTGATCGCCGGCCCCAGGGTGGCGCAAGCCACAATCTCGGCCGGGGACAGGGCGCCCCGAAACACCGGCGTGCCGCCCGCGAACAGGCGGCAGACCAACGACCACGCTTCGTGAGTCGACATCGGTCAGTACTCGAAGGCCGGTTGCTGTTCCGTTGCGTCGGCGCTGGGTGGTGTCTCCTGCGCGTTGAGCGTCTGCCCTTTCTGGAGGATGCCCAGTTCGACAAGATAACCCTCCAGCTGTGCCTGCAGGGCAGCGTCGAACTTGTGCAGGTTCAGCCGCCCCTTCCGTGTGACCTCGATCGTGACAACCTTTGCCCTGGCCTTGCCCGGCTCGGGAGGGTAGTACAGGTTGATGTGTGCGGCTGTGACGAGCCAGTTCTCAGCCAGTGGGCCGGGCAGCTTTTCCGCCAGCAGGTCAGTGACGCAGCGGTGTTCACTCGACGACATTGCCGTGCAATCGATCTTCAGTTGCGTGTCTGGGCTGAGCAGGCTGATCGACTTCACCTGCAGCACGTTGAACCCATCGACTTCCGCCTGCGGCACATCGAAACCCAGCCGCAGCACGGACAGATCCAGCGTTGGCGGCATCAGGCGGTGGGCGTCGAGCTTCACGTGCAGCAGGTGCTCGGCGAAAGCCTTCAGCAGCATCTGGTGGTACTTGGCCCCGCCTTTGACCAGAGAGCGGGTGACACCCGTGGCGGAGGAATATTCCAGCACCGAGTGGATGTTCGGGTTGCCGACGCGGCGCTTCAAGTCATCACCCTGAAACTCCAGTTGGACCATGGACAAGTCCTTGACGTGGACGCTCAGCAGGTAAACGCCCGGGCTGCGCTCGACCACGTACGCCTTGCTGCGGTCTCCGCATTGCAGCTCGCGCTGATAGAAGGCCGAGACGTCGGCGCGCATTGCCGCCAGCGCGGCATCCGATGTGTCCGGGGTCTTTTTCACGCCAAGGTCATGCTGCTGGGCCTGGGCGACTTGGCGCTCGAAGTGGTCAAGGTCACCGGCCCGATCGAACAGCTCTGGGTGCTTCACGTAGAGCCAGAACGAGCGATGGTTGTCGCTCTTGCAGGTGGCCAGCCCCGTCAGAGCGGCACCATTACCGGTGGCCACCTGGAACATCGCCTGCGTTCCGGCGGTGTCCCCGAGTGCGACGCTGGCGCGCAACTTGGCTGCCACCGCATCGCGCACGGCGACATCTGGCCAGGTGAGCAAGGCCTCGATCAGGGTCTTTGTGGTGTCCGGCTTATCAGTCCATGCGAAATCATCTGGCATGGCCAGCCCGTGGCCAGTCAAGAATTCACGCAGGGTGGCGTCCACCGGCAGCTCATGCAGCAGATCAATCCAGGTCTTTTTCACGTTCGCGGTCCTTTCCGAGGAAGCGTCGGAGGTCTGCGGACCGATGGTCTGGGTGCGCTGGCCGGCGACGGTGGTTACTAAACAATGATCCCGTCAGAGTAAAGTGGCGAGATACAGCGTGATTGTGTCTCCCGGATTTCCTCTTGTCAATCCGCATGCCACACCTGGTGCTATTTGGTATCTCGCTGCTATACTCGCAGGCTGCATTCATTTACTGACAACGAGATAGGAGCATCGCCATGGCTTCGGTATTCGGAGCACGCCTGCGGCGCTTCCGTGAGGCGAAGAATCTGACTCTGCAGCAAGTCGCCGATGCGGTCGGCTGCACCAAGGCCTACGTCTGGGAATTGGAGATGAAGGAGGGCCAGCGCCCTTCGGCAGAGCGGGTGCGTGCCTTGGCTAAGGTGCTGGGTGTAACGATGGAGGACATCATGGGAGAGCCTCTCACGGATGTTCCGCAGGCCAGTCCAGAGGATGTCGCTTTCTTCCGAGAGTACGCAGGCATGACGGACGAAGAAAAAGACCGCTACCGTCAAGCTCTGCAGATCATGTTCCCCGACAAGGGCAAGAGCGGAGACTGAGCTTTGAACGCGGCGCAAGCTCTTACCGGATCGATCGCAGCCAACACAGTCCAGAAGTGGTTGCGGGCATGGCATCAGGGGGACATGCCTGATGCCATCGACCTGGAAATCGTCCGTCAAATGTTGCCCGATACGCCCTACGGCGCTGGTGTGCGTGAGATCAAGACTCCGATGGCGCTTGGCATCGACAGCTGCGAAGGCATGCTGGTGTGCAACCCCAAGGACGCCACCGAGTGGGGGATCTTTTTCAACGGCAAGGCCAGCTACGAACGCCAGCGCTTCACCATCGCTCATGAACTTGGTCACTTCATCCTGCACCGCAACCAGCGACCGAGCTTCAGCTGTGACAAGGAAAGCGTGTACTCCGGCGCCGACAACATGCGAGCGATTGAGCGGGAGGCGGATGACTTCGCGAGCAACCTGCTGATGCCGGGCGATCTGCTGCGCGACTGGATCTCCAGTCAGCGGATCGACCTCCATGTAATCAGTGCCATCGCTCAGCGCTTCGAGGTGTCGTTTGAGGCACTGTGCATTCGTTTCATCAAGTTCACGCCGCTGCGAGCCATCCTGGTTTATTGGGACAACGGCTTCGTAAAGTACGAGTGGCGCAGCAGCAGTGCCGTCAGAACGCGGGCGCGCATACGTCGCAACGGTGATCCTGCGGAGCCGCCGCCCGGCACCCTTGCTGCTGATCCTGACGTTGAGCAGGAGTGGGATGGTGAAGAGATGTCCGCGGCGATCTGGTGTGCGGAGGAAGCGCCACATATGAAACTGCGCGAGTTCAAGCACAGCTATGGGGCGCGTGACCGTGTCCTGACGCTACTCCTGCTTGAAGGCGCAGAGCCACGAACATGGGATCGTTCGTGGCACGACGAAGAAACCACCGACAGCTTTGACCAGTTCGTTTCGAACGGTCAGTTGCCAATACGGTGATTGGCGCGTCATGACAGGCTTGCCGATCCAGCCCATAGATGAAGAACTGCAGACGTTGCAACGCGAGGTGCAGCGGATGCTGGGCCGTTGTCTCTTGCGTCTGCAGCAGTATGAGCAATTGATGAAGGCCATCGTGGCACACCACGAAATCTCCGCGTCAGGATCACCCTTCGAGTCGAACCAGGCGGAGCGCATTGCGGTTGCCGCGAGCAAGACCCTGGGCACATTGGTTGGCACGCTACTCGGAACTTATGTCACCAGTGGCGAACAAGAAGAGGTCACCGAAACAGATGCGCCAGACAACATCATTTCGTTCAAGATGAAGATGAGCTTGCGTATGTCGGCCGACGATTACGACAGGACGCAGAACGATCTGAAGGAGTTGGTACTGCTGCGGAACAACCTCGTGCACCACTTCATCGACCAGCATGACCTTTGGAATCTGGACGGATGCCGTGGTGCGCAAGAGTCCTTGGTGGCGGCCTACAGTCGCATCGATCAACATTTTGAGCAACTGCGAGGCTGGGCGGAGCACATGGATCAGGCCCGTCGCCTGGCTGCGGAGTTTGCCCAGTCCGATGCCTTCCACGATCTGGTGGTCAACGGCATAGCGCCGGATGGCTCGGTGGATTGGCCTGCCGCCGGAATTGTCAGCGCACTACGCGAGGCGGCTGGCGAATTGGCAGTCGAGGGATGGACGCCCGTGGCCACCGCTGGACGATGGATTGCAGATAGGCATCCAGACCAACTACCGGCCAAGTATGGGTGCAGTAGCTGGCGGCAGGTCGTACACGAATCCCGCCTTTTCGAGCTTCGGTACCGTGAAACCAATGGCCAGCGCGCGGCCTGGTACCGGGCCAGAAAGACATAGCGCCAAAACCGCGCACTTCCTCTAAAACACGTTACGCGAAGTGCCCTTGGTTTTTAGCATGAGCAGCGTTTTCCACTTAAACGCCTGCCATGCACAACGACGAACCAATCTTCTGCGCGAACGCCGATCGGCCGCGCCACCCCCATCAAGAAATCGCTGACCTGCTCGCTGTGGCGCTCTTGCGCCTGCGCGACAAGGATTCAGCGTTCAATCATTCGACCGGCTCAGTCACAAAAGACGAGGTTGGCCTTGGCTTTACTGCCCACCAGCGCGTGAATACGAACCCTGATCAGCAACAAGGAGTTCGCACATGAAAACACACGCACCACAAGTCGATACCGCCAGCGTGGCGGCACGGGTCGCCCAACTTCCCCACCTCCCCATGGACAGCCTGTGGGCGCTTTGGGACGAGCATTTCGATGAGCGCCCGAATCACCATCACCGCACCTGGCTTGAAACCCGACTGGCTTACAAGATCCAGGAGCGTGCCTTTGGCGGCCTCAAGGGATCCGTGCGCCGCAAGCTGGAGGAGATCGGTGAGACGGGCATCCTGCCGCCCCGGTTGCGCCGCGAAGCAGATCGCCTGCTGCCGGGCACGATCCTCACGCGCGTCTATGACGATGTCGAGCATCAGGTGTTGGTGCGCGGCATGCGCGACTTCGAGTATCGCGGGCAGCGGTTCACGAGCCTCACGGCGGTGGCCAAGGTGATCACAGGCTGTCCGTGGTCGGGCCCTCTGTTCTTCGGCCTCAAGACCAAGAAGAAGGAGGCAGCATGAAGTCTCATCGCAACATGCCGGCGGCACCGGTGCTCGCATCCCGCAAGCGCTGCGCCATCTACACCCGAAAATCAACTGACGAGGGGCTGGACCAGGAGTACAACAGCCTCGAGGCTCAGCGGGATGCTGGACTCGCCTTCGTGTTGAGTCAACGAAGTGAGGGATGGACTGCAGTGCAGGACGGCTATGACGACGGCGGCTACTCCGGCGGCAATCTGGATCGTCCTGCGCTCAAGCGCTTGATGGCGGACATCGAGGACGGTCGCATCGACATCGTGGTCGTTTACAAGATCGACCGCCTGACGCGCAGCCTTCCGGACTTCGCCAAGCTAGTGGAGGTGTTCGACCGTAACGGGGTCAGTTTTGTTTCTGTCACGCAGCAATTCAACACGACGACCTCGATGGGTCGGCTGACGCTCAACATCCTGCTGTCCTTCGCACAGTTCGAGCGCGAGGTCACGGGCGAGCGCATCCGCGACAAGATCGCGGCCAGCAAAGCCAAGGGGATGTGGATGGGCGGCACACCACCTCTCGGGTACGACGTCGTCGAGCGCAAGTTGGTGATCAACGAGCCGGAGGCAGACCTGGTGCGTTACATCTTCCGGCGCTATGCCGAGCATGGGTCGGCGGCCGAGATTGTGCGCGAGTTGGCGATCGAGGGACGGACTACCAAGGCCTGGCAGACGCAGGGTGGGCAGTTCCGCGAGGGCAGGCCGATCGACCAGCAGTACCTTTTCAAAATGCTGCGCAACCGGATCTACCTCGGCGAGATCCAGCACAAGGGCACCAGTTTTCCTGGCCAGCACGAAGCCATCATCGACCAGGATCTCTGGAATCTCGCCCATGCCTTTGTCGAACGCCGCAAGCAAGGTCCGCGCGAAGGCGTCACGCAGCATCCGGCGCTGCTCGCTGGATTGCTCCACGCGCCTGATGGTCAACTGATGATCCACACCTACACGCGCAAGAAAAACGGTCGGCTCTATCGCTACTACGTTCCATACCTGCACAAGCGACGTAATGCGGGGGCGACGCTTGCACCCGGGGCCACTGACATCGGTCCTCTGCCCGCTGCCGAGATCGAAACGGCAGTCCTGGAACAAATCCACCAGGCGTTGCGTGCGCCGGAGTTGATGCTGGCGACTTGGCGTTCGTGCCAGAGGCACCCCAGGGGCGCCCAACTTGAGGAAGCGCAGGTGGTTGTGGCCATGCAGCGCATCGGTGCGGTGTGGGATCAGTTGTTCCCCAAAGAGCAGCAGCGGATCACACAGCTGATGATCGAACGGGTCCAGCTCCACGAGCGCGGTCTGGACATCCTCTGGCGCGAAGACGGATGGTTGGGGCTGGGTGAAGACATCGCAAGCCACCCGCTCGTTGAAGAAACCAGGGGCGCCGAAGCGGAGGTCCATGCGTGAAATCGAACACCACTCCAGGGATGTATCCGGACAACCCCAAACAGCGCAACGTCCGCATCGAGATTGGTGAGGAGGCACGAAGCTACGTCACCGGCCAGCAGCGCGTGACGATGGTGCCCCTGACCATTCGGCGCAAGCAGAACCGCAAAGTCATGACCCCGCCACCCGGGGAGCGGTCTGTGCTCGGTGCGGGCGGCGAAGATATCCCCATGATCCGGACGCTGGGCAAGGCCTTCTACTGGCAGAAGCTACTTGATCAGGGTAAGTACGCCACCATCCGGGATCTGGCTTTGTCGATGAAGCTGGAACAGGGCTGGGTTGCCGAAGTGCTGCGGATGACCACGCTGGCGCCGGACATCATTGAAGCGATCCTCGACGGTCAGCAACCCCGCCATCTCAATTTACAGACGCTGCGTGGTCGGCATGACCAGATGCCTCGGGATTGGCAGGAGCAGCGCCAGGCGCTCGGGTTCACGATCTGACCTGCTGACCGGATCGGCACCACCAGGACGGCGAGCCATGTGCTCGCCGTTCTTGCGTTGAGGGGGCCATTGGCGAACCAGGAGTTTCCGCGTGGTTCGCCAATGCGTCCCTCCTATGTTCGCCACCCGAATTCTCCAATGACACCTGTTCCTCAACAACGTCAAAGGAGTCTTCCATGCCGACACCGGCAACCCCAAATCCCCCGTCGCCCCGCGAGGCGATCAACAGCATGTCACCCGGCGATCGTCGGGTGCTCAACGAGAACGAACTGGCCCAGCGTTGGGGCATCAGCCCCAAAACTTTGCAGCGCTGGCGCAGTGAAGGTCGTGGCCCGAAGTACTTGAAATTGTCCAAGCGGGTCAGCTACCCGCTGGAGACCGTCATCGAGTTCGAGGCCAACGCGCTGCACGACTCGACATCCGAACGCTCGGTTCGCTGATCGGAGAAGGCGATGAACGAAATCACCATCTTCCCCGAGCAATTGTCCGCGATGTCGGACGCCCAGTTGGCATCCCTGCCGCCGGCCCAACTCTGCGAGGTCCATCACAACCTTGCGCAACTGGTCGACTGGGTCAAGAAGGCGCAAGCCAAGGTCCACGCTGCCATGCAGCGCCGGTACGCCGAGCAGGAGCGCGCAGTTCGTGCCGAAGCCGGTAAGGACTTCGGCACCGTTCGCTTCAACGACGGACTGGTTCGCATCACCGTCGACACACCGAAACGCGTCAGCTGGGACCAGAAGCAGCTCGCCGCGATTGCCGAGCGGATCGCCGCTTCCGGCGAACGGGTCCAGGAGTACGTGGACATCGAGTTCAGCGTTCCCGAGTCCCGCTTCAACAACTGGCCGGCTGCGCTGCGTGAGCAGTTCGAGCCCGCCCGCACCGTCAAACCCGGCAAGTCGTCCTACGACCTGGCCATCGATTCCGAGGACTGATCCATGAACACCAACAACCTCTCCACATTGCGCAAGCACATCACGCCGTTTTACGGCGACCACCTGCCCGAGCAGATTCGCTACCGCGACCGCGCTGGGCGCGAGGTGGTCATCCCGACGCACACGGCCACGCTCGATGAACTGGCGTTCGCCATCCAGATGGCATCCGAGGAGCAGTCCCTCGCTAGCCGTCGCCGCGCCGCGCTCGACGAGCTCTACCTCAATGCCCGCAAGTCCGGTGCCATCGGCGCCGACCGCATCTCCGACATCGGCTGGAAGGAGTAACCATGAGCACGATCATTCCCTTCCAATTCGAGACGCACGCTCTGCGCGTGCAGGTCGATGACGCCAGCCAGCCGTGGTTCAACGCCAACGACGTGTGCGAGGCGCTACAGCTTGGCAATGCCCGTCAGGCACTTGAGTCCCACGTCGATGCCGATGACGTCCAGAAATTGGACACCATCGACAGTCTCGGCCGGACCCAGCGAGCCAACCACGTTAACGAGTCGGGCCTGTACGCGCTGATTCTCGGCAGCACCAAGGATGCCGCAAAGCGGTTCAAGCGCTGGGTCACCAGTGAGGTACTGCCGTCGATCCGCAAGACCGGTGCCTATGCGACGCCTGCCGTGGCTGCTTTGCCGGCGCCGACGCAGGACCGCGTTTCCTCGCTGCTGCTGATCGGCGACGCTGTGGCGAAGGTTCCCGGTGTGAAGGCTGGTATCGCCATGGCAGCCACCCTCACATGCATCCAGGAGAACACTGGACTGGTGATCGAAACGCTGCGCCGCGCGCTACCGGCAGCCAACGAGCCGACTTGCTCGCACAACGCGACGCAACTGGGCAAGTTGGCCGGGTCGTCGGCCAAGGCCGCCAACCAGCGACTGGCGCTACTGGGCTTCCAGTTCCGCAACGAACGCGACGAGTGGGAACTCACCGACGCTGGCAAGGCATGGGCCGAGGCCATGCCGTTCTCGCGCAACGGACACAGCGGCTACCAGATCCTCTGGAACCCGGCTGTTGTTAATCAGCTTAAGGAGGTTGCGTGATGGCACTTCCGATCATTACTGCTGACCAGCGCTTGCGCGAGAAGAAGGGCGTGAAGCTGGTGCTGCTCGGAAAGAGCGGCATCGGCAAGACCACCCAGCTCAAGACGCTGCCCGAAGCCTCGACCTTGTTCGTCGATCTCGAAGCCGGCGATCTCGCGGTCAAGGAATGGCGTGGCGACTGTGTGCGGCCGACCACCTGGCCGGAGTTCCGCGACCTGGTGGTCTTCCTGGCCGGTCCGAATCCGGCACTGCCGCCGGAAGCGCCGTTCTCCGAAGCGCACTACCAGCATGTGTGCGAGCGCTACGGCGATCCGGCGCAGCTGGCCAAGTACGACACCTACTTTGTCGACAGCATCACGGTGCTGGCCAGGCTGGCGCTGATCTGGGCCAAGACGCAGCCGCAGGCCCTGTCCGAGCGGACGGGCAAGCCCGACACGCGCGGCGCCTACGGGCTGCTCGGCACCGAGATGCTCGGCTCGCTCATGCACCTTCAGCACGCACGCGGCAAGCACGTCGTGTTTGTCTCGATCCTCGACGAGCGCATGGACGACTTCAACCGCAAGGTGTTCGTCCCGCAGATCGAAGGTGCCAAGACCTCAGCCGAACTGCCCGGCATCGTCGACGAGGTTGTGACGTTGGCCGAGATGAAGGCCGAGGACGGCTCGTCGTACCGCGCCTTCGTCACGCAAACCATGAATCCCTATGGCTACCCGGCCAAGGACCGCTCCGGCCAGCTCGACTTGCTGGAGCCACCCGATCTGCGCGCACTCATCGAGAAATGCGCCGCCGCCACCCAACCCAAAAACAGCAAGGAGTAACCCATGTCCGCCTGGAATGATTTCAACGATGCCGAACAGCAACAGACCTTCGATCTGATCCCCAAGGGGACGGTGGCCAAGGTACGCATGACCATCAAGCCCGGTGGTTACGACGACCCCAATCAGGGCTGGACCGGTGGCTACGCGACCCAGAGCTTCGAGACAGGCTCGATTTACCTGTCCTGCGAGTTCGTCGTCCTGGAGGGGGAGTTCGCTCGCCGCAAGATGTGGAGCAACGTTGGCTTGCACAGTGCGAAAGGTCCTGCCTGGGGAAACATGGGGCGCACCTTTGTGCGTGCTGCTCTCAACAGCGCCCGCAACATCCGTCCGCAGGACAACTCTCCCCAGGCCGCAGCAGCCCGGCGCATTTCCGGTTTTCATGAGCTGGATGGGCTGGAGTTCGTAGCCCGCATCGATGTCGAGAAGGATGGTCGGGGCGACTTGCGCAATGTCGTGAAAAACCCTGTTGAGCCGGATCACCCGGACTACGCCCGCGCGACCGGCACGGCCTCGCACCCGGCGCAGGTCGCATACACGCCAGTGGCGCCGGTGGCATCCCCGGCTGCAACGCCGACGGCTGCGTCACAGACACAGCGTCCGTCCGTGCCGGGCAAGCCTGCTTGGGCGCAGTAAGGGGGATGCGTGAAATGCTGGGTCTGCAAACGACAGGCTCGGGGGTACGGCCATACGGACAACCGTCGTGGCATCGGCAAACCCGAGCGCTACCCGATCGACTGGGTTTTCTGTTCGCGCCGTTGTCAGGATGCGTTTCACGCGCTCTATGGCAACTGGGCGCGCGTGAAGGACGGCATGAAGGACATCAAGGAGGTCAAAGTGATCGATCCCTCTGATGTTGAACGCGCAGCGATGCGCAAATGCCTCAAGTCCTTCGGCGAGGCAGCTGGTGAGATTGGTTTCGACAAGCCCCTGGGGCAGTACTCCGAAGCGGAGGCCCTCCAGGTCATTGACGCAATCGTCACCTGCTACACCGATGCGATGGTTGAACACCACGAGGAAACCAAGTTCCCGCCCGTGCGGGGCTTGGCATCCACGCCCGACCCCATGGCCAACCCGTTCGCCGATCTGGAGGACGACTTGCCGTGGGAAGAGCCGAAGGGAGCGAAGCCATGATCGATTTCAACTCCTCTTCGAGCGTCTCCGGCCAGGTCTCCGCGCTGGTGGATGCTGGTCTTCAGCAGACGCGTTCGACACAGACGCCGCGTCAGTATCTCGGCGCCTCGCGTCTGGGAGCGGCGTGCGAGCGTGCGCTGCAGTACGAGCTCGCCCAAGCACCGGTCGATCCGGGCCGCGAAACCGAGGGACGCATCCTGCGCATCTTCGAGCGTGGCCATGTGATGGAGGATTGCATGGTCACGTGGCTGCGGGCCGCAGGCTTTGACCTGCGCACGCGCAAGGCCGACGGTGATCAGTTTGGTTTTTCCGCTGTTGACGGTCGTCTGCGGGGCCACATCGACGGCGTGATCGTCGGTGGTCCTGATGGCTTCGGATACCCGGCACTGTGGGAAAACAAGTGCCTGGGATCGAAGTCCTGGCGCGACTTGGAAAAGAACCGACTGGCCGTGTCCAAGCCGATCTACCACGCGCAAGTCGTGCTTTATCAGGCCTACCTGCAATTGCACGAACACCCGGCGATCTTCACGGCGATCAACGCCGACACGATGGAGATCTACACCGAGTTGGTTCCCTTCGATGCGGCGCTGGCGCAGCGCATGTCCGATCGCGGTCTGCGGGTGATATCTGCAACCGAAGCGGGCGAGTTGTTGGCGCGTGGATTCCACGACCCCACGCACTTCGAGTGCCGCATGTGCGCCTGGCAGGACCGGTGCTGGAGGGCCGCAGCATGACGAACTGCACCGTGAATGATGTTCTGCGTGAGCGATTGGTCGATGCGCGTGAGGCAGCGCATTGCCTGAACCTGCAGATGTACCTGCTCACCCATCCGAAGGAACGCGATCGTCTCCAGGTTCCGCATTACCGGGTAGGCAAGCTCCTGCGATTCAAACTGGGCGAACTGATGGTGTGGATGGAGTCCCAGCAAGCCGCAGCCACAACGAGCAGTCAGGAGGTCGTCGATGCTTGATTTCAACGACGATCCCGCTGAAGCAGCCATGGATATCGGCGCACAGCGCGATGCCGTGCGCTCCGACCTGTTGGCGCGACTGGAGTCCGTGCTCTTCACCTTGTTCCCGGCTGGCAAGAAGCGCCGGGGCAAGTTCCTGATCGGCGATGTGCTGGGCAGCCCGGGCGACAGCCTCGAGGTGGTGCTCGACGGCGAGAAGGCGGGCTTGTGGACCGATCGCGCGACAGGCGATGGCGGTGACATCTTCGATCTCATTGCTGCCTATCTCGGCGTCGATGTGCTGCACGATTTTCCGAAGGTGTTGCAGCATGCCGGTGATCTTGTCGGGCATGTACCTGCTATGCCCGCACGCAAGGTAAAGAAGGAAGCGCCTGTCGATGACCTCGGCCCGGCCACCGCCAAGTGGGACTACCTCGATGCCGCAGGGCAACTGATCGCGGTCGTCTACCGCTACGACCCGCCCGGGCGCAAGAAGGAGTTCCGGCCCTGGGATGCCAAGCGTCGCAAGATGGCACCGCCCGAGCCTCGCCCCCTGTACAACCAGCCCGGGATGGTGGCGGCCAACACGGTCGTCTTGACCGAAGGCGAGAAGTGCGCGCAGGCACTGATCGGTGCAGGCGTGGTGGCGACCACAGCGATGCATGGTGCCAATGCACCCGTGGACAAGACCGACTGGACGCCGCTTCAAGGCAAGGCCGTCTTGGTTTGGCCCGACCGGGACAAGCCAGGCTGGGAGTACGCCATGTCAGCCGCGCAGGCCGTCCTGACGGCTGGCGCAGCGTCCTGCGACGTGCTGCTGCCACCGGACGACAAGCCGGACGGCTGGGACGCTGCCGATGCCATTGGCGAGGGATTCGACATCCAAGGGTTCATCGCCTCTGGCCCGCGCATGTGCATCAAGCCGCTGAACACCGCGCGGACGCAGGAAGCCACGGTGTGGGCGACGGACGATGCCTTGGCTTTGTCGTTCACTTCCCGCTACGCCGACGACTGGCGGTACTGCGCGGCGTGGGGCAAATGGCTGGTGTGGACCGGCAGCCGCTGGCAGCCCGATGAGACTCTGCTGTCGCACCACCTGATTCGCTCGATTTGCCGGGAGGCAGCGCTCAAGGTCGAATCGCATCGACTGGCAGCGAAGCTCTTGGCGAGCGGAACGGTCGGGGGTGTGGATCGGTTGGCGCGCTCCGACCGTCGGCACTCTTCAACCTCAGACGAGTGGGATTCGGACCTCTTCGCCCTGAACGCCCCAGGTGGGGTGGTCGATCTCCGCACAGGGCGTCTGCGTGCTCACGATCGCGCTGACAGGATGACCAAATTGGCGACAGCCACGCCCCGTGGAGACTGCCCGCGCTGGCGCTCGTTCCTGGATGACGTGACTGGTGGCGATAAGGACTTGCAGGTCTACCTGCAGCGCATGGTCGGCTACTGCCTGACTGGTGCGACCAGTGCTCATGCGCTGTTCTTCCTGTACGGCACCGGCGCCAACGGCAAGTCGGTGTTCGTGAACACGCTGGCCACGATCCTTGGCGACTACGCCACCAGTGCCCCCATGGATACCTTCATGGAGGCGCGGGGAGACCGGCATCCCACTGACCTGGCGGGCCTGCGGGGGGCGCGGTTCGTGGCCTCCATCGAGACGGAGCAGGGCCGGCGCTGGAACGAGTCCAAGGTCAAAGCCATCACCGGTGGCGACAAGGTCTCCGCGCGCTTCATGCGCCAGGACTTTTTCGAGTACATCCCGCAGTTCAAGTTGGTGATCGCCGGCAACCACAAGCCCTCGATCCGCAACGTCGACGAAGCCATGAAGCGCCGTCTGCACCTGATCCCGTTCACGGTGACGGTGCCGCCCGAGAAGCGCGATGGCCAACTAACCGAACGGTTGCTGGCCGAGCGCGACGGAATCCTGGCGTGGGCGGTCGATGGTTGCCTGGCCTGGCAGCGCGACGGCTTGCGCCCACCAGCGTGTGTCGTGTCGGCCACCGAGGAGTACTTCGAGGCCGAGGACGCACTGGGTCAGTGGATTGAGGAGCGCTGCCTCCTCTCAAAGAGCCACCGCGAAGGCGTATCCGAGCTGTTCACCGACTGGCGCGAGTGGGCGGAACGGGCCGGCGAGTACGTCGGTTCGGTCAAGCGTTTCGCTGAACTCATGGCCACTCGCAAATTCGACAAGTGCCGTTTGACCGGAGGTGCGCGGGCGCTGGCGGGTATCAGCCTGCGTCCGAAGCCTTACGGGGGCGGCTATCCCTACCGAGACGACTGATGCGGGGTCGAGTGACGGATTTGACAGGTCTACTGATTAACCCCTTACGCGTGCGCGTACGCACACGATAAGGAGATATCCGGCAAACCCGTCAGATCCGTCACTGGCCCCAGAAATGGAGCAAGAGATGAATACGACGATTCTGGCCCTCGATCTGGGCACCCGTACTGGCTGGGCGTTGCTGGACACAGACGGGACGATCACGAGTGGCACCGAGCAATTCAAGCCGCAGCGCTTTGAAGGTGGCGGAATGCGCTTCCTGCGTTTCAAGCGCTGGCTGGCTGAACTGCTCACTGCCTGTGACCACATCAACGCGGTGTACTTCGAGGAAGTCCGTCGCCACGCTGGGGTGGACGCCGCGCACGCCTATGGTGGCTTTATGGGCCACCTCACGGCTTGGTGCGAAAGCCACAACATTCCGTACCAGGGCGTACCGGTGGGGACGATCAAAAAGCACGCGACCGGCAAAGGCAACGCAGGCAAGGACGAGATGATCCTGGCAGTTAGGCAACGCGGTCACAGCCCAAGTGACGATAACGAAGCCGACGCCTTGGCCATCCTGCATTGGGCCATCGAGACGCAGGAGGTGTGACATGAAGGTGCCAACACCCCAATACCGCTGCCCCCTCGGCCGTCTGCAGCCGCAAGCCATGGATCTGGACGCGATCAAGGAACGAGGCTGGCGCGAGCAGGAGATCCTTGTGGTCAATGCGTCGGATGAGCGTCTGGACTTCCTTGAGAGGGAGTTCGTGCGCCGCATCGGCAAACGACTGTACGGAGGGCAACGTCATGACTAATCGAACCCAGTGGACGATGGAGGACGTGGCCGCACGCTTTGAGGACGCCGCCACCACAGGTCGTCGCTTGCCTCCTGTGCGTGTGCAGGGCTACTTCAACTGCTGGCCTGCGTTTGTCCGTACCGAGTGGGAAGCCTTTGCTGCAGATGAGAAGACGTTTCGACCCTTCCCACCGAGCCCAGAGGACATCGACAAGATGCTCGAGACAATGCGCTGGGTGCAATGGCTGGAGGTCGAGCAGCGCCATCTGGTCTGGATGCGGGCTAAGCGCTACGGCTGGAGGGAAATCACCATCCGCTTCGCCTGCGACCGGACGACCGCGTGGCGGCGTTGGCAGCGGGCACTTCAGACGGTGGCCGACCAGCTTAATGCGGACGTGATCGCGTAGGAATTTGACGTGATTTGGCGCGGATGGGCTGCCTTGCGCGGTGACCCAAGGCACAGAGCGGTTTTTGCTGATGCAACAAAACCAGTCGATTGGGCATACAGTGACGGCTATGGTCGCGAAAGATGCGTGACCGAGAGGGAGGGCCCAGGCAAAAGGGGTCCTTCCTCGCCAAAATCCAATGCGGGGGGCGCGAGCGCGACGCTTTTTTAGCGTCAGGGTGCGGGCAAGGTTACCACCCGGCCAGGTTACCGGCCTCGGTTACCACCCGCCAGTGTGCAGTTACCACCCCTGCGGACTCATGATTCAACCAACCCGCCCAGCGGCAGCGCTCGGCGGGTTTCGTTTTTGGGAAATCCACTTTGAACAAGCTCAACGTCGAGTACCGCAAGGTCGAGGCGCTGATTCCCTACGCCCGCAATCCGCGCACGCACGCCGAGAGCCAGATTGCCAAGATCGCGGCCAGCATCGTCGAGTACGGCTGGACGAACCCGATCCTGGTCGATGGCGACAACGGCATCATTGCCGGGCACGGTCGTTTGGCCGCCGCTCGCAAGCTCGGGCTGGATCAGGTGCCGGTGATCGAGTTGGCTCATCTGACTGTCGCGCAGAAGCGGGCACTGGTCATCGCTGATAACCGGCTGGCACTGGATGCCGGATGGGACGAAGAGATGCTGGCACTGGAGCTGGCTGAACTGTCCGATGCAGGGTATGACCTGGCCCTGACCGGGTTCGATGATGCCGAAATCGAAGCACTGCTGACCGATGAGGTGATCGACGAAGATTCTGTCCCGGCGCCCGACGCCGAGGAGCCGGACGCTGCTGACGACGTGCCAGAAGCACCCATCGTGGCGGTGTCCCGCCCCGGCGATGTGTGGGCGATTGGCCCGCACCGCCTGGTCTGTGGTGACGCCACCGACCGGGACGTGGTCGCTGCGCTGATGCAGGGTGAAGTCTCGCGCCTGTGCTTCACTTCGCCGCCCTACGGCAACCAGCGCGACTACACCTCTGGCGGCATCGCCGACTGGGACGGCCTGATGCGCGGCGTGTTCCACCAATTGCCCATGGCCGCCGATGGCCAGGTGCTGGTCAACCTCGGGTTGATCCACCGCGACAACG
Organism: Accumulibacter sp.; assembly: GCF_029255145.1. Taxonomy (GTDB): domain Bacteria; phylum Pseudomonadota; class Gammaproteobacteria; order Burkholderiales; family Rhodocyclaceae; genus Accumulibacter. Next base: position 60,114 of record NZ_JAPUVQ010000145.1, read on the forward strand.
AGTTCATCCCGTATTGGGACGCGTGGCTCGAGTGGATGCGCAGCCAAGGCTGGCGGCGCTTTGCCTGGTACGTGTGGGACCAGGGGCCGGGCATGCCTGGCGACTGGCAGGGCCGACTGGCCCCGAGCTTTGAGTTCGTCTTTCACTTCAATCGTGAAAGCCGCAAGCCCAACAAGATCGTCCCTTGCAAGCATGCGGGCCAGGAGTCCCACCTGCGTGCCGATGGGTCATCCACCGCCATGCGCGGTAAGGATGGCGAGGTGGGCGGATGGACGCACAAGGGGCAGCCGACGCAAGACACCCGTATCCCCGACTCGGTGATCCGCGTGATGCGTCACAAGGGCAAGATCGGGCAGGACATCGACCACCCGGCCGTGTTCCCGGTGGCGCTGCCGGAGTTCGTGATCGAGTCCTACACCGACGCGGGCGACATCGTGTTCGAACCCTTCGGCGGCAGCGGCACAACGATGCTGGCGGCCGAGCGCACCGGTCGGATCTGCCGAAGCGTGGAGATCGCGCCGGAGTACGTGGACGTGGCCATCAAGCGCTTCCAGCAGAACCACCCCGGCGTGCCGGTCACATTGATCGCCACCGGTCATTCCTTCGAGCAGGTCGCCGCTGAGCGCGCCACCACCCTCGATGCCGAGGTGGTGGCATGAACTGGCTGGCCGACAAGATCGAACAGTGGCCGACCGCCAAGCTGCTGCCCTACGCTCGCAACGCGCGCACCCATTCCGAGGAGCAGGTAGCCCAGATCGCCGCCAGCATCGCCGAGTTCGGATTCACCAATCCGATCCTGGCGGGCAGCGACGGCATCATCGTCGCTGGCCACGGTCGGCTGGCCGCGGCCCAGAAGCTGGGGCTGGAACGTGTGCCGGTCGTCGTACTGGATCATCTGAGTCCGACGCAGCGCAGGGCCCTGGTCATTGCGGACAACCGCATCGCCGAAACCGCGGGTTGGGACGACGCGATGCTGAGGATCGAACTGGAAGCCTTGCAGCTCGAAGGCTTCGATCTGGACATCACCGGCTTTGACGCCGACGCACTGGCCGAACTGATCGCGGGCGACGAGCCGGACAACGAGGGCGAGACCGATGAGGATGCGGTGCCCGAAGTCAGCGAGACGCCGATCTCGCGCCCAGGCGATGTCTGGATCATGGGCCAGCACCGGCTGCTGTGCGGCGACTCGACCGTGGCCGAGAGCTTCGACCTACTGATGCAAGGCGAAGTGGCGGACATGGTCTTCACCGACCCGCCGTACAACGTGAACTATGCCAACAGCGCCAAGGACAAGATGCGCGGCAAGGATCGCGCGATCCTGAACGACAACCTGGGTGAAGGCTTCTACGACTTCCTGCTGGCGGCACTGACGCCCACCGTGGCCCATTGCCGGGGCGGTATCTACGTGGCGATGTCCTCCAGCGAACTGGATGTGCTGCAGGCCGCCTTTCGCGCTGCCGGTGGCAAGTGGTCGACCTTCATCATCTGGGCCAAGAACACCTTCACCCTGGGGCGCGCCGACTACCAGCGCCAGTACGAGCCGATCCTCTACGGATGGCCCGAAGGGGCGACGCGTCACTGGTGTGGTGACCGCGACCAGGGCGACGTCTGGAACATCAAGAAGCCGCAGAAGAACGACCTGCACCCGACGATGAAGCCGGTGGAGTTGGTCGAGCGCGCGATTCGCAATTCGAGCCGCCCCGGCAACGTGGTGCTCGATCCCTTCGGCGGTTCCGGCACGACGCTGATCGCGGCGGAAAAGTCAGGCCGTGTCGCGCGGCTGATCGAACTCGACCCGAAGTACGTGGATGTGATCGTGCGCCGGTGGGAGGACTTCACCGACAAGCAGGCCACCCGCGAGGCGGATGGCGCGGTGTTCGATCAGGCGGCCAGCGATTCCTCGACGATTTCGCAGTGAATCACAAAGCCCGTCAGGTAAGGCAAGCCGCGCGGGATGCCGTATTGCTTGCTGGTCTGGCGGCCAATCGTCCAGCCCATCCAGCGTTGGGTGGCGGTGTTGACGGCTTCCGCCAGGGCCTTGCCCTCGTAAAGCCCATTCTGGACGTCGTCGGCGAAGTGGCGGCCATGGCGGCTGTCCAGAAAAGTTCGCACCGACTCCATGGGCTGGTGGGTAGCGTCCGAGATGGCGCCCATGGCCAGGGGCCAGGCGGCGCTGGCGTGTTCGTTCATCGTGCCCCAAAAGCCCCAGGCTTCGTTCTGGGTGGCGGGGATCTGGCTGTTCGTCATGGTGGTTTCTCCTAGGGGTTGATCGTTGCGACACCCGTAGTAACGCGCTGTTCGATGGAGAAGCCAAGCTGTTCTTGGCCTCTTTTTCGATCAATTTGATCAGCCCAAACGGGCCACGTAGCGAGCGTAATCTCCACCTTCCGGATTGACGTAGAGGTAGGGGCGACCGGGTGCTGTGACCTCGACGCAGAAGTAGCCGTCGCCGGTGCCGCCCCCCTTGCCGCGCAGCCAGTCGCGTGAGGCCAACAGGCTTCCTGCAAAGGCATCGAACTCGGCGGTGGTCAGTTCCTTGGTCTCGGTGACGTAGATCTTGTGGGGGTCGCTTCCACCCAGTTCGCTGAGGTCGGCCGGCTTGCGGGCAAACGGCAGGCGGACGCTCAACTCCTCAACCTGGAGGGTGGTGTCGCCGAACTGCAGGGTGCGCGGGGTGCGTTCGATGGTGATGGTCATGGTGCTCATTGCGGTTTTCCTTGTTTGGCGTCGTCAATCACGACACCCACATGAACGCGCTGTTCAAGCCGGAAGCCAAGCGTCGCTTGGCCTCTTTCTGGATCTTTCTGGTCATGCGATACGGTAGATCCGCTCACCACCCTGCGGCTTGTCCGAGACGATGTTCAGGCCGAGCTTTTTCTTGAAGGCTCCGGCAAAGGTGCCGCGCACCGTATGTGCCTGCCAGCCAGTGGCGATGCAGATCTGGCCGATGGTTGCGCCCTCGGGGCGTTGCAGCATCCGGATCACTTCGGCCTGCTTGCTGTTTTCGCGTGTGCGTGGCTTTGCATGCTCATGCGCATTGTCTTTGGCCCACTCGGCCTCACACGCGGCCACGTTGGCTTCCAACTCGGGATCTGCGACCAATGGTGCTGCTGCGATCTCAGGCTCAAACGTGGGCGCCGGGCGCGCAACACCCAAGGCGTCGTAGCCCTCCGCTGCGACAAACCAGTCGCTGCCGTTGGTGGTGATCAGGGCACGGTTGAACAAGCCGTCGAGCACCTTCTTGCGCGCGCCGCCTTTGATGTTGTCGGGGAACCAGTCGATCTTGCCGGCGGTGTGGTTGATGGCGTAGGCAAGGATGGCGTGCTGGGCAGGGGTCAGGTTGGTGGTGGTCATTTGCTGCTCCTTCGGGGTGGTGATGACGATGTGATGAACGCGCTGTTCGGGAGTGAAGCCAAGCGTTTTCTGCTTGCAGTCGTTGGCTTCCGATCAGTCCTTAGCAATCTGCGATTTCGTGGCTTTGCGCTTCGATTCGCCCAGTTCAATGCCAGCCTTGAAGGCAGCCTCCAGCGCGTCCTTGATGCACCAGACCGCTGTGTCGTGGAAGTCCAGGCCATCAGCGTTGCGGGTCTGCAGGGTTTCGATGCCGAGGTGCTTCTGGGCGATCAGGGTGAGGATGGTGTCGATCTGGTTCATGGCGTGCCCCTTTCAGGGTTGTGATTGGCATGACGTGATGAACGCGCTGTTCCCGATGGAAGCCAAGCTCAATCTGCGGAAATGACGAACAAATGAGTGAAGGTGACGATGGGACTCTCGATTCGCGCCTACGCGCGCCACCGTGGCGTGTCGCACGTGGCCGTGAAAAAGGCCATCGACACCGGACGGATCACGCCGCTGCCTGACGGCACGATTGATCCGGACGCGGCGGACGCCCAGTGGGCACAAAACACATTGCAGCCGCGCAAAGCTGCTGAGCAGGTGAAAGTCAGCACTGCGAAAGTGCGGCCCGCACCTGTGGCTGCTGAAGGCGTACCGCAACGCGAGGCCTCAGAGCCCAGTTCGCCCCCGCTGTCAGCGGGTGGTACGTCGCTGTTGCAGGCGCGCACCGTCAACGAAGTGCTGAAGGCCCAGCTCAACAAGGTGGAGTTGGCACATCGAAAGAAGGAACTGGTGGATCGGGCGCAGGCCGTGGCCCACGTCTTCAAGCTGGCCCGGGTCGAGCGCGATGCCTGGCTCAACTGGCCAGCACGCATCTCCGGACAGATGGCCTCAAAGCTCGGCATCGACGCGCACCAGATGCACGTCGCGCTCGAGGCCGCCGTGCGTGAGCACCTGATCGAACTGGGCGAACTGCGTCCGCGCGTGGACTGATGATGGAAGATTACGAAGGCGCAGCCGAAATTGAGCGCGCGTGGCGCGAGGGGCTGACGCCAGACCCGCTACTCACGGTGTCGGAATGGTCAGATCGCCACCGGATGCTCTCCAGCAAGGCGTCCGCCGAGCCAGGGCGCTGGCGCACCAGCCGCACGCCGTACCTGAAGGCGATCATGGACTGCTTGTCGCCGACCTCGCCGGTCGAGCGCGTGGTGTTCATGAAGGCCGCGCAACTCGGTGCGACTGAGATGGGAAGCAACTGGATCGGCTACGTGATCCACCATGCGCCAGGCCCGATGATGGCGGTCTGGCCAACAGTCGAGATGGCCAAGCGCAACTCCAAGCAGCGGATCGACCCGTTGATCGAGGAGTCGTCTGCACTGGCCGAACTGATTGCGCCGGCGCGCAGCCGGGATTCAGGCAACACCATCCTGGCCAAGGAGTTCCGTGGCGGCGTGCTGGTCATGACCGGGGCCAACAGCGCAGTGGGCCTGCGCTCGATGCCGGTGCGCTACCTGTTTCTCGACGAGGTCGATGGCTATCCGCTGGACGTCGAGGGCGAAGGTGATGCGATTTCGCTGGCCGAGGCGCGTACCCGCACCTTCGCGCGGCGCAAGATCTTCATTGTCTCGACGCCCACCATCTCTGGGGCTTCGGCGATCGAGCGCGAGTACGAGGCCAGCGACCAGCGCCGCTACTTCGTGCCCTGCCCACATTGCTCGCACCGCCAGTGGCTGCGCTTTGAGCAATTGCGGTGGGATAAGGGTCAGCCAGAAACCGCAGCCTACATCTGCGAGTCGTGCGACACCGCGATTGCCGAACACCACAAGACGTGGATGCTGGAGCACGGTGAGTGGCGATCGATGGTCGAGGATGGTGGGATGCGCACGGCGGGATTTCACCTGTCGTCGCTGTACAGCCCGGTGGGCTGGCGCTCCTGGCGTGATATTGCGACCGCTTGGGAAAGCGCCGTCAACAAAGAGTCGGGATCGGCCGCAGCCATCAAGACTTTCAAGAACACCGAACTGGGCGAGACTTGGGTTGAGGAAGGCGAAGCGCCCGACTGGCAACGGCTGGTCGAGCGCCGCGAGGAGTACCGCATCGGCACCGTGCCCCAAGGCGGTCTCCTCCTGGTCGGCGCGGCCGACGTTCAGAAGGATCGCATCGAGGCATCGGTCTGGGCCTTCGGACGCGGCAAGGAGTCCTGGTTGGTCGAGCATCGAGTGCTGATGGGTGATACCGCACGCGACGCGGTCTGGAAACGACTCGGAGAAATGCTGGCCGACACCTGGACGCATGAGTCGGGTGCGTCGATGCCTCTGGTCCGCTTTGCGCTGGACACCGGCTTTGCCACGCAGGAGGCCTACGCCTTCGTGCGGGCTTGCCGCGATCCGCGCGTGATGGCCGTGAAGGGCGTGCCGCGCGGCGCAGCCCTGATTGGCACACCCACCGCCATCGATGTTTCGCAGGGCGGCAAGAAGCTGCGCCGGGGCATCAAGGTGTTCACGGTGGCGGTTGGCATCGCCAAGCTGGAGTTCTACAACAACCTGCGCAAGAGCGCGGACGTAAGCGAGGACGATGTGACCACGGTGTATCCGACCGGTTATGTCCACCTGCCCAAGATCGACGCCGAATTCATCCAGCAGCTCTGCGCCGAGCAACTGATCACCCGCCGCGACCGCAACGGTTTCCCGGTGCGCGAGTGGCAAAAGATGCGCGAGCGCAACGAAGCGCTCGATTGCTACGTTTACGCCCGGGCGGCCGCGTCGGCGGCAGGCCTGGACCGGTTTGAGGAGCGCCACTGGCGCGAACTCGAACGACAACTCGGGCTGGAGCGGCCACCGGACGAACCGCCCCCGATTCAAACCTACGACCCAGACGAGGCCACCAATGGACACAGAACCAGCGGTGGCCTCTCTGTTTCTGCAACCCCATCACGGCGGCGCGTCATCAAGAGCCGCTGGCTGTCCTGACATTGAGGAGTTTTCATGAGTCTTGCCACCCGTATTGAGAGCCTGGTCATCCGGGTCGCCCAGGAGTTCAACGACGTCCGCGCCACTGCCGGCAACCTGGCCAGCCTGTCGACGGTCGACAAGTCCAGCCTGGTGGCTGCGATCAATGAACTCAAGGCGGCCGTGCTCACCGCCACCGCCATCGATGACGCCCAAGTGGCGACCACTACCACCTACTCGTCGAACAAGATCGTCGCGCTACTCGATGCGTTGAAGGCCGACATCCTGGGCGGGGCAGACGCGGCATACGACACATTGGTGGAAATCCAGCAGTTGCTGCAGAACGGCACCACGGGCCTGGACGCCATTCTGAGCGCGGTCAATCTGCGGGTGCGTTTTGATGCGGCACAGACGCTGACTGTGGCCGAGCAACTGCAAGCCCGCACCAACATCGGCGCGGTCGCCAGCACCGATGTCGGCAACACCGACACCGACTTCGTCGCCATCTTTGACGGAGCCTTGGTCTGATGAGCCTGGCTTCTGCCGTCGCCGCTCTGGCCAGTCGTATCGGCTTTGAAGTCAAAACCAAGATCGACGCCAGTCACCCTGGGGTTGCCCGGGCTTGGGTCAGCTTTGGCTACGCCGGCGGGCAAGTGGTGATCGCCAGTTCCTACAACGTCGCCAGCGTCGTGCGCACCGCTGTGGGCCGCTACCGCATTCATTTCGCGGTGACGCTGCCTGATGCGAACTACTGCTGGACCGCCTTGGCACGCAGCAGCACCAACAGCGGCACTCAGCGTGTCGCCATCGTCCGATCGACCTCGGACCTCAAAACCGAACAGTTCGTCGACATCGCGTGCGGCACTGCCCAAGCGTCTTTTGACGATTCCACCGAAATCAACTTTGTGGTGTACCGCTGATGGCCTACACAGAATCCCAACTCCATGCGCTTGAAACGGCCTTGGCCAAGGGCGAGCGACGGGTGAGTTTCGGTGACAAGACGGTTGAGTACCGCTCGATCGAGGAACTGACCGTGGCCATCCGTGAGGTCAAACGCGGTCTGGCACAGCAAGCTGCTGAAACCGGCCTGTGGCCGGGTGCCCCTCGCCAGATCCGGGTCACTACGGCCAAGGGGTTCTGATGGCTTGGTATTCCAAACTCCGAACTCTGTTTGGCCAGCCGCCGATCCACGATGCGGCAGGTCGTGGTCGCCGCTCGCTGGCATGGATGCCCGGCAACCCCGGGGCGGTGGCCGCGCTACTGGCCACCAGCAACGACCTGCGTATCAAGAGCCGCGACCTGGTGCGACGCAATGCCTGGGCCCAGTCGGGCATCGAGGCCTTCGTTGCCAATGCAGTCGGCACCGGCATCAAGCCACAAAGCCTGGCCAGCGACGAGCGCTTCAAAACTGAGGTGCAGGCACTGTGGCGTGATTGGACTGCAGAGGCCGATGCCGCCGGTCAGACCGACTTCTACGGTCTGCAAGCGCTGGCATGTCGGGCCATGCTCGAAGGGGGCGAATGCTTTATTCGTTTGCGTCCCCGCCGGCCTGAGGATGGTCTGGTTGTGCCGCTGCAACTGCAGTTGCTCGAAGCAGAGCACCTACCGATCAGTCTCAACACCGAACTGCCCTCCGGCAACGTGGTGCGTGCCGGTATCGAGTTCGACAGTCTGGGGCGGCGCGTTGCCTATCACCTCTACAAATCCCATCCTGAAGACGGGCGGCTGGCGCCGATGTCCGGCCAGGGGGGCTTGGATACCGTGCGCATCGACGCCAAAGAGATCATCCATCTCTACCGCGTACTGCGCCCGGGCCAGATCCGGGGGGAACCTTGGCTGTCGCGCGCCCTGGTCAAGCTCAACGAACTCGACCAGTACGACGACGCCGAACTGGTCCGCAAAAAAACCGCAGCCATGTTCGCCGGGTTCGTCACGCGCCAGAATCCCGAGGACAACCTGATGGGCGAAGGCGCGGCCGACGCCAACGGGATCGCCTTGGCCGGTTTGGAGCCGGGCACGCTGCAGATCCTGGAGCCTGGGGAGGACATCAAGTTCTCCGACCCCGCCGATGTGGGTGGGTCGTACTCCGAGTTCCTGCGCAACCAGTTCCGGGCGGTCGCGGCTGCGATCGGCGTGACCTATGAGCAACTCACCGGGGATTTGACTGGGGTGAACTACTCCAGCATCCGGGCCGGTCTGCTCGAGTTCCGGCGCCGTTGCGAGATGGTCCAGCACAGCGTTCTGGTGCACCAGCTGTGTCGTCCGGTCTGGGCTGCCTGGCTCAAGCAGGCGGTGCTAGCCGGCGCCATCGAAGCACCTGGATTTGCCCGAGGTGGGGCGGCCAAGCGGCGCCAGTACCTGCAGGTCAAGTGGATTCCGCAGGGCTGGCAATGGGTTGACCCAGAAAAAGAGTTCAAGGCCATGTTGCTCGCCATCCGTGCGGGCTTGATGAGCCGCTCGGAAGCCATCTCGGCGTTTGGCTATGACGCCGAGGACGTAGACCGCGAGATAGCGGCCGACAACCAGCGCGCCGACGACCTGGGACTGATCTTCGATTCCGACCCACGTCGCACATCCAAGGATGGCGGTAGTGCAGAGCCGAACAAAAACGCTGCGCCGATTGATCCAGTGACAAGCGCACCTCCTGTCTGAAGGACACCCATGACATTGCTACCCCATTTGGCGGCACGCCTATTCGGTGTGCCGCTGGCGATCCATCGCCCAAAACTTGACGTGATCTTGGCTGTACTCGGGCCCAGGGTCGGATTAGCCGATCTCGCTACACCCGCAGGGTTCTCTCCGCCAGCCCGTGATGCGCCGGCTCAAACACCCAAGATCGCAGTCATTCCGATTCACGGCACCTTGGTGCGCCGTACCGTAGGACTGGAAGCCGAGTCCGGCCTGACCAGCTATGCCGGCCTTGCCGCTCAATTGGATGCGGCGCTGGCCAGTCCAGAGGTTGCGGCCATTCTGCTCGACATCGATTCCCCGGGTGGTGAGTCCGGTGGTGTGTTCGATCTGGCCGACCGCATTCGTGCAGCAAGCCAGATCAAGCCTGTCTGGGCCGTGGCCAACGACATGGCCTTCTCGGCGGCTTACGCACTGGCATCTGCTGCCAGCAAGGTCTTCGTCTCGCGCACTGGCGGTGTTGGCTCGATTGGCGTCATCGCCATGCACGTCGACCAGTCCGAGAAGGATGTGCAGGACGGCGTTCGCTACACCGCCGTGTTCGCTGGTGATCGCAAGAACGATCTCAACCCGCACGAGCCAATTTCCAGCGAAGCCCACGCCTTCCTCAAGGCCGAGGTCAATCGCATCTACGGCCTGTTCGTCGAAACGGTGGCCCGCAATCGGGGTATCGATCCATCCACAGTGCGCGACACCGAGGCTGGCCTTTTCTTCGGGCAAGCCGCCGTGGCGATCGGGCTGGCGGATGCCATCGGCACCTTCGACGACGCCCTGGTGCAACTCCTCGAATCTGTTTCCTCACTCCCGAATCTGGACACCTCACAGCCGGGCCATCCGGCCCGGGTGAGCCACTCGGGCTCTTCCCGCAACCTCCAGATGGAGTCTTTTATGAATGATCGAACCGACCCCGCTGCACTTGATCGGCTTGCTACTGATCCTGTTGTCAGTCCTTCTCAACCGGCAGCCACCACGGCAATGACCGTGGCTGATGCCGTGGAAATCGCCCAGACCTGCACGCTGGCCGGGCGAACCGACCTGATTGCGGGTTTCCTTGAAGCCCAAACAGCCCCGGCCCAAGTGCGTAACCAGTTGCTCGCGGCGCAGGCCGACGCTTCGCCCGAGATCGTCAGTCGCATCGACCCGCAAGCCGCCGTGGCTGCTGCCAACGCAGGCAATCCGACCTCACCCCACAACCCCCTGGTCCAGGCCGTGAAGAGCCGCCTCGGATCTCAATGAATCTGAATGGAGCCTGAAATGCCCGCATTGCAAGAACCTCTCAACCTTGGTGATCTCCTCAAATACGAGGCGCCCAATCTGTACTCACGTGATCGCGTGACCGTCGCCGCCGGCCAAACACTGCCCCTGGGAACCGTCCTCGGCATGGTGACCGCAACGGGGAAGTTCAAGCAGATCGACCCGTCCGCCACCGATGGCAGTCAGTACGCCGCAGGCGTCTTGATGCAAGACGCTGATGCCCACCTGGCCGATCGAAACGACGGCCTGATGGTGGCGCGTCACGCCATCGTTGCCGATCACGCGCTCCAGTGGCCCGCTGGCATCGCTGCGGAAGAGCAGCAAGCCGCCATCCTTCAACTCAAAGCACTGGGTGTCCTGGTGCGCACCGGCGCTTAAAGCCAGGGAGATCCATCATGCAAAACCCTTTCCACAACCCTGCGTTCTCGATGGCATCCATGACGGCGGCCATCAATCTCATTCCCAATCGCTACGGCCGCATGGAGGAGCTCAAGCTCTTTCCCGCGAAACCCGTGCGTACCCGTCAAATCGTGGTCGAAGAGCAGAACGGTGTGCTCAACCTGCTGCCGTCTATGCCGCCTGGCTCTCCCGGAACGGTCGGTACGCGTGCCAAGCGAAAGGTCCGTTCCTTCGTCATTCCCCACATCCCGCACGACGACGTGGTGTTGCCCGAGGAAGTCCAGGGGCTGCGCGCCTTCGGCTCTGAAACCGAGATGGAATCGCTGGCTGGCGTCATGGCACGCCATCTGGAGACCATGCGCAACAAGCACGCGATCACCCTGGAGCACTTGCGCATGGGGGCGCTCAAAGGTGTGATCCTGGACGCCGATGGTTCGGTGATTTACGACCTCTACGACGAGTTTGATATCACGCCGGCGACGGTGAATTTCGAACTGGGCAACGCCAATACCCAGGTCAAGAAAAAGTGTGCCGAGGTGCTGCGCCACCTGGAGGACAACCTCAAGGGCGAGTACATGACCGGCATCCATGTGCTGTGTTCCCCCGAGTTCTTCGATGCGCTCACGGGCCATGCCAAGGTCGAACAAGCCTTCACCAACTGGCAGCAGGGCGTCGTGCTGATCAACGATATGCGCGCTGGCTTCACCTTTGGAGGCGTCACCTTCGAGGAATATCGTGGCCAGGCCACCGATGCCAGTGGCACCAGTCGGCGCTTCATCGCTGCCGGTGAAGCCCACGCATTCCCGCTGGGCACCATCGACACCTTCGGCACCTACTTCGCGCCAGCCGATTTCAATGAGACGGCTAACACGCTGGGCCAGCCGCTGTACGCCAAGCAGGAGCCGCGCAAGTTCGACCGGGGCACCGATCTCCATACCCAGTCCAACCCGCTGCCGATGTGCCATCGACCGGGCGTGCTGGTCAAGCTGACGATGGCTTGACCATGGCGCTCATCGAAAACCTCTTTGAGGCGGCCGCCCACGCGGGGTTTCTGAAACCCTGCGTCTGGCGGCCCAGCGATGGTTCGCCTGAGCAGGCCCAAGCGGTGGGATTCGCTGCTCCCGACGAAACCCTGCTCGACGGTCTGACGCTCAGCACAGAGTACGTGATGTCTTACCCCGCCAGCGTCTTGGTGGGGTTGGCGGCACGCGAGACCGTCGAAATCGATAGTCAGTTATTTCAGGTGCGTGATATTCGAGCCGTGGGCGATGGTTCGGAGTTGCGCGCCAAACTCAGCAGGATCTGACCCATGGCCGGCAATTCGATCCGCGAGCGGATTCTGCTGGCGGTGATGGCCGCTGTGCGGCCGTCCGTCGAAGCATTGGGCGCCACCTTGCACCGTTCGCCCACGGTGGCCATTAGCCGGGAGCAATGTCCGGCGCTGGTGGTGTTTCCCGAGACTGAAGCCATCACCGAACGTGCCAACGATCGCGTCACCCGCGAGCTGACGGTTCGATTGGTCGCCTTGGCACGAAACGTCGCGCCGACGACACCGGAAACCGAAGCCGATCGCCTTCTTACCGCTGCCCATCTTGCCTTGTTGTCGGATGGAACGGTGGGTGGTTTAGCGCTCGGCGTCAGGGAACAGGAGTGCGAATGGGAGGTTGATGACGCCGACGCCGTGGCGGTGGCCTTGCCGGCGCGGTATCGCATCACCTACCGCACGCTCGCCAACGACATCTCCATCCAAGGATGACCCTATGCCCCGACTCGTTCTGAACCGCCCGCATACCCATGCGGGCAAGACCCATGCTGCAGGCGATGTTCTCGACGTTGATGCCGACATCGCCGAATGGCTGTTGGCCAACGACATCGCTATGCCCGAACCGAAACCGACCCGAGTGGAGGCTGAAACCTCCCTCGTTCAACGCAAGGAACCCAAATCATGAGCACCTACGCTTCATTCCAAGGCCGCGTCTTTCTCGGCAAACGTGACACGGCTGGCTTGCCGATCGAAGTCCGCTCGCCCGGCAACGTAGCCGAACTCAAACTGTCTCTCAAAACCGATGTGCTGGAGCACTACGAGAGCCAGACCGGCCAGCGTTCGCTGGACCACCGCATGGTCAAACAGAAGTCGGCCACGGTGAACCTGACCATCGAGGAGTTCACCAAAGAAAACCTCGCCTTGGCCCTTTACGGCAATCATGTCGTCGGCACGCCGGGTACGGTGACTGCCGAACCTATTGGTGGCGCCACCCCGACCCCGGGCGACCGCTACTTCCTGGCCCACCCCAAGGTGTCGAGCCTGGTGGTCACGGATTCAGCAGGCACGCCGGCCACACTGACCGCCGGCACGCACTACACCGCCGATCTGGACTTTGGTGCCGTCCAATTTCTGGACACCACCGGACTGACCGCACCGTTCAAGGCCAGCTATGCCTATGGCATCGCCACCGAGATAGGCATCTTCACCCAGGCGCTGCCTGAGCGTTACCTGCGCTTGGAGGGCATCAACACGGCGCAGGGCAACGCCAAGGTGCTGGTCGAGTTGTACCGTGTGGCCTTCGATCCTCTGAAGGAAATCTCCTTCATCTCGGACGAGTACAACAAGTTCGAGCTGGAGGGCTCGCTGCTGGCCGATACCACCAAACCTTTTGATGCGGTGCTTGGGCAGTTCGGCCGCATCGTCCAACTGTGAGGGGAACAGCCATGAGTGATCTGGATGCCCTGATTCCGCAGGCGGTCGAACTGGTCATCGATGGCGAGCCGCTGGCTATCAAGCCGCTGAAGGTAGGGCAGATGCCCGCTTTCCTGCGGGCAATCTCGCCGGTGATGCAGCAGCTCAGCGCCTCGGACATCGACTGGCTGGCGCTGTTTGGTGAGCGCGGAGATGACTTGCTGTCGGCCATCGCCATCGCGGTTGGCAAACCTCGCGCATGGGTCGACGGGCTAGAAGCTGACCAGGCGATCCTGCTCGCGGCCAAGGTAATCGAGGTGAACGCCGATTTTTTTACGCGGACGGTGATACCCAAGCTCGACGGCCTGTTCGCGCAAACGAAGCTGGCACCCGTGATGGCGGCTGGTTTGACACCGTCCAGCACCTGATCGAGCACGGCCACCGTCTGCCCGACATCCTCGACTACACCCTGGCGCAGGTGCGTGGCTTCGTTGCCGCCATGGCGCGTACCGACGCAGCCCGCGACGCGCGGTTGCTATCGCTCGTCGCCATCGGCACGCGTAGCGATGCTCGCCATCTCGACCAGACCCTCGACAGGCTCACCGACCATGCGCATCTCCGTCCGCATCAATAGTTCAGCAGCTCAGGCGCAACTGCGCCGTTGGGGTGGCGAGTTCCGAGACAAGGTCAAGAAGGCCGTGTCGCGGGCCATTGCCAGTGAAGCGTCCGAGCTCAAACAGGACGTGCGCGGCCACGTCGCAGGCCAGATGGCGGTGGTCAAGAAGTCCTTCCTCAAAGGCTTCACCGCCAAGGTGCTGAATAAAGACCCGAACCGCCTGCCCGCGCTGTACGTGGGTTCGCGGATTCCATGGTCGGGGATGCACGAGCGTGGGGGCTTGATCGCCAGTCGGATGCTGATCCCGCTGCACGGGCGTGTCGGCAGGAGACGTTTCAAGGCGCAGATCACCGAGCTGATGCGTGGCGGCAATGCCTATTTCATCAAGAACGCAAAGGGGAATATCGTCCTCATGGCCGAAAACATCAAGGAACACGACCGGCCACTGGCAGGCTTTAAGCGCCGCTATCGCAAAGCCGAGGGCATCAAGCGCCTCAAACGCGGTGCTGATATTCCGATTGCCGTCCTGGTGCCCAAGGTCGTGCTCAAGAAGCGCCTCGATGTCGAACGTCTGGTCGCGGGCCGCATCCCGCGCCTGTCGTCGGCTATCGAGAAGCAGATCCGGACGGTGAGTTGAGTCATGGCAAACCGAATTTCCGTCCTCGTCGCACTCGAAGGGGCCGACGAGGGGCTTAAGCGCGCCATCGCGTCTGCCGAGCGCAGTCTCGGCGAGCTCTCAAGCACCGCCAAGACCGCTGGTGAGAAGGCAGCCGCTGGGATGGCCGAGGTCAAGGCAGGAATGTCGGCCTTTGGCGATCAAGTGGCGACTGCCAAGACGCAGCTACTGGCTTTCCTGTCGATCAATTGGGCGGCAGGCAAGGTGCAGGAGATCGTCCAGATCGCCGACGCATGGAACATGATGTCCGCGCGCCTGAAGCTGGCTACCGCTGGCCAGCGTGAGTACGCCGTCGCCCAAAAGGAGCTGTTTGACATCGCCCAGCGCATCGGCGTGCCGATCCAGGAAACCGCCACGCTGTACGGCAAGCTGCAGCAGGCGGTGCGGATGCTGGGTGGCGAGCAAAAGGACGCGCTCACGATCACCGAAAGCATCTCGCAGGCGTTGCGCCTGTCGGGCGCATCGGCTTCTGAGGCGCAGTCGTCCCTGCTGCAGTTCGGGCAGGCGCTCGCCTCCGGAGTGCTGCGGGGCGAGGAATTCAACTCCGTCGTCGAGAACAGCCCCCGTCTGGCGCAGGCTCTGGCCGATGGCCTGAACGTCCCGATCGGGCGGCTGCGCAAGCTGGCTGAGGAAGGTCGTCTGACTGCCGATGTGGTGGTCAATGCCTTGATGAGCCAGAAGGACAAGCTGGCCAGCGAATACGCCCAGCTGCCAGCCACGGTGAGCCAAGCTTTTGAGCGCCTGCGCAATGCCTTCGGGCAGTGGGTCAGCAGACTCGACGAGTCGACCGGCTTCACCAAGAAGCTGGCCGAGGCTCTGACGTGGCTGGCGCAGAACCTCGACACGGTGATGCAGTGGTTAAAGCGCATCGCTGAAGTCGGTCTGGCCGTACTGATCTACCGCCTGATCCCGGCGCTGATCACCGCTTGGCAGACCGCCGGCGCGGCAGCCGTCGCTGCAGCCAGTGCTACCTCGGCTGCGTGGGCGACGGCGAATCTGTCGGTGTCAGCAGCCGTGGCCAGCGTGGGCGTACTCAAGACGGCGTTCGCTGTGCTGGGTGCCTTCCTGGTGGGCTGGGAGATCGGAACGTGGTTGTCCGAGAAATTCGAGGTCGTCCGCAAGGCAGGCATCTTCATGGTCGAGATGCTGATGAAAGGCATCGAGCAGTTGCAGTACCGCTGGGAAGTTTTCAAAGCGGTATTCACCTCCGACACCATCGAGCAGGCCACCAAGCGCCACGAGCAGCGGCTCGCTGAGATGAACCAGATCTTCGGCCAGATGTACGCCGACGCCTCCAAGGGAGCGGACGCGGCCAAGGGTGCGATGAATACCGCCGCGACCGCCGCCGAGGAGATTGCCAAGCGGCTGGAAGCAGTTCGCCAGGGGACGCAGGAGGCGGTCGGGCGTGGCGTTGAGGCCGTCCACAGCGCACTGGAGAAGCTGAAATCCCGTTTGGGCGAAGTCGAACAGGCGGTCGGAAAAGCGCAGGGGGTCGTCAATGACGCGACTGCCAAGATGGCCGATGCCTACAAGGGGCTGACCAGCATCGTCGAGGCCAACCTGCAGCGCCAGATCGATGCGGTCAAGGCGCGTTACCAGCAGGAGCAAACCGCACTGGAACTCAAAACCCAGTCGGAAACTGCGCTGATCACCAAGTCGACGCAACTGCTGACTGAGGCGCTGACGCAGCAAACCACGCTGCGTCAGCAGGCCACCACGACCACGCTGAAGTTAATTGATGACGAGGGGCGTGCCCGCATCGAGGCCGCCCAGCGCCAGGGGCAGACAGAATCCGAGCGGTCGGCCAATGTCACCCGCGTCGAAAATGAGATTCTGGCCACCAAGCGCCAGACCATGACCCAGGCGTTGTCGGAGTACCGGCAGCACATCGATGCCTTAAACGCCGAAGCCAATCGGCACTTGGCTGAGGTGCAACGCATTGAGAACGAGAAGCGCCGGTTGTCGATGACGACGGAGGAGCGCATCCGCGAGATTGCCCGTCAGGGCATGACCGAGTTTCAGGCCAACGAGGATCGCAAATACCAGATCGCCGAGTATCAGGAAAAGGCCCGCGAGGCCCTGGCCAACGGCGAACTCGAGCTGGCCCGACAACTGGCTCAAAAAGCCATGGACCTGGCCGCGCAGGTGGCCACCTCGCAAACCAACGAGGCCAAGCGCGCTGAGGATGCCAAGAGGCAATCCGAGCAAAACATGACCCAGGTCGTGCAGCTCGAAGCGCAGTCGCGCGAGGCCTACCGCAAGCAGGAGTACGCCACGGCCGATCAATTGATGCGGCAGGCCGAAACCCTGCGGGCCGAGATTGCTCAGAAGTCGCAGGCTGCCGATCAGGCCGCAGTGCAGAGCAAGAACGAGGTGGCAGGCGCCATCGGTGCCATCCGGACCTCGGAGGAGTTGCTCAACAAGACGCTGGACGCAGAAAGCGCGGCGCACCAGAAAGCCGCCCAGTCGGCGATCACGGCCCGTGAGCAGATCCAGCAGACCCTGACGCAGACCGAAACACAGATCGACCAGATCACGACCAAGCTCAAGGATGGGCTGAAGGTCACGATCGATGCCGACAAGACACGCTTCGATCAGGCGATCGCTGACTTGGACAAGGCGCTGGCAGAGAAGGAATTCCTCCTCAAGATTCAGGCCGATCTGCAGGAAGCGGAAAAGAAGCTGCAGGAGTATGAGCAGTTGCTCAAAGAGGGCAAGACGCTGCCGGTCGATGCGGACGTCAGCAAGGCGAAGGATGCGCTCGACAAGCTCAAGACCTACGCCGAGCAAAACTCGCAGGTCGAACTCAAGGTCGCCACGGAGAAAGCGCAGGCCGCGATCACCAACGTCGAGGGGATGATCAAGGTGCTGGATCGCATCCAGACCGAGTCTCGGCATCAGGTCAGCACCAATGCGGAAGCGGCTCGTTCGGAGATCATGAGTTTGAACGGCGCAAATACCTCGAGCACGCACACCATCTACGTGCAGCGGGTCGAGGTCAATGCCACCGGCGGCCTGGTTGGTGGTGGTGTCAGGCACTTTGCTGGCGGCGGCGCGGTGGCTCCTGCCTTCCCCCGGATGGGAGGCGGTTCGGTGCCCGGCTCTGGCCATCACGACACGGTACCGCGCACCCTGGATGCCGGTGCCTTCGTGATTCGCAAGGCAGCGGTGCAGAAATATGGGAGCGGTGCGCTCTCGCGGCTGGCCAATGGGGTGGCCCGGTTCGCCACGGGCGGCGCGGTAATGCTGGGTGGCGCAAAACGCCCTTCCGGTAATGGAGCCGACAACAGTGGTGACAGCACACCCACAACTCCAAAGAAGAACCGTGACGCGTTCGAAGCCCTGAAGATGATCGATCTGGGTCTGCAGGGAATGAACGAGTACACCAACTGGCTGCAGTGGAACTACGGCGCATCGGTCAGCCTGGACATGCGCAGCAAGACGATGGAGAACTACGGCAAACAAGCGCAGCAGGATCGGCGCACGCTGGAGGAATTCATCGGACGCAAGCAACTCACTGGCAACGAGCGCCAGAACCTGGAGCGGATCAAGCAAACGTGGCGACAGGCGATGGCCCAGCCGCTGCTCTGGGGCAAAGACCTGGAACGCGAGCTGATCGACTACATGGAACAGAACCAGGGCGAGTACTACCGGCGCGGCGGACTGTCGAAGTCCGACACCGTCCCGGCGATGTTGACCCCGGGTGAGTTTGTCGTGAACCGGGACGCTGTTGCCCGTTACGGTGCGGGCTTTTTCGAGGCGATCAACAACCTGTCTGCTCCGGCGCAGGCCTTGGCTGGGCGCGTGATGGCCGGTGTCCAAGGATTCGCTGCTGGTGGGCTGGTGCAACCCATAGGCTCGGCGCTGGCTCGCCCGGTCCTGGCTGGTGACGGTGGCCCGACGCGCACGGTACGTGTAGAGCTGTCCTCTGGTGACCGCAAGGTCCAGGCCGCTATCGATGCACGCGACGAGTCGCGTCTTCTGCAACTTCTAGACGCTGCCCGTACCCGGGCGGTGTGAGTTCATTCCCATGCAACTGAAGAACCTCGCTGATGAGGTGGCATTGGTGCTGCCTGACGATTTGTTGTGGAGCGACGAACACAGCTGGTCGCCGACCGTTGCGACCAGCGCTTACCTAATCACCGGGGCGCTGCTGATCCAGTCGGCCACGCGACTGGCAGGACGTCCCATCACCTTGGTGGGCGCACCCGACATGGCCTGGGTTACGCGCGCAACAGTAGAGCAACTGCGGCTTTGGGCTGCGGTGGCACCCACCGATGCCACGGGCCGTTTCCAACTGACCCTGGCCGATGGCCGCACTTACACGGTGGCCTTTCGGCACGCAGAGACCGCGATCGAGGCCGAGCCGGTGCTCGGTTTTCCTGCCCGGTCTGACGCTGATTTTTACCGATTGACCCTTCGATTCCTGGAGCTCTGACATGCCGATCCAAGCCGGCGACGTGAAACTGCTGAAATCTGCCGTGATGGCGGATGTGCCTGAGGGCGGTGGTGCGCCCACTGGTCAGCGAATAGCCGATGGGGTGTCGAACGCGATCTTCCCCGACATTTCCGAGGTGGATCGTGCCGGCGGTCGGGTCAATTTGCGCAAGTCCTTCGTCTCGGTGCAGACCGACGATACCGACACCTATTTCGGGGCCAACGTCATCGTGGCCGAGCCGCCTGCCGATCCCAGGGTCAGCGTCACGCTGTTCTCTACCGAACGGACCTTCGACACTCGCGAGCAGGCGCAAGTCCGCATCGAGGCCTACCTCAACAAGGGCCCGGAATGGGCGGGCTACCTGTTCGAAAACCACATCGCCGGTCAGCGGGTGATCCAGCTTTTTCAGCGCACGACCGACACCGTTCCCAATGTTGGCCAGACCTTGGTCTTGATCGAGAACGAGGGGCTGGGCACGCAGAAAGAGCAGTACATCCGGGCCACCTCAGTCTCGGTGGTCGAGCGCACCTTCACCTACAACAACGACCAGGACTACAAAGCCAGTGTCGTCACCGTCGATATCAGCGATGCCCTGCGTTACGACTTCGCGGGCTCGCCCGCGACGCGGACGTTCACACGCGCAACGAACAGCACTAAGGTGCGGGACACGGTCGTGGCCGACGCTGGAACCTACGTCGGCGTCGTTCCGCTGACCCAGGCAGCAGCTCTTGGCGACTTCACGATCAAGGGCACCTCGATTTACACGCAGTTGGTGCCCAGCGCCCAGACTGAGACGCCGATTTCCTTCGTTCCGCCGTATGCGGCCGCAGGGTTGCCTGTGCCCGGTGCTGTGCCGGTCAGCTATACGGCCAGCCACGCGTGGACGGCGAGCACCAAGTTCAACTTGCCTGGCGGTTGCTTGCCCGGGTCACTGACCATTGGCACGGACGGCATCACGATCTTCGACGACGCCGGTCTACTTAAGACCGCCAGCGGCACGATGGGCACCATCGACTACGCCAACGGCATCCTGACCCTCAATTCGGGGTCGATGTCGAACGCGAAATCCATTACCTACACGCCCGCCGCGCAGATTCTGCGTGCGCCGCAAAGCTCGGAAATCCCGGTCACGCCCGAATCCCGCAGCCAGTCCTACGTGGGCACAGTCAATCCGGTGCCGCAGCCCGGCACGCTGACGATCAGCTACATGGCTCAGGGCCGCTGGTACGTGTTGTCCGATGCCGGTAACGGCTCCCTCAAGGGCCTAGATGCCAGCTACGGCGCGGGTACCTTCAACCGGAACACCGGCGCGTTCGTCGTCACCTTGGGCGCATTGCCCGACGTCGGCAGTTCGCTCGTGCTGACCTGGAATGTGCCGACGCAGGAGACGCAGCAACCATCCACTACCCTGAAGGCCGCCCAGAGCCTTGCCTTGAACCCGCCTGCGGGGACTTCGGTGCAACCCGGGTCGCTCACAGTGTCCTGGGAGTACGGCGGCGCCAAGACGGCAACGGCGGCTACCTCAGGCGCACTGTCCGGGGCGGCCACCGGCAACTTGAGCGTCGCGCAGAACCGCGTGGACTTCGCACCCAACGTGCTGCCGTCGGTCGGAACACAGATCACCGTCACTTACGTTGCAGGCCCCAAGCAGGAAGACTC
Organism: Accumulibacter sp.; assembly: GCF_029255145.1. GTDB lineage: Bacteria > Pseudomonadota > Gammaproteobacteria > Burkholderiales > Rhodocyclaceae > Accumulibacter. Next base: position 80,805 of record NZ_JAPUVQ010000145.1, read on the forward strand.
GTTCTCTCACCCCTCCCGCAATGGCGCGGGGACGCTGCCGGTCACCGCGACCTTGGGGACCATCGAACCCGGATCGCTCGAGGTGGAATGGAACACGCTGACGGATACGACTGGGCTGGGCGTTTACACGCAAAAGCAGATTCAAGAAATGGGGATCGGCCTGTGGAATGGCGTCGATCCGACGCAAATTGCCCGAGACGACGGCGCTGGCCGAGTGCTGCTCAATGGTTCGGTGGTCGGATCGGTGGACTACGCGACCGGATTGGTGGTGTTCCAACCTGATGTCACGATCAAGATTCCTCGACCGGTTTACACCTCGCAGCGTCTGGGCTGGGGTAGCGCTGGGTTGATGTTCAGGTTGAACTACGCGGGCATCCAATACATCGACGCGCCATCGATGTACCCGAACGACGAATCCGGCTATGTGAAGCTGCGCTACAACAGCGCGGGCTCGACCAGCAACCACTCGGAAACCTTCCAGTTCCTGCCAGCCTTCAAACTGGTGCCGGGTGTCAATGCCCAGGTGGTGACGGGCACAGTTCTGCTCACCGCTGCAGGTGCGCAGCCCTGGGGTGACAACGGCCAGGGCACCCTGCGAGAGTTCACCACCGGCGGATGGGTTACGCGCGGCACGATCAACTATCTGTCGGGCGATGTTGCGCTGACCTCCTGGACGGCAGGAACGAACAACGCCATCACCCGGACCAGTTGCGTGACCACGGTGGGCGAGAACATCTCCAGCGAGTTCGTGTTCCGTACCGGGGCCGCTCCCTTGCGTCCAGGGTCGCTGTCGATCCAGTTTGCCCGCGCCATCGGTGGCACGCAAAGTGTCAGCGCCGGGATCGACGGCAAGATCGATGCTCCCGGCGTCAGCGGTAGCGTGGACTACGAGACCGGGCTGGTGCGGGTGCGTTTCGGGAGCGTGGTCACGGCGGCCGGCAATGAAGCAGAGCCGTGGTTCGATGCCAGCAACGTCAGTACCGACGGCAAGATCTTCAAACCGGAACCTGTAGCCGCTTCCAGTGTGCGCTACAGCGCGGTGGCCTACAGCTATTTGCCGCTGGACGCAGATCTGCTGGGCATCGACCCGGTACGCCTGCCCAGCGATGGGCGCGTACCGATCTTCCGTCCCGGTGGGTTTGCGGTGGTAGGCCACACAGGACGCATCACGACCTCGGTCATCAACGGCCAGACCATCGACTGCGGTCGGGTCCGTCTGTCCCGGGTCCGGATCGTGGGCAACGATGGCGTGGTGATTCCGACTGGCTACACAGCCGACCTCGAAGCCGGGACAGTGACCTTCAGCAACGTCAGTGGTTACAGCCAGCCCGTCACCATCGAGCACCGCATCGAGGACATGGCGGTGGTCCGGGATGCGCAGATCAACGGCGAGATCAGTTTCACGCGCGCACTGACCCATGACTATCCGCTCGCCACGCCGGGCGATCCCCGTTCCGGCAGTTTCGTGGCCAGCGCCTTGATGGCCGGCGATCTATTCGCCCGCGTCAGCCTGGTGTTCGACCAAGCCTCCTGGAGTGGTACGTGGTCCGACAGCCTGTCGGGTGGATCGGCCACGGCCACCTTCAACAACACCCAGTACCCGATCCGTGTCACCAACCGGGGTGCGCTGACCGAGCGCTGGATCGTGCGCTTCACCAACAGCACTGCCTTCGAGGTGATCGGTGAAAACGTGGGCGTGATCGCATCCGGCAACACCAGCACCGACTGCGCCCCGAACAACCCGTCAACCGGCGTGCCGTATTTCTTCCTGCCGGCGCTCGGTTGGGGCAACGGATGGGCGACCGGCAACGTGCTGCGCTTCAACACCATCGGCGCGCAGTTTCCCGTCTGGGTGGTGCGCACGGTTCAGCAGGGACCGGAAACGGTACCCGACGATGCCTTCACCTTGCTGTTGCGCGGCGATGTGGACACGCCTTGAGCGGAGAAATAGATGACTGATTTGAGCGTCAAATACTTCAACAGTGGCATGGCCGGCGCCCCTCAGGTGTCCAACGCCTGGGGCGATCTGGTCAACATGCTCGATGCGGTGCTCGTTAACGGCTTCAACCTTAAGGGGATCGACCGTCTGAGCTTTGCCGATGGTTTGGCCACGGCGACGGTCACCACCGGCCACAGCTATCTCAAAGACCAGGTGGTGCTGATCGAGGGGGCCAACGAAGCCGCTTACAACGGCCAGTTTCGCGTGCTCGCAGTCACCGCCACCACCTTCAGTTATGCGGTCACGGGCACACCGGCATCACCTGCCACCACGGCCACCAGCCTGTCGGCCAAGGTGGCGCCCCTGGGGTGGGAGATCGCCTTCTCCACCACCCACAAGCGCGCCTACCGCAGCTTCCACCCGCAATCGCCGGGCAACCTGCTATTGATCGACGACAGCCTGAAAGGCGCGTCCTACGGCACCACCTGGGCCAAATGGGCCAACGTCGGCATCGTCGAAGACATGGCCGACATCGGGACCATCGTCGGCGCCCAAGCCCCGTTCGATCCGAGCAAACCGAACCAGAACTGGACGCAGTGGGAAGCCAACCAGTGGGGCTGGCACAAGTGGTACCACGCGCAGCAAGGTGGGTACGAGAACTATGGCGACAGCGGTGGCGGCAACCGCAACTGGGTGCTGGTGGGTGACGATCGCCTGTTCTTCCTGTTTGTGACGAATGCGGCGGGGTACAACTGGTACGGACGCAATTTCTATTGCTTCGGCGACCTCGAAAGTTTCAAACCGGGTGACCGGTACCACACCGTGCTGTGCGCGGATGACCGCTACTGGAGCATCAACAACCAGTATTCAAGTTACCCCGGTCAGTACAACGGCTATGGGCTGACCCACTCGCTGGACGTCGGGGGCAAGGTCATCCTGCGCAACCACACCCAGGTCGGCAATTATGTGCGTTGGGGGGTGACATCGCTCAACACCAACAACGGTCAGCAGGTGTGCGGACGCGGCAATCTGCCGTTTCCCAATGGGGCTGACTACAGCCTGTGGCTGATGCCGACCTATGTGCGGCAGGAAGACGGACACCTGCGCGGGATGATGCCGGGCATGTACTGGATGCACCAGGATCGGCCCTATACCGACCAGACCATCATCGACAACGTCGTGGGCCAGTCAGGTCGACGCTTTCTGCTGGTCCGCACCCAGTACAGCTCGGAGTCTGAAGGGGCGCAGGTGGCGTTCGACATTACCGGGCCATGGCGGTGATTTATGAGCCGCTTATTACTGGCCAGACTGGGCACGGGCAACACCGTGCCTTTCTTCAACAACTATGGCGTGTCCAAGGACGGCAACCCCTGGGGTGATGGTGGATCGGACACTTTCGACGGCACCTCGGGCGCCCAGGTCAGCAGTTCGACGGGCTGGGTGCGTATCGCGGGCAACACCTACACCACCCCGGACGGCTCGATCGATATCACCAAGGCGCTGGGCTCGGATGCGGTCGACATCGGCGTCTACTCCGGCTGGGCCGTGGCGGGGATCTGGGTGTGCGAAATCGAACTGGGGCACGAACCGCTCACACCGCTGAACTTCCGTTTCTGGTGCAACACCGGCTACGACGGCAGTAACGCGACCGGGATGGTCACGCGGCCCTATGAGCTGGCCGGTGAAACCTACGAGCTCAAGACCGTCTGGAGCACCAACAGCTTCCAGGATTCGTGGCCAACGACGGGCGAGACGCAGCTGACAGTGACCATCGTGCCCTATCTGGCCGAGCACAACCTTCCGGGCGCCAACCCGTTTCAGTTCAGTCGTTCCGGCGATTCAGTCGACCACTTCGTCAATGGCGTCTCGCGCGGCGCGACGATGTACATCCAGTGGGGCAAGGCCAGTGTTGCGGAGGTCCAGGACTGGATCATCGGTGATCTGGTGGCCAGCGAAGAGTTCACGAACCCGCCGCATGAACGCACCTTGCTGCTCAACACGGCACCGGGTGCGCGTTGTGCGGTGCTGCCCCATTGGCACAGCCCGAACTCGGTGCTGTGGGACCGCGTCGATGGGTTTGATGCCTGCTGGCATGCCTTGCCCAAGTTTCGGCGCAACATCCACTTTGGTGGTGCTGGACTCATCACCGGTTCCGTCAAGGAGAAGGCCGTTCAAGCCAGCACGCCCAACCGAGCGCTGGTGCGTCGGGTTCAACTCTTCAGCGCTCAGACGAACCTGCTGGTGGCCGAGACCTGGAGCGCTGCTGACGGCAGCTACCGCTTTGATCACCTCGACCCTGATCAGCGCTTCACGGTCGTCGCGCACGACCACGAGCATCACTACCGGGCGGTGATCGCCGATCGGCTGCAGCCGCAGGTGATCGCATGACGATCACTTTGAGTACCGAACACCACTTGGCGCGCATGGAAAGCACCCGGGCCTTCCTGGACCGGGGCACTCAAGCCGCACGGGTACGCATCTACGGCGGGGTACGACCGGGGGCGCCCTCCGACAACCCGAGCAGTGTGATGCTGGTCGAAGTTCGCCTCACCCGGCCCTGCGGCAGCGTGGTCGGTGGGCAGCTGGTGCTGACCGCCCAGGAAAACGCTTTGATCACAGCGTCGGGCCTGGCGACCTGGGCGCGGTTGGTCAATGGTGAGGACGTCACAGCGATGGACCTCGATTGTTCCGATCTTGCCGGCGACGGCGAGATCCGCTTTGAGCAGACCCAGCTCTACGCGGGCGGTTACGCCCAAATGGCCAACGCCGTTCTCGGCTGAGCCAGATCCGGTCGCGACCTGCGACAGGGCACAAGTTTCATTTCCATTCCACTTTCAGGAGCCATTCATGGCAAACAGCCTTTACGACAAGGGCCGGCAGCGCTTTCTCGAAGCACAACTGAACTGGCTCACCGACGACATCAAGGTGGTCATGGTCGACACCGGCGTCTACACCTTTGCCTCCACCCACGAGTTCTTCGCCAGCATCCCGGTGGCCGCCCGCATCACCGCGCCCACCACGCTGACCAACAAGACCAGCACCAACGGTGCCGCCGATGCGCAGGACGTGACTTTCTCGGCGGTCAATGGCCCCTCGATCGAGGCCCTGGTGATTTACCGCGAGGTGCTGGGCACCGATGGCCTCACGCCCGATGAGGCGGCATCGCCCTTGATCGCCTACATCGACACAGCCACCGGCTTGCCGATCACGCCCAACGGTGGCGACATCATCGTCACCTGGGACAACGGCATCAACAAGATCTTCCGTCTGTGAAGGGCGCTGACCATGACGACCCCAGTGCGCTTCTGGCGACTCTATTTCCGCAGCGTGAACACCTACAACTACGGACAGTTGATCTTCCGTACCTTGAGGCCGCATGACGCCAACGGCAATCCGCTGATCAGCGGGGTGACCCTGTCGATCTCGGCGGGCCTGATGAACGGGACCTCCTTCCCCTTGGTCAACCTGATCGACACCGATACCACCACGGCCACCTACTGCGGCGTGAACTACCCCGATTACCAGACGACCACGACCTGGCGCTTCGTGCAGTTCACCTACACCGACCCGGTGCTCTGGGACTACCTGCTGGCCAACCTCTCTGAGACAGCGCTCAACAGCAACTCCGTGGTGCCGGCCAACTCGGTCGACTTCTGCATCGATTCCTCCCCGGACAACGTGACCTGGAACCGCCAGGCGATGGTCTATCGTCCGGTACTCGCGGCCAACGGCGACTACAAGTTCAGCGCCACCACCAAGTCGACCACCTATCCGATCCCGTCGCGCATCAACATCGGGGGCTCGGGGGGCATCTACGGCATCGTCTCGGAAGACGGCGTGGCCCAGGCCGACCGCCCGGTGCTGCTGTTCGAGCGCGATACCTTTTACAAGGTGGGCTACACCACGACCGACCAGAACGGCGGCTACGCCTTCAACGGGCTCAATGAGAACCGCGAGTTCCTGGTCATGTCCTATGACCCCAGCGGCCCACCGTACAAAAACGCCCTGGTCTGGGACCGTATCCAGCCCATCAACACCAAGGGCAACCTGGCGCCGCAGTCGGCTTTCTGGGCCCGGCGTTGCCGCGAGTCGTCGCTCGGCATGCTGGTGAGCTTCGCTGACTACCTGAACGGCGCGACTTACCGCTACTTCCGCTCCAACATCCTCGGCCATGCAGAAAACATGCTGCAGACCACCGAGCAGTTCTGGGGCTTCGATTTCTATCCGGACACCCGGGTGGGCGGGGCGATTCGCTTCCTGAAGTCGGGCCGGCATCTTTCGCCGACCGCCAACACCAACGGCCTGTTCATCCGTGCAGGCCAAGGCGCCATCAATGGTCGCAATCAAGCCAGCCCCCCGGAAAACTACACGAACCTCACCTGGGAATACATCTTCAAGGCGCCGGCGCCGAGTGAAACCGCGTTGATCTTCATGTGGGGTGGTCGACGGGACTCGGACGACCACGCGTACTACGGGTACGACGACTACTGGGGCTACTACGGTATGACCGCCGGACCCACCCTTGAGGTGACCTCGGCGGTGATGAACGTGCGTCTAGCCCTGAGCACCCGCAACCTTTCCATCGTGCGTGCCACCGCGCCCGTCATTGCAGGCGAGATCTACCACGTCATGGTGACCTACGAGCAGGACGCCAGCGTGAAACTCTACGTCAATGGCGTGCTGGTGCAGACCACCGCCATCACGGGCGGTGGGCGCTTGTGGAGCTGGCTGCGCTCGAACAACCCGACCAACGAGAACTGGGACTACCTTGCCACCACCAACCAACCCAACGGCGCAGCCCGCCGCTTTGATGCGCTGGCCATTGGCGGTTACGGTACACCGCCCCATGGACACGGCTCCGGTTGGGGTGCGGTGCCGGCGGCGCATGGCGGTGGGTTCGGCTTGGCTGCGATGTACTACCGAACCTTCACGGATGCCGAGGTGGCGAGCTTCTACGACTCGTACCTCAACTGGGAGACGCATGTCGTCGCGCCCAAATTCGCGGGGTACATGGCCGAGGTTGAAGCGGACAACCCGGTCTATTACTTTCGGATGAACGAGCTGCAGAGCCAGCGTCCGATCAATGCGCTGGGTCAGCAGGATTACTTTGCCTGGTACGAGGGCAATCCGGTGTTCAACGCCCCCGGCTTCGTGACCGGATCGAGCGCCATCACCACCAGCAATGGTTCGCTGCTGATCAACAACTTCAGCACGCTGGCCTCGACCTTCACGGTCGAATGTTTCGTGCGGCCGTCTTCGGTGACGGGGACCACCCGGATCTGGCTGCTGCGCATCTATAACGGCAACCCGCCGATGTACCTCTCCCTGGTCGCCGGCAACCTGCAGTTGTCGATCGTCGATGTGACCGGTACGACCACGACGGTGTTCTTCGTCCATCCCAATCTGGTGGCCGGGTCGGCCTACCACCTGGCGGTCACCTACGACCCCTGGGTTGAAAAGAAGACCCGCCTGTACATCAACGGGGTGCAGGCCAACGAGCAGACCGCGACGGTGTTTCCCGACACCTACCGCACGGCTACGTGGCTGTGCATCGGCGCCAACGCATCGGCCACCGCGCCGAGTATCTCGGAGCGTTTCCAGGGCCAGATCGGGGAGTTCGCCGCCTACAACTACGTGCTGCCTCCAGCCCGCGTGCAAGCGCACTTTGATGCACGCAACAGCTGAGGGGTAAGAAACATGCAGTACTAAGCTGAGCCAAAAGAGGAGAACCGATGGCGGGCGCATTACCGGTCGCCGGCGTTGGCCTGGGCGATCAACACAAGTTTGGCTTTCCGCGCATCGAGAATGCTGCCTGGACGGTTGCCCCGCAGGGGTGGTCCTCCAGCCGGATCGCCCTGACGCATTCGGTCTATTACCCGGATCAGAACGGGGCAGCGGTTTGGTTTGCCTTTGACCAGACCTATGCGGCCCCCGCCGTGGCCAATGTCGCCTTTCATTTCAGTGGCGATACCCTGGCTGCCGGGGTTTCAGCGGGAGAGGGCGCGAAGTTTGGGGTGGCGGGCGTGGCCAATGCGGCACGCACCGTGGCCCCCCAAGGCATCGACAGCGGGGTGGTGCCCCGTGCCCTGCGCGTCTGGCCGTCGGTTGCCAACAGTGGGGCGAGTCGAGATTTCGCTTTCACGGCTGCCTATGCCCCCCTGACGGGGCAGAACACGGCGTTCTACTTCGGTGGCACCATGGTCGTTACGGCGGCTACGGTGGGCGACAGCAGTCGTTTCGGCAGCATCGAACGGATCAAGAAGCCGCCACAGCTTTTTGCTGCAGGGTGGCAGTCGTCCAGGATCACCGGCAAGCCCCGCGTGGGGGCAACGGGCAGTATCGATTTCAACTTCGATCGGCCCTACGGTGTTCCGCCAGCAGCCAACACCGCATTCCATCTGGGCATCAAGCAGCCGCTGACGGCTTCCGTTGGGGATGCGTCCAAGTTTGGCTGGGCAGGGGTTCGCAACCTGGCGGCGACCGTGGCACCTCGAGGGATTGCGCCACCCGAGCGCGTCGCACGACCCAAGGTATTCGATGCGGACACCCAAGGGGCCACGGTCGATTTCGCCTTTGTGCAGGCCTTCCTCAACCGGCCACCGGCGCTCAACACGCCGTTTTACTTCGCCTGGGAGAGCCGGGCCTTTCCGGACGGCTGGCAGGACACCGCCTTCGGTGCGTCACGCGTCTGGTTGTTTCACAGCTTCGCTCACGGTCAAGGCTGGGATTCATCCCGGTTTGGCACCTCTCTGGTGGAGAACTGGGCCGAGTTCGCGGCCACGCCGATGGGCATTGCACCGCCGGGGGCTGGGGTGCCGCACGTGGAGATTGCACCACGTTTCCCCTTTGCCTTGAGTGGGGTGCTTCCGACGCTGGCGTCGATGCACACGACGCTGCGCTATGTCTCCTTGACCGCTCGACCCACGGTGGCGCACCGCCGCGATCACTGGCGACTGGCCAGCCCATCGGAACGTGGCGTTCGGCACGGTCAGCAAGACGCGCGCAAATCGCTGGCCGGCTGGCACAGCGATTGGCAAGTTGCTCGGCAGGCGCGCCAGGGCATCGAGCACCGACTACCGCAGCGTTTGCAGCCCAGTGCCTTGCGCTGGCTGCAGCTGCACCAGTCCGCGATGTCTCTGCCTTGGGAAAGTCCGCTCCGGCAGCAAGATGCCAGCCCCTTATGGCGAGACCTGATGTCGCCCCATCAGGATGCCGAAGGGGCGGCTGTTGGAGTTCTGTGTCTGCAACAGGATGGCGATCGTTCGGTGCGCGCGAGTCGACGGGGCATCTGGCAAGTGGCAGTGGCTCTGGCGCGAGGTCTGGCGAGCGATCACCAAAGTGCGCAGCCCGAGCGATGGGGCTGGGTTGGTCGGTACCAGGAGGCGCGCGTGCCCCCGCCAGGACTGTCCCGGGTGGTCATTCCTCCGGTCGTGCCACCCGAGGCGTGTTATTCGCGCAGTCCGCATCTGGTGTTCGCTTCACCCGTTGCCAGTGACGGGCTGTTGTTCTTCCAGTGCGACGGCTACTCGCCATTGCCGCCTCCCGTGGGCGGCACGGTGGTCGTTGCCATCCAGAGGGTCTATCTCGTGATCAATCACTGCACCTTGAAGCGCGTCTCGGACAACGTCAGCGTGCCGACCGTGTCCATGTCCTTGCGTCTGGATGCTGGCTCCTGGGTATGGGGCTTCGAGGCCGCCTTGCCCGGGGCCGCGCAGGCGCTGGTGGAGCCCACCAACGCAGGCCCGGTCGAACTCTCGGCATGGATCAATGGCACTGAATTCCGCGTCCTGGCCGAAAGCCTCAGCCGCGAGCGCACATTTGGCCAGACGATGCTGCGGGTGAGTGGGCGGGGGCGGCAGGCGCTGCTCGATGCGCCCTACGCGGCGACGATGAGCTTTACCAACATGGATGCGCGATCGCATCAGCAACTCTTTGATGACGTGCTGACCTTGAACGGCATCCCCTTGGGCTGGACCATCGACTATGGGCTGGAAGCGTGGAATGTGCCTGCCGGTATCTTTGCGCATCAGGGGACGTTCATCAGCGCGTTGGCCACCCTGGCGCGTGCCGGAGGGGCGTATCTGATTCCGCACGCAAGTAGCATGTCGTTCCAGGTTCGCCCCCTGTACCCATTGGCACCGTGGCACTGGGGTGAAATTACCCCGGACTTTGTCCTGCCAGCGGCCGCGATGAGTCGTGAGTCGATCGCATGGAGAGACAAACCGGCCTACAACCGGGTCTTTGTCAGTGGTCAGGAGCAAGGTGTCATCGGCCAGGTGACACGTGCCGGCTCAGCGGGGGATTTGATGGCGCCGATGGTCACCGATCCTCTGATCACGACAGCGGCTGCCGCACGCCAGCGGGGCCTGTCCATCCTGTCCGACACCGGACGGCAACTGGAGATCGGGTTGCGTCTGCCGGTATTGCCGACGACCGGGATCATCCGGCCTGGCGCCTACATCCAGTACGAGGACGAAGGCCAGACCCAACTGGGCCTGGTCCGCTCGACCAACGTCGAAGTGGGGCTGCCCGAGGTCTACCAGAGCCTGGGAGTCGAGTGCCATGCGTAATCTGTTCAAGGAATTCCTGGCACTGATCCCCGATCCGGCCTTGCAGGTCGGGGCCGTTCAGTCCGTGTCTGCCAACGTCGCAACCGTGGTTTTACCCGGTGGCGGCTTATTGAAAGCACGCGGGGGCAGTCCCGAACTGGTGGGCCGCAAAGTCTTCGTGCGCGACGGGGTGATCGAAGGGCTGGCGCCCGATCTGCCCACCGAAATCATCGAAATCTGAAATCCGCTTCACCCAACCCAAAACTTCATCCCTTGAAACCCGTTCCGGTGCTCACGCGCCGGGCGGGTTTCGTTTTTTATGGAGACCGCCAATGTCTGATCAAGAAAAACCTGCCCTCGTCGAGAACATGCTCCTCTTGCGCAAAGAGGACTTCGACGAATTGCTCGACCGCGCAGCCGAACGTGGAGCGGAGCGTTGCCTGTCGCACCTCGGCCTCGAAAACGGCCACGCCGCGCGTGACATTCGAGAGTTGCGTGATCTGCTTGAAGCCTGGCGCGATGCCCGCCATACCGCTTGGCAGACGACCATCAAGGTCGTCACCACAGGCATCTTGGCCGCGCTTCTGGTTGGTGCTGCCATCAAGCTCAAGCTGATGGGAGGTCCCCAATGATTGAGACCTTGCTTGGCGGCCTACTTGGAGGGGCCTTCCGTCTAGCACCCGAGATTCTGAAGTGGCTGGATCGCCAAGGGGAACGTGGCCATGAACTGGCGATGCAGGACAAGGCGTTGGAATTCGAGAAATTGCGCGGAGCCCAGCGTATGGCCGAGATCGGTGCTGCCTCCGATGCGGCCTGGAACGTGGGCGCTGTCGAGGCCTTGCGTGATGCTGTGGCAGCACAGGGCCAAAAATCGGGCGTTGGCTGGGCTGATGCCCTGTCGGTCAGCGTTCGGCCGGTGATCACCTACTGGTTTATGGCGTTGTACTGCGCTGCAAAGACGGCAGCGTTCGCAGCAGCCGTGACCGCTGGCGCTGGTTGGGGGACGGCCATCTTGCATGCCTGGACGGAGGCCGACCAAGCGCTCTGGGCTGGGGTGTTGAACTTCTGGTTCCTGGGGCGTGTGTTCGACCGGGTGCGGCCGTGATCACGGTTCCACAAGCGGCCATTGATCTGGCCAAGCGCTTCGAGGGCTTTCACCGCGTGCCGAAGAACGATCCTGGCCGTGCGTATCCCTACGTCTGCCCGGCAGGCTACTGGACGATTGGCTACGGCCATCTCTGTGACCCGAAGCATCCGCCCATTACCATGGAAGAGGGTGATACCTATCTGGCGCGCGATCTGATCGTCGCGTTAGAGGCTACCTTGCGGTATTGCCCAGTGCTGGCCACCGAGCCCGAGGGGCGACTTGCCGCGATCGTTGACTTCACGTTCAACCTCGGTGCAGGGCGGCTGCAAACGTCGACGCTGCGACGGAGGATAAATCACCGGGATTGGGTAGGCGCTGCAGCGGAACTACGGCGCTGGATCTACGGTGGCGGCAAAGTGTTGCCAGGATTGGTGTTAAGGCGAGAAGCAGAGCTGAGAATTTTTTTGAGAAATTGAAAACTCAGCCGTCGAGGCTTGTTTTTGGCCAGTAGATAAGGAGTTCGTAAAATAGCCTGGTTAACTTTGCATCGCCTGAGCCTGAGGTGAAATTGAAACTGCGTTGAGCAATTCCGTATCCAAGGAATTGAATGAGCTCCTTCACGGCGTCAAGGTTTGGGGCTGATAAATCAGAGATTGATTCTTGATCGTAAGCTTCAAAGAATAGCCAGTCGTCACCATCCTTTGATAAGAAAATGCTTGTATGCGACTGACCTTCAGTGGATTTGCTTTCTATATCTTCGAGCAATATGCTCAAAACGTGCTGTCCGTCACTTGAAAACCAAGATAGTTTTTGAGGACAAAAGCCATCCGCTGAAACCGTATCGGAGTCTGATGATTCCCAAGAGACAACAAAACCTTTGTTAATTGGCTTTGGTATGTAAAGGTCATCATTGTCGAGGGCTGCGATTCGGCGCTGAATGTCCCGACAAGCGTTTTTGGATCTGACAACCTCATCAATCAGGTACTGGTATCTTCTGAGATTAACGTGCGCAGCAAGTGGGAAGGCGGAAATGCCTTCAATGAAGGTTTCAACTTCAAGTCTTTCTTCCCGTTTGTGGAGAAGTTTTTCAAGGAAATCCAGAAATGAATCTGGTTTGGTGATTCGAGTATTGAATATGACTTGGAGGAAATCGGTCTTTTCATCTAGTCTCCCGATGAACTCAATCAGTCGCTCATTTTCCTCTGCAAGTCGTTGGCTAAGATAATTTGCCTCTTCGTCGTCATTGCTGTGTGCCTGCAGATTAAAGCCTAAGTCCTCAAGCCACTCAACATCGTCTTTGTGTACTTCGATGAAGACGCGTGAATAACCCTGGTATGAAGCCTCTGAAATAACTTTTTTGAGGTTCCATTGCCTGAGTTCGTTCAGCGGCAAATCACTTAACGTGGGTGGGCCGGGCGTGTTGTCTTGCGTGATTTTTGCCGCTTCTGTTGCTGTGAGATGATTTCCCATGGTTCATGCTACTTAATTAATCATCTTTTTCTTGGCGCTGTCGGCAGAGCGACTGAAGTCGTTGCAGACGTGGGTCGGGTAGTCGGGTACGATGTAGAAGCACTCGCGGAATGCTTCCTCGATGCTGTATTTGTGATATTCCATCCCAGCCATGTAGTTTGTCGCTCTTGAATTTTTAAGCGTCGCTTCGCAGCGCAACGAACTGTTTGCTTGCGCCCTCCAGCCTCAACTCTAGGTGATCGCAGCCAGATACCAAGTATGAAATCGACGCATCAAAGTAAAACGGAAATCCGAGCGGGGATGAGTTGATGTTCTCAAGAGGTATAGGTTTTCCGGCCTGCCGAACCATCGCCTCGATAAGCCACAGGATGTACTCATGGTCAGACAGCGTAAGTGGCTTTGCTGGAGTCAGTCGGTTTTCATCGTCTTGCCGAAGAACTACGGACCAATCGATAAGGGTCTGAATAGCTGCCCTAGTTGCAACTTTTACGTTGTGTCTCTCACCATAGATTTCGCTCATGCGCCGATGGACCTCCGCTGCAGCGCAATCCCCTTGAATTGAGGAGAGTCGTCCAACAAGTTCAGCGACCCTCGAAAAAAAGGGGTAGTTCGTGATGATTGCGCCCCAGGCGAACGGCAATATCGCATTGGGAGAAGTTGCGGTCAGCGCGATCTTGGTACCGCGATCCATAAACTCCTTGAGTTCGCTTCGAGGCTCCAAACAGAGGATTTTGAGTTTTGTGCGGGTTTTCTTTCTTGCTTCCTGGCCAAGGCCGGCGCTATCCAAGAACGCCTCGAGTTGCTCTGGAGAGATTTGTCCTGATCGAACTTTTAGCGCTTCAGCAATCCAGTCAAGCCGGATGAATCGGTCAAATGCAATCGCAGGAAGTTCAGCGTTCATTTTTCTTCTCATGAATTATTCGGACAAAGGGCACCATCAGTTCTTCGACCGAGACACCACCGTGAACAACAGCGTGCTCCCCTTGAAGCATGAATGCGCCGCGGCCACCTGCGAATAGGGCTTGATAGTTCACCGGAAGTCCAGCGACGTTTATTCGGTGAGAACCTGGACAAGCAGCCTCGGACTCAGCAGCGATCGCTTCGTTGCGGTAGGTACGGACACGCTCTCCGCGCATTTCTGCAGCAACGCCTTGCTTGGGCCGCCCTTGCCCGATAGCCTCCACGTTTCCATGATCCGCAGTTAGGTAAACGTCGAATCCTTTCGCCAGCAGCAGCGCAAACAGACGATCGACGAAGCCGGAGTCGCACCAGTGCTCGATCTGAGTGGCGATTCCGCGTTTGCCAAGGACAGCGCCGTGGACAATTTCGTCGACAGTGTCGACGACGATCCCTGCCACCTTGATTGCGCTTCCGATTGAGGATTCAAGCTCCTCCAGTTGGTCGTTGCGCTTAAGTCCCTTCCGGTAAAAGATCTCGTTCGGCTTGAGTCCTTGGTCTTGCCAGAACCTGCTCCAGTGTGCTGACTCAGATGCCGTTGTCTCGATCGTTTCCGTGAACTCTCGCGGCTTCAAACCGGAAAAGATGGCCTGTCTCGATACAGAGGTCAGCGTTGGCATCCATGCGAAGCAAGCAGACTCATCAAAGCCATAGTTTGGGGCGCGGCGGCCAAGACACTCCCGGACGAGTACCCACTGATCGATGGCAAGACCGTCAAACACGAGCAACGCGACCCGACCCGAGCCCTCGGTTCTTTGCCGTGCCAGGTAACGGGGAATGTGATGAACCATCACCGGCCCTTTGACTATGGGGAGTGATGGCAGGTCAGCGTAATGCTTGCTTGACCAAGCGATCAGTTGTTCGTCGGTGGCCCGTTGCAGCTCCGCCATGCTGGCCTTCAATCCCTCTGCTCGAGTCGCGTCCAGCCCGTGGTAACGACCCAGAACCTCGCCAAATTTGCGTGCGGTGTTGATCCAGTCGCGGTACGAGGATTCAGTGTCTGGCAGGGCCTGCTGAATGGCCTTGATCCCTTCTGCTACGAGGGTCCGAAGCGCGAGCGGATCCTGAACCACGCCCACCTTCGCCCATTCGGGAATGGAAGTGGGCATGCCTTGCACGGACAGCGGATGCAACAGCCCGTCCAGGAACATCGAGTCGATCCAAACGCGGACGTCAGGATGCTCGAAAGGGATCTCGACACGCAGCTGAAGCTCGGCAGGAGAAGGCTCCCCGATCCGCGTCCCTGTTACCCCATGACTCGAAAGGTAGCGATACCAAGCATCCTGTACGGTGCGCAGCAGCGCTGGCTTCGATTCAAATAATTGTCGCAACGGTAGCGGTTTTAGCGCGGCAATCTCGGACAACACCCCAGCGACATGTTCTGCGAGCACGGCGGGAAGCGCTGCATCGCGGTAATGGAGCCGCAGCAATTCCCGCCATAGGTCTTCCGGTCGGGCTATGAGGTGTGGGCTGATCTTGTAGATATGGGTGAGGATGAATTCCTTGGTGGAAGACTCACCCATTGCCTGTGAAGCATGTTTGGCATGGGCATCGAACAGCGCTTCGTGTTGGTCCGGACCTACCTGGCGGACGACCGAGTAGCTGAGCTTCGGGAACAGGTTGGCCAGACTAACGCTGACTTGCCGCGCTTGCGATAGGTAGTCCCAAGGAAGATCGCCGCTGGAGCTACCCCGCAGATGCAGCACCAAAGCTTTCGATGGCGCATCCTGGTCATGGTCCCAGGCAGTGCGATACCGCTCCTCATACTCGGCGCGGAATGCGACCGAGTCGTCGTAGGGCAACAGCTCAAAACCGCGCTCACGCAGGCCTGACAAGACGCGCTCGTCCAGCAAGACATCATCAGGGTCCGCTGCGATCCACAAGCGCGACAAATCCGCAGTGAACTCCTTGAGGATACGATCCACCCAACCGCTCATCTGGCAACCCCTTCTCGTTCTGCATGGGCAGCGCAAAGTGGAGCCGACCCGATCCGAACCATCAGCACCGCGTTCAGGTCAGGCACGCTCGCCTCGGCATCGTCGAGTGCTGCCATCCTGGCGTCGTGCTCGGCCTTGAGCCTCTTGCGGCGATGCTCCCGAACCTGCGGAAGACCAATCCGGCCGATGGCCTGGTGCCGGGCTTCGTATGCGTACTGGGCGCGATCGCGTTCTTCCCGCAGTTGGATGCGCTGCTCTTCAACTAAGCTGGAAAAGACACGCTCGCCCTGTGTCTTAGCTGCGGCCATGGAGACTTCGAACCATCCTTCTGAATGTTCGATGGGTGTTGCATCCAGAACTTCAACGGACTCCGTCAATAACAGATCCCAGATGCGTTTAGCCGTGGGGAGGTAGGTGCGCCCCTCGTCGGTGGAAAAGACAGGCAGGAAACGCTTTTTGCTGAACCCGACCGCAGACAGGCTGATCTCCCACAGTGACCACACCCCCTGCAAGTTGTCTGGCAGGCCGGAGATCTTCGCCACAGGCATCGGCTGTCCCGCTGCCCATCTTGGTAACTCGCTGATCACCGCTCGTGCGCGCGGGTCCTCTAGGGTGATCCAATCGAGGTTGGGGTTCTGCTCAGCCGTCCGCGCATCAAAGCAGGCGCGTGACGATTCGCTGCCGTCCATCCAACGCACACGCCACGCATCACCAGCCTTGACTGCGCTGCCTCCGCGTGCCGGCAAACCGGCCGTGATGGCGCGCTCCAGCCAGAACTGGGCTGGATGGTCTCGCCACTTGCGTGCATCGTCCGCCTCCAGCGAATGGGCGTCAGAGAGCAGTTCGCTGTTTTTCCTGGATTCCGCCACCTTGTCGCGCACTTGATTGATCGCTGCGTCGCACTCACGCTCGATCGACGTCGGATCCTGCAACCCATGCACGAAGAGTTCATCGAAGATGGGCTCAGCTTCAACGGAGTCCATCACGTCGGATGCTTTGTCGACTCCGAATTCTTGGGCGATCACAGCCAGCTTCTCTTCGAGCACTTGGCGCACGCGATGCTCGACGGTGTCCTCCAGGACAAAGTTGATGGCGCGGACGACGTGTTGTTGACCAATACGGTCCACGCGGCCGATGCGTTGTTCCAGTCGCATCGGGTTCCACGGCATGTCGAAGTTGACGATGACGTGACAGAACTGAAGGTTCAGGCCTTCGCCGCCAGCGTCGGTGGAGATCAGAACGCGAACATCCTGCGAGAACGCTTGTTGCGCCTTCGTCCGCGCGTCGAGGTCCATGCCTCCATTCAACTGCGCTACAGAAAAGCCGCGACTTTCAAGGAACGACGTCAGCATTGCCTGTGTCGGCACGAATTCCGTGAAGATCAACACCTTCAGTGCAGGATCGTTCTCCTCCTGCTGGAGCTTGTAGACCAATTCCAGTAGTGCTTCGGCCTTGGCATCCGTCCCCTGTGCCTCTGTCTCGCGTGCCAGGTTGAGCAGCAGTTCGACTTCTGACTTTTCCTGCGCCCAACCTTCCATCTGAATAGCGATGTCCACCTGAGACTGACCGTCCAGTTCGGACCATTCCTCGGTGTCGGAAGACTCGAACAGGCTGTTCTGGAGTTGAGGCTCGTCGAGCAGCGCCAGACGTCGCTCTAACGTGGTGCGAATGGCTGCTGTGCTGGACGTCACCAGTCGCTGCATCAGGATCATCAGAAATCCGATATGGCGTTGCTTTGCAGCGAGCGCTTTGTTGTAGCCATGGCGAACGTAGTCCGTTACCGCCTCGTACAGGCGTTGCTGTGCCCCGTGACGCTCTTGCCAAGCCACCGCATGCAGGCGTGTCATACGCGGTTTGAAGAGTGGCTGCCCCTCTGCGTTGATAGCAACGCGCTTCTCCGTGCGTATGACAAATGGGCGGACGCGGTCTTGATTGACGCTGCTTTCATCCGGGAATGCATCCCGGTTGAGGAGTTGCATCAGTCTCAGGAACTGGTCAGTCTTACCCTGGTGTGGGGTTGCCGACAGCAACAACAGGTATGGCGCTGCCTCCGCCAATGCAGCGCCCAGTTTGTAGCGCGCGACCTGTTCCGTGCTGCCGCCCATGCGGTGCGACTCGTCGATGATGACGAGGTCCCATGACGCGGAGACCAAGTCCTCGAAGCGCTCCTGGTTGTACCGCTGCAGTTGCTCCAGGCTCCAGCCCCTTCGGCCCTCGATGGGCTTCACCGAATCCAGCGAGCAGATGACCTGATCGTGGAGCCGCCAGAGGTTTTCCTCATCGTTGCGCCACTGGCGGAACGAAGCTAACTCTGCCGGGTCGATGTACTGCAGCTTTTCCCCGAAGTGGAGACGCATCTCAGCTTGCCACTGGCGAACGAGGCCTTTGGGTGCTACCACCAGGATCCGCTTGGCCATCCCGCGCAACTTCAGTTCCCGAAGGATCAGGCCAGCCTCGATCGTCTTGCCCAGCCCGACTTCATCCGCGAGCAGGTAGCGGATGCGGTGCTGGCTCATCGCTCGGTTCAGCGCGTACAACTGATGGGGCAGTGGGACGACGCTGGACTGGATGGGCGCCAGCAGCAGGTTGTCTTCAAGCGCATCGAGCAGCTTGGCAGCCGACACGGTGTGCAGAACATGATCGACGGATGGTCGAACGCTGCCAATAGCATCCAAATCCGCCGAACGCACCCGCACCACCGCGTCCCTGGTAGGGAGCCAGACACGGTAGACCGTGTCCCCCCAAAACTCCTGGCGATCCACCACCTGGCACGGTGTCGCTTGGCGCTTGTGCCAGCACCAATCGCCAATGGAATGCCCCACGGCGGATGCTTGCACCATCAGGCACTGCCCTCCGTTCTAGTCAGGGCTTGGTCGTACCAGAGCAGTAGTTTTTCGTCTTCCTGCAGAGCTTCCTCCGGGATTTTTTGGGCGACCTTGATGATCGTCTGGTAATCCTTATTGGCCCATGCAGTCCTGAAGCCAGCACGCAAAACTTCAAGTCGGAACTCCTTGAGCTTACGGCCGGCTGCACCAGCGTAGCCCTCGAACTCCTTCAGTAGTGCTTTTTCGCGCTTCTTCTCAAGGTCTTGAGCCTTATTCGGGTCAGGCACGTACCACCGGTCCTTTGCCTTGGCAATGAGCTGTGGGCTGGTCTTGTCCAAGCCTCGTAAGTCTTTGTGATTGGTGGACAGATAACTGTGAATTTGACTTGGCACCTCGCCTTTGCCGTCAAATTGAATGAAGTTCTCGTCGAGCAAACGTATGAGCTCGGGGATTACCTCTCCCTTCTTCTTGGCGGCGCCGACAATAGGCATGTATTCCGGAGTGATTTCGGCATATGTAGATGGCCGCTTCTT
Source organism: Accumulibacter sp. (assembly GCF_029255145.1). Taxonomy (GTDB): domain Bacteria; phylum Pseudomonadota; class Gammaproteobacteria; order Burkholderiales; family Rhodocyclaceae; genus Accumulibacter. The sequence goes on from NZ_JAPUVQ010000145.1 coordinate 100,102, forward strand.
CAGGAAATCTGCGAGCCAATCAATGGCGCTTCTCTCGTCGGAAACAAACATCTCCATCTGTGGCGCGGACGCGACCTGCATGCGTTTTTTGTCATATTCCGTCGCTTGCTCAGGAAGGAAGGTCATGCCGTCGCGTGACTCGAAGCGCTGCATTAATCCAGCCTGGAACTCTTGGCTGGACAATGGCACAGCAAAGCCGTGCTTCACAAACCACGCTACCATGCGGTCGAAAATAATTCGGGGATCGCGTTCTTGAATGAACTCAAGTTCGCCAGCCCGCATTTTTACCGAGGGCAGATATCCGAGGTGCGTTCTGACAAAGTCCCACACCGAATCAATATGACCCTCAGATTTCACAAATCGATCTTCTAGCCCCCCATTGGGTTTGTAGGCGGTAATCACCAGATCCTGTTTAACAGACGTTGCGTTAGAGACCGCGTTGAAGCTGCCTTGGACCTTATTGAGAGCCGAAACGTTGGCAATAACGAAACCCGCCTCTTGCAAGGCAGTTCGAATACCGTTCCATACCGCTGCCTGTGTATTCGAAAACACCACCGTCATCCAACGACCAGGTTTGAGCACTCTGTAGTATTCGGAGAAGCATGCCTTCATCAGCCGGTAGTATTCGTGTAAGCCTTTTTGCTGGCTCTCGCTCATTACAGCCTCCGGACCCTGATGTGTGAATACGCGGTGGAAGGCTTCAACGATAAAGTTCAACTCCGAATATGCGAGGTTGTCGCCAAACGGTGGGTCAGTAAAAATGTAATCAATACTGTTTTCTGGAAGCCCAAGTTGGGCGGCTGTTCCAGTTGTGATTGCCGAATATCCAGAGCTGGCTTTGTAATCATGAAATGCTTTGATCAGCCGCTCTAGTTTCCCCCCCAAGTTGTACCAAGGGCTGCATTCAGAGTGTTGGGATGCAACGTAGTAAACGCCGGACAGTTGACGATTGACTTGCGAGCCACCGGGGCGACCTTGTTGAATCGGTTGATATCTGTTTAGGATTGATAAACCAGATATCGACTGCTCAACCATATATAGTAAAAAGGCGCGAATTCGGGGGTCTGGATGGGTATAAGCCTTTTCCCACAGCTTTCCGATTGCCTGTGCCGCACGCGGTAAAAACAAATGGTGGACATGCGAAAACGATGCAGATCCTGCTCTCCACTTGTCTCCCCATTTCTGCTGCTCTTCTGGTGCATGCATCATCCGGTTGGCAGGCAGCGACGGTGGAATAGGAAGAGTATTGATTTTGCTCAATACCTCTTTATCAGCAAGATCCGGTTTTTTTTCATGCCGTTTGCCGTTCACGACATAGCTGATCAAACTCGGCACTCGTTTTGCTGTTTTGATTGATTTGCCTGAGACAGGATCAATCGCAGACTCCAGCAATTTATCGAGCTTTTTCTTCGTTAGTTCAGCACCGCAATGTGGACAGGGAAACTCGTCTCTGACCCGCTTAGTATCTTCATCGAGTGACTCATCAAGGAAATTCACCTCCCCTGCGCAATGCGGACACGTGAAAACCTCACTCCAAACTGTGTACTCGATCCGCCCTTTGGTTTTTCCATCGGTGTGAATGGTTTCATACATCCACCCAATGTCCTGTTCAAGCTCCTTAAGAAGCTGCTTGCCGGCTTTGGCAAAGGCCTCCACATTGACCGGGATGTTGTAGTTCGCGCCAATGAAGGTGGCGGCAGGCGATAGATCGTTGATGACGGCACGCCGCGCGCCCCATTTGGGCGCTGGCTTGCCTTGCTTCTTCCACTCCATCTCAAGCTCGTGGCGATATGCAGCCGGAGCCAAGCCGCACCACTGCGCTGCAACCCCCGTCATTCCTGAACCACCGAAGGCATCCAGAACGATGTCGCCGGGTTCCGTGTAGTGCAAGATCGAGGGCACGATCGCCAAGTGAGGTACCTTGGTGTGATACGAGTGGGCCTTGTAGAGTGCGTCTGTCTTGCCTACTGTCACGTCAACCGTTTGGGGCTCTCTGCTGTACTTAGCACTCGGGTCGTAAGGCTTGCCGTAGTGACGAACGAAGTCCTCAAGGAAGGGATTCGGGCACGCGGTGTAGTAAGGCGGATCGGACATGGCCAGAATCGCCTCGTCCGTGCCCGTTGGAAAGCCGTCTTGTTTGCGGAAAGCTGGATCCTTGAGCTTTTCAGCAAGGATCTTCAGAAAATGCTCGCGACGAGCCTGATCGTTTGGGAATTTGATCCCTAGGCACTCGACGGGGCCGGTGTCCTGGTTTTGGTGTTTGAGTAGATCGTTCATAGGGAAGTCCCAAATTCACAGGTTCGGGCGCACTTCGCGCACGTAGGTTGCTTTGTCGATCCCCAGGTGCTGCAGGAACGTCTTGAAGACGCCCACGCTCACCGGGTCCCGCGTTGGAAGAATGAAGGCCCGTTGGTCGGGGCCGGTCCACTTTTGGTGCCCGCCCTTGCCGCCCGAGACGTCTAGGATGTGCCTGAAGAACTTCAGGGCTCTTTCAAGCTCGCGCCGTGTCGGAACGTTGAAGGTGGCCGGTTGTGACTGGAGGCGATCAGCAATTACGCCAGAACCAACGAATCGCAGCGGGATGTCGCTTGCCAGGAAGTCGTATGGCAGTGGACCCCGCAGCGTGCTCTCCAATGGCAAGGCCAAGGCTGAAGCCGACGTTTTCGCCTGCCCGGTACTAAGTTGGGTGGTGAAGTTTCGCCAGGTGACGGGGTGATGTCCCAGTCGCCAATCGCGATAGCCCGGTGGGGAAAGGTCAAGCGACGACTCCACCACCTTTCGCAACCCATCGAGGTTGGCCTTGCTGCGCGCAAACAGTGCCTGGATGGGCTCAGACTGAAACCAGTCCCAACTCGTCCAGTTTGCCAATGCCTCTTCCAGCCAATCGGGCGTCTCGCGCAAGGTGTCGTAGACGCGCTGCTTGTAACGCAGATGACGGGGTTGCAGGGCGTTGACTTCGAGCCACGAAAGCGCAGCCTCAACCCGAGCGTGGAACAGCTCGTGCGCATAAGTCAGACCGAACGCCAGACGCGCTGCGTTACTTGGGGACCAGTGAACGCGATGCGACCTGAAGTCCTCCAACAGGCTTAACGCGAGATCATCTAGTTTGCGTGCGTCGAAATAGATGCCCCAGACCTCCTCAGAATAGGAGTGGTAGGGCTGAAACCACGCGATGGCCTCGAAGCCTCGCGCCTGTCGGTCCTTTCGACTCTCGTCGATACGTTCCCTGTAGTCACGATCGTCGAGCTGGACATCATCCAAGGAGTCGAGCCATTCCTGTCCCCCGCTGTCTACACCGCTGACGGTCCCAGTCGGCTGGTCAGACGGCTGTGCGCCGCTCTCGAACTCGGGGCGTCCGACATGCGCCAATCTCGGCTTGCGAAGAGCTTGGGGTAGGCGGCGCTGAACCGCCCATCGCACCTCTGGATAAGAGGGTGGGCCACTGTATGGCTCCCATGTCAGAACGCAGGATATCTTGGTGCCAACAAGGATGTGCCTTATTCCCAAGTAGGTGCCGTCACGCGATGGCAGCCACCCAGAGTCCTCGATTGCCGCAATTGATCGTCGATCAAGTGCGTCAGGCCGTAACGTTAATGGTGCACCAAACGTGGTTGCCTTGGGCAAAAACGGCAACAGCAATTTGGCCTGCACTGACGGTGGCTGTTCTTGCGGTCCGAGTCCCTCAAACCGCTTCAGCTCGGGACTCTTCTCATACAGCCGTTCTCTGTCGAGTTTGTCGCGACTGACTCGATCCTCGAAATCAGCCATCTCAGTGAGGTGAGCTGCATACAAGGAGTCAGCCTCTGTCTTCAAAGACTGAGAAGTCCATTCGTACGGTTGCACGGGTGCATTCCGCCCTGCAATGACCAGAAGGACATCTGAACTGTCGAGACTAAAGGCTCCGTGAAAGTAGACCTTGACACTTTTTTCCCTCGGGGTGCCAGTGGCCAATGGCTTCAGTCGCAGCGGATCCCAAGCGCCTATTGCAAGTTGACCAAGCAGCGAGTCTTGTCCATGGATCAGCGCACTCATCGCTCGGGCAGCTTTTTTGGGGTGCCAGATCGTCACATCCATTGAGCCCGTCGAGACGAATCCGACCACATCGGGGTCCTTGCCTGATACCTCTACGGCAAAAAGGTCCGGCAGTGAAGACCACGCTATGTAGTGAGGAATCCAACTTCGTCGGGCAGTCTGAGAGGTCGTCTTGCTCACCGCTCACTCCACAACGAATCGGAGCTTGGATGCGTCCTTGCCCTTGGAGCGTTCGGTCAGGAACGACTCGAAGCGCTTGCGCAAATCCTCTGGGGTAGCTGGGGAGCCGCCATGCAGCAGCGCCATACGGATGTCGTCCCCCGAAACTTTGACCTTCTCAAGGCCAGAGAGCGCCTCCTGAATGGCGCTGACAAACCCCGGCGGGATCGGATCCGGCAGCTTCTTGGATGCGATGAACTTCTGGATCAAGTCACGGGCGGCAGCTTTCAGAAGGTCAAAGTTAGCCTGGATGATCGGATCGTCGAGGTTGTCCAGCAGCGTCTGCTGCCATCCGTCCAGCAGCTTGTCCAGCTCGTCGTCGAGTTGCTTGAGCACGTTGGCTGCCGGCAGGAAATCCCCTTGTTCGTTGGCAGGGCGGAAACTGCAGTGTGGGCAGTAAGGACTGGCCGACAACTCCGATTCGACCAGCGACGCGCAACTCTTGAGCTTGTCCAACTTCTCCTCGAAGGACGTCAGCTGGGCGGTGTTCATCATCTCGATACTCGCCAGCGCACGCATCGAAACCAATCGGCTGTCCTTGCGCAGTGCTGACTTAGTCTTGTCTTCTGCAACGCCGAGCCGGGCCTTGCTATGCTGGGCCACGTAAGCGGTCAGATAGTCCTTCTTGAGCTGTGCGAGCGTCTGGCGGTACTCGGCAGCATGTTGCGCACTGCGGTCATTTGCGAGCTTGTCGAGGACTGATTTCCGAGCCGCTTGCGCCTTTTGGACCCAGGGGTGGTCGCTGGCGAGAACCATTTCAGCCTGGGACAGGTACGACGCGGTGGTGCCCAACTCGGCGATCAGTTCTTGCAGCTTCTCGACTGCAGACAGAACCTCAAGATTCTTTTTCTGTGCATCGATGTCGTCCGATCCGATCCGCAGGTTCTTGAGTTTGCCGACGGTGTTGTAAGGACTCAGCCCTTCGGTGAACGTCTTCAGCGCTTCGAGTCGTTTGCGCCAGTCGGCGATCTCGTCCTCGGTCAGGAGGGGCTTGCCCCAGAACGTCAGCTTGCCTTGCAGATCCGTGCCGGCGGTCAGCACGCGGCTGACGAGTTCCGAGACGGAGTCGAGTAGTTGCTTGACAGGCTCTTCAGACCCTTGGGTGGCCAATTGTGCGAGCCCAGGCGACAGGCCAAGCAGTTCGAACAGCGAACGAAGGACGGCGACGTTGATTTCCTTGGGTGCTTCAACGTGCTTGAACTGCTTGAGGTCTTCGAGGTTTCGCTCAGCCAGCAGGGTGAGCTTGCCGGAGTCGATCTTGTCCCCAGTGATGGCGAGAACGATGTCGCCGGAGTAAATCAGGCCACCGAGAACAGTGACGAGCAGGTCGGGTTCGAGACGGAACTTGATCGGATGGAAGTATTCGACGTCTGTCTGTCCGTTTAGCAGTTCGCTGCGGTTCAGGACCTGCCCGTGGCCCTTGGTCTTGAGGCGACTCAGAACCTCCTGGGCATATCGAGAGCGCCCGGCATCGACGCGGTCGCCATCGAGCATTTCCAGTGCATCGAGGATGGCGTTTGCGTCCTTGGTGCGAGCACCACCGGCGAGCATCTTGAGCGCACTGCCCACGAGTTGCTTGCGGTTGGCTTCAGTGACCAGCGTTGAGAAAGTTGGGTACTCCGGTGCCAAGTCCGCAAAGCGCTGGTTGAAAGCGATGCCCGAGACCACATTGACGATGTCCCGGAAGTTGGCGCGTTCGTCGGCACCCAGGCGCAAGCGATCGCGGAGGTTGACGCCCTTTGCCCAGTCCTGAAGAGTCTTGGTCTTGCCTTGGTAAGTGACCTCGAACGCCGTCATCTGCTTTTCCTGGAGCCACTTGCTCATGTCACGCAGCGCGTCCTTGGCCTTATCCAGGTAGATGCCTTTGGCGCTACCGCTGGCAGTCGATGCAAGGTCTTGTGCTGCGGCGTAGTACGCCAGGTGACGACGGATGGCGTCATCGAGTCCCTTCAGACGGAAGAAGACTTCGTCGGACTTGCTCTCGTCACGGAAGCGCGGTGGCTCGAAAGGCTGTATGAAGTAGACGTAGAAGTCGCGCTCGGGTTGTGCAGTGGGGCGATCGTTTGGTGCTCCGAAAAACAGGTAGCCGTCCCGTTCAACACGACGATCCTGCCACTCGATCTGGTATTGCCAGATCTGGTGGCCGGTCACGTAGGTGCTGTCGTCCGTGCGCTCCATGAGCTGCTTGACGGCTCCGTAGTAAGCACGGTCCAGTGCATCGTCGGACAGTGCCTCGGCACGCTTTTCGATCTGGGCGTCGTAGTCGACGTCTTTCTTGAGGTCGAGGTAGTACTGCTCGGTATCTGGCGCCTTGGAGATGAACTGGCCATTGACCGTTTTCACGACCTCACGCAGCGTTGTTTGGACCGCCGTCAGCAGGTCATCGGCAGGCTCTCCACCCATGTCTTCAATGCCTGGCTGGTACAGGCAAAGCGTGTCACGCAGTTCGATCGCCGTGGGGCCGACCGGCACGTAGATATCGCCACCCGTGGTCAGTCGCTGGACTGACAGGCCAGCAATCACGCGCTGGGCCATCGCCTTGTAGGCTGGCCGGGTGAATGCCTTCTGGATGCGCTCAGTCAGGACCTCTGAAACCTTCAGAACAGGACCGATGTTGGGGTCGGACCGCAGCACAGAGTTCGATGTGACAGTCTCCCAGAATTTGTCGTACCCGATCAGGCCTGGCCGATCCTCAGGCACGTCTGTGTTCAGGATCGCCTGGATCTGGTCGCGCAGTGTGACCAGCGCTCCTCGCTTTTCCGTGAAAATCAGGCGTTCGAAAGTGCCGATGTACTCTGGGTGGACCGGGAACAGGCGCACGTACTCGTCCATGCGCTCGTTCATCGTGCTGTAGAACTTCGCGAACTTGGTGAGGTAGTTCCGGATCTTGTTTTGCTGGTCCGTTGTTTTCTTCAGCAGGCGCTCGGCGACCACGAAGCTGACATCCTGTCGGGCCAACAGGACCTGAGTGAATCGGTCCTTCACGCGGCGTAGGCTGTCCGCCACATGCTGGAAGCGACTGCTGTCAAAGATCGCCTCCTGGACACCGGCCACGAAGCGGAAACGAAGATGCTTGGTGACTTCCCCGATCTCGCGCAGGAAGGAAAGGTCCAGCACGAGGTCATGGTCCTTGCGCGATCGCAGGTATTCGAGGAACTCGTCGACCACCAGCAAAACGCCATGGTTGGGATGGACCTCAGCGAACGCAGCCATCATGTCCTCGAACGCAGCCTTGTTGTTTACGACCTTGTCGGCAGGAGGGAAGGTGAAGTTGACACCGTTTTGTTCGAGGAACAACTCGAGCTGCTGCGTGACGATGTCGCGCAAGGACATCTGGCTGGAAATCTCGATGCGATGCACCTTGAACTTGCCTGCGATCGCCTGCGCGGCTTCAGCTACCTTCGGGTGCCGGATCATCGACAGATAGGTCGGGTCTTCCGCTACGAGCGAGAGCACTGACATCAGGTGCGACTTACCCGTGCCATAGTTGCCGACCACCAGCACGCCCTTGTGATCGACTGATTCATCGAACGAGAGTTGAGGGATCATGAGCTTGGCGATCCGCTCCGCCATGTCATCCGAGATGACGTACGTCGCGACGAGCTTCTTGGCTTCGTCGGGCCGGTTGGCGTCGAGCAGCTGGATGACCGATTCAATCGGTTCGAATTGAATGAGATCGCCGTAGCGCATGGATTCCTCTCTTCCCTTTAAATTGCGAATGGGACCAGGCCGTCAGTGCCATAGTCCTGATGTTCTGGGTGCCCCGTGGTCGCGTAGGTGAGGCGGCCTTCGGTTAGCTGACCCGGCCAGACTGCCACGACGCGACGCACTCGTGCGTGTTGCTTGAGCAGGTCAAGCGGATCAAGTTGCAGCGTCCGATCAAAAAGCAGTTCGATGTTGTCCATCAGCAGCAGGTTGTCCTTGGCGTGCTGGTCGGCCAGATCGCGCAAGATGGATGTCGTCTGAAGTTGGCGACGGCGCTGTGGAAGTGCTGCGAGCTTGGCGCCCAGTTCTGCGCCCACACGCAAGGGAGGCAGATCTTTCTTGCTCCCGTAGGCTTCCATCAGCGCTGTTTTGCCCGACTGAGGTCCACCGATCAGCAAGATCAGCTTGCTGTGCAATGCGCTCACCTCGTCGACGAGTCGATCGAGCTTATCGATCACCTGGAGGTCCACCATCAGTCGACCTCCGCGTCGAGTCGCTGCTGGTCAGGTGACCTGTAACCGGGTGCCAGGATCGCGTTCTTGACGCCATACATGGCGAGGTGATCTCTGAGCCAGAGGCGGTATTCCGGCCCGCGCAGACTGTGGTCTGGGGAGCAGTCCACGCTCCACTTGCGCAGGATGTAGCCGGCAACGGCAGCGCGCAGCTTCATCTGCAGTCTGCCTTCGCGCATGCCGTAGTCCATTTCGGTGATCTCCGGCCGGGGTTGGTCCGGATGGGGAACCAGATCCAGCTCGACGATCCGGTTCCATTGAATGTCTTGGCTGTCGGACTCATGAGGTGCGACGGGGGAAGTCCTGAGTACCCTGGGGTGCTTGATGCGAGTGATGACGAAGTCGCGGAACTCCTGGGACTTGCGGTCAAAAGCCCGGACATGCCACCGCAGTCCGTTGTCGATCAAGGCGAACGGGACGATCTCTCGCTCAGTGCAGCCGCTCGAAATCGAGTGGTACTCGATGGCCAGCGGGCACTCCTGGTGAATGGCACGCGTGACCGCCGCCAGTACGTCTAAGTCTGGGTGGGTGAGCCGGGTAGGCACTTCGCTGATCACCCACGGCTTAAGCCGCATCGGTTCGCCGTCACCGAATCCTTGGGTGAGCCAGGACAACACGCGCTCAGGCGGGAAGTCGAACAGCGGGCGGAAGTCGTCCGTCAGCACATAGGACTTGGCCTTGGAGTCGTAGTCGATGTTCCCGGACGACAGATCCTTGTAGACGGCGAGATCTCGAGTCGCGGCTGCGGACTGGATGCCAAACCGCGACACCAAGTCTTGTCGTCGGATCTCCCCAATGAAGCGCACGCGCAACTCCACAAACGCGAGTCGATCACGCTGCGGTTGGGTCAGTTCAGCTAGTTGTTCAGTTGGCATCCTGTGCGGCTCACGCGGTTTTGGTAGCACTTGTGCGGATTGTTGCAGAAAGTATATAAGCTGCCATAGAATGTGTCCATCAACGCATAATAATGTCCGTATCCGTCGCCTAATGATGCGATGTAGTCCGAATGCACCGGGCTGCATGGCTGGGGTGCCGAACCAGTGGGGGTGATTTGTGAAGACCGAGCCGATTGCGCCGCAGATGCCGTTTGTCTGGCCAGAGCCACGCGTCAGCGCAGGCGTGGCGAGCTATTCATCCGAATTGCCGTTCGAGAGCGCGGTTCGGTCGGCAGTCACCATCTTCGGTGTTGTTTCGGCTGTCGACAGCCGTGCGATCAACTGGATGGAGGGCTTTCTGGCCGACCAAGTGGAGTCACAGCTACGTTTGGTCGTGAGCATTCACCCGACCTGCAGGACGACCGAAGCAGACCTCGAGGAAGTGCTGCGCCTGGTCGAGCGGCACGGAGACAGGGCTGCGTTCAAGCTGTACCCGGAGCAATTCCTTACCGATCGATCGTCGAATTTGCTCTGCCTTTGTAGTGCTGACGGCAGCCTGGCCATTTCGAGTGGTCCGACAGAGAACCTGGGGTACGCACCGGCATCTGCCTCACACGCCAACGTTGCGATGCAGGTAACCGCAGGGGCGTTTGAGGCCTGTCGCAAGTGGTTCGATTACCTTTGGGGCGTTGCCGGCCCACTGCGGCCCGAGGTCGCGACGTCCATGCCCAGGCTGGTACTGCCCGAGGGGGACATCGAAGCATCCCGCCTTTGGGATGCCTTCCGAAATCGCTGTCTTGACCACGGTGCGCAGGAACAGGCACCGGTCAGGGTCGAGGTCGATCCGGAGTCCGGCGAGGTTGTTCTGGTCGACGTACACGGTGACCTGGTGGCTTCGCCAACCGATGAGATTGGGGTCCCCAGGCTCGACCACCTCGCAGAAGGGGTGGCCCGCGTGTTCGACATTGGCGCGCTGGTATCGATCGACAAGTTGAGCCGCATTCCCCCGTTGGAAGCCCCGGTCAAACCGGAATGGTTTGGTGTCGATTCGTTCCGTCAGACCGGGATGGTCCGTGCGCAGACCTCCATCAAGGTTGCTCCTTTCGACGAGTCGACGCTCAAGAAGATCGATCGCCTGCGTCGGGTGTCCGGGGAACTGCTGCCTCGATATTCGTTTTCCCTGGCCGATGGCGTGCGGTGGATTCCACGGCAGGCCATCCCATTGTTCGAGGCAGCACTGACAGCCGCGAACGAGGACGCCAAGAAGCTCTTGGGAGCAACTGTCGGCGCCAGTGTCGAGGACTTCCTTGTGTCGCAGCGCGACCGAATTCGTGCAGACGCGCAGCGCATGTACGAGGCCTACCACCCGGGCGGCAAGATTCCTGAAAGCGCGGTCGGCAACATCCTGGATGAACTCAAGGCGCGCCTGGACAAAACAAGGGCCGACAAGATCATCCCCCGGGTCGCCTACTCACCAGTCGCTTTCAATCCGAGCCAATCGTCCGAGTGGTCGTCGCCGTGGGGCCAGGCGTTCGCGCTCCTGAAAGGGATCGCCGAGTTCCCCAGGCAGGCGATGACCGACCGCTTCTTCTGGCAGGGCATCAAAACCGACGAAGACTCCCTGATCAAGGCCATGGACGTGGCGGGTGACTACCTCGTCAAAGACTACGGCGGCCGCAAGGCAAAGCAGCAGGCTGAAATCGACCTGGACCTGATCAAGCAGTTGGAGGACGCGACCGGCGACGCCAAGGACAAGTGCCGTGCCTTGTGGGAGTTGATCACGACTGGCAAGAGCGAGGGCGCAGTTGCGCTGATTGATGCCTCGACGCCGCGAGCGCCATAGAACAAGGAAAGGACCAAGGGATGCCTCAGAACTCAGACCCCATCGGTGTGTTCGTAAAGGCAGTGGCTTTTGCTGCTGACAAGCACCGCACGCAGCGTCGCAAGGATGCGGACGCGTCGCCCTACATCAACCATCCGATCGCGCTGGCCAACGTGCTGGCGAACGAGGGTGGCGTCACCGATGTATTGGTCCTCAGCGCAGCGGTCCTTCACGACACCATCGAAGACACCAACACGACGGCGGAGGAGTTGACCGCGATTTTCGGCGCGAAGATCACTGCGACTGTGCTGGACGTGACCGACGACAAATCGCTGGACAAGCATGTCCGCAAGCAGCGCCAGATTGAGCACGCACCGCACATCTCAAAGGAAGCCAAGCTCGTAAAGCTGGCCGACAAGATCTGCAACCTGCGGGACATCTTGGCATCACCGCCGGCAGACTGGTCGCCCGAGCGCAAGCAGGGCTACTTCGACTGGGCAGCCAAAGTCGTGGCGGGTGTTCGTGGCGTCCATCCTGAACTCGAAGCCGTGTTTGACGGACTCTTGGCCCGCCATGCCGAACTCCGCTGAAATGCATCTAAAGCCGGAGGCGCTGGCGCGCTACGGCCTGCCGGACATCGCCTATCCGATCGCAAGCGCTGATCTGCAGGCGGTACTGACCGGGGGCGGGGAACTGCCGCTGGCCATGATGCTGCATGGCCTTCAGGAGGTTGCGCGCGACAGGGAAACTGACTGGAAGGACCTCGAGCCAGCGATGAGTCGTTTGTCCGAGTTGCTGGCGCCGGAAGACGAGCGCGATGTGATCTCAGCTGCTGGCGATACCTGGTGGATCGAGATCGGGCCAGTCGACCTCGGCGGCAAGCTGGTTACGGTGCAGCGTGGTAACGACTTGATTGCCGCGATCACGCCACGGGACGACGGCCGGCTAAGGGTCGCGGTATTCCGCCCGCTGGATGCCAAAAGTGCGGAGTACCTGACTGGTCTGGGCCAGGTGCCGCACCCGGAGCACGGGGTTTGCATGCGCGAGAACAACTGGGAGTACGCGCTCGACTGCTCTGCGGGAAATGGCAACTACTATGCAGCCGACCGGGGCGAGGCCTACCTGTCCTACTGGGAGAAAGGCCTGGGCATCAGTTGGGACGGTACTGAAGTTCCCGAGTGGCGCACGCAGTTGAGCCTCGTTGCCCGTCCGGCTGCGCAAGCGGTTGTCGATCTTGGCGTCCACCACTCCTTGTCCGGGGATGGCGATCTGGAGCCCGATGATGATGCGAGCGATGAGGCCGATGACGACTCCACGCCACTGGGCTGGCGCAGCAAGCGTCAGCAGCGCCGAACAGTTCAGGGCCGATTTGCTGGCTGTCTCTTGGGTGGCGCCGTCGGAGACGCGCTTGGGGCACCAGTTGAGTTCATGAAGCGGACCGAGATCCTTCGCAAATTCGGTCCCAAGGGAATCACCCAGTACGCGCCAGCCTACGGCGGCCTCGGCATGATTACCGACGACACTCAAATGACCCTGTTTACAGCCGAGGGGCTGATACGGGCGTGGGTGCGCGGCTGCATGAAGGGCATCACCACCTATTCCGGAGTGACGGCTCATGCTTACCTGCGCTGGCTTCAGACCCAAGGCGAACGTCCAACGTGCGACATTGACTTCGGCACCGACGAAACTGGCTGGCTCTTTCAGCAACGGGAACTCCACAGCCGACGTGCCCCTGGCAACACCTGCCTCGCGGCGCTGCGGGCGATGAAGTCGCTCGGGGAACCCGCCCGAAACGACAGCAAAGGGTGCGGGGGCGTCATGCGGGTCGCACCCGTAGGGTTATTCGCTTGGCGCCTGCGCCAGCAGGACTCACCGCACGACGCTTTCCGCTTGGGCGCCGAGTTGGCAGCCCTGACGCACGGACATCCGACCGGTGCGCTGACAGGCGGTGTGCTGGCAGTTCTGATCCTTGCGCTAACCGACGGCGCCTCATTGCCCGAAGCGCTGGTCGTATCGAAAGCCATCCTCCGATCCGAGCCTGGACATGAGGAAACGCTGCGTGCGATCGAGTTGGCCGAGACGCTGGCTGCGAGTGGTCAACCTCATGAAGCGGCGATCTCACAGCTTGGTCAGGGGTGGATCGCCGAAGAGGCGCTGGCCATCTCAATCTACTGTGCGCTCGTGGCACGAAATTTCAAACACGGCGTCATCCTCGCCGTGAACCACGACGGTGACTCTGACTCGACAGGCTCAATCACCGGCAACTTGCTGGGCGCCATGCACGGCGTCCGAGCGATACCAGCCGAATGGCTGGAGCCTCTGGAGTTGCACGAAGTCATCACGTCCCTTGCGGAAGACCTGTACGCCTTCAAAGATTGGGACATAGGCGAATACAGCGAGAACGTAGAGATGAACCAGCGCATTTGGCAGAAATACCCCGGGTTCTAAATGAAAACGGTGGCCACTGGAAACAAACACCTCGCATGGGAGTAATGACATGACCGCTCAGATTGCAGAACGACTGCACTACCAGGGAGAGGACGTTGCCATGTGCACGAACCCCCTCAGCGACTATTTCGCCATGGGGGGCACGAACCCGCGCTTCGAGTCCAACTGCACGGCCTTGTGGCGTGGCTACGTTGGTAGCTGGGAAATCGTGGATGACCGCCTGTACCTGGTGGGGCTGAGCGGAACGCTAGAGGGTGGAGCCGATGCAACTTTGGCAACCATCTTCCCGGACTTTCCCGATCGCGTGTTTGCCCACTGGTACTCCGGCACGATCCGCATCCCCCAGGGCAAACAGCTCGAGTATGTCCACATGGGCTACGGCAGCACCTTCGAGCGGGACTTGTTCTTGGATATCGAGCGAGGTGTGATTGTGGCCACCCGGGTTCGTCATAACGGTACCGCCGAGTCTGATAACGCTCCCGAAGGCTACGAGGTCGGCGCCATGACGGTGTTCCCTCGAAGTGGTAAGGGTGAGGGGGAGTCGGCGTGATCTATCTCTACTGGTACCTCGGCATCGGCGCGGTTGTCCTTGCCATCGTCTACGGCGCACATCACCTGACAAAGGAGAAAGAGTCTGACTCCCTTCGTGAGTTACTCGAAGCCGTCAACCCGGATCGCAAGAAGCTTTCCTACCGCATCCTCAACAACATCGTCGCCCCCGTCCTTGCGGCCATCCTCGTGGTCGCCGTCTGGCCAGTGGCGATCTACATGAAGGTCAAGGAGATGCTCCAGAAGAAGGAAAGCTACGTGTCCCCGGAGGAACGCGAATTTGCAGTCGAGCGCGAACACCTGCTGGAGCGACTGACGGCGCAGGAAATCGAGAGGCGTGAGGTTGTCACAGATCCGCTCAAGGCTGCACCTGATTTGCCCTTTGGCCACCTTAATGCTGCGTGGCAGGAATTCCTCCAAGGCAAAGCCGATGGTGCCGAGCTGTGGTCGTTCTCGGCACAGTGGCAGACGACATGGGGACGCAAGGAACTGCGGTGTGGATACGCGGTGGTCCAGGACGGAGCGCCGGGCGCCCACTTTCTGACGGTGTGGAAAGACATCCCGGAAGAGGCGGAAGGCGGTGGCAGTGCCAAAAAGGCGAGCGCTGGCGACATCCCAGGCTGGCTCAGGAAGCAGGCTGACTGAGAGTCAGGCGCGACGACTCATCAAGGAGATCCCATGCAATACAAGAAAGGCGATCGCGTAAAGCATCCGAAGAAGCCGGATTGGGGCATTGGCCAGGTGCTTGCCGACAGTACCGGCGGAACGGTACGAATCTTCTTCACCCATGCCGGCGAGAAAACGATGTCCCTGGATTTCGTGCAGCCCGAGAAGCTGTCGGGCGATGCAGCGTCGAGTCCGATCCTGGACCAGTTGAATCTGGCCGCGCAGCCCACCAGGGATGCGAAAGGGAAAGTTCTCTGCACGAATTGCGGCGCGCCGACGCAGTTTGGCGAAACAGCAAATCCAAAGCGGCATCAATTGGGTTGGTGCGAGCCCTGTTTTAAACACAGTCAGCGAACGTTCAAAGACGAAACCACCGGTGAAACGCGCTACATAGACGAATTCCGAACGATCGACGGTATCAAGAGCCGCTACGGCCCGCACTGAGGAGCAGCATGTACGAAATTGAAATGCATGAGATGTCGGAAGCATTCTTCCCCTGCTGGAAGGCAGCCGGCATCCACTTGAGCAAACAGGCCGATGGCGGGATCCAGTCATGGCTCCGCGCACACCCCTATCCGCCGTTCCTGGAGCATCTGTCGTTCCGTCTGGGCAACCAACTGTACTTCGTGCGCGTCGAGGACGTCGATGGGAAAGTGCGGGGCCCCGGAAACCCGCAAGGGTTCATCACGGCTGCCAGGATGGCCAACGGTCGAGCCTGCATCCTGCCCATGAAGAAGAAGCTTTTCGGTGGCGCCTGGGTTGCAGACATGCCGGGATGGGGCTTGCTGGACCCGGATACCAGAAGGCCGATCGATCCCGTCGCTTTGGTCACGGACCAGAAGATCGAGATGACGCCATGGGAGGTTCACGACATGGCCGTGCAAGTGGTCCGCGACCATCTGGACAAGCAAGGCTTCGAGTTGATGTCCTGGCAGGGCAATCCGGAGGTGGATCCCTCAATCTGGTTCATCGGTCAGTCCAAACGGCCGGAGTGGGTGGTAGTGCGTTCCGCAATATTTCCGGCCAATAGCGCCGAGCGTCCGAGCAACTGGCAGGCGATTGCAGCCAGCTGCGCCAAGATGAGCACCATTGGTCACTTTGCCTGTGTCGCATTAGCGAGCGTAGATGAGATCTTCGACCCCGGCGCGGAGAAACCTATGCCGTTGTGGCGTGGGCATGGAATGCATGTGCGTTTCACCGGGCTGGAGTAAGGCATGGGCCTCCGGATCGCGCTCGCTGTGCTGATAACTCTGTTCAGTGTGTATGCCGTCTGGATCGAGCCGAACTGGATAGACGTCAGTACTCACGACATGCGATCGGACCTCACAGGGGAAGGCATCCGAGTCGTTCAACTCTCTGATTTGCACATTCAAGACTTCAGTCACCGTGAGGTGGAAGTTGCCAACCGAGTCAAAT
The DNA here is from genome assembly GCF_029255145.1 of Accumulibacter sp. Taxonomy (GTDB): domain Bacteria; phylum Pseudomonadota; class Gammaproteobacteria; order Burkholderiales; family Rhodocyclaceae; genus Accumulibacter. The sequence continues at coordinate 116,346 of NZ_JAPUVQ010000145.1, forward strand.
CCCTTAAGCCCGATTTGGTAATCCTCTCTGGCGATGTAATTGATAGGCTGGATCGGCTTCCGACTCTTCATTCCTTTCTTGCGGCTCTGGGCGATACGCCCACCGTTGCTGTTTTGGGTAATTGGGAATACTGGGCCGACGTTGATCTTCATGCGTTACGCGACGAGTACCGACACCACGGGATACGGCTTCTGGTGAATGAGGTGGCTTCTTATCGGGTTCGGCTGCGTACTCTTCACATCGTGGGCATGGATGATTTCACTGCTGGCCAACCAGACGGTGGACTCTTGAACGCACCCCTTAAGGGCGGCACAGCGGTGCTAGTGCAGCACTCTCCAGGCTATTTTGAAAAATTGCCGACCAATCTCCGTTCAGGAATATTCAACCTGTGCCTTTCCGGGCACACCCATGGTGGTCAGATCACTCTTTTTGGGTTGCCCATATGGAGGCCCCCGGGCAGCGGTCCTTTTGCTTCGGGGTGGTATGAGACGACGGCCTGCAAACTCTACGTCTCGAAGGGACTCGGGACGTCACTTCTACCAGTCAGATTTGGGGCGCGTCCAGAGATCGCTGTGTTTGATCTTTGATGTGCGATTAAGAAGGGATTAAATATGACCATGGCCAATATCACCGTCGTCAAGGGCAACATCGTCAGGCAGACCGACTGCGACGGCGTCGTCAATTCGGCAAATCCGAACCTGCGAGCAGGTAGTGGAGTCTGTGGCGCAATTTACGCAGCAGCAGGGCCCCGTCTCGAACCCTACAGCTCGCAGTTCGCACCTCTTCAAATAGGCGAAGCGTTGGCAACACCTGCTTTTGATATGGATTGTCGCTACATCATCCACACCCGAGGCCCCAAGTATTACGAGGATGCCGACCCTCCCGGCAGCCTCGAGAAAGCCATGCGCAACACCATCGCTTTGGCTGATGAAAATGGCTTAACCCGATTAGCTGTTCCTGCGATTTCGATGGGTGTGTACGGCTACCCAGCGGAGGAGGCAATTCCAATCCTGGTGCGTGTTGCATCCCAAATGGCAGGGGTGCTTCAGAACCTACTGGAAATTCGTTTCGTGGTGGTGAGCGATGAACTCTTGCACCTGTTCCGTCGGTCGATTGAGCAGCATGTCACATCCGCCGATGAATGCACCCCGCAGGCGCTCGTGCCCCTGAGAGTTTCAAGAGTTAAGGAGTCAGAGGTTCGCGACAAGCTGGAGCAGTTTCATATTTTGACTTATGCCGAGGACGGATTCTCACCACTGGATATTCACGCACGACGACTCGGTATCGATCGCGAGCTTGTGAAGGCATTTGTGAGTGAGGTCAACGATCGATCCGCAGTTGGCTCGCTTCATCCGAAGGCGCCCGTCAGTGCTGTGCCGCGTGAACTGGTCCGCGACCGGCAGGACGTAGATGCGCTGGCTGCAAGCATTGGGGAGTTCCTGCGTGTCAATCGGGAAACGATCAAAGCCAGACGTTTGGCCTTCGATTTTCGTACGCCGTCGGTACCTGAGTTCACAGTTGCTGCGTTGAATTCTGCGATGCGTGCGCAGGGGTCTGGCTTGGAAGAAGTTCTGATATTGGAAATGTGATGTTTGGTATCAATTTGTGGGGAGTAACGGATGGCAAAGCCTGTTGAAATCGGTTCCCGGAGCTTCCGGACCCAGAAAAGCGCTCTTGATCACTACAAAGAAATCCTGCATCGGTATCGGGACGGGGAGCGTATCGCCGACCCGAGCGATCACGCCGACCTCGTGTCGCTCATCGAGTGGTATGACCCGATTCTTGAAGATGTCGGTGAGCCGGCGAAGGGGTGCGGGCAGATCGGCCACTTCGAGCGGCGCTTGAATACCGGGACGGGCTGGAGCAACTCAGGCTTCTGGGTGGTGCGCCAAGATGGGACTGCCACGGACTTTTCCTACATTTGGGCCGTCAAAGGCCTTGCGGGGGACCGGTCGAAGGACTTCTATGGTGCGTGCCGTGAGGCAGTCGCACTCGACCTGGTCCTAGCTAAGAAGGGTGCCTTCGCAGAGTATGGGGATGACCAAGGGCGGGTTGAGTGTGAACTGACCGGCGTGCTGGTCACCATCGATGACGCACACCTGGACCACGCTTGGCCGTACTTTTCACACTTGGTGAGTGGCTTTCGGGCTGCCAGGGGCTGGTCCAGAGACATCCCGGATGGTGTCGTGTCGGCTCCGGCGGATGGCCAGACGACGGCCACGTTCATCGATACCTCGGTGGCCG
>NZ_JAPUVQ010000146.1:0-49488 GCF_029255145.1 Accumulibacter sp.
GCGGTGGTTGGGCCTCCTTCCGGTTGGGCCTACGGCCCGCCCTCCCGGTGGCCCAACCACCGCCATCAAGCAGCATTGGGGGTATATCAGTTTTGAATCGGTGGCAAAGGTAAAACTGTGTCAGTTTTCAATCGGTGTTGACATGCTCGCAATTGCTCACAAGAGCGGACCCGCCTGGTCGTCGTGACTGATCGATTCCGCTGGCGAACTCATCCAGCCTCGCCCAGCCTCGCCGGATGGACACGAGCGCGCCATGGCAGCTAGTCCAGTATCAACATGCCGCCGAGCCCGAACATCGTGATGCTGATCAGCGAGTCGAGGACGCGCCACGAGAAGGGCTTCGCGAACAGAGGGGCCAGAAATCGAGCCCCGTAGCCGAGGGCAAAGAACCAGACAAAGCTCGCGCCTGCAGCTCCCGCGGCAAAGATCCATTTTCCTTCCTGCCTTTGGCTGGCCAGCGAGCCGAGAAGGATCACGGTATCCAGATATACATGCGGATTCAGAAAGGTGAAGCCGAGACAGGTCGCCAGGGCGACGCCAAGCGGCAGCCTGGTTCCGGCGTCAAGGATGAGTTGTTCGGGCGCCAGGGCACGCCGCGCCGAGGCCAGTCCGTAAAGGAGCAGGAACGCCGCACCGCCGTAGCGGGCGAGGTCGAGAAATCCTGGCTGGGCTTGAATCGCCGCACCCAGCCCGGCAACGCCGGCCACGATCAGCAGGGCGTCGGCGCTTGCGCAGACCAGCACAAGTGGCAGGATGTGTTCGCGCCGAACGCCCTGGCGGAGCACGTAGGAATTCTGCGCACCGATGGCGACGATGAGCACCGCGCTGGAAAGGAAGCCGGCAATCAGGTCAGCTGGCATGATTTGCAGGTGAAGTTGGCAAGGCGGCCAGCTTATGATGCGCCGCCACGTGAATACAGTTAAACTTCTTAACTGCTCATTAGATTTGCTAACTCATGCGAGTCGACAACGCTCAACTGGCTGCCTTCGCCGAAGCCATACGCGAAGGCAGTTTTGAATTGGCCGCGCGGAAGTTGAACGTGACTCCATCGGCGATCAGTCAGCGGATCAGGTTGCTGGAGGAGCGCATGGGGCAGGTTCTGATCCAGCGCTCCACACCCTGCCAGGTGACTGCCGCCGGCCGTCCTCTGCTACGCTACGCCGAAGAGCTTTCGCTGCTGGAAGCGGAGGTTTTCTCGGCGCTGGGCGTCGTCGATGGCGGCGCCACATCCACCGTGCGCATCCCGATGGTGATCAACGCCGATTCGCTGGATAGCTGGTTCCTTGAGGTGTTCGACGCTCTGGGCGCCAGTGCGGCCACTACGCTTGACCTGCGGGTCGAGGATCAGGATCACTCGGTGGTGCTGTTGCGCGAAGGCACCGTGATGGCCGGGGTCAGTGCCAGTGCCAAGCCCATTCAGGGCTGCCGCGTCGAACCGCTCGGCGTGATGCGCTATCTGGCCCTGGCCTCGCCGTCCTACGTCGAGCGGCACTTCCTGGCCGGCGTCAATGCCGAGTCGCTGAACGCCGCCCCGATGTTGATGTTCAACAAGAAGGATGCCCTGCAGCAGGTTTTTCTGGGCCGGCTCACGGATGCCGCCATAAGGCCGCCGACGCACTACCTGCCCACCACCCGATCCTTTGGCGAAGCCGTGTTGCGCGGCATGGCGTGGGGAATGATCCCGGAACAACTGGCGGAAGGGCACCTGAAAACCGGGCAACTCGTCGAGTTGGCTCCGCAGCACTGGCTGGACGTTCCGCTGTTCTGGCATCGCTGGCGGATTGCTTCGGCGGCGCTGGACGCCTTGACCCGACTGGTGCATCGGGCGGCAAGCAAGGCGCTGCGCGCATCGCCAGGCGCTCCGGGGTCTCGTCCGAGCGAGTCGGTGGTGCCCGACGGGCGCTAGCTGGTCGATTTGAGGCGCCTGGTCCGCGCCTCCGCCAGCGCCGCTCTTCGCCACCCCGTGCGTCGGTGCGCCGACCTGCCATCCGGCGTCGTCGGCTTCAGATCAGGCGCCGACTGGCGAGTTCGTCCTTCAGCCAGGCGTAGCAGATTGGCGCGGCGACCAGTCCGGCGAGGCCGAAGGTGCTCTCCATGATCAGCATCGCGGTCAGCAGCTCCCAGGCCTTGGCCCTGATCTGGCTGCCGACGATGCGCGCGTTGAGGAAGTATTCGAGCTTGTGGATCAGCACCAGGAACGCCAGCGATGAGATCGCGACGCCGGGCGAGTGCGCCAGGCTGACGATGAAAATCACCGTATTCGAGATCAGGTTGCCGACCACCGGCAGCAGACCGGCGATGAAAGTGACGACGATCATGGTCTTGGTGAGCGGCAGGTGCACGCCCGCCAGCGGCAGCACGACGACCAGGTATAGCGCCGTGAACAAGGTATTCAGCGCCGATATGCGGACCTGCGCGAAGACGACCCGGCGGAACGCCTCGCCGAGGCGGAAGACCCTTTCGGCCAGCGCGCGCGCCAATGGCCCCAGGCTTTCCGAATCCCTGGCCTCGCGCAGCGAGGCCATCGCGCCGACGATCATGCCGATCAGCAGGTGCACCAGCAGGTGGGTGGTTTCCTTGCCGATCAATTGCAGATCGGTCGAATGCTCGCGCAGCCAGTGACTCGCGCGCTCGCGGATGGCTTCGCTGCCCCTCGGCAGAACCTCGGCGAGCCAGTCCGGCATGGTCTCGCGCGAGCTTTCGACGATCTCGGCCATTTTCGCCAGCAGGGCCGCGAAACTGCCATGCTCGCTGCCCATGAAGGCCATCGTCGCGAATACCGCCGCGGTCACGACACCGGACACCAGCAGCGCCAGCAAGCCGACGGCGATCTCCCTGGCGCGGCTGCTCGACAGGTGTCGGGCAAAGAGCGGCGCCAGAATATGCACCAACTGGTAGACCAGCAGCCCGGCGATCAGCGCCGGCAACAGCCGCACCTTGATGATCGTCAGCATCGCCAGTACGGCCAGAATCCACGCCGCGTATTCGCAGGCGCTGGCGCGGGGAAGATTATGGGTGGTGGTCATCGGGGTGGTCAGGTTCGGTGGTGGCCGCGGTTGGTCGGGACGAATCGCTCAGCCAGGCCAGCACGCTGCGGCCGGCGGCGTGGCCGCTGGCCAGGCAGGCCGTGAGCAGGTAACCGCCGGTCGGCGCTTCCCAGTCGAGCATTTCGCCGGCGCAGAAGACTCCGGGCAGGTCGCGCAGCATCAGCCGTTCGTCAAGCGCTTCGAAGCGCACGCCACCGGCGGTGCTGATCGCCTCGTCCAGCGGGCGGGTGGCGATCAGAGCCAGCGGCAGGGACTTGATCGCCGTCGCCAGGCGCACCGGGTCGAGGAGGTCGGCTGCCGCCGTGCATTCGCGCAGCAGCGCGACTTTCGCTCCCTTGAGTCCCAGGCGGCTTTGCAGGTGGCTGGACAGCGAGCGCGCGGCACGCGGCCTGGCCACCTCGGCGAGCACGCGGGCCGGGTCGTGATCGGGCAGCAGATCAAGGTACAGCGTTGCCGAGCCGGCGGTCTCGATGGCGTCACGCAAGGCGGCGGACAGCGCGTAGATCAGGCCGCCTTCGACGCCGCTGGCGGTGAGCATCAGTTCGCCGCGCCGCAGCTGTCTGACGCCGGCCGGATCGACAAACGACGCGACCACCGACTTGATCGGCTGGCCGGCAAAGCGCTGGCGAAGGTGCGGGCTCCAGGCGACGTCAAAACCGCAGTTCGCGGGGCGCAGCGGCGCCAGCGCCATGCCGGCCTGCTCGAGCAGCGCGAACCAGCGTCCGTCGGAACCGAGCCGGGCCCAGCTGCCGCCGCCGAGGGCCAGCACCAGCGCCGCCGCCTGCCGTTGCCGCTCGCCGTGCGGCGTCGCAAAGCGCAGCCCGGCAAGGCCGTCCCTGGCGTCGCTGGCATTCGGCCGCGGCGCCCAGCCGCACCAGCGGTGGCGCATGTGGAAGCGGACGCCGCTCGCCCGCAGTCGCTGCAGCCAGGCCCGCAGCAGCGGCGCGGCCTTCATTTCGGTGGGGAAGACGCGGCCGGAACTGCCGACGAAGGTGTCCACGCCCAGGCCGTGCACCCACTCGCGCAGAGCGGTCGGGCCGAAAACATCGAGCAGCGGCGCGATCTGCCCTTGCCGCGCGCCGTAGCGGGTCATGAACTGGTCGGCTGGCTCGGAGTGGGTGATGTTCAGTCCGCCCTTGCCGGCGAGCAGCAGCTTCCTGCCGACCGACGGCATGGCGTCGTAAAGGTCGACGCCGACGCCGCCGCTGCTGAGGATTTCGGCCGCCATCAGTCCGGCCGGGCCACCGCCGATGATCGCCACCGCGGGCGGCGGGGTGGCTGGCCGGCGCATGCTCAGGCCAGTGCCAGGCGCGCGGCGCCGGTCAGGCGGCTGCTCAGCCAGCTCAGGCCGAGCGCGGGCAGGGCGGCCTGCAGTCGTTCCGGGTGCGCGGTGGCGAGCAGTACCAGCCGGCCGTTGCCGAGTGCCGCGGCCCCGGCCAGCCGAACACACTGGCGGGCGACCGCTTCCGCGACGTCGACCAGGATTGCCCGGTTGGCGACGATCGGCTCCAGGACCGGGCGAAGAAAGGCGTAGTGGGTACAGCCAAGAACGATCTGGTCGGCGCCGGCGGCAAGCAGCGGGGCCAGATGTCGGCGCGCCTCGTCGGCGAAAGCGGGGTCGTCGAGGTGCAGCGTTTCGACCCGCGTCGCCCAGCCGGGGCATGCTTCGACGGCCACCTGCACGGCGCCGGCGTGCTGCGCGATCAGCGCTGCCAGACGCTGGCTGCGGGCGGTCGAAGCGGTCGCCAGGACGGCGATCCGGCCGCTGTTCGAGGCGGCGGCGGCCGGTTTGATCCCGGGCTCGACACCGACTACCGGCAGATCGGGATACAGCGCGCGAAAAGCGGCGACAGCGGCTGCTGTCGCCGTATTGCAGGCGACAACGATCAGTCCGCAGCCCTGGTCGGCAAGGTGTTTGCCGATCGCCAGCACGCGCTGGCGGATGAAACTGTCGTCCCGGTCGCCGTAGGGCACGTGCGCGCTGTCGGCGAAGTAAAGCAGGTCGGCCTGTGGTAGCGCCCGGGCGATTGCCGCCAGCACCGAGAGGCCGCCCAGGCCGCTGTCGAAAATGCCGATCATCGGTGCCGGCGGCGGCTCGGGAAGGGCTTGCCAGGTGCTGCCGTCAGCCGCCCGGCCAGCTTCTGCCACGGCCGCTGCCGGGTTTGGCGCCAGATCGCTTGGCAGGCCGTCAGCGGGCCGCAATGACCGCGACTTCAAGCAAGGCTTCGCGATGGCGCAGTTTTCCTTCGACGCAGACCCGGACCGGGGCGCTGCCTTGCGGAACCCACCGGTCCCAGATTCGATTGACCGCGACCGCGTCGTCGATCTGGCGCAGGTAGATGGTCACCATCAGCAGGCGCGTCTTGTCACTGCCGGCCTGGGCCAGCAGCTTCTCGACCCCGGCGAGGACTTCGTGGGTCTGGGTGGCGATGTTGGCGTCAAGTGTTTGCGGTCGTTCGACGAGATAAATGGTGCCGTTGCAGGCGCAAACGTCCGAGTAACGCTGGGTCGTACCGTAACGCTCGATGGCCATTCGACTTCTCCTGCCAGCAACAGGCCGGCGCGCGGCCGGCCGCTGGTTCCGGTCAGCCTGGTGCTCAGGCGACGGCGACCGGGATCTTGCCGATCCTGGCCTGCCATTCCTTCGGTCCGGTGTTGTGCACCGAGGTGCCGGTCGAATCGACGGCGACGGTGACCGGCATGTCCTTGACCTCGAATTCGTAGATCGCCTCCATCCCGAGGTCGGCAAAACCGGCGACCCTGGCGGTCCGTATTCCCTTGGCGACCAGGTAGGCGGCACCGCCGACTGCCATCAGGTACGCCGACTTGTGCTTCCTGATCGCCTCGATCGCCGCCGGGCCACGTTCGGCCTTGCCGACCATCGAGATCAGGCCGGTCTGGGCGAGCATCATCTCGGTGAACTTGTCCATGCGGGTGGCGGTGGTCGGACCCGCGGGGCCGACGACTTCGTCGCGAACCGGGTCCACCGGGCCGACGTAGTAGATCACGCGATTGGTGAAATCGACCGGCAGCGGCTCGCCCTTGGCCAGCATGTCCTGAATGCGCTTGTGGGCCGCGTCGCGTCCGGTCAGCATCTTGCCGTTGAGCAGCAGCGTCTGGCCCGGCTTCCAGCTGGCGACTTCGGCCGGCGTCAGCGTGTCGAGGTCGACCCGCGTCGAGGTCTCGGTGTTCGGCGTCCAGTTGACCTTCGGCCACTCGTTCAGGTCCGGCGGGGTCAGCGTCGCAGGTCCCGAGCCGTCGAGGTGGAAGTGCGCGTGCCGGGTCGCCGCGCAGTTCGGGATCATCGCCACCGGCAGGCTGGCGGCGTGCGTCGGGTAGTCGAGGATCTTGACGTCGAGGACGGTGGTCAGCCCACCGAGTCCCTGCGCACCGATTCCCAGCGCGTTGACCTTTTCGTACAGTTCGAGACGCAGTTCCTCGACACGATTCGCCGGGCCGCGGGCAATCAGCTCGTGGATGTCGACCGGCGCCATCAGCGATTCCTTGGCCAGCAGCATCGCTTTTTCGGGCGTGCCGCCGATGCCGATGCCGAGAATCCCCGGCGGGCACCAGCCAGCGCCCATCGTCGGCACGGTCTTGAGCACCCAGTCGACGATCGAGTCGGAGGGGTTGAGCGCGTAGAACTTGGACTTGTTCTCCGAGCCGCCACCCTTGGCGGCACAAATCACTTCCAGGTGGTGACCGGGAACGATCTCGTAATGCACCACCGCCGGCGTGTTGTCGCGCGAGTTCTTGCGTGCCCCGGCCGGGTCGAGGAGGACCGACGCGCGCAGTTTGTTGTCCGGGTCGTTGTAGGCCCGGCGCACGCCCTCGTCACACATCTCCTGGACCGACAGGGTGGCGTCCCATTGGACGTCCATGCCGACCTTGAGGAAAATCACCGCGATCCCGGTGTCCTGGCAGATCGGCCGGTGACCCTCGGCGCACATGCGGCTGTTGGTCAGGATCTGGGCGATGGCATCCCTGGCCGCCGGGCTCTGTTCGCGCTCGTAAGCCGCGCCAAGGGCCTTGATGTAGTCGAGCGGGTGATAGTAGCTGATGTATTGGAAGGCGTCGGCGACGCTCTGGATGAAGTCTTCCTGTTTGATAGCGGTCATTTCAGGCTCTCTCCTGTTCTTGGGGACGGGGGGCTATCCGCGGCGGGGGGCGGTTCAGTGCCGCGCGAGGTGTTGGGCTTTGCTGATCGCCAGGGTCTGGGTCATGATCCGGTCGACCCACACCATGGCCAGCGCCGACAGCAGGAAAACCGCGTGGATGATGACCTGCCACTTGATCGTGTGCTCGTTCATGTTCTCGGCATTGATGAAGGTTTTCAGCAGGTGGATCGACGAAATGCCGATGATTGCCGTCGACAGCTTGATCTTGAGTACGCCGGCATTGACGTGCGAGAGCCACTCCGGCTGGTCGGGGTGGCCTTCGAGATTGAGTCTGGAGACAAAGGTTTCGTAGCCGCCGATGATCACCATGATCAGCAGGTTGGCGATCATCACCACGTCGATCAGGCCGAGAACGACCAGCATCACCTCGGTTTCGTTGATCCGCGTGCCGCTGAAGAACAGGTTGTGGATGAGGTGCGACAACTCGACCATGAACAGGTAGACGTAGACCCCCTGGGCGATCACCAGCCCGAGATAAAGCGGCGCCTGCAGCCAGCGGCTCCAGAAGATGAACATTTCGAGTTTTTCAACGGTCGGTTGCAGTGAGGCCATTTCTTTTTCGGCTTGAGAGGTTTGGGAGGCAAGATTCTAGCACCAATGAAACGCCGACTCGGAGCGCGCAGAGCGGTCCTCGCGTAAGTGGGGTGTAAGCAAGTGGTGTGTAAGATTGGCGGCGTTTGATCGTGCGCTGTTGTCCTGACAGCGGGAACTCGTCGCGGGGTACGTGGCGGGGTACTATCTGCCTTCCGCCGCGCGGGGGGTCACCAATACCGGGTTCTCTTGCACTTTGCTGCATCGCCTTCTTGAATCCTCTATCAATACTGCACAGGAGATGGGACATGTCACAGAACGAAGCCGTAACTTTTTTCCAGCCCTCAGCCGAGTTTGTCGAGAAGGCGACCATTTCCGGCATGGACGCGTACCGGGCGCTGTGTGACGAGGCAGCAAAAGATTACACCGGATTCTGGGCCCGCCTGGCCCGCGAGCACGTCTCCTGGAAAACCCCCTTCACGCAGGTACTTGACGAGTCCGCCGCGCCGTTCTTCAAGTGGTTTGCCGATGGTACGCTGAACGCCTCTTACAACTGCCTGGACCGCAATATCGAAGCCGGTCTGGGTGACAAGGTGGCGATCGTCTTCGAAGCCGACGACGGTGAAGTCAAGCGGGTTACCTACCAGGAGTTGCTGACGCGCGTCAGCCAGTTTGCCAACGGCCTGCGCGCACGCGGCATCGGCAAGGGCGACCGGGTGGTGATCTACATGTCGATGGGCGTCGAGGGCATTGTCGCGATGCAGGCCTGCGCGCGCATCGGCGCCATCCACTCGGTGGTCTTCGGCGGCTTCTCGGCGCAGTCGGTTCGCGACCGGATCAACGACGCCGGCGCCGTGGCGGTGATCACGGCCGACGAGCAATGCCGCGGCGGCAAGAAGATTCCGCTCAAGCCGGCGGTCGACGAGGGCCTCGCGCTGGGCGGCTGCGAGTCGATCAAGAACGTGATCGTCTTTCAGCGTACCGGCGGTGCGTGCAACATGGTCACCGGACGCGACGTCTGGTGGCACGATGTCGTCGCCGGCCAGTCCGACGTCTGCGAGCCGGAATGGGTCGGCGCCGAGCACCCGCTGTTCCTGCTGTATACCTCGGGGTCGACCGGCAAGCCGAAGGGCGTCCAGCACTCGACCGGCGGCTACCTGTTGCACGCCATCATCACCATGAAGTGGACCTTCGACATCAAGCCGGACGACCTCTTCTGGTGTACTGCCGACATCGGCTGGGTGACCGGCCACACCTATATCACTTACGGGCCGCTGGCCTGTGGCGCCACCGAAATGGTCTTTGAAGGCATCCCGACCTATCCGGATGCAGGGCGTTTCTGGAAGATGATCCAGGACCACAAGGTCAGTGTGTTCTACACCGCGCCGACGGCAATCCGCTCGCTGGTCAAGGCGGCCGACGTCAATCCGGCGGTCGCGCCAACCCAGTACGACCTGTCGTCGCTGCGCTTGCTGGGTATGGTGGGCGAGCCGATCAACCCTGCCGCCTGGCAGTGGTACTACGACAGCGTCGGTGGCGGCCGCTGTCCGATCGTCGACACCTTCTGGCAGACCGAAACGGGCGGCCACATGATCACTCCGCTGCCGGGCGTCACGCCTATGGTGCCGGGTTCATGCACCTTGCCCTTCCCCGGCATCCAGGCCGCCGTCGTCGACGAAACGGGCACCGAGCTCGATTGGGGCAAGGGTGGCCTGCTGGTCGTCAAGCGGCCGTGGCCGGCAATGATCCGCAACATCTGGGGCGACCCCGAGCGCTTCAAGAAGTCGTACTACCCGGATGACTTCAATGGCAAGCTTTATCTCGCCGGCGACGGCTCGATCCGCGATGTGAACACCGGCTATTTCACGATTACCGGTCGGATCGACGACGTGCTGAACGTTTCCGGTCACCGCATGGGAACCATGGAAATCGAGTCCGCGCTGGTTTCGCACCCGATGGTCGCCGAAGCGGCGGTGGTTGGCCGGCCGGACGACCTGACCGGCGAAGCGATCTGCGCCTTTGTCGTGCTCAAGGGTGCGCGCCCGACCGGCGACGCGGCGAAGAAAATGATCAAGGAGTTGCAGGATCATGTCGGACGCGAGATCGGCCCGATCGCCAAGCCGAAGGACCTGCGCTTCGGTGAGAATCTGCCGAAGACGCGTTCGGGCAAGATCATGCGCCGCCTGTTGCGCTCGCTGGCCAAGGGCGAGGATGTCGTGCAGGATGTCTCGACGCTCGAGAACCCGGCCATTCTCGAGCAGCTCAAGGGCTGACCCGGCGGTTGTCATGCGGCCTGCGTTTCACGGAGGCGTCGGGCCGCATGCCAGGAAGCGCCTTGCAGGCCGGCACGCCGCGTGCCGGCCTGTTCAATTGCGGTGGTCGAGGAGCAGGGATGAGCAACAGCGCCACTGAACGGCTGGTCTCGGCGTGCATCCAGTTGCTCCAGGCCTACGCTCCGTTTGATCAAATGGAAGCGGAGTCGCTGCGTTTTCTCGCCGAGCGCGTCAAGCTTGCCCATTACCCGAAAGGGGCGCTGATTCTGGCCAGCGAAATGGGTGTCGCGCGGACGCTCCACATCGTGCAGCGCGGTCAGGTGCGGGTCAGGAGAAGCGGCGGCAGCAGCAGCGCCGAATCCGCATCGATCACGCTCGGTCCCGGCAGCTGCTTCTCGATCGGCGCGCTGATGGCGCAGCGGGAAAGCTCGAGTGCGTACATTGCGCGCGACGAAGTCTTCTGCTACGAGCTCCCGGCCGAGGATTTCTTCAGCCTTACCCAGAAGAGCACGGTTTTCAACCTCTTCTGTACGCAGTACATCGCCGGGCTGCTCCGGCAGTCGCAACAGCAGTTGCAGCTCCAGTTTGCGCAGCGGGCGGCCGAGCAGAAGACGATGAATTCACCGCTCGCCAGGGTGATCACGCGTGACCCCGTTTCTGTCGCACCGGAAACGCCGGTCCGCCAGGTGGTCGAGTTGATGGCCAGCCGCCACCTCGGTTCGATGGTCGTCGTCGATGCCGGGCAGCAGCCAGTTGGCATCTTTACCCTCTCGGACGTCCTGAAACGCATCGTTCTGCCTGGCGCGTCGCTGGATCAGGCGATTGAAGCGGTGATGTCGCCGCAGCCACGGACCTTGCCGCTGGCGGCCAATGCCCACGACGCGGCACTGGCGATGGCCATGCACCGGGTCCGGCACGTGCTGGCGGTGGACGAGGGTGGGCGGCTGAAGGGCGTGGTTTCCGAACGCGACCTGTTCAAGCTGCAAGGCGCCGGCCTGCGACAGATCCGTCACGCCATCGATTCGGCGACCAGCATCGAGGTGCTGCGGCATGCCCGCGAAGACGTTCGCCAGTTGGCGCTGACGATGCTTGCCGAGGGCGTTGGCGGGCAGGAAATCACCCAGTTCATCTCGACGCTGAACGACACCGTGACCCGTCGGATCATCGAACTGAACCTCGACCGTCACGACCTCTACGGGATCGACTGGGCGTGGCTGTCGTTCGGCTCGGAGGGGCGTGACGAACAGACCTTCACCACCGATCAGGATAACGGCATCGTCTATATCTGCACCGATATCATGGATCGCGAGCAGACCCAGCTGCGCTTCCTGGAGTTCGCCAGGGACGTCAACCAGGACCTCGACAAGTGCGGTTTCCCGCTGTGCAAGGGCAACATCATGGCCAGCAACCCGGATCTGTGTCTGACGCTGGAGGAGTGGGACGAGAGGTTCGCACAGTGGGTTCGCACACCGGACCCGCTGGCCTTGCTGAATGCCACGATCTTTTTCGATTTCCGGCCGCTCTACGGGCGCTTCAACCTGGCGCACCGAATGCGCTTGTCGTTGCTGCGACAGACGCAGGGCAATCCGCTCTTTCTGCGCATGCTGGCGCAAAACGCGCTCAGCGTCGCGCCGCCGCTGGGCAGGATCCGCGACTTCGTCACCGGTGCCGACCCCGGGCATCCGGGAACCATTGACCTCAAGAAATACGGCGTGCGCCTGTTTACCGACGCCGCCCGCCTCTTTGCGCTGGCCAACCAGGTCGAGGCGACCAACACCGTCGCTCGTCTGAAGCGATCAAGTGCCTTGATGAACATTTCTGCCGACGAGGTGGCAGCGAGCGTCGAGGGTTTCAACTTCATCCAGATCCTGCGTTTGCGGCACCAGCATTTCGAGCAGGAGCACGGGCGGTCGGGCGACAACCTCGTCAGGCCAGACGAGCTGAACGAGATTGAGCGGCGGATTCTCAAAGAGGCTTTTCGTCAGGCGCGCAAGCTGCAGGCACGCCTGAAACTCGACTACCAGGTCTGATCATGGTGTGGTTTTCACGACTTCTCGCTGGCCACGAAACGCCCGATGCGTGCTTGACCACCCGCCAACGGCAGCTGCTCGCCGCCTGGCGCCAGTTGCCTGCGGCGGCCATGAGTCGTTCGCACTATCGCAGCCGCTACGTGGTGGTCGACGTGGAAATCGCCGGTGCCGACTGGCAGACCGACCCTTTGGGGGTGATCGCTGTGCTGGCCGTGGCCGATGGCCTGATCGATTTCCAGCAGGCTTTGCGGGTGGACGTCGCCAACGGTCATGCGGCGAGCGAGGCGACTGCGCCGCCGCTGCTGACGATTGGCGAGCAGCGCGCCGAAGCACTGCTCGCCTTTCTTGGTTTTGTCGGCAAGGCGCCGCTGGTGGCGTATCACGCGTCGTTTGCCGCGAGGCGGATTGAACGCGCGATGGCCGAATCGCTGGGTGTCGAGTTGCGTCTGCCATGGATCGATCTGGCGTGGGTGATGGCCAGTCTGTTTCGGGAGATCGGCGATGCACAGGCACCCATGGACCGCTGGCTCGCACACTTCGATGTTGAAAGCATCGAGCGCCACAACGCCGTTTCGGACGCCTACGTGACGGCCAAGCTGTTACAGGTGACGATCGCCCGCGCAGCGCGCGATGGCTTCGAGACGCCGACCAGCCTGCTGGAGCTGGAAAAGGCACATCGCCACCTGTACCAGAGCGCCTAGGCGGGCGCCCGGCGATGGCTGACTACACCGCTGGCCCACTGCGTCGCTACTACGCTTTTTATACCGCAGCCTTTTTCCTGTTCATCCTGGCGTTGGCGGTCCTCGAGCGCTTCGGTATGCCGCCCCGGTGGATCGGGTATTCCTTTCTCTTCCTGACCATCTTTCTGTACGCGACGATCGGCGTCCTGGCGCGTACGGCCAGCGTTTCCGAATACTACGTCGCCGGCAGGCGCGTGCCGGCGATCTTCAATGGCATGGCCACCGGCGCCGACTGGATGAGCGCTGCGTCCTTCATGGGCCTGGCGGGGACTCTCTACCTGTCGGGTTATCAGGGGCTGGCATACGTTATGGGCTGGACCGGTGGTTACGTTCTGGTCGGCCTGTTGCTCGCGCCCTATTTGCGGCGGTTCGGGCAATACACCATCCCGGACTTCCTGGCGGCGCGCTATGGCGGCAATCCGGCGCGCCTGGTCGGCGTCTTCGCGACCGTCCTGGCGTCGTTCGTTTATGTGGTCGCGCAGATCTACGGTGTCGGCCTGATTACCAGCCGTTTCGTCGGCCTGCAGTTCGAGATCGGCGTCTTCGTCGGCCTGGCGGGCATCCTGGTCTGTTCCTTCCTGGGCGGCATGCGTGCCGTCACGTGGACCCAGGTTGCTCAGTACGCCATCCTGATTGTCGCCTACCTGGTACCGGTGACGATTCTCTCGTACCAGGTCACTGGCATTCCGGTTCCGCAGCTGACCTATGGGCACGTGCTGCAGAAGGTGCAAGTGCTCGAGGAAAGGATCTTCGACGATCCCGCGGAGATCGAAGCGCGTCGAATGTTCCGCGAACGCGGCGAAGGCTACCGTGAGCGAATCCGGAGCTTGCCGGAATCCCTCGACGAAGAAAAGCTCCGCCTGGCGGAGCAGATCAACGAGCTGAAGACCAGCAACCCGCAGATGCGCGAGGTCGTCGCCCTCGAACGCGAACGGCGGGAGTTGCCAGCAACCAGCGAAGGCGCCCGCAGTTACTGGGACAAACTGATGCGCCAGGCGATGCAGCGTGGCGCCGAGCCCGAGCATCACGTGACGCCCTACCCGGCGGGCGGTCAGGCGGGTGAGGCGGTAAGCGACACGGCTCGGCTGAACTTCCTGAGCCTGGTGTTCTGCCTGATGGTCGGTACCGCTGCGCTGCCGCACGTGCTGATGCGCTACTACACCACGCCGAGCGTTCGCGAGGCACGCAGTTCGGTCTTCTGGTCGCTGCTGTTCATTCTCGCGCTGTACCTGACGGCGCCAGCGTATGCCGTTTTTGCCAAGTACGAGATCTACTCCACGCTGATCGGCTCTTCGATCGCGCAACTGCCGGTCTGGGTCAGCGCCTGGGGCAAGATCGGACTGGTTTCGATCGAGGACGTCAACGGCGACGGAGTCCTTCAACTCGTCGAACTGGCGCTCAATCCCGACGTGATCCTGCTGGCCACACCCGAAATCGCCGGTCTGCCCTACGTCATTTCCGGGCTGGTCGCGGCCGGCGCGCTGGCCGCCGCTCTGTCGACGGCCGACGGTCTGTTGCTGACGATCGCCAGTGCCTTGTCACACGACGTCTATTACAAGATCTTCCGTCCGAACGCGACAACGCAATGGCGGCTGGTCGTTTCGAAGTCGCTGCTGCTGGTTGTAGCCGTTCTGGCAGCTAGCGTTGCGTCGCAGAAACCGGCGACCATTCTGGCGATGGTTGCCTGGGCTTTTTCGCTGGCCGGTGCAGCATTCTTTCCGGCGCTGATTCTCGGTGTCTTCTGGAAGAGGGCCAATGCCTCGGGAGCGGTCAGCGGCATGATCCTTGGCCTGCTGGTGACCATTTATTACATGGTGCGGGTCCAGGTTGACGCCATCCCGTGGCTTGGCATTCAGGGCATCGGCATGGAGCCGTGGTTTGGCATCCAGTCAACGTCGGCCGGGGTGTGGGGCGTCGCCGTCGGTTTCGTGACGATCATCGTCGTCAGCCTGTTCGGGCAGGCGCCAAGCAAGGAGACACAGGATTTTGTCGAAAGTGTTCGCTACCCCGAGCTGGACGGCTAGTGAGTCCGGCTGTGGTCGCTTGCGTCGGCTGCCGTTGCCGCCGGGTTCTGGCCTGATCGGTAGCAGCGGGGGAGGCGCGGAATGATACTCGGGCGAAGGCATCGCGCCTATTGGCAGCGCAACCTCAAGATGACTGCATTGCTCCTGGCCATCTGGTTTGTCGTCAGCTTTGTCGTCAGCTTTTTCGCGCGCGACCTGGACAGCATCACGATCATCGGTTTTCCTCTGGGATTCTATATGGGCGCCCAGGGAGCGCCGCTGATCTATCTGGTGATCATCTGGTGGTATGCGCGCTATATGAGCAGGCTCGACCGCGAATACGGGGTTCACCAGGGTGAAGGTGAGGGGGACGACTGATGCCTGCGGGTCGATCGGCTGGATCGCCCGGGCGGGCAGTGCCCCGTCTGGGGCGGTTCGACGGTCTTACGCCGACACTGCCTGGCGTACGGCGGCGGCCAACTTCTCGGCGGTGCGGGTGACCGTTTCCGAATCCTGTCCCTCGACCATCACGCGCAGCAGCGGTTCAGTCCCGGAAGCTCGCAGGAGCACCCGACCGCAGCCGTTGAGTTCGGCTTCCACTTCGCCGAGCACCGCTCCGATCAGTGGGTGGCCCTGCCAGGCAAAGCCTTTGCTGAGGGCCACGTTGATCAGTTTTTGCGGGTACAGCTTCAGATCTTCAAGCAGTTGCTGGAGGCCTACCCCGGCTTCGCGCAGCGCTGAAAGTACCTGCAGGGCCGAGACGATACCGTCACCGGTGGAATGCCGGTCGAGACAGAGGATGTGACCGGAATTTTCGCCGCCGTACAGCCAGCCTTTCTGCCGCAGCATGTCCATCACGTAGCGGTCACCGACGGGTGCCCTGACAAACGGTACCTTGAGGGCAGCCAGCGCGTGCTCGAGAGCGAGGTTGGTCATCAAGGTCCCGACGACGCCCGCGATCGGGCCCTGTCGCAGGCGGCTGCGGACCACCGCGAACAGCAGCTGATCGCCATCGTAGAGATTGCCCGCGGCGTCGACCATCATCACCCGGTCTGCGTCGCCGTCAAGCGCGATGCCGATGTCGGCGGCTTGTGCGAGGACCGCTTCGCGCAAGGCTGCGGGCGACGTGGCGCCGACCTCCTGGTTGATGTTGAGGCCGTTGGGGTCGGTGCCGATGGTGCTGACCTCGGCGCCCAGTTCATGGAACACATGTGGGGCGATGTGGTAGGCTGCACCGTTTGCGCAATCGACGACGATCTTCAGCCCGCGTAGGTCGAGATCAAACGGGAAAGTGCTCTTGCAGAACTCGATGTAGCGACCGTCGGCGTCGTCAATCCGGCGCGCCCGGCCGAGAGCGGCCGACGGTACGCAAGTCAGCGGCTCGTCGAGCATCGCCTCGATCTCGAACTCCATCTCATCGGGGAGCTTGGTACCCCGTGCCGAAAAGAACTTGATTCCGTTGTCGTAGTAAGGGTTGTGCGACGCAGAAATGACGATCCCGGCCTGCAGGCGCAAGGCGCGGGTGAGGTAGGCGATGGCCGGGGTAGGCATCGGCCCGACCAGACAGACGTCTACCCCGGCTGCCGCGAAGCCCGCCTCGAGCGCCGCTTCCAGCATGTAGCCCGAGACCCTGGTGTCCTTGCCGATCAGCACCGCCGGCCGCTCGCCGGGCTTGAAACTGCTGCGCTCACTGGCGCGTGCGGCGAGTACCTTGCCGGTCGCATGGCCCAGGCGCATGATGAAATCGGGAGTGATCGGCGATTCCCCAACACGCCCACGCACGCCGTCGGTGCCGAAATACTTTCTGCTCACGCTTGCTCTCCCCGTTTGTCCCAATAAATCAGTGTCTGCCCGTTCCCCGCTATTCTACGCAAACGCCCCCTTGACGGTGCCAACTGGAGCACGGTCAGCCGATCTTTTCACTGGCCGTCGCCGTCAACCGCACGCCAGACGGCCAGCGCGTCGCGTGTCTCGGCGACATCGTGGACGCGCAGAATTCGCGCACCGCGCTGCGCGGCCAGCAGGGCGGCAGCGACGCTGGCGGCCAGTCGCTGGTCCACCGGACGTCCGGTGATCGCCCCGAGCATCGCTTTTCGGGAAACGCCGGCGAGCATCGGCAGCCCGTCAAACGACAGCCTGGCAAAATCGCGCAGCAGTTCCAGATTGTGCTGCAGGGTCTTGCCGAAGCCAAAACCGGGATCGAGGACCAGGCGGTCGCCCGCGATGCCGGCCGCCCTGGCCGCAGCGACCCGCTCGCGGAGAAAGGACGCGATCTCGCTGACGACCTCCTGGTACGCCGGGCTCTCCTGCATGCTCGATGGTGTGCCCCGCATGTGCATCAGGCAGACCGCGCAGTCGCTGTCGGCGACTGCCGCCATCGCGCCCGGCACCCGCAGCGCCTGGATGTCGTTGATCATCGACGCGCCGTTCGCCAGGGCCGCGCGCATCACCGCCGGTTTGCAGGTGTCAACCGAGATCGGAACGCCACAGTCGCGAAGCGCCTCGAGTACTGGCAGCAAGCGCCGCAACTCTTCGTCCTCCGGGGTCGACACAGCGCCGGGACGTGACGACTCCGCGCCGATGTCAAGGAGGTCGGCGCCAGCGTCGATCTGTCTGCGAGCGTGGGCCAGCGCCAGAGCCGGGTCGTTCGCCAGCCCGTCGCCGGAGAACGAGTCGGGCGTCAGGTTGACAATGCCCATCAGCAGCGGGCGCGTCAGAGGGAGGTCAAAGGCTCCGCAGCGGAGGAGCATCAGGGCTGTGGCCGCACCAACGGCGGGCACCGGGAAAGCACTCCCGACAGCGTCCGCCTGGCGCTACGGCAGCGCAATCAGGCCGGCGCCGGCGCGCTCGGCGCTGCATCCGGCGCGTTGGTGTCGGGTTTGCTGGCAGATTTTGCCTGCGGCTGCTTCGGTGGGCGTGGCGGCTTGCCGTCCATGATGTCGTTGATCTGGTCGCTATCGATGGTCTCCAGCTCAAGCAAAGCGGTCGCCATCGCCTCGACCTTGTCGCGATGCTCTTCCAGCAGCCTGCGCGCCAGCGAGTACTGCTCATCGATGATCCGGCGGATCTCCCGATCGACTTTCTCCATCGTCGCCTCGGACATGTTCTTGTGGGTGGTCACCGAGCGCCCGAGGAAGACCTCGCCCTCGTTTTCCCCATAGACCATGGGACCGAGTGCGTCCGACATGCCGTAGCGAGTGACCATGTCGCGCGCCATCTGGGTGGCGCGCTCGAAGTCGTTGGACGCGCCGGTGGTCATCTGGTCCATGAACAGCTCCTCGGCGACGCGGCCGCCGAACAGGACCGCAATCCGACTCATCAGATAGATTCGGTCGTAAGCGTAGCGATCCTCTTCGGGCAGCTGCATGGTCAGGCCAAGCGCCCGTCCACGCGGGATGATGGTGACCTTGTGCACCGGGTCGGACTTCGGCATCAGCTTGGCGACCACCGCATGCCCGGACTCGTGGTAAGCGGTATTGCGCCGCTCGTCCTCGTTCATGACCATGCTGCGGCGCTCGGCGCCCATCATGATCTTGTCCTTGGCCTTTTCGAAGTCCTCCATGTCGACCAGTCGCTTGTTGCCGCGGGCGGCAAACAATGCCGCTTCGTTGACCAGATTGGCCAGATCGGCGCCGGAAAATCCCGGCGTGCCGCGGGCAATGATGTCCGCCTTGACGTCGGGCGACAGCGGCACCTTGCGCATGTGGACCACCAGAATCTGCTCGCGACCACGGATGTCGGGCAGCGGCACGACCACCTGCCGGTCAAAACGGCCCGGACGCATCAGCGCCGGGTCGAGCACATCCGGACGGTTGGTCGCCGCAATCACGATGACTCCGACGCTTCCTTCGAAGCCATCCATCTCGACCAGCATCTGGTTCAGTGTCTGCTCGCGTTCGTCGTTACCACCGCCCAGACCAGCGCCGCGTTGACGACCGACGGCATCGAGTTCATCGATGAAGATGATGCACGGCGCGTGCTTCTTGGCGTTCTCGAACATGTCGCGAACGCGCGCCGCGCCGACGCCGACGAACATCTCGACGAAGTCCGAGCCTGAAATCGAGAAGAAGGGGACCTTGGCCTCGCCGGCAATCGCCTTGGCCAGCAGGGTCTTGCCGGTCCCGGGGTTGCCGACGAGGAGCACGCCTTTCGGGATCCGGCCGCCGAGCTTCTGAAACTTCGACGGGTCACGCAGGAAGTCCACCAACTCGGAGACCTCTTCCTTGGCCTCGTCGCAACCGGCGACATCGGCGAAAGTGATGGTATTGGTCGACTCGTCGAGCAGCCGCGCCTTGCTCTTGCCGAAGGAAAAGGCACCACCGCGACCACCGCCCTGCATCTGACGCATGAAGAAGATCCAAACGCCGATCAGCAACAGCATCGGGAACCAGCTGACGAAGATGCTCATCAGGAAGGATTGTTCCTCTTCGGGCTTGGCTTCGACCTTGACGCCGTTCTTCAGCAGATCGGAGACCATCCACAGGTCCGGCGGCGCGTAGGTGGTCAGCTTGCGGCCGTCGGTGGTCGTTGCCTTGAGCACCCGGCCTTCGATCACCACCTTGGCGATTGTTCCCTTGCCCACTTCGTCGATGAACTGCGAGTATTCCATCGTCGTCTGGGTTACCTGGCGCGTGTTGAACTGGTTGAAGACGGTCATCAGGACCAGACCAATAACCAGCCACACCGCCAGATTCTTGAACATGTTATTCAATGCTTCACCTCTTCCACGTTGCCCCGGCGACGGTCTCGCCGGAAGCCCTGCTGTGCCACGAACTCACCATTCTAAACTGATTACTGCCTGCTGCAGCAAACACGACCCTGGCCATGCTTCAAGCCTTCAAGGTCTTGCCCAGCAGGTAGACCTCCGGGCTGCGGTCCCGTGAAGCATCCGGTTTGCGCGAGGAAACCGTTTCAAAGGCCCGGCGCATTTCCTGCAGAAAGTCGCTGAAGCCGTGACCCTGAAAAAGTTTGACCAGCAAGGCGCCGTCTGGTTGCAGCCAGTGTCGCGCGAAGTCCAGACTGAGTTCCGCCAGGTGCATCATTCTGGCCTGGTCGCGGACCGCGATGCCCGATAGGTTGGGCGCCATGTCGGAAAGAACAAGCCCCACGCGCTCACCGCTCAGCAATTCCTCCAACTGCTGCAGGACATCGTGCTCGCGAAAGTCGCCTTGCAGGAAGGTGACGCCACGCACGGCTTCCATCTCGAGGAGATCGACGGCGATCACGCGACCCTTGCCCTGCAGTCGTTTGGCCGCGACCTGCGACCAGCCGCCGGGGGCCGCTCCGAGATCGACGATCACCTCGTCGGCGCGGATCAGGCGATCCCGGTCGTCGATTTCCATCAACTTGTACGAGGCACGCGAGCGATAGCCTTCCGCTCTGGCCCGCTGCACATAAGTGTCGTTGACATGTTCGTTCAACCACGCACTGCTCGATCTGCTTCGATTCATTGGCCGAAAACCGCTAGAATGCGTTCCTCAAGAAAAGGGGATCCTGCATGCTCACTCTCAGCGCCGACGAGCGCCGCGCCTTGCGCGCCCGTGCTCATTCCCTGCATCCGGTGGTCGCGATAAGCCAGAACGGCCTTTCCGAATCCGTGGTCATGGAAGTCAATGCCAACCTCCTCAGTCACCAATTGATCAAGGTTCGGGTCTATAACGACGACCGGCAGGTGCGGGAACAGTTTCTCGCGACGCTCTGCGAACGGCTGGACGCCGCACCGGTTCAGCATATCGGCAAGCTGCTGGTGCTCTGGCGCCCGCAAACCGATGCGCAGGCGAACGCCGCCAAGCCCCGTCCGCGACGTAGCGAGCCGCGTCGCAGCAAGCGCAGCTTCCAGGGAAGCTCCGGCAGCTGACCTGGCGGCCGATCGGCGCGCAGGCGGCGCCCACGCTCGGCCGCCGTGGCGGTTACCGCTGACAATGTGCGGCCGCCTACCTTGCGGTGTGCCGGAAGACGGTCACGAGGAGTAGCCCGAGGGCGCTTTGAACGAGGTAAAGGACGCTCGACACGCCATGCCAGGTGGCGAAGCGGTTGCGCAGGACGCTCTCCATCACTTCGCGCGGCAAGGCGTCGGCCTTGAGCTGGGCGAGTAGCGGCTGAATCCCGAACAGGCCGACCACGGTCAGCAGCAGCATCACCACGACCAGCCAGAAATTCCAGCGGCGCATGGCGACGCTACCGCTGCGCAACAAGGTGAACAGCAGCAGGTAGGACGCACAGGCCAGGCCCACCCAGCCGATCAACTCGAACAGCCGGCCGGCGAGCGCACCCGCCAGCTGGCGGTCGTTGCCCAGTGCGGCGAAAAGCGTCGGCGCGACCAGATAGCCAATCGCCCACAAGCCGCCTACCCAGAGGGTCAGGGCGATGTCGTACAGCGCGTCGGCGAGGCGTCGCATCGAGCCGGCTATTCGTAGCGTACGGCGATGATTTCGTACTCGCGAACGCCGCCGGGCGCCTGCACCTCGGCGATGTCGCCAGCAAACTTGCCGATCAGCGCGCGAGCGATCGGTGAATTGATCGAAATCTTGCCGCCCTTGATGTCGGCCTCGTCCTCGCCGACGATCTGATAGCTGACGCGGGCGCCGGATTCCTGGTCGTCGAGATCGATTGTTGCACCGAAGACGCAACGCCCGTCGGCGGCGAGCAGTTTCGGGTCGATGATCTGTGCATTGGCGAGTTTGCCTTCGACCTCCTGGATGCGACCTTCGACAAAGCCCTGTCTTTCCTTGGCGGCATCGTATTCGGCGTTTTCCGAGAGGTCACCGTGCGAGCGTGCCTCGGCGATTGCCGCGATGGCGCGAGGACGCTCCACGGTTTTCAGGTGATGCAGTTCGGCGCCGAGTTTTTCAGCGCCCTTGACGGTCAAGGGGGTCTTGGTCATGTCTTTGGCTACCAACGATAAACCGCCGCTACCCGCGAGGCGGCTCGCAGCGACGGTTCTAAGGGTTAACTAACTCAGTTGCGCGTGTAATTCCTGGATCGGATAGACGACCAGCGCGCCACGATTCCTGATTCCTGCGGTTGCCGCCTCGGCTCCCCATATGGTGGTGTAGATGGGTACGCGCGCGGCCAGGCCGGAAGTGCGGATCGAGCGCGAGTCGCTGATCGCCGTACGCTTCTCGTCCACGGTGTTGATGATCAGGACAATCTCGTTGTTCTTGATCATGTCCACCACGTGCGGGCGGCCTTCGGTGACCTTGTTCACCGCTGTCACCTCGACCCCCGCCGCGGCGATTGCCGCCGCCGTGCCGCGCGTCGCCAGCAGGGTGAAGCCGGCCGCGCGCAGGTCGCGGGCGATGGCCACCGCTTGCGGCTTGTCCGATTCCTTGACGCTAACAAATACCTGTCCCGAACTGGGCAGGCGCACGCTGGCCGCGGTCTGGCTCTTGACGAAGGCCTCGGCGAAACTGACGCCGACACCCATCACCTCGCCGGTCGATTTCATTTCCGGGCCAAGGATGGTGTCCACGTCGCGGAACTTGGCGAACGGGAAGACCGCTTCCTTGACCGAGAAGTAAGTCGGGATCACTTCCCTGGCGTGTCCCTGGCTGGCCAGCGACTGCCCGACCATGCAACGCGCGGCAACCTTTGCCAGTTGCACGCCGGTGGCCTTCGAGACGAAGGGAACCGTTCGCGAAGCGCGCGGGTTGACCTCCAGGACGAATACGACGTCGTTCTGGATCGCGAACTGGACGTTCATCAGGCCGCAGACTTGCAGCCCCTTGGCCATCAACCGGGTCTGGCAGCGCATTTCGTCCTGCAATGCTGACGACAGCGAGTGCGGGGGCAGAGAACACGCCGAATCCCCGGAGTGCACTCCGGCTTGCTCGATATGCTCCATAACCCCGCCGATAAGCACTTCCTCGCCGTCAGCGATGGCATCGACGTCTACTTCGCAGGCGTCGTTGAGGAAACGGTCGAGCAGCACCGGCGAGTCGTTCGAGACCTTGACCGCTTCCCGCATGTAGCGTTCGAGGTCGCGCGGGTCGTGGACGATTTCCATCGCCCGACCACCCAGTACGTAGGACGGACGGACGACCAGCGGGTAGCCGATTTCGGCGGCCAGGCGCAAGGCTTCGGGCTCGGTGCGTGCGGTACGGTTAGCCGGTTGTTTGAGCCCCAAAGTCTGCAGCAGCTTCTGGAATCGTTCGCGGTCTTCCGCGGCGTCGATCATGTCCGGACTGGTGCCGATGATCCGGACGCCGTTGGCTTCGAGATCGCGCGCCAGCTTTAGCGGGGTCTGGCCGCCGTACTGGACGATGACTCCGTGCGGCTTTTCGACGGCGACGATTTCGAGCACGTCTTCGAGCGTCAGGGGCTCGAAATACAGGCGATCGGAGGTGTCGTAATCGGTGGACACGGTCTCCGGATTGCAGTTGACCATGATCGTCTCGTAACCGTCCTCACGCAGCGCCAGCGCCGCGTGCACGCAGCAGTAGTCGAACTCTATCCCCTGGCCGATCCGGTTCGGGCCGCCGCCGAGGACCATGATCTTTTTCCGGTCGCTGGGATTTGCCTCGCATTCTTCCTCGTAGGTCGAGTACATGTAAGCGGTATCGGTCGAAAACTCGGCCGCACAGGTGTCGACGCGCTTGTAGACCGGACGAACCTGCAAGGCATGGCGACGTTCGCGAACCGCCGTCTGGGTCGTTTGCATCAGGGTAGCCAGGCGCTTGTCCGAGAAGCCGGCGCGCTTGAGATGCCACAATTCGTCACGCGATAGCGATTGCAATGGCTTGCCGCGGATCAACTCGGCCTTCTTGTAGAGATCCTCGATTTGCGCCAGGAACCACGGATCGATGGCCGTCAGGCGGTGAATCTCGTCGAGGCTCATGCCGATGCGCATGGCGTCGGCGATGTACCAGATACGTTCCGGGCGCGCCTCGCTGAGCGCCATCTCGATTTCCTCACGGTCAGTGCACAACTCGTCGAAGCCGTCGACGCCGATTTCCAGTCCGCGCAGGGCCTTCTGCAGCGACTCCTGAAAGGTGCGCCCGATGGCCATCACTTCGCCAACCGACTTCATTTGCGTGGTCAGGCGCGAATCGGCTTCCGGGAATTTTTCAAAAGCGAAGCGCGGCACCTTGGTGACCACGTAATCGATCGATGGCTCGAACGAGGCCGGTGTCCTGCCGCCGGTGATGTCGTTGGCCAGTTCGTCCAGCGTATAGCCGACCGCCAGCTTTGCCGCGACCTTGGCAATCGGGAAACCGGTTGCCTTCGAGGCCAGCGCCGACGAACGCGAGACACGTGGATTCATCTCGATGACGATCATCCGTCCGTGGCGCGGGCAGATCGCGAACTGTACGTTCGAACCGCCGGTATCGACGCCGATCTCTCGCAACACCGCTACCGAGGCGTTGCGCATGATCTGGTATTCCTTGTCGGTCAGCGTCTGGGTCGGCGCCACGGTGATCGAGTCGCCGGTGTGCACGCCCATCGGGTCGAGGTTCTCGATCGCGCAGACGATGATGCAGTTGTCGTTCCGGTCGCGAACGACCTCCATCTCGAACTCCTTCCAGCCGATCAGCGACTCCTCGATCAACAGCTCGCTGGTGGGACTGGCCTCCAGGCCGCGCTGGCAGATGTCGACGAACTCTTCCTGGTTGTAGGCGATGCCGCCTCCGGATCCGCCCATCGTGAACGATGGCCGGATGATTGTCGGATAGCCGATCATCGCCTGCACCTGCAGGGCTTCCTCCAGCGAATGCGCCATTGCCGAGCGCGCCGAGCCGAGACCGATCCTGGTCATCGCTTGCTTGAACTTTTCCCGGTCCTCGGCCTTGTCGATCGCCTCCCTGGTGGCGCCGATCATCTCGACCCCATATCGTTCCAGGACGCCATGCCTGGCCAGGTCGAGGGCGCAGTTAAGCGCCGTCTGGCCGCCCATGGTCGGCAGCAGTGCGTCCGGACGTTCCTTGACGATGATTTTCTCGACGACTCTCCAGGTTATCGGCTCGATGTAGGTCACGTCGGCCATGTCCGGGTCGGTCATGATCGTCGCCGGGTTGGAGTTGACCAGGATCACCCGGTAGCCTTCCTCGCGCAGGGCCTTGCAGGCCTGCGCTCCGGAGTAGTCGAACTCGCAGGCCTGACCGATCACGATCGGGCCGGCACCAATGATGAGAATGCTCGTGAGGTCAGTGCGCTTGGGCATGTTCCGCCTTCTTGTCGTGCATCATCCGGACAAAGTGATCGAACAGATGGGCGATGTCGTGTGGCCCCGGGCTGGCTTCCGGGTGGCCCTGGAAGGAAAACGCCGCAACGTCGCTGCGGGCAACCCCTTGCAGGGAGCCATCGAACAGCGACACGTGCGTTGGCTGCAAATTGGCCGGCAGAGTTCCGGCGTCGACCGCAAAGCCATGGTTCTGGCTGCTGATCAGCACCTGGCCGCTGCGCAGATCCTTGACCGGATGGTTGGCGCCGTGATGGCCGAACTTCATTTTGACCGTCCGCGCGCCGGAGGCCAGTGCCAGGAGCTGGTGACCCAGGCAAATGCCGAAGGTGGGCACGCCGTTCTCAAGCAGCTCGCGGATGGCCGAAATCGCGTAGTCGCACGGCTCCGGGTCGCCGGGACCGTTGGACAGGAATACCCCGTCGGGTCGGTATTTGAGGACTTCCGAGGCGGTCGTTTGCGCCGGGACGACGGTCAGCTGGCAACCGCGATCGGCAAGCATGCGCAGAATATTGTGCTTGACGCCGAAATCGTAGGCGACGACATGCAGTTGTGCCACCGGGCTGGCTCGATAGCCATCGAGGGTCCATTCTCCCGCGCTCCACTGGTAAGGCTCGGTAGCGCTCACCTCCTTGGCCAGGTCCATGCCGGCGAGACCGGGAAAGGCCCGAGCTTCAGCGATCGCGCGCTGCTCATCAAGGTCGACGGCCATGATGCAACCGGCCTGGGCGCCTTTTTCGCGCAGGATGCGGGTGAGCTTGCGGGTGTCGATGCCGGCGATGGCCACGATGCCGTGTTTTTGCAGGTACTCGGGCAGCGTCTCGCGCAGGCGCCAGCTCTCGGCGCGAACCGGCAGGTCACGGATAACCAGCCCGGCCGCGTAATTGCCGCGTGATTCGAAGTCCTCGGCGTTGCAGCCGACATTGCCGATGTGAGGGTAGGTGAGGGTGACGATCTGACGGCAGTACGAGGGGTCGGTCAGGATCTCCTGATAGCCGGTCATCGCCGTGTTGAACACGACTTCGCCGCTGGTGCTGGCACTGGCACCGATGGACTGGCCGCGAAAAATCGTCCCATCAGCCAGTGCGAGCAGCGCCGGCGGAAGAGTGGGTAACAAGGACACAAGAGACTCCTGTTCAGGCTGCTGTGGATGCTTTGCCGATCGGGGCTGTAGATACGGCTGTAGACACGCAAGAGCGGGACGGCCGTACAGCCCTCCCGCTCGGATCGTCGCAAGCCGAGGGATTATACCGGAGCGCACCTCTTTGTGGGCGTTGCCGCTGCGGATTACACGCTTGCGACGGTGGTTCCCCGGCCAGCGCGGGGCTGGAGCGAGCGCGCGGATGCGGCCCTAGACGGTCTGATCGCCGCGCACGAAACGGTCCAGCTGTGGCTTCAGCCGATCCATTTCCCGAGTCAGCGCGCCGGCGAGTTGCGCACAGCGAGGCCAATCGACTGCGCTGCCGGACGACGGGGCGGTGGCACGCTCGATGTCGAGCGCCAGGCGTCGCGCCTTCTCGGCGTGAAACATCGCCAGCAGGCTTTTCAGGGTGTGCGCAGCCATCGTCAACTGCGACGCGTCCATGGCCTGCAGGCTCGACTGGATCCGCGTCAGGTGTGTCTGCCATTCGGCGAGCAGCATTCCGGCCATGGTCAGCAACAGCTCGCGATCACCCAGGTCGCGGGCTGCCGCCGCCAGGTCGAGCGAGGTCGTGGTGACCTCTTCACCCGGCAAGGGCGGCGCCGGCTCATTGCTGTTTCCCTGCATCAGACAGCGATCGATGGCTGCGTACAGTTCCTGCGGCCTGATCGGCTTGGCCACGTAATCGTTCATTCCCGCGTCCAGGCAACGTTCGCGGTCGCCTTCCATGGCGTTGGCGGTCATGGCGATGATGGTCACCGACCTGAACTCGTGAGAAACGACCCAGCTACGCCGCATCTCTCGCGCGCGAATCGATTCGGTTGCCTCGATCCCGCCCATCACCGGCATTTGCATGTCCATCAGAATCAGATCGAAGGTCTGCCTTTCGAAGCAATCAACCGCCTCGGCGCCGTTGTTGGCCAGGGTGACCTGGTAGCCACGCTTCTCCAGCAGGCGTCTCGCCAGTTCCTGATTGACCGGGTTGTCTTCGACCAGCAAGGCCGCGATGCGCCGGTGGTCGGGGGTCGCGGCATTCACTTCGAAGTCGAAAGGCGCCAGGATCGGCGACGCTTCGTCGGCGGTGCCGGAGAGCAGCGTCAGCGCGGCGAGCAGGTCGTCAGGGGCAATCGGCTTGATGAGGTGCGTGCCGACATTGAGGGCGCGCAGGCGTTCGAGGTCTTGCCGCTGCTGTTCGGTCGTGAGCAGGACGATCAGCTTCTCGGGGCACGCGCTACCGTGCCATGACTCGACCAGAGCCAGCCCTCCGGGCGGTGGCATCAGGGCATCGATCAGCACGTAGTCGTACGGGAAGCCGACTGCGCGTGACTTCTTGATCGCCCGTTCGGCCCTTGCCGGGTCGTCGATCGCCGAAACCTCGATGCCGCATTCCGCGAGCAGTCCGGCAAGCTGCGCCGCCACCGCGGGATGGTGTTCGAGAAGCAGCGCGCGCTGACCGCCGAGCTGGGCGACCGGAGCGGCCGTGACGACGCTCGAATCGACGCCGTACCGTGCCGTGAAGCAGAAGCATGAACCCTTGCCTTCGACGCTTTCCAGCCACAGCCGGCCGTTCATCATCTGAATCAGGTGACCACAGATCGTCAGCCCCAGCCCGGTGCCTCCGAAGCGCCGCGTGGTCGAATCGTCGGCCTGTGAGAATGCCTCGAAGATGGCTGCCTGCCACGCCGTCGGGATGCCGATGCCTGTATCGCGAATGGCAAAGCGGAGCAGCACCGATCCGACCAGCTGCTCATCGACCGATACGGTCACCTCGACCTGGCCACGCTCGGTGAACTTGATCGCATTCCCGACCAGATTGGCGAGTACCTGACGGAGTCGCGCGGGATCGCCAATTACCCGGGCGGGGACGTCGTGAGCAACCGAGACGACGAGTTCCAGGCCTTTCTTGTGGGCCGTCACCGCCTGCGCGCGGGCGGCCTCGAAGACCAGATTGGACAAGGAAAAAGGCAGTTGGTCAAAGTGCAGCTTGCCGGCTTCGATCTTGGAAAAATCAAGGATGTCGTTGACGATCGCGAGCAGTGACTCGGCCGAGGACTTGACCGTTTTCAGGTAGTGCCGCTGCTCGGCGTCGAGTTGCGTATCGAGCGCCAGGTCGGTCATGCCGATGATGCCGTTCATCGGCGTACGAATTTCATGGCTCATGTTGGCCAGAAAGGTGCCGCGTGCCCGGTTGGCCGCTTCGGCGGCATCCTTGGCGACCAGCGCGGCTTCCTCGGCCTCCTTGAAGGCGGTGATGTCGCGTTGCAGCAGCAGCAGCCGCGAAGGTTGGCCGTGTCCATCGTGGGCGATGATGCGCCCTCTCAGCAACAGCCATGTCCAGCGGCCGCTCTTGGTGCGCATCCGGCAGGTGCTCTGGAAAGTCGGTGATTTTCCCTGGGTGTGTGCCGCGACGACCGCGTCGAATGTCTTCAGATCGTCGGGGTGGGCCAGTGTGCGCCACGCGGCCATGGTGTCGGCGAATTCATCCTCAGCATAGCCGAGCAGTGTCTTCCAGCCGCGGCCGGACTCGATGCGGCCGTGCTCGATATGCCAGTCGGAAAAGGCGTCACCCGATATCTCGGCTTGCACGCCGTGCAGGCGGGCATACTTGGAAACCAGACTGTCGGACGCTGCGAGAAGGCCGGTGACGGTTGTCGCCAGTTCAGGAGCTTGCCGGGCAAGCGCGGTCAGCAGCTGCTCGAGACGGCGCTCCGGAGCTTCGCCTAGTACCTTCGCGAGCTTGCGAACCAGTTGCGGATTCTGCAGCGCCACGGTGCGTGCTGTCGGAGGGCTGGTGGTGCTTCAGCGCAGGCCGAGGACGTCCTGCATGTCGAACAAGCCGCACGGCTTGCTCGCCAGGAAGTGGGCCGCGCGCAGGCTGCCCAGGGCATAGGGCATGCGACTGCTCGCCCTGTGGCCGATCTCGAGACGCTCGCCGAGCCCACAAAACATGACGTTGTGATCGCCGACGATGTCGCCGCCGCGGATCGTGGCAAAGCCGATGGTCGACTGCTGCCGCTCGCCGGTGACACCTTGCCGACCATAGATGGCGCACTCCTGGAGATCGCGACCGAGCGCTTGCGCAACGACTTCTCCCATGCGCAGGGCGGTTCCCGACGGGGCATCGATCTTGTGCCGGTGGTGCGCTTCGACGATCTCGATGTCGTAGCCCTGATCCATGATCCGCGACGCCAGGTCGAGCAGCTTGAACACCACGTTGACGCCGACGCTCATGTTTGGCGCAAAGACGATCGGGATGTCGCGCGCGGCAGCGGTGATCGCCTCCCTGCCATGGGCATCGAAGCCAGTGGTGCCGATGACCATCGCCGTGCCATGGCAGCGGCAGATTTCGAGGTGCTGCAGGGTGCCTTCAGGCCGGGTGAAATCGATCAGGCAGGTGGCCTGGGCGATCCCCGCCTCGGCATCGCTGCTGACCAGTACGCCGCAGGGGGTGCCGACCATTTCGCCGGCATCCTTGCCGAGTGCCGCGGCACCTGGCTGGTCGAGCGCCGCCGCCAGCGTCGCATGGCCATCGTTCAGCGTCGCTTCGATCAGCATTCGTCCCATCCGGCCGCCAGCACCCGCGACCGCTATCCTCAATGCGTTCATTTCACAGCCCCACGCTGTCGATGATCTTGCCGAAAAAGCCTTTCTCGTCGGGAGGAGGCATGCTGGTGGTGCCATCGGCTGGTAGCGAGCCCAGGTCGATTTCCCGGATCCGGCTTTCCGGAGCCGTGTCGGCGTCGGTCGGTTCGGCAGCGGTGACGTCGCCGGTGACCCGCAGCAGCTTGCCGTCGTCGTCAAAGAAGGCCGAGAACCGGCGTGTTTCGGCGGTTGCCGAATTGCCCTTTTTCAGCCAATAGAAGTAATCCCAGCGGTTGAGGTGGAACATATCCACCAGCACCGGCGTGCCGAGAATGAAACGTACCTGATCCTTGCTGAGGCCGGGACGCAACTGCGCAACCATTTCCTGGGTCAGGACGTTTCCCTGCTGCACGTCGATCCGGTATTCGGTGATGATCCTCGGGACCGTCGAGCAGGCGGAAAGCGCGCAGAGGACAAGGACGGTCGTGGCGAGTCGCGGGAAGATCATGTTCTGGTCGGTTGGAGTTGAGTGAACGATCGGCAGCGAGCGGGTGGCCGTCGGGGAGCATTTGCCGGCAGCCGGATCGAGTCCGGCGCCGACGCGATGTTGCTTCCCTTGGTCACTGGCGCGGACGACGGTATATCATAACCGAAAAGAAGCCACTCCCTTTGCAGCCTATCAAGGTACGCCGATGAGCAACTCAGACAACCTCAAGAGCATGGGGCTGAAAGCTACCCTTCCTCGCCTGAGGATTCTCGCGCTGTTCGAGAAGACCGAGGTTCGTCATCTGACGGCAGAGGATGTCTATCGGCTGCTGCTGGCCGAAAATCTGGATGTGGGTCTGGCAACCGTTTATCGCGTCCTTACCCAGTTCGAACAGGCCGGCCTGCTCGAACGCCACTATTTCGAATCAGGCAAGGCGGTTTTCGAGTTGAGCGCCGGGCAGCACCATGATCACCTGGTATGCATCGATTGCGGGCGCGTCGAGGAATTCTACGACGGCGAGATCGAGCGCCGGCAAACGCGGGTCGCCAAGGACCGTGGCTTCATCATTCGCGAACACGCGTTGTACCTGTACGCCGAATGCAGCAAGCCCGACTGCCCGCATCGTGCCAATTCGGCCCGCACCGCCGACGAGCGGGGCAAGACGCTGCCCGCTGCTTGAACGGGTGCATCGGCAAATGCTTGGCGAGCCAGTGGCGACGCGGATCCAGCAAGTGATCCGGTCAGCGAGCCTGGCCTGACCTGGCGACAAACAGATCCGGGTTCACCAGGGCGCCATTGAGAATCACGCTCCAGTGCAGGTGCGGGCCGGTGGCGCGACCGCTCATTCCGGAGAATCCGATCCGTTGCCCCTTGGCTACGACCTCGCCAGCCTCTACCGTGCTGCGGTCGAGGTGGCAGTACATGCTGATCAGACCATTGCCGTGATCGACCAGCACCGTCTTGCCATTGAAGAAGTAGTCATCTACGGACAGCACCTGGCCGCGGGCGTTGGCCTTGACGGCGACGCCACGCGCGACCGCGATATCGAACCCGGCGTGCGGTGAGCGTGGCTCGCCATTGAAAAAGCGGCGGACACCGAAGCGCCCGGTTTGCCGCCCTTGTGCTGGCAGAATGAAGTCCGTGTCGGTATCCTCCGTGTCGCGCCAATGCTGCTTCAGCCGCTGCAGGGTGGCCAGCTCGCCTTCGACGCGCGCCAGATCGCTGGCCGAGAGCTGCACCTTGCTGCTGTCCTTGAGGGTGATCCGCTGTACCGGATAGTCCTTGGCATGGACCTCGAAGGGCAGCAGGCGCGTGTTTTCCACCGCTCGTCCCGCCGCCTGTCCGCTGGTTTCGCTGGTCATTTGCACACGTAGCCGGTGCGTGCCGGGAGCGATATCCAGCGCCAATCCGACGACTGCCACCCACCGACCCTTCTCGGCGGCGATCAACACCTGCCGCTCGCCGAGCCAGGCGCGCGGCCGGCCGGCGTCAGGTGCGACCGGGCCAAGAGGAATCAGCGCCACGCCACCCGGCACGCTGGCGTCCGCGGGCAGGGAGGCCTGTGCCGGCGACGGCTGCAACACGCCAAGCAGCAGCCCCGAACAGATCCATGCGAGCTTGGGCAGAGTCTCCCTGGCCATCGATCTGCCCCCTAAAGCGACGCCGCGCTGAAGGTGTCGCACTGGCGGACATCGCCGCTGTCCATGCCCCGCTTGAACCAGCGTACGCGTTGCGTGGAAGTCCCGTGGGTGAACGATTCCGGCACGATCTGTCCCTGCGTTTGCCGTTGCAGCCGATCATCGCCGATGGCCGAGGCTGCCGCCAGTGCCTGCTCGATCTCGCCTGGTTCGAGGATCCGCTGCATGTTGTTGGCGCTGTGGCCCCAGACGCCAGCGAAGCAGTCGGCCTGCAGCTCCAGTCGCACCGATAGGGCATTGGCGGCGGCCTGCTTGCCGCTACGCCGCTGCGCCGCGTGCACCTTGTCCGAAATGCCCAGCAGGTTCTGGACGTGGTGGCCAACCTCGTGCGCGATCACGTAAGCCTGCGCGAACTCGCCAGGGGCGTGAAAGCGGTCCTTGAGATCACGGAAGAAGGCGAGGTCGATATAGACTTTCTGATCGGACGGGCAATAGAAGGGGCCCATTGCCGACTGACCACTGCCGCAGGCGGTCGGTGTGGCGCCAGTGAACAGGACCAGCTTCGGTTCCCGGTAGCGCTGTCCGGCCTCCTGGAAGATGGTTTGCCAGGCGGTTTCGGTGCTGCCGAGCACCTTGCTGACGAAGCGTGCGGCCGAATCGTTGGCCGGTGGCCGCTGCGCCGAGCTGCCTGCCGGCGAGGGGCCACCGGGCCCTGACGCCAGTCCGAGAATCACCGCCGGATCGATACCGAAAAAGTAACTCGCGGCGAGCGCGATCACCAGGGTGCCGACCCCGAGGCCGGCGCCGCCGCGCCCGATGCCACCGCGCCGGTCCTCGACGTTGCGACTTTCGCTCTGATCATCCAGGCGCATGATTTATCCTAAAGAGACCCGTTCGATGGTGCGAATGCTAACAGAAGGTGTACAAACTTCGATTTTCGTGCTTAATCCGCCCACTTTTCACAAGCAGAGGTCCGCAGAGGCCTTTTTTACAAGAAGGGTGCGTATGGATACTTTGCTCTGGTTGGCTGTGGCCACGGTGGTGGTGGTCTTGATCTTCGACTACACCAACGGCTTTCATGATGCGGCGAACATCGTCGCGACGGTCATCGCGTCGCGGGCGATGACGCCGGTACAGGCGGTTTTGATCGTCGGTTTCTTCGAGTTCATGGGGCCTTTGCTGGGCGGGACGGCGGTTGCCAACACCATCGGCAAGTTCGTCGATCTGTCCGACGTTGAACCGCAGCTTGCCGTGCTGATCATGTTCTGCGGGCTGCTCGGGGCGATCGTCTGGAACCTGGCGACCTGGTGGCTCGGCATTCCGTCTTCTTCGTCGCATGCGCTGGTCGGTGGCCTGGCCGGAGCGGTGGTGGCGGCGGTTGGCTCTTCGCACGTGATCTGGGGCTTTCACGAACTGATGACCGCGGGCAAGCTGACTGGCGTGATGAAGGTGCTGCTGGCGCTGTTTATCTCGCCCCTGCTCGGTTTCTGGGTCGGTTTTGCGATTCACCGCCTGGGGCGTCGCTTGCTCGCTGGTGCCAAACCGACCGCCAACGCCACTCTGCGCAAGATGCAATTCGTTACCGCCGCCGGGCTGGCGTTCTCGCACGGCGCCAACGACGCGCAGAAGAGCATGGGCATGCTCACGCTCGTATTGTTGCTGGGCGGTTTTATTCCGAAGTTCGAGGTGCCGTTCTGGGTGGTGCTGTCTTGCGCGGCGGCGATCACCCTGGGCATCATGTCCGGTGGTTGGCGCATCGTGCGTACCCTGGGTTTCGCCATCTATCGCGTTCGCCCCTTGCACGCTTTCGACTCGCAGCTGACTTCGGCGCTGCTGATCTTTTCGGCTTCGATGATCGGCGCGCCGGTGTCGACCACCCACGTCGTCGCCACCTCGATCATGGGCATCGGCTATTCCGAACGCCCACGCGCCGTCCGCTGGAAGAAGGCGAAGGACATCGCCAAGACCTGGGTGATCACCATCCCGGCGTCGGCTCTCACGTCAATCGTCATTTACGCCATTACCAGAATCATGCTTGGCCAGACCACCTGAGGAGATGAACCATGGAAGATAATCAAAGCACCGCCGCCAACAAGCCAATCTTTCGCCGTCTGTACGAGCGCGTTTTCCCGACCGTTGCCGACTTTTTCGGCATGCTAGCCGAGCAGAGCACCAACGCCGCGGAGACCACTCGCCTGCTGGTCGAGTTCATGGAGACCGGCGACGTCGCGGTCAGCCAGAGAGTCCGCGCCGACGAGCATCAGGCCGACCGGATGAAGGCCAGCAACCTCGGCGTCCTCGCCGAAGCGTTTTCGACGCCGATCGACCGTGAAGACATCCACCGTGCCATCATGACCCTCGACGACATCGTCAACTACTGCAAGTCGACGGTGGTCGAGATGGACGTGCTGGGCCTGCAACCCGACAAGTACAGCCTCGAAATGGCGCTGCACCTGAAGGAAGGCGCCGACGCGCTGGCCCGGGGTTTCGGTCGCCTGGCGACCGATCCGGCAGCGTCGGGCGTTGATGCCGCCGCCGCACGGAAAGCCGAGCGCACGGTCGAGAAAGCCTATCGGCGAGCGATTGTCGAGCTCTTTCAGGGTGACGACTACCTTAACATGTTCAAGCGGCGAGAGACCTATCGTCACATGTCCAACGCTGGCGACCGCGTGGCCGACGCCGCCAACGCGCTGGACGACATCGTCGTCAAGCTGTGCTGAAAACCCATTAGACGATTGGGCTTGTTTTCGGGACGGCATCGGCTTACATTGGCCTTGCCAATTTCGGCAGTTACCGGGAGATGCGTATGAGGAACCTCACCGCCGGCCTGATGGCCTTGGCGCTGGCGCTATCAAGTGCAACTGCTGTCGCCTGCTCGGCTGATAAGGCCAAGGATGGGCAGACTGAAATGAGCACTCCGACCAAGCCCAAGATCTGACTTGTCGGTGCCTGTAACACGCGCGGCGCGTACCTCTGGTATGCGCCGCGTTGCGTTGTGCGTTGCTGGGTGCTCGCGGCGTACCCTGCGGACCTTGTTCCGGATCGCCGGTCTCGGGTGTCAGCTGCCGCGAGTGGTCCTGGCAGCGCTGGCTGGAGCTAGGCCCGGAAGCCGCGGGGTTAGCCTCCCGGCTAGCGCTGCTGCCATCGCCGAAGCGGCTCTCCCGTCTGCGCGTGCGGAACTGACCTCATTCGCAGATGGCCTGGCAGGCCGCCGCTGGCGCGCAGTGGCCATCGCCCACGACCTTGCATTGCAGCCGCGAGCGATAGGTGAAGCTGATGCTGTTGTCTTCACCGTAGTGGCACGCCAGCAGGCTGATCTGTCCCCGTTTGGCGATCGTCATCCGGGACGCGCGAGCGGCCCTGATCTGCTCTGCCGGCAAGTCGCACGAGAGGTACGCGTTGAAGGCGCCGTCCGCCGATTCCCAGTGGGCGACGTTCTTGAGCTTCCGGTATTGCTGGTAATCGGTGCACACCTCTGCATCCTGCTCGTACATCCGCCGGTTATCGCTACAGTAGCCGGTAAAGGTGTACTGCAGTCCAGCCTCGTCAGGGCAGTTGCCGACCTGGATGGCGCTGGCAAGCAGCGGGCAGGGCAGTGTTTCGGTGGCACTGGCGACCAAGGCCGGCAGCAGCAGGGCAAAGGCAATCGACGCTGATCTCATGGCGTTCTTCTCCTCGTAATAGTGGGCGAATTTCTGCCGGCCAGCCGGGTCGCTGTCGCACGTAGGGCTCGCTGACGACGAAGCGGCTGAGTTCTTGCTGCGCGCCAGGATGTTCTGCCGGAGCCGATGGCTACTCGCCCACCGGCGCCAAGAGTCCGGCTTGCCGACGGGAGGGTGCCTGGGCCATCAGCTCGCGAATCCGCCTGGCGATCTCGACCGGCGGCATGGCGTAAGCAAACTTCCGGATGTAGTCACCGTCCGGGCCGAGCAGGAACATCCCGGCAGAGTGGTCCACCGCATACTGTTCTGCTGGAGCGCCTGGTTCCCTGACTTTTTCGTAGCGTACATTGAAGGCGTCGGCGGCTTTCCGGACGAGTGCGGGCGAACCGGTCAGGCCGATGATCCGTTCGTCGAAGAAGGCGACGTAGGGGCGCAGAGCGCCGGCCGTGTCGCGCTCCGGGTCAACGGTGACAAACAGCGCCTGCAAACGGGCGGCGTCCTTGCCCAGGCTGTTGAGGACCACCGCCATCTCGGCCAGCGTCGTCGGGCAGATGTCGGGGCAGAAGGTGTAGCCGAAGGTGAGCAGCTGGAACTGCCCCGGGAAGTCCTCGTTGCTGACCGCCCGTCCGTTGACGTCCATCAGCAGGTAGCGGCCACCGGGTGGCTGCGCCGCGCCGGCGCTGGCCGGCTCCGCCGCCCCATCGGCGGCCGCCGCCGGCAGCGCGAGACAGGCGGTCAGCAAGGCCAGGAGCAGACTCCTCATCGGCCTGCGGCCTGGTTTGCTGGCGGCGGCGCTGGCAGGGCGACCTGCAAACGGTTCGACAGGCTGCGCAGTGCGCCGGCAAAGTCCTCGTCCGTCGGGCACTCGGCGTGATCCTTGCCCTGCCTGAGGAACGCGGCGTTGGTCTGTTCTTCGAAGACCTCGCCATAGTTGCGGGTCTTCGGCGCGTGCGCGATGACCAGTTTCTTCGCCTGGCTGGCGACGCTCATGTTGCCGCAGGCCAGTGCCTGACCGTTCAGTTGTCCCAAGTCCCCGATTGCCGAGAGCCCTTCTTCGGGTGTGGCGGCCGCCGGCCAGGCAAGCAAGCTCAGCGTGGCGAGCAAAGTCAGACGTTTCATCAGGGCTCCATCGGTGGGGGGCGGCGTACGGCGGTTGATTATAGGAGCTTCCGGCCAGAGCATTCGTTGATGGTGCTCAAAAAGCGCGGCAGCGCTGTCGGGCAGGGACTCGGTCAGCCGCCAGGATCTTCCCGCCGTCCGGCGTTCGACGCGCAGGTGCGGGGAGCATGTCGTGCAACACTGGTACACTGCGTTGCTCATGATTCACCACCCTGTCGCCCGGTTGCGCTGCCGGGCGCTGAACACCGGAACGCCAGCATGGCTCAACTCGTTCTTCTGCCGGGCAAGGACCGCTCGCTCGCCCGCCGCCACCCGTGGATCTTTGCCGCTTCGGTCGATGGTTTGCGCGGTCGCGCCCGGCCGGGCGATACCGTCGACGTCGTGGCGGCCAACGGCCGGCCGCTGGCGAAGGCGGCGTGGAGTCCGGAATCGAAGATTCGTGCGCGGGTGTGGAGCTTCGACGCCAACGAAATCATCGATGACGCGTTTTTCAAGCGGCGCATCCAGGCGGCGGTGCAACGTCGGCAGTGGATGCCCGAATTGCGCGGACAGGACGGCCTGCGGCTGATTCACGGCGAGTCTGACGGCCTGCCGGGACTGATCGCCGATCGTTACGGCGACAGCGTGGTGCTGCAGCTGACCGCCACCGGCTCCGACAAGTGGCGGCGGGCGATCGTTGCCGCCGTGCAGCGGGCGACCGGCTGCGCACGCATCTACGAGCGCTCCGATTCCGACGTGCGCCGGCTCGAGGGACTCGAACCGGTGAGCGGCTGGCTGCTCGGCGACGCCGCCGACGAGGCGCTGGTAATCGACGAAAACGGTCTCCGGCTCAAGGTCGATATCGTCGCCGGGCACAAGACCGGTTTCTATCTCGACCAGCGCGACAACCGCCTGCTGACCCGCGAGTTGGCTGCCGGCCGGGCGACGCTAAACTGTTTCTGTTACACCGGCGGCTTTTCGCTGCAGGCGCTGGCCGGTGGCGCCAGCAGCGTGCTGTCGGTCGACTCCTCGGGTCCGGCGCTGGCGACCGCCGTCGACAACCTGCAGCTCAACCCGCAACTCGACGCCAGCCGCGCCGAGTGGCGCGAGGCCGACGTCTTCAGTTTTCTGCGCGAGCTCAAGAGCGACGGTCGGTGTTTCGACCTGGTCATTCTCGATCCGCCCAAGTTCGCGCCCTCGGGCGCGCACGCCGCGGCCGCCGCACGCGCCTACCGGGATATCAACGTCTTCGGCTTTCGCCTGCTCAATCCGGGCGGCTTGCTGATGAGCTACTCGTGTTCGGGCGGTATTCGCCGCGAACACTTCCAGGAGATCGTCGCCGATGCGGCCGTTGCCGCCGGCTGCGACGCACGCATCCTGCGCCGCCTGGCAGCACCGCCGGACCACCCGGTGGCGCTGCATTTCAGCGAAGGCGAATACCTCAAGGGCCTGCTCTGCCAGGTCGATTGACTGCGCTGCGGCAGGCGGTGACCGCCGGTCGCAGCGCCGCCGCGATCGAGGCCAGCTAGCTGCCACCCCAAATTTTCTGGATCCGCATGTCGCGGCCGCAGCCGCTGCGGTAGTAGGCGTAGCGGATCGGATTCTTCTTGTAGTAGTCCTGGTGGTACTCCTCGGCCGGATAGAAGGTCGTTGCGGCGGCAATCTCGGTCTCGATGCGCGGCAGCTTGCCGCTGGCCAGCAGAGCGTCGCGGCTCATTTCGACGATCTTGCGCTCGCCTTCCGTCTGCCAGTAGATGCCGCTGCGGTACTGGCTGCCGACGTCGCAGAACTGCCGGTTCTTGACCGTTGGGTCGCTGTGGTGCCAGAAGTATTCGACCAGCTGCGCATAACTGACCTTCTGCGGATCGTAGAAAACGCGCACCGCCTCGGTGTGGCCGGTGGTTCCCGAACTGACCTGTTCGTAGGTCGGGTTGACGGTCTGGCCGGCGGTATAGCCGGACTCTACGGCAATCACTCCCGGTACCTTCTCGAAATCGGCCTCGCTGCACCAGAAGCAGCCACCGGCGAAAATCGCCGTGCTGCCAGCGGCGGTCTTGCCAGCGGGCAGGTCAGTTGCCGCGGCACGACCGCCGAGCAGCAGCAACAGCGTGGCCATCGCGGCCAGGGGCAGACGGATGCTCATGTCCGCAGCTCCGGTAGCCTCTCGTCGCGTGGTACGAAGCGCAGCGCGACACCGTTGTTGCAGTAGCGCTTGCCGGTAGGCTTGGGGCCGTCATTGAAGACGTGGCCCTGATGCCCGCTGCAGCGTGAGCAGTGGTACTCGGTACGTGGATAAATCAGCTTGAAGTCGGTCCTGGTGGCAACGGCGGCCGGCAGAGGCTGCCAGAAGCTGGGCCAGCCGGTACCACTCTCGTACTTGGTCGAGCTGTCGAACAGCGGCAGGTAGCAGGCGGCGCAGACGAATGTTCCGTCACGCTTCTCCTGGTTCAGAGGGCTGCTGCCGGCGCGTTCGGTATCCTCCTCGAAGAGCACGCGATACGACGCTGGCGGCAGTAGCGCCGCCCATTCGGCTTTCGATTTCTGTAGCCCGGCGCCAGCGCCGGCACTGGCCCAGGTCGGGCCAGGAGCGGTAACCGGAAGCATGAAGGCGGACAAGCCGCCCAGCCATTTCAGTGTTTGACGACGATTCATTGCGTTCTCCATCGAAGATTGACTGCTCTAACTGTTGATCCCACCCGCGGACTGCTGCCCGGCGCAGCCGGTCATCGCTATCGCCTGCAGCACCTCGCCAGCCTGTGGGTCCTGAACAAAGGCGGCCAGCCCCAGCTTTTCACGCTGCCAGCCCGCCGGCAGCTTCACGGTCTGGCGCCAGACCGTCTGCGTGTCGGGAGCACTCAGGGCGATGGCCGTTGACCAGTAGCGCACGACTCGTTGGTGCTGCAGTCGGGCGCCGCGGTTCTCGCCGGCTCGAACGTCGCTGCGCAGCTCGTTTTCAAAGACCACCACGATCGCCTCGGCCGTCCGCCCCGAACGAAACCCCTTGCGCAGCGAGAAGCGAGCTTCCAGATCGAGCGCCGTGTCTCCGGCCTTCTGCATCTGCAGCGTGATCTCGGCAGCTGCCGGCAAGCGGTTGATGGCTTCGACCTGCGCGGCAAAAGGCGCGTGTTGGTGCCATCCGCGAGTCTCCTTCATGTTGGTGAATACTTCTGGCGTGTAGATCGTGCTGGCCGCCGCCAGACTCGTAAGCCATCGTTGCCGCTCCGCGAAGCGTGGCTGGGCGAAGGGATCCTGCCAGCCGATGTAGTCCCAGTAATCAACGTGCAGCGACAAGGCCAGCAGCTGTTCGTCCGAAAAGCGCTGCGACAGTTCCCCCAGCCAGCGGTCTGCCGGTGGGCAACTGCTGCAACCTTCGGAGGTGTACAGTTCGACCAGCGCGACGCGGTGCGCCTGACTTTGCTTGACGCAGCGCACTGGCTCGGCGGCCGCTGCATGGGCGAGGCCGAGCAGGCTCAGGGCAGCGACCGCTGATGCCCATCTGCTGGCGGAAGACATGGCCTTCTCCTGAATGATTGAATAATGGAATGGCGCGACGGCAGTTGTGCGCTGGATGTGCGGTGGTCGTCGGACGAACGGCAAACCTTACGCTTGCCTGTCGCATCGGGAGCGCGCGGCGGCACGCGAATACTGCAACCGTGTAGCGTCTGTGCTCTGGCTGTGCTTAAATTTACGGTCATGACGACCGTCGCTGCTCCCTCGTTCGATAGGCTGGCCGAAGCTGAGCGCGTCGCTCTGCTGATTCGCCAGGCGGGCGCGCGCGCGACGCCGGCA
The DNA here is from genome assembly GCF_029255145.1 of Accumulibacter sp. Classification (GTDB taxonomy): domain Bacteria; phylum Pseudomonadota; class Gammaproteobacteria; order Burkholderiales; family Rhodocyclaceae; genus Accumulibacter. The sequence goes on from NZ_JAPUVQ010000146.1 coordinate 40,376, forward strand.
CGCGTCCGCGTCCTGTTGCTGCTGCGAGTTGCACCGGCAGCATTGAGCCATCACGAGATCGAGCAAGCGCTCGGCGAGCTGGCACTCGACCGCGTCACCCTCTATCGCGTCCTCGACTGGCTGGTGGAACGTGGTCTGGCGCATCGCCAGACCGATGCGCAGCGCCTGTTCCGTTTTTCGGCCGCCGCTGCCGGTGAGCATGCGGCGCATACGCATTTTCGTTGCGAAGACTGTGGGCGCGTCTTCTGTCTTGAGGCCGCACCGCCGACAGCTCCCAGCCTGCCCGCGGGATTTGCCTTGTCACGTATCGAACTCGATCTGCGTGGGCGTTGCGCCCAGTGCGCCGGTATGGGCCAATGAGGTTTGCTTTGGTAGTGCCGCTCAGCCACGCGACTGGCGCTAATCTGGTGTGCGATTCCGGCGCGACCGCTTCCCATGGACACCGGCAGTGCCGGCAATAGACCCGCAGCGGGCGATTCCGGTGACCGTCCTGGCCGGCTTTCTCGGTGCCGGCAAGACGACCTTGCTCAACCAGCTGTTGCGGCAGTCGGCACTGGCCGACGCCGCGGTGCTCATCAATGAGTTCGGCGCCGTCGCCGTCGACCATCACCTGGTGGACAAGATCGACGACCACCTCGTGGTCCTGGCGTCGGGCTGCCTGTGTTGCAGCGTGCGCGGCGAGCTGTCAGGTGGCCTGCGCGACCTGTTCATGCGCCGGTTGCGGCGCGAGATCCCGGCCTTCTCGCGGGTGTTGATCGAAACCACCGGCCTGGCTGATCCGGCGCCGGTGTTGTACACCCTGCTTGAGGATTTCTTCATTGCCGAACGCTATCGCATCGATGGGGTCGCGACTGCGGTTGACGTCACGCACGCCGATCTTCAGCTTGCCCGTCATTTCGAGGCAGTCAGGCAGGTTGCGATGGCCGATCGCCTGCTGCTCACCAAGTGCGATCTGGCAAAGCCCGAAGAGATTGCCCGGGTGGCGGGGCGGCTGACGCGCGTCAACCCGGGTGCGCCGCAGATCGAAGTGCGCCATGGGGTGATTGGCGCGGAGCAGGTCATCGGCTGTGGTCTTTATGATCCGGCCGTCAGGGGCGCCGACGTTCGCCGCTGGTTGGCCGAGGAAAAGGTTGCGGCTACCCGCGCCGGTGGGGAAATGCCCCGACAGCACGATGTCACGCACCACGACGCCCTCGTCCATGCCTTCGTCTTGCGCTTCGAACCGCCTCTTGCCTGGCCGGAGTTTGCTGAGGCGATCGACCTCCTGCTCGCCACCTGCGGCGAACGGATCCTGCGCGTCAAGGGCCTGGTCGGCGTTGTGGGAGAAAGCGCCCCGCGTGTTGTGCACTGCGTTCAGCACATTCGTTACCCGGAATCGGTGCTGCCCGCTTGGCCGGACGAAGATCATGGCACACGGCTGGTGTTCATCGTCCGCGCCCTCGCACGCGAGGTCGTCGAGAAGGCTTTCAGGATGTTTTGCGGGACTGCCGCGCAGCGGGATGGTGGATGACGCGCTGGCGTTGTCGAGCGTTGGCAGGCGCCGGCGATCGCGCCTGCAGGAAGTGAAGGTCGACGCGGCCGGGCCGCGGTCGGCCGGGATTCAAATTGCAGTGCGCCGGACGATGTGTTACAAGATGAATTTATCGCCAAGTCACTCGTGGCCCTTTTCGCCCATGGTTTTTTCGTTTTTCAAGAAGCAGCCGCCGGAAAAGAAAATGGTTGCCCGGCCAGCGGCCGTTCCACGGCCACACGACGCGCGTGGCACGGCTGCCGGTGGGCAGCCGGACGATACCCTGAATTCGCCGCCAGCTGTACCGGTCGGCCTGGCCCGTGAGGATCTCCCCTTTTCATCGCCGGTGCCTACTGCCGACGGTCCACCGCTCGATCTCAGCGAGTTCGTTTTCAGCGAGCTTGCCGCCGAGTTCCAGATCGAAACCGAAAGCGACCCCATTGATGCCGAGGCCGAAGAAGCAGCAATGCTCTTTGCCAATGGTCAGGACGATGTGGTCCGGGCGTTGCTCGAGAATTCGACACGGGTGCACCGCTCGGGTGCGGGCGAGCGTCTGTGGCTGATGCTATTCGACCTCTTCCGGATGACCGGCAAGAAAGTTCCTTTCGAGACCCTGGCAGTCGACTACGCACAATCCTTCGAGAAGTCGCCGCCGATCTGGCGAAACGCTGCTGCGCCGGTGGCGGCGCAGGCGAAGGTGTTGGGAACGGTCTTGTTCAAGGGCGACCTGACCGGCGACAACGATGCCGGTTTCGAAATCCTGCAGTCGGCACTCAAGAAGAGCCCGCAGCTTCGCCTTGACCTGTCGAAGGTGCGGCAGCTCGACGCGGCCGGCTGTGAACGTCTTCTGGCCATGCTGCAGCAGGCACGCAGGAGCAAGGGCGAGATCGACCTGCTGGGCCGTGACCAGCTTGCAACTCTGCTCGATCGTCGGATCGCGCCCGCCCTACCGGAGAACCGTGCGTGCTGGTTGCTGAAGCTGGAGCTTTGCCAGCTGCGCGGGCAGTTTGAATTGTTCGAGGAAATGGCGATCGACTACGCCGTGAACTTCGAGATCTCGCCGCCCTCCTGGGAATTCGATCGCGTCCAGGAGGCCGAACCTTCGCCGCTGATCCTGGCCGCTGCGGACCACTTGCTGGCCGAGGCCTATGTCATCAAGGGTGAAGTCAAGGGCACGCGTTTTGGCGATCTCGCCGCCTACGCCGCAGCCAACGATCCGGTGCTGATCGATTGCTCGACCGTGACGAGGATGGACTTTCTCAGCGCCGGGGCCCTGCTGAACGTTCTGACAACGGTCAAACGGACCGGTCGGCAGATCATTGTTCGTCACCCCAACCACCTGCTTGCCGAGTTGTTCCGCGTCGTTGGTCTGCGCGCCGTGGCCGACGTCGATCTCGCCAGGAACTAGGCCAACACCAGCCCAACAACAGGAGTTTTGGATGGATCAGTACCACGGGACGACGATTCTGTCCGTGCGCCGGGGTGCGCGCGTGGCGATGGGCGGTGACGGGCAGGTGACGCTCGGCAACCTGGTGATCAAGGCCAGCGCGCGCAAGGTTCGACGCATTCACCAGGGCGCGATTCTCGCCGGCTTTGCGGGCGGCACCGCCGACGCATTCACCCTCTTTGAACGCTTCGAAGCGAAACTCGACAAGCATCAGGGCAATCTGTTGCGCTCCGCCGTGGAACTGGCCAAGGACTGGCGCAGCGACCGGGCGCTGCGCCGGCTGGAGGCCATGCTGGCGGTCGCCGACCGCGACAATTCGCTGATCATCACGGGCAATGGTGATGTCGTCGAGCCCGAGTACGGGATTGTGGCGATTGGCTCGGGCGGCGCTTTTGCGCACTCGGCTGCGCGCGCCTTGCTTGAAAACAGCGCGCTGGATCCTGCCGAAATCGTCCGCAAGTCGCTGCTGATCGCCAGCGATCTATGCATTTACACCAATCAGAACTTGACCATCGAGGTGCTGGAATAAACATGTCGTCCATGACTCCGCAGGAAATCGTCTACGAACTGGACAAGCACATCGTTGGCCAGGGCAAAGCCAAGAAAGCGGTGGCCATCGCGCTGCGCAACCGCTGGCGGCGGGCTCAGGTCGCCGAGCCGTTGCGGCAGGAGATCACTCCCAAGAACATCCTGATGATCGGTCCGACCGGCGTCGGCAAGACCGAGATCGCGCGCCGCCTGGCGCGGCTGGCGAACGCGCCGTTCATCAAGGTCGAGGCGAGCAAGTTCACCGAGGTCGGTTATGTCGGTCGCGACGTCGAAACAATCATCCGGGATCTGGCCGAGATCGCGGTCAAGAGTGGCCGCGAGGAAGCGCTGAAGGGCGTTCGGGCGCGTGCCGAGGACGCGGCCGAAGAGCGCGTTCTTGAGGCTCTGCTGCCATCGGCGCGCAGCAATGTCTATAACGACAACCCGCCGAGCGACGACAACACGACCCGTCAGAAATTCCGCAAGAAGCTGCGCGAGGGCCAACTGGATGACAAGGAAATCGAGGTCGAGGTTGCCGCGCCGTCGATGCAGGCCGAGATCTTCGCGCCGCCAGGAATGGAGGAACTGACGTCGCAGATTCAAGGCATGTTCCAGAACATCGGTGGGGGCCGCAGGAAAGCACGCAAGTTGAAGATTTCTGACGCGCGCCGCTTGCTGATCGACGAAGAAGCGGCGAAGCTGGTCAACGACGAGGAGGTCAAGCTCGACGCGATACGCAATCTCGAACAGAACGGCATCGTCTTTCTTGATGAAATCGACAAGATTGCGTCGCGCAGCGAGACCCACGGGGTCGATGTCTCGCGCCAGGGGGTGCAGCGCGACTTGCTGCCGCTGGTCGAAGGAACGACCGTGTCGACCAAGTACGGGATGATCCGCACCGATCACGTACTGTTCATCGCCAGTGGCGCTTTCCACCTGGCGAAGCCATCGGATCTGATTCCCGAGTTGCAGGGGCGCTTTCCGATTCGTGTCGAACTCGACTCCTTGTCCGTTGCCGACTTCGAGTGCATTCTGACCCAGACCGATGCCTGCCTGACCAAACAATACGAGGCTCTGCTGACCACCGAAGGCGTTACCCTGGCGTTTGCTGCCGACGGTGTCAGGCGGCTGGCCGAGATCGCCTGGTCGGTCAACGAGAGAACGGAGAACATCGGCGCCCGCCGCTTGTACACGGTCATGGAGCGATTGCTCGAGGAGGTGTCGTTTTCCGCCGGCCAGGGGGGGCCGGAGAGGCTGGCGATTGATGCCGGTTACGTCGACAGCCGCTTGGCCGACCTGGCGAAAAACGAGGACCTGTCGCGTTACGTCCTGTAGTAAGCGAGCCGGCGCGTTGCCATAGGCGCGGCTTGCCAGTGGGGGCGTATCGAGTGGTGCTTGCGGCCGACTGCCCGGACGATACGCACTTGCTCAGCCGGGCGTTACTTGACCACTACCACCGGCAGGTCTGTCAGATGAACGACTCTGCTGGTTACCGACCCCAGTAGTATGCCGGCCACCGAGCCGAGGCCGCGAGAACCGATGACGATCAGCGTGCAGCCATTCTCCCTGGCGTAATCGGCAATGGTCGGCGCGGCTTCGCCGAGCAGGATGTGCTCGGAATAAGCAAGGCCTGCTTCCTCCAGCCTGGCTCGTGCGTCGGCCAGTGCCGCTTCGCCGGTTTCGCGGTGGTAGTCGTGGACGACCGCGCTGCTGATGAAGCGTGTGATCTCGGATGGCAAGGGCGCCTGCACGTTTACCAAGCTGATCGCCGGGGCGATCGTGCTGTCGGCCACTTCGCGCAGCAGGTGGTCCACAGCGCGTAGCGCCGGCAGCGAGCCATCGACGGGAACCAGCCAATGGGGGTTCATTTCCGTTCTCCTTCCGATTGCTTCTGGTGGCTGGCGGTAGCAAGTTCACCGCTTGCAGCCGCAGAGTGATGTCGCCTGGCCAGCCATCTCCCGAGCACGACGACCAGCAGCGCGCCCAGCCCTGAAGCCAGGTAAGTGCTGTGCGCGACGGTATCCCGCCAGCCTGGCGGTACCACCGGGTCAGTGAGCAGCATGCCGCCGGCGATCCAGCCGAGAAGGCCGCCGCCAGCGACGATCACCACCGGGTAGCGATCCATCAGAGTGAGCACCAGCTTGCTGCCCCAGACGACGATCGGGATCGAAACGGCGATACCGAAGACCACCAGGATGATCGACCCGTGCGACGCCGCGGCGACCGCGATGACGTTATCGATGCTCATCACCGCGTCGGCGACGATGATCGTCTTGATCGCACCAGCAAGCGTGGCGCTGCCGGCCACTTCATTGTGCGGATTGTCGTCTTCGGGAATGACCAGCTTGATGCCTATCCAGAACAGGAGCAGACCGCCGACGATCTTGAGGTAAGGGATGGCTAGCAGTTGCAGCGCGAAATAGATCAATAAGATGCGCAGCCCAATGGCACCGACCACACCCCAGAAGATTCCCCTATCGCGTTGCGCTGCTGGCAGTTTGCGGCACGCCAACGCAATGACTACCGCGTTGTCGCCACCGAGCAGGATATCAATGGCGATGATCTGGAGAACGGCGATCCAGAAGTGGGCCGAAGCGAGATCGGGCATTGTGTTTTTCTATTTGATGGCTGGAGGTGGCATGTGCTGATGCCTGATGCGGTCGGGACGTCGGTCGCTGGTGTACAGCCGCAAGGGCGCTACGCTTGCGTATCGGGCCGCCGGTATTGTCTCACACCTGAGCTGCGAGATTGGGGCGCGGCGCGTCGGTTAGGCTGCTGAACGAAAAAACCGGCGCCGCTTGGCGCGACGCCGCTTTCTGCTGCCGCCGGTTGCTCTGATCCGCAGCTGGCAGGTGGTCTCAGTCCATTGCCTCGTAAAGCGGCAGGGTGAGGAATTCCGGGTAGTCCGGGGTCAGCGACATCTTGTCGAAAATGACCGCCGCCTGATCGTAGGTGGCGGTATCTTCGCCCTGGGCGCTGACCGCTGCCTTCACCTTGGCAAGTTCTTCGGCGATCATGCCGCGAACCATTTCGGCGGTGACCTTGCGGCCATCGTCGAGAACGCCTTTCGGAGAGATCACCCATTGCCAGACCTGTGAGCGCGAGATTTCCGCCGTCGCGGCATCTTCCATCAGGTTGTGGATCGGCACGCAGCCATTGCCGGCGAGCCAACTGCCGAGGTAGTGGATGCCGACGTTGATGTTGTTGCGCACACCCGCTTCGGTGATCGGCTGCGAGGGCTGGAAGTCGAGGAAGTCAGCGGCCGTGAACACCTCGTGACGCTGCTTTTCCCACTGGTTCGGGCGATCGCCGAGCACCTTCTGGAATTCTTCGGCGGCGATCGCGACCAGACCGGGGTGGGCGACCCAGCCGCCGTCAAAGCCATCATTGGCGTCGCGCGCCTTGTCGTGACGAATGCCGGCCAGCGCCTTTTCATTGGCCTCCGGATCGTTCTTGATCGGGATCAGCGCGCTCATGCCGCCCATCGCGGGCGCGCCGCGCGAGTGGCAGACCTTGACCAGTTGCAGGGCATAGCTGCGCATGAACGGGACTTCCATGGTGATCGCGGCGCGGTTGGCGAGGCAGAAATCCGGGTCCTTCTTGAATTTCTTGATGCACGAAAAGATGTAGTCCCAGCGCCCGGCGTTGAGGCCGGCCGAGTGCTCACGAAGTTCGTAAAGGATTTCCTCCATCTCGAAGGTGGCCAGGACGGTCTCGACCAGCACCGTCGCCTTGATCGTGCCTTGAGGCAGCCCGATGTGATCCTGGGCCATGACGAAGATGTCGTTCCACAGCCGTGCTTCGAGATGCGATTCCATCTTCGGCAGGTAGTAGTAGGGGCCGGCGCCACGCGCGAGTTGTTCCTTGGCGTTGTGGAAGAAGACCAGCGCGAAGTCGAAAATGCCGCCGGAAACCCGCCGGCCGTCGACGGTCACGTGCTTTTCGTCAAGGTGCCAGCCTCGCGGACGAATCTGCAGCGTGGCAATGTTGTCGTTCAGGCGGTACTCCTTGCCGGCTTCGTTGACGAACGACAGCTCGCGCCGGATGGCTTTGTACAGGTTGACCTGGCCCTGGATCTGGTTGTCCCACTTCGGGCTGTTGGAGTCTTCGAAGTCCGCCATGTACGAGTCGGCGCCCGAGTTGAAGGCGTTGATGACCATCTTGGCTTCAACCGGGCCGGTGATTTCCGTCCGGCGGCGCTCGAGTGCCTTGGGCAGGGGGGCAACGCGCCAGTCGCCTTCGCGTATTCTCCGGGTTTCGTGCAGGAAGTCGGGTACTTCGCCGGCGTCAATGGCCGCTTGCCGGTCGACCCGCGCCTGCAGCAACTCTTGGCGCATCCCTTCGAAGGCACGGTGCAGTTTCGCCACCAGGGCCAGCGCGTCGGTAGTCAGAACGGTTTCGTAAGCGGCTTGGATCGGTGCGTTGATTTGCATTCCAGCGGGCAGATTGAGGCTCATGTGGTGGCTCCTGTCGAAGGTTTATGATGCGGTGCACGAATTATATTGCCTACGGTGATGAAAGATAAGAACGATTAAAATCAAAGTATTTTTTACTTCAGGTATGTAATCATTAGGATGGATCACTTCAAACAGATCCGCGCCTTCGTCAACTCGGCAACTCGAGGCAGTCTGTCGGCGGCGGCGCAAGTCGAAGCCGTCACGCCAGCGGTAATTGGACGCCGGCTCGACGCGCTGGAAGCACGGCTGGGCGTAAAGCTGCTGCTGCGCACGACGCGCAGGCTGTCGCTGAGCTTCGAAGGGCAGGCGTTTCTCGAAGACTGCCAGCGCATTCTCAACGAACTGGCGAACGCCGAAGCGGCGGTGTCTGTCGGCGGCATCCGTGCCAGCGGGCACCTTAAAGTGTCCGCGCCGGCCGGTTTCGGACGGCGTCACGTAGCGCCGCAGGTCGCCGCTTTCATGGCCGCAAATCCCGACGTCAGCGTGCGACTGGACTTGAGCGACCGCGTCGTTGACCTGCTCAACGAAGGCGTCGATTGTGCCGTGCGTATCGGCGAATTGGCCGACTCCAGTCTGGCCAGCAGCAAGCTGGGCGAGATGCGGCGGGTGGTGGTGGCCAGCCCGGACTACCTGGCGCGTCACGGCGTGCCGCTGACGCCCGCGGATCTGTCGGCGCACAACTGCTTGTCGCTCGATCAGCAGCGCGGCTGGGCGCTCCGCGAGGCCCTGGCTGGTGACGTCGTGCACCGCAAGGTAGGAGGGGCTTTCGAGTGCAACGATGGCGCGGTCCTGCACGAATGGGCGCTGGCCGGCAAGGGTTTGGCGTGGCGGTCGGTGTGGGAGGTGGGTGACGATCTGCGCAGCGGGAGGCTACGCTCGGTGCTCGACGAGTACGCTGCGCCGCCGGTGGGTATCTACGCGGTATTTCCACAACGCCGACACCTGCCCTTGCGCGTGCGCTTGTTCATCGATCAGATCAAGAGCACGTTCGGCGATCCACTGTACTGGGGGCTTGAATGCTGAGCCGTCAGGCGCTGCGTCCAGAGTGCCCCCCTGTGTCAGACTAGTTGTCGCCTCGATAGGATCTGAAACCGGGGGCAATGACGAGGTGAGGAAATGGCAAGATACGGACAAGTGATGAAGGATCGGGTGGTAGCGAAGCTGCTACCAC
>NZ_JAPUVQ010000147.1:0-2557 GCF_029255145.1 Accumulibacter sp.
CGCAATAGGCTTTTAGGCTAAACGTGTCACTACACAAAATTTCCGGCTGCGCGCCAACTCCTTGTTTTTATTGCAAACCAAACCCCGATTATGCGTCTGGCACGCGAAAAGTGTCGAACTCGGGAGCGCCGATCGCCATGCCGCCGGCGCGGCCTGTTTTCGCAAGACGTGGCCATCGTTTTCACCGCTGACTTTGAGCGCGTTGCTCATGGCTGTCCGCCGATGATGACTTTTCGCGGGACATACCCGTAGGTATTCCACGCAACCGTTGCCGCCGGCGTTTGTGCCGGCGTCGCGGTTAACTTCGTTGCCGCCATCGTCGTCTGCACCGAGCCTGGCTGCACCGTTGCCGGCGCCCCAGGCATCGACGAGGACAGGGCGCCCACTTTCGTCACGTCCACCGTCACAAATCGAGCCTCCAGCCAATCCGCCCACCTTCTCGCCCTGACGACCAGATCCGCCCGGTACACCGCGTTGTACTGCGGCGTCCGGGAGTGGTAATTGGCGGCCCGCGTCCAGAGATCGCCCTTGTCCTTCTTGATGTGCTGCAGCAGCCGCCAGGCGGCGAGGTCGAAGGCATAGCAGCCGGCCGCTGCTACGTCATCGGGCGTGATGCCGTAGCGGGCCAGGTCGCGCAGGTACACCGTGTTGAACTGCATCGGCCCCACGTCATGCGTGCCGTTGGCGTTGCGCACCCACTGGCCCGGCTTCCCCCCTTCCTTCTCCGCCACTGCAAGCACCATGTTCGCGGGAATCTGGTATTTCACAGCGGCCGCGATCGAGCAGACGACGCGCTCTTGAAGCTGGGGCGGAAGATCGACGAAAGGCATGACCGTTTCCTCTTTCGTCCTACCGGTACCACTCGCCATTCCTGCGCCGGCTATCCTCGGTAGCAATCCGATCGTTGTACCGGGCCACGGCAGCGTCATGGTCCTGCGCATCGACCCAGTAGCCGCCTCGTTCCGGCGTCCCAACATACTTGGGCGAAAGGTCGCCTAGCCTGCTGTATTGGTGCCCGGTGTAGGCTGCGCAATAGCCCGGCATCTGGTTGTTGATCAACACCTTGCCACCGTCAACGTCCCAGTGATTCCACACGCGCAGCGTCACGTTCAGGGAAGCCGCGTCGCAGCGGCCGGCGCTGTTCGCCATGGCATTGACCAGCGCACGCATTTCCGGTGTCTGGTCCGACACCGGGCACAGGTTCAGAAAGCTGGTGCGTGCTCGCACGGTGTCCGACCACTTCCGCTTGTTGATACCGAAATAGCGCGAGAGCGACGGCGCGCACTCGCCCGGCCGGGTGCCCGTCGCCAGGCATAGGGTGGCCTCGCACGCCAGGCGGGTATCGCCGGTCAGCACCTCCTGGGCACCGGCGGAGGCCGCGGTTGCGGCGGCGATCGCCAGGGTGAACGGCGCGAGAACGCACTGGTTTTTCATCGGGGATGCTCCTTTCAAGAAGATTGGGCGGCGCGGTCACGGAATGCGGCGATTTCCGATTCTGCGTCCACCGATTGGTCGTCTGCCTTTGCCAGGCTGTCGCTGCCGAATACGGGCTTCTGATCGCCCTTGTCCTTGATGGCCGCAGCGATCTTGCCGCCCGTCGTTTCGCCGATGCGATCCATCGCGGCATCCTTTACTTCGCCGGCCCTCGCCTTTGCGACGTCCCAGCCGCCTTGCGCCAAATTCGCTGCAGTGCCTGCCGCGACCTTGCCGACCTTGGCCACTGCCGAAACCATGCCGCTCGACTGCACTGCCCCCAGCGTGGCGCCACGCTTTGTGGTTGCCTGCTTGGTGTCGGATCGGCCGTGTGAACTGCCACCACCAGACGATCCGTGACCGACCAAACCGCTGTCCATTGCGGCCGCCAGCGGGCTTGCGCTGCCACCGCCCGACGACCGGCCCGCACCCGACGAACTGCCCCCACCCAGGTTCGCAAGCATGTCGCTACCACCGGCCACGTCCTGCGACGCTTTCGAGCACGCCGCCATTAGGGCTTGCGCGCCGCCGGCCATGCCTGTTGCCCCGGCGGCAATGGCTGCGCCGGCAACACCGACGGCCGCGCTGGCCATGCCGACCGCCGCCATCGCCGCGCCCGTCCCAAGGCCACTGCCCATGGTGTGCACGCTGCCACCCATCGCCAGGCCGCCAACCAACGACGGCAGCTTGGTGACAAGGGCAAACAGCACCACGGCGACGATCATCATCACGCCCAGCTCCTTCAGGCTGATGCCCGCACTCATCCCGGCGTAGTACTGGTCGACGAAGGACTTGCCGATGCCGACCAGCAGGACCATGGTAAGAAGCTGCGCGGCAATGTTCAGAACGGTCTTGTAGTAGCCGATCGCCATGTCGGAGGTCCAGCGCGACCCACCGAAGCCGAGGAAGAAGACGCCCGCGTAAGAAAGGATCCAGCCACTCACCAGGAGCACCAGCATGTTCACGCCGATCAACGCCAGGATGATGAGGATGGCGGCGCTGATGAGGATGCCGGCCGCGCTGTCGACGGGCGACCACAGCGACGACTGGTCGAGCACCTTGAAGAAGATGTCGAAGCCAATAT
>NZ_JAPUVQ010000148.1:0-136449 GCF_029255145.1 Accumulibacter sp.
CCGCCGGTCGCCTGCGCGCCGGCGACCGCGAGGCTGACCGTCACGGCGGCAGTGGCGTAGGCGTACGAGGCGGTGTCGGTGCCGGTGCTGCCGTCGAGGACGTTGTTGCCGGCGCCGGCGTAGAGAACATTGGCGAGGGTGTTGCCGGTGAGGTTGGCGGTTCCCGGCAGCATGATGCGCCCGTTCTCGACGTTGCTGCCGAGCGTATAAGCGGTGAGCGAACTCAACACCGTGTCGACGCCACCGTTGGTTCCCGCGACCGTCTCGCTCACCACGTCGCCGAGACTGTCGACGTCGTAGGTGTCGTTGCCCGTGCCACCTTCCATGGTGTCGTTACCGCTGCCACCAATCAGGGTGTCGTTGCCGAAGTCGCCACGCAGCAGGTCGTCGCCTGCGCCACCGTCCAGCAAGTCGTTATCGGTGTATAGAGTGGTCAGGTTTAGTTCTGCACCCGATATCCCGTCGTAGCCCTCCAGGATATCGGCACCGTCGCCGCCGAGCAGAACGTCGTCGCCGTAATCACCGAGCAGGTGCTGGTAGCCCGTGCTGCCGGCAAGTTGATCGTTGCCTTCACTGCCACGGAGCGAGAAGACACCGGTGAAGGTCACCGTTCCATAGCCGCCGTCGGTCAGTCCCAATTCGGCAAAACCATCGCTGGCGGTGCTGAAAGTCGCGCGCACCGACGGCACGCTGGCCACCAGCTTCTCGACAAAGATACTGCTGAAGCTGATGCGCGTCGCGCCGTTGCCGGTGACCGTGTCATTGCCCCCGATGGCCTGGAATTGGTTGAAGGCGGTAGACGCCAACGCTTCGCCGGTGGGCGGGACGACGACGATGTCACCGCTGTTGACCGAGGGACTGGCGGCATTCGACAGCGTGAAGCCGGTGGCGTTGTAGACGTCGTCGAGATAGGTGCCGCGAATCCCTTCGATGCCCCGCAGCGTATCGATGCCGACCATGAACGGATCGCCGCTGACTATGCCGGCAGCGAGATTGGCGACGATCCCTTCGATCTGGTTGCCGCCCCGGTAGTCGGCACGATCGGAGCCGGTCTTGCCGTTGATGAAATCATTGCCGGCGTTGCCGCGAAAGGTTTCGAAACTGAGGTCGCCGGACAGCGTGTTCGCCAGCGATCGGGCGCCCAGGGTGTTGACCTGGCCACCACCGATCAGCGTGTCGTCGTACGACCCGCCCTGCGCGCCGTCGATTCCCGAACCCTGGACGTTCGTCCCAGGAGCATAGGCGCTCCTGAGCGGATCGTCGGTGAATGCCGTGACAATCTTGACCTTGACGCCCGGTGCCGTCAGGCCGCTCAGATCGACCGTGATCGCACCACCGACGCCGGTGTAACTGACCCGGGTGTCGCCGTTGCCGGTAATGTCATCGTCGCCACCGTTGGGAGTGAATATGTTCCAGCTATGGCCCCAGGAGTTGCGATTGACGCTGGAGCCGCCGTAGCCGGCGGCGTTATAGGTGTCGGCGAGGTTCGAGCCGATGACGTCCTCGATTTCGCGCAGCGTGTCGGTACCAACCTTCACGTCGGTGCTGGTCACCGTTCCGGCGGCCAGGTTCACCGTGATGCCGGCAGTAGTCGCTTCGTTGACGTAGCTGACGGCGTCCTCGTTGCCTCGGCCGTTGATCAGGTCGTTGCCGCCGTGGCCGCGGAACTCTTCGTAGGTCCAGAAGTTGCGGCCCAGCAGCGTGTCGTCGCCGGCTGTGCCGACAATGCGGTCGACTCCGACCACCGAGTCGGTCGCGAGAACGACGGTGCCGGCGGCGTTGAGCTTCTTGATCGTTCCGAGTTCGAGGTCGGCATTGATGCGCAGGCTGCTGGCGTCCGGCAGCGCGAAGCTGCTCCAGGCGTTGCGGTAGTCGAGCGTGTCGAAATCGTTGAAGCCGTAACGCCAGTAACTGGTACTGCTCTTGTAACCGAGGTTGTAACTGTCGTTGCCGGCGCTGGCGCCTACGAAGTCGTTGCCCAGAGAGGTCAGGAAGGTATCGTTGCCGGTCGTGCCGTTGGCCAGGTTGGGCGTGCCGCCGACGTTGCTGTCGTCACCGGTGCTGCCAAATATTGTTGCCATGATGATTTCCCCCATTGTATGTCGATCGCTGGTGCGAGCGAGTTTGACCGGACTCCTCCCGTCTTCATTCTGCATCCTCGTGGCCGGATCTACACACAAGAACGACGGCGAAGTCAATGGCACCAGCAAGCATCGGAAACAAATCTGTCGGCAAGTAGATTCGGCGAAAAGCAGGCCATTGGCTTGTCTGTTCTTGTCGTTTTTCTGGCCATCGCTCTGCGCCCGGTGTGGGCAGTCCTGCGTGGCCGCACAACGACCGGCTTTCCGCTCTGCGATTTGGTTGGTGACGAGGTGGGTCAGGTTTCCAGAAGGTGGGCAGTGGATGGACCATGCTGGACCGTGTCGCTTGCATTAGGCACCAACGAGTTCCCGTCGGCGCCTTCGCGACGTGTCGCATAACTAGGGCTCGGGAGCAAGTCGCCAGCACGCATGATGAGATCGCGGTCGTTTCGAAGAGAGCGCCCCGCCAGGGCGGGGCGTTCTCTTCAGGGCGGAGCACTGGCGACCGCGCGGAGTCTGAACTACGCCGACAATGGCCGGCGTGGCGACCCGGCGGCAGGTCAGGCGGCGTCGCGGATCGGGCGGCCGCTCGGCTCAGGGCCGCATCCTTTCAGGAAGGCCACGACGTGGAACCGAAAGGCGTCAATCTGGGGTGATGCCCGTGACTTCCCCGGGAAGGTCGTAAGTCCGCATCGGGTTTGCGGCATTGCGCGGTGTGGAGGTGTGAAAGGGGAGGGTTAATTGGAAGATCGTGCGATTGGCCAGGAACGGGAGTAGTGGACCGCGCAACCGAACATCAGGCGATAGCGTGGCGTGCCTGATGCGCCGGCAGGGAAGGGCTCCGTTAACGAGGAGCCGGTGAAGAGGCTGAACGGTCAGCAGATCGTGCTCTGCTGATGACAGAGTCGGTCCTGCGAGCCAGGCGACGCTGGGCATTGCGTCTGGCGGCCGGAGACCTGCAGCAGCAGCTGGTGGCGGGTGCGACTGCTGCGGGGGAGAAGATCGCAAGCCGCCTGCGAGCGCAGCCCTGCGGATTTCAGCGCGGCGCCACCTGCGTTTGACCGGTGGCCAGGTTGATCGACAGCGTTCGCCCGGCGACTCCCACCAGCGCTTCGGTGCTGGTCAGCCGGGGGAGAGTTTGAATCCAGGCACCGTGCTTGGCCTGGTGCAGCACCCGGGATTCGGTCGCGCCAATTGCGCGGGCAATTTCGTCAAACGTCAGCCTGACGACATCGTGCCCTTGGGGATTGACCAGCAAGACAGCAGTCGGTCCCTTGATGTTGTCAAACTGGTCGAACAAGACGACCGTGCCATCGTCGGCCGCCGATGCAAAACGGGGCCGCACGCGCTGCGGCAGGCTTCGTTGCCACAGCGTGTGCGCTTGCCCACCGGCTATGGCGCGCAGCGTTCCGGTGGCGGGGTCGACGCGCCAGCGCCTGGCCAACTCGATGTCGAAGGTGTAAGCGCCACTAGCCGATACTACGGTTTCCCGTTGTACCAGCGCCGCGACGAAGTCCACCGCAATCGACCCCGTGGGCCACAGCAAGGCGGCGAGAAGCCCGCTGGCCAGATGCCGGTGTGGGCTCATTCGCCGTTCGGGTCAGGCGGCAATGGCCGCGGCGCGCCGGCGGCGAGTGGCGCCCAGTCCAAGCTTGGCCAGTCCGGCGAGCACCAGCGGCGCGGTCTCGGCCGTCGCTAGATCCCTGGCAAGCGGGCTCGATCGCGCCTCGGTGATTTGCGGCGCGGTCAACAGGCTCATGCCGGTGATGCCGTCATCGCTGATCTCGGCCAGGCTGCCGGGCAACGTCCGGTTACTGCCGCTGGTGATCAGGTTTTCGCCGCCGCCAGCGCCATAACCGTTGTGCGTCAAGCCGAGCACATGGCCGACTTCGTGCAAGACGGTATTGATTCGCTCGCCGCCTCCGTTGAAGCTGTCGACATCGGTCGAGTTGATCGCGCCCCGTGATTCGTTATTGCAAGCCGCGGCGAACGTCGGGGCGGCGCAACCGAAGCCGTACAGGGTCCCGCCGACGACCTGCAGGTCGGAGACGAAGTACATGTTCAGGATGCCATTGGCGATCTAGTCGCCCAATACCGCTGTGCCGGCATTGAGCAGTCCGGCGCCGTCGTCGACATCGAAGTCATAGGGGCTGATCGAGCCGCTCCACCATTGAACCGTCGGCAGGAACAGGAAATCGACTCCCGCCTGCGCCCAGATCTTGTCGGCATAGGTTTCATAGATCGTCGCCGAGGCGCCATTCGAACCGTCATCGTCACAGGCCTGGACTGCCCGGATGGCGACCTACTTGGTGATCGGGGTGGCTCCAGCCGAGGAAATTGCCCCCAGGACGCTGAGCAGCGTTGCGGCAGCAAGGGACTTTACTTGATGTGTTTTCAAGGGGTTTCCCGTTTCTGTTTGGTTCAATTGGCGATCGTCAAGGGATTGCTGGCACGGCTGCACACGGACCCGCCATCTGCATTACGTTTTGGAAAGCAAAGTACCATGCCATAACTTCCATCTGGCTGATTCATGGATGTTACAAAATGTCGCGGCCCTTCAGGGCCGTTCGGAGGCTGGTGTGGTCGACTCGACCCAGGCCTTCGCCTGGTGGCCGGTTGCCAACGAGGCGCTGCTGGCCGTCCGCGAAGGAGCGTTGCCCGCTTCGATCGGCGGCGCCCGACTTCCGTTCGCCTGGTGGTGGCGCGGTCGGGCGCTGTCGCCAATCGCTGCTATATCGGGCAACACTGGGCCGGGCAGCGCTGCGGCGCGTTATAGTGTTCGCCGCGCCGGCGCCGGCCGATCGAACGACGCCGTGGCGCAACCAATTTCCGGTATTTCGGATCGCATGAGGTAGCGATGAACAGTGAATCCAACCCCTTCGAGGCGGCCGCAGTGGGCGTCGACCAGCACCGCGATGCAGTGATCGGGAGTTTTGTCCCCGAAGGGCGCTGCCTGCCGGTCGGCCATGGCTTCCAGTGGTTGGCCCGTGGCTGGGCGATATTCCGCACCGCACCGGGAACCTGGATGGGAATCGCGGTCGCTTTCATGTTGTTGATGCTGGCGGTCAGTTCCGTCCCGTTCCTGGACGTGGCGGTGAACCTGCTGATTCCGGTGCTCATCGGTGGTGTCAGTATCGGCTGCAAGGAGATCGACGACGGCGGCGAGGTCCGTTTCATGCACCTGTTCGCAGGCTTTACGAGCAATCCGGGTGGCCTGCTGCTGATCGGCCTGCTGTATCTGGCAGCGATGCTGGTGTTGTCCGCCGTGGTCGGGGTGGTGGTGGCGCTGGCGACGATGTTGGTGGGCTCGCGCTACGACGCCGCTTCCTTGCCACTGCTCTCGCTGGGTTTTCTGACGACCTTGCTGCTCTTCGTGCCGATGGCGATGGCCATCTGGCTGGCGCCGCCGCTGGTGGTCTTTCAGCGTCTTTCGGCCGTCCAGGCGATCAAGACCAGTTTCTTCGCCGCCTGGAGGAACTTTGCTCCATTCTGCCTGTACGGCCTGCTGGTCCTGCTCGCCGCGGTGATCGCCAGCTTGCCGCTGTTGCTCGGCTGGCTGGTCCTGCTGCCGGTCCTCTACGCGTCGCTTTACGCCTTCTATCGGGACGTCTTCTTCGAGCGATGAAAACCGCGAAAGTCCGTGGCGTCCGCCGGGCACCGGCCGCATCGGCCTCGCCTTCCGAAACCAAAACCAGCCAGGGATGGCCATCATGACCGATTACCCAGGACCCACGCTGCTGACTTTGGCCAGCTCGCTGCTGCTTTTCGCCTGCGCCGCTTACGTCGGTCGCTGCCGCATCAAGCACGGCATCAGGGCGCCAGCAACCACCGGCCACCCGCAGTTCGAGATCGCCTACCGGATCCAGATGAACACCCTCGAAAACACCGTCGCCTTCCTGCCGGTGCTGTGGGTTTTCGCCCTCAACCTGTCGAGCCTGTGGGCCACCGTTTTCGGTAGTGGCTGGCTGTTGGCACGGGTCTGGTACGCGCTGGCCTACGCCCGTGACCCGAAGTCGCGCGGTGCTGGCTTCGGCTTGTCGATGCTCTGCTTCGCGGCGCTCGGGCTGGGTGGTGTTTGGGGCGTCCTGCGCGGGCTGCTCGGCTGAACTCGCAGGCATCCGGCGAGCAGACCGCGACGGCTGGCGCCGAGTCGCGGCGCTCTGCCGCCGGCAAGTTGCGCCCGTTGCGGGCCCTGCTGCCGTACCTGGCGCCGTACGGCAGGCAGATTGCGCTGGCCTTGCTGCTCCTGCTGCTCGCCGCCTCGGCGACGCTGACGCTCCCCTACGCGGTGAAGCTGCTGGTCGACGGCGGCCTCGGCTTGCCGCCCGGCACGGAACTCGGCGAACGGATGCAGGCGGTACGCGAACACTTTCTGCTGCTCTTCTCGGTGGCGGTGGTCCTTGGCCTGGCGACCGCCGCGCGCTTCTACATGGTCAGCTGGATCGGCGAGCGGGTGACCACCGACCTCCGGCAGGCGGTCTACGCGCACGTCCTGCGGCAGAGCCCGCAGTTCTTCGAGACCTTGAAGACCGGCGAGGTGCTGTCGCGCCTGACGACCGACACCACGGTGATCCACAGCGCGGTCGGTTCGAGCGTCAGCATGGGCTTGCGCAACATCGTCCTGTTCGCCGGCGGCCTGACCATGCTGGTGACCACCACGCCGCGTCTGATGCTGACCGTCGCCGGGATCATCGTGCTCTTCGTCCTGCCGGCGGGACTGATCGGTCGGCGGGTGCGCAAGCTCTCGCGCGCCAGCCAGGACCGCCTTGCCGATACCAGCGGGATCGCCGGCGAGATCCTCAATGCCATCCCGATCGTCCAGAGCTATACCCAGGAGACCGCCGAAGCGGCACGCTTCTCGCTGGCCAACGAAAGGGCCTTCGCGACTTCGATCCGCCGCACCGGCACGCGTTCGGCGTTCACCGCCTTCGTGATCATTGGTGTCTTCGGTTCGCTGCTCTACGGTCTGTATGGCGGCGTGCAGGCGGTCATGGTTGGCGAGATGAGCGCCGGCCAGCTGAGCCAGACGGCTCTTTACGTGATGGTCGTCGCCGGCAGCGTGGCGGTGCTGGCCGAGGTCTGGGGCGACCTG
Source organism: Accumulibacter sp. (assembly GCF_029255145.1). Classification (GTDB taxonomy): domain Bacteria; phylum Pseudomonadota; class Gammaproteobacteria; order Burkholderiales; family Rhodocyclaceae; genus Accumulibacter. The sequence goes on from NZ_JAPUVQ010000148.1 coordinate 7,174, forward strand.
CTGCGCGCTTCGGGGGCGGCCGAGCGGCTGATGGAACTGCTGCGCTCGCGTTCGCCGATCGACGAGCCGCAGCAGCCGGCCGCCCTGCCAGTGCCGGCTGGTGGCTTGCGCGTGGCCTTCGAAGGGGTCCGTTTTGCCTACCCCGCGCGACCGGCGCAGCCGGTCCTGCAGGGACTCGATCTGAGCATCGAGGCGGGTCAGACGGTGGCGCTGGTCGGGCCGTCGGGCGCCGGCAAGACGACCGTTCTGCAGTTGCTGCAGCGTTTCTACGACGTCAGCGAAGGCGTCATCACGATCGATGGCATCGACCTGCGCCGCCTGCGCCTGGCCGAGCTGCGTGGACGGATCGCGGTGGTGCCGCAGGAAGCGGTGATCTTTTCGGGCACCATCGCCGACAACATCCGCTACGGCCGGCCCGGAGCCAGTGACCAGGAAACCAGGGCCGCTGCCGCCGCCGCTTTCGTCGACGAGTTCGTCCAGCGGCTGCCCGAGGGCTACGCCACTTTCGTCGGCGAGCGTGGCGTTCGTCTGTCCGGTGGTCAGCGTCAGCGGATCGCCATCGCCCGCGCGATCCTGAAGAACGCGCCGCTGCTGCTGCTTGACGAGGCGACCAGCAGCCTCGACGCAGCGAGCGAGCGGGTGGTGCAGGCGGCGCTGGAAGCGGCGATCAGCGGCCGGACGACGATCGTCATCGCTCACCGCCTGGCCACCGTGCAGCGTGCCGACCGCATCGTCGTCTTCGAGCATGGGCGGCTGATCGACGCCGGTACGCACCTGCAACTGGTCGCTCGCGGCGGCTTGTATGCGCGTCTGGCCGCGCTGCAGTTCGCCGTGTGACCCTCGGTGCGGAGAAGCGTGCCCCAGCCTGGCGCTAGCCGCGGTCCACGCTGATCGACGAAACCAGTTCGCGCTCGTCGAGCTCGGCTTCGATGAGCCGCAGGCTCTCGTCGTTGATCACGTCGCTGGCGCGCAACTCGCGCAGGCGCTGCCGTTCGGCGCCGATCGCGGCCAGCCGCAGGCGCCGGCGCACGGCGATATGCGTCGCTCGCAGCGTCGCGTGGCCCGGATCGCCCTCGAGCAACTCGATCTTGCCCTGATAGCGGCGGGCCAGTTGTTCGGCGAAAGCGAGGTCTTCCGGGTCGCTGAGGTCACTGGCGACGTTGGCCACGGCGGCAAGTGCAGCGCGGGCGATTTCGGCGCGGGCCGCGTGCTCTTCGTCCAGGTTCTCCTGGCCGCTGTCGATTGCCAGCTTGCGGATCAGCCAGGGCAGCGGCACGCCGTTGAAGGCAAGAGTCAGGATGATCGTCGCCGCAGCCAGAAAGACCACCAGGTCGCGTTCGGGAAAAGGCGTTCCGCCAGCAATTATCGTCGGCACCGAAAGCGCCGTCGCCAGCGTGATCGAGCCGCGTACCGCCGCCCAGCTGACCAGCAGCAGTCGCTTGGGATCGGGACCCGAGTCGCTGCCGCTCCAGCCCCAGCCCAGGCGAAACCGAAGGTGCGCGGAAATCCACACCCAGGCAATCCGCAAGACCATCAACAAGGCCCACAGGACGAGCGCGTACAAGGCCAGATCGAGCGCGGCGTACTGGTCGACGCTGGTCAGCATGCGCCGTAGCTGCAGGCCGAGCAGGACGAAGACCAGACCGTTGAGGACATAGGAAAGCATCCTCCACACTTCGCGGGCGTGCTGGCGCGCATCGGCGGTCAGTCCTTTGACCTCCTGGCCGCTGGCCCATAGCCCGGCGGCCACCACCGCCAGGATCCCGGAAACGTGCAATGCCTCGGCCGCGAGGTAGGCACCGTAGGGCATCAGTATCGTCAGCAGGGTCTGCAATACGGGGTCGTCGGCGCGCAAACGAATCAGGCGCTGGCGCAGCTCTCGACCCAACCACTCGACAGAGATGCCGATAATGATGCCGCCGCCGGCCAGATGCAGGAAGTCGCCGGCGACCACCGTCGACGAGAACAGCCCGGTCGCCGCCGCCGCGACGGCGAGCTTGAAGGCCACCAGTCCGGAGGCGTCGTTGAGCAGGCTTTCGGCGTTGACGATGAGCACGATGCGCGCCGGCAGGGGCAGCAGCTGGGTGGTCGCCACTGTGGCCACGGCATCGGTCGGCGAGACGATCGCTCCGAGCGTGAAAGCGACCGCCAGCGGCATCGCGGGAATCAGCCAGTGCATCGCGTAGCCGACCGCGACGACGGTCAGGACGACCAGTCCGAGCGCCAGCAGCAGTACCGGCTTCAGCGTGCTGACGAAGTCGCGGCGCGGCAATACCCAGGCGTCGGCAAAGAGGATCGGCGGGATGAACAACAGCAGGAACAGTTCCGGATCGACCACGATGGCGTCGAGCCCGGGCAGCAAGGAAGCCACGACGCCGACCACCACCAGCAGGATCGGCAAGGGCAGCGGCGTCCAGCGGACCAGTGCGCCGCCGACGGCGATTGCCAGCAGGAGGAGCAGGGTCAGTTCGATAACAGGCATGCCAGATTTTACCGCGAGCCGGTGACGAAAATGTTACGCCACATTACATCGTAGTACGCTGAGCAGGCGCGCCGGACCGGCAAGAGCGCAACCACGCCAAGGAATCGAGCTGCGCTGCCAGCGGATCGACGCTATCATTTGACCCCTGCTGTCGCGTCGCTGGCTGTCGCCTGGCGATCTCCGGTTGCTGACGGAGTCGATCATTCGGGCAGCTGGTTCCGTTTCAGCGTGCTGACGGATGTTGCTCAAGCACCTTCTCCCACCCCTTGCAGCTGCCCCTGTTCGAGCGACTTCGCCAGGGCGCTGCAGACAGACCACCGGTCCGATGCCCACGCTCCTTACTTCGCCGTTTCTCGCCGCCTGGCGCCGGCAGAAAGCCGCCACGCGGCTGTTCGTCGCAGTGGCCGCCCTCGGCACCCTGATGGGCGGGCTGGGGTTCCTGGCTTGGCAGCGTTTCTATCCGGTGACCGCCGCTGACGGCTGGTCGTATCGGGTCGTGCTCGATGGCGTGCCATACGTCAGCGCTCTGGCAAGAGACCGGCAGGGCCTTCTCTACGTCAGCCAGGAGCTGAAAAACCAGCGCGGCAGCGTGTTTACGCTGGCAGCCGATGGAGCACGCTCGCTGGTGCTGCCAGGCCTTTCGAAACCCGACGGACTGGCGGCTCTGGGTGACGGCATCGTCGTCGCTCAGGAGGAGGGCGATCATCCTGTCCTGTGGCTGCATGGCGGCAAGGCCGAGGCGCTGTTCCCCGGCAGGAATGTCGAAGGCGTCGCCGTCGATGGCCGCTATCTCTACGCGATCGAGGACCGCGCCGGCGATGGCCGCTTGCTGCGTTTCGACACCTCGGCCAAGGTACTGACGGTTTTGCGCGACGATCTGAGCGAAGGCGAGGGGGTCGCGCTCTGCCCGGATGGGCAGCTGTTCTATACCGAAAAAGGCAAGGGATGGGTGAAGCGCTGGCGGTCGGAGGGTGGCGACGAGCTGGTGCTTGGCGGTCTCAACGCGCCGGGCTTCCTGATGTGCGATGACGAGGGGCTGTGGGTGACCGAAGACGCCACTCATCGCGCACGGCTCCTGTTGCTCGACCACCATGGCGGATCCTTGCAGGTCATCCTGCGCCATCTGCGCTCGGCGCAAACGGTTCTCTCGCTGGCACCGGGGCGTCTGTTGATCGCCGAGCAGGGGCGCGGGCGGGTTCTGGAAGTGGAACGTTCGCCGAGGCGCCGGGAGTGAATTTGCCAGGCCCGCGGCAGCCTGGCGCGGGCCGTCGAGAAAAGCCGCGTCGGCTGGCGTGCGCTGCGCCGGCGGCGGTACGGTCTAGTCGCTCGCTGCTGGCCGCAGCACGCCCGCCGGCTGGCAGTACGAAAGTGCTTCCTGGAGCAGCCATTCCCGAAACGCGGCAACCTCGTTCTGGTGTTCGTCGGCGAGGCGGCAGACGACGAAGTACGAGAACGGCGATTCGACCGCGGTCGCAAAAGGGCGCACCAGGCGGCCGCTCGCCACGTCGTCCGCGGCCAGCGTATGGCGCGCCAGCGCCACGCCCTGGCCGGACGCGGCGGCCAGCAGCATCAGGCTGGAGTCGTCGAATACCGTGCCGCGCTGCGGTTCCTCGATGACCACTCCGGCGGCCTTGAACCACGGTTGCCAGAGTTCGGCGCTGGATCGCAACAGCGGCAGCGAGATCAATTGTGCCGGCGAAGCCAGTTGATGCCGGGCGATGAACTCGGACGAGCAAACCGGGTAATACCAGTCCTTCATCAGCAGCCGGCTGCTCAGGCCCGGGTATCGACCGGGGCCGAAGCGAACGCCGACGTCGGCTTCACCGCCCTTGAGGTCGGCCAGCCGGGTGCTGGATTGCACCTCGACGTCGAGGTTGGGCTGATCGGTGATGAAGCGGCCCAGCCGCGGCAGCAGCCAGCGGGCGGCGAACGAGGGCATGCAGCTGACGCGCAGCCGGCAGTAGTCGCGGGCAGCCAGCAGACTTTCGGTGGCCTTGGCGATCTCGTCGAGGGCGCGCGCAAGCTGTTCCGCGTAAGTGGCGCCCTGCACGGTCAACTTCAGGCCACGGCCACTGCGCTCGAATAGCGCCAGTCCCAGGTAGTCCTGCAGCTGTCGCAACTGGTGGCTGATCGCGCCGTGCGTCAGATGCAGTTGCTCGGCGGCGGCGGTAACGCTCCCGCTTCGGGCCACCGCAACAAAGGCGCGCAGGCTGCCGAGTGGCGGCGTGGTTCGATTACCTGTCAATTTTCTTCACATGTCACGGGCAAACAATTCGATTGTCCGGAATTCGTCCGGGGTCGAGAATAGCCCACATCTGTTCCCGGCGGAACAGTCATCAAAGCACGGAAAGGAGAACGTCATGGCCATCCTGTTACCCTGCATCGAGTTTGAAACAAGTGCCTCGGAGGCCGTTTCGCTGCAGCGGATCGCCGGCTGGACGCTGACCGCGGTCGGCGCGCGCCTCTGGCTCACCGAAGAGAGCGGCGGGCGCGACATCTGGCTGCGTCCCGGCGATCGCCATGTCGTTGTCGGCGCCGGCAAGGTCGTCGTCGAATCGTGGCCGGCGGCCAACGCCGCCGCCGATCTGCCGGCACGGGTACGGCTGGCGCCGCCGACGGCACGCTGCCGTCGCCGCTGGAAGTTGCCTAGACTATGGCCACGCCAGTCGCTGATCGGCTGCAACTGAAAATCACGGGCGTCATGCCCGGCCCGACGCAAACCTTCAACGACCGGAGAAAACGATGAGCGAAGCGACCAGCAACACACCACACCAGCTTCTCGGCCTGTACGATTCACCCTTTGTCCGGCGCGTGGCGATCACCATGACGCTGTACGGAGTCCCTTTCGAGCATCTGTCGCTGTCGGTGTTCCGGCAAATGGATGCGATGCGCCCGATCAATCCCTTGTTCAAGGTGCCGATGCTGACGCTGCCCGATGGCGAGAAGCTCTACGAGAGCGCGTATCTGCTCGACTACCTCGACGAACTCGCCGCCGACCGCGGTCTGGCGCCGCTGACCCCGCGCTCCGGGCCGCAGCGGCGGCAGGTGCTGCAGGCGACGGCGCTGGCGATCGTCGCCACCGAGAAATCGGTGGCCATCGAATACGAACGCAAGCGTCCGCCCGAACTGCAGTGGCCGGAGTGGAGCAGCCGTCTGCGCGGCCAGCTGCGGCAGGCTTTTTCGATGCTCGAACAGCGGCTGGCAGGAATCGCCCGCAGCGGCGGCAGTTTCCTGGTCGGCGACCGGCTGACGCAAGCCGACATCAGCACCGCTGTCGGGATCGGTTTCGTGCGCTACGTTCAGCCGGACGAGTGGCCGGCCGGCGAATACCCGGCGCTGGAAGCGCTGGCGGCCAGACTCGAAGCCAGCGCGGCTTTTCAGGCGGTGCCGATCGACCAGTGACGGCCACCGGTGGACCGCACCGCGCACCGCGGCTCAGGACGCCATCAGCGCGCCGAGGCGGCGCACGGCGTCTTCGATCTCCGGCGTATGCGGGTTGCCGCAGTTGAGCCGCAGGCAGTTTCGATACATGCCGCTGGCCGAAAACAGCTCGCCCGGCACGTAGGCGACGCCGGCGGCGATCGCCCGGTCGTAGAGCGCGGTGGTATCGACCTTCTCCGGCAGTTCGACCCACAGGACAAAGCCTCCCTGCGGCTGGGTGATCCGCGTCGCCGGCGGGAAGTGTCGCGCCACCGCTGCCCGCATGGCCTCGACCTGGTGCGCGTAGGCCCGCCGCAGGCCGCGCATGTGCCGGTCGTAGGACCCCGATTCGAGGTATTCGGCGAGCACCTGCTGGGTGACCGGATTGGTGCCGCCGCTGGTCACCGTCTTCTGCAGGGCGACCTGCCGGCGGTAGCGTCCGGCGGCCACGAAACCGATGCGCAGAGCCGGTGACAGGCACTTCGAAAAGGACGAACAGAGCATCACGTTGCCAGCCTTGTCGAAAGCCTTGATGGTTCGCGGCGGGGTGTCGCCGAAGTAGAGGTCGCCGTAGATGTCGTCCTCGATTACCGCCACGCCGCGTTCGGCGGTCAGCCTGGCGAGTCGCTGCTTGTGCTCGTCGGGCATGATGCTGCCGAGCGGGTTGCTGGCGTTGGGTACCAGCAGACACGCCGCCACCTGGCCTTCGCGGGTGGCCAGATCGAGCGCCTCGATCGACACGCCGGTGCGCGGATCGGTCGGGATTTCGAGCGCTTTCAGACCCAGGATCTCGAGCAACTGGAGCATCAGGTAGTACGCCGGCGACTCGACCGCCACCGTGTCGCCCGGACTGGTGACCGCGCGCAGACAGACCGCGAGAGCTTCGGTGCACGAGTTGGTGATCACGAACTCGCGCGCCGCCAGAGGACCGGCCCAGCCGACCGAGCGCAGGACCAGTTGGCGGACCAGCGCCGCTTCGTCGATGTTGATGTGGCTGCCGCCTTCGAGCAGCTGCGGGTGACGCCGCACCACGCCGCCATAGAGCCGTTGCAGCGCGGCCAGCGGCAACAGCGTCGACGAGGGCAGGGCGGCGCCGAGCGGCGCGACGCCCGGCTTGATGCCGGTCTGCAGGACCCGCATCAGGCGTTGGCTGACATCGACCGGTACCGCTTCCTCCGGTGTCGAGCGGACGTTTGGTTGCGCCAGTCGCGCTGGCGCATGGCGGACGAAATACCCGGATTGCGGCCGTGCTTCGACCAGACCCCGGTCCTCGAGCTGGCGAAGCGCCTGCAGCACGGTGGACACCGACAGCCGCCGCTCGCGCGAAAGGCGGCGCACCGATGGCAGTCGCTCGCCCGGTCGCAGATTGCCGGTAACGATGATGCCGCTCAAGTCCTCGGCCAGCCTCTCGTAACGCAAGAGTTCGTTTTCCATTGACGTCCACCAATACAGTTGCCGCTGATTAAGACAAGCACAGTTGTTCGTGTTTAAAACTGTGCTGGTCACAATTCTGTCAGTTTGTGGCTGTATTATCAAGCCCGGCCGTCCTACACTGCTCTACATCGAAACAAGGAAGACAACGAAAGGAGAGACGGCCATGGACTTCGACCTGTTCAACAGCGAGTTCTGCCTCGCCCACAATGCGCCGGTGCGCCTGACGTCGGCCAGCGGCGTGCGCATCATCTGTACGGCCGGGCTGGTCTGGTTGACCGTCGAAGGTGAAGCCGGCGACATCTTTCTGGCGCCGGGTGACAGCCACCATGTTCGCGGCCGCGGGCTGGCCTTGCTGGAAGCCATCGGGAGTGGGCGAGTCCGCTTCCAGAAAGCCGCCAGTCCCTCGCGCAGCCTGCTTTTGCCTCGCCTGCTGGAGCCATTGCAACGGCTGTGGCAGCGGGGCCGCGACTTGCCGCTGCTCGACCGGCGTCCGGCACGCTCGCTGCCCGCGTGCTTGCCGCAGGTCGTTGCGTAGGTCGCGCGAGCCAGCGCCGCGTGCGACGCGTTGTGTCCACCGCCGCGCGCTGCCACGTGCAGACGGTGCCGCGACGGACCGAGTCATGAACGCAGCAAGATCTGGAAGCGCCGCCGATCTGCGTTCATAATTGGCGCTTGTTCACCACGGTGATGGGCTGCGGCGATGGGCGAGGAAGAGCAAAGCACCCTCCTGGAGAGGGTCGCGCAGGCGCTGCGAGGACACGGGTTGCTGGTCAACGTGCAGGATGAAGCCGAGGGGGCTGCCCCGTCGCTGCGTGTCAGCAGGGACGGGGCTGACTTCGACTATGCCGCGGTGGTCAAGCGCCGGCTGTCGTCGGGGTCGATCGGCGCCGTGCTCAGTCAGCTGCGTGACCCGGTCGACGTTGGCCAGCTGCCGCCGCTACTGGTCTGCGACCACGTGACGCCGCCGTTGGCCGACCAACTGCGCGAACACCAGCAGCAGTTCGCCGACGCGGCGGGCAATGCCTACCTCGACGGCCGCGGCCTTCTCGTCTACGTGAGCGGCCGCAAGCTGCATCCCAAGCAAGTCGCACTGCGCGCCAGCAGCGGTTTCACCGCGACCAGGCTCAAGGTCCTGTTTGCCCTGATTTGCGATCCCGATCTGGCTGGCGCGCCGTACCGGGCGATCGCCGCCGCTGCCGACGTCGCCCTGGGCGCCATGCCGGCGGTCGTCGGCGACCTGCGGCAACGCGGTTCGCTGGTCGTTGTCGACCGGCGCCGCTCGCTCGCTGCCAGCAAGCGACTGCTCGACGAGTGGGCGCAGGCCTATGCGATCGGCCTGCGCGGGAAGACGTTGATCGCCCGCTATCAGGCGCAGCACTTCGACTCCTGGCACGACTGGCAGCTCAACCCGGCGCACGCCCGCTGGGGCGGCGAAGCGGCGGCGGTGCTGCTCACTGGCGAACCGAGTCCGAGTACCTTGACCATCTACGGTGACAAGTTGCCGGCGCGGCTGATTGCCGAGGAGCACCTCGAAACGGCAAGTCCCGCGGCCTACGAGCATCTGGTCGAACTGCGCAAGCCTTTCTGGGGGGAGTCGCTGCAGACAGGCGCACGGACAGATACCGTGCCGGCGGCGCTGGTTTATGCCGACCTGCTGGCCACCGGCAGCGCACGCTGCATTGACGCGGCGGAAATGGTCTATGACGCCCACCTTGCCCGTCGCTTTCCGCCCAACTGAGGACGTCCGCAGGCACTGATTGGCGCGGCGGGCGTTTGGCCTGTGATCGGGTGCCTGCCTGCTGCAGTGGTTCCGGGGATCACGCGGTGGCTTGCGATCGCGCCACCGACGCGACGACGATCATTGCTTGCCCGGGCGAGCATTCATCCAGGCCGCCGGTTCGACACAGATGTTGCTGGTGCGATCGTTCAGCCAGATGCTGCCATCGCTGATCATGCAGGCAATGCTCATTCCGCGTTCGCTCAGCGTGGCCAGGTCGCTGGTGGCCGCGCGTGGCAGCTGGAAGACACTGAGGTTGTCGAAGCGGTCGAGCGCTGGACCGACCCGGCTCCACCAGATGTCGGCCTTGTTGCCCCCGTAGGCATACACCACTACTTGCCGCGCTCGACCGCAGGCTTTGCGGAGACGCTTTTCATCGGGCAGGCCGACATCGATCCAGAGATCGATCTCGTTCGTCGGCGATTTCTCCCAGAGGTCGGGTTCGTCATCGGTCGACAGGCCGGCGGTGAATTGCAGGCTGTCGCTGGCGTGCAGCGCAAACGCCAGGAGCCGCACCATCATCCGTTCGTCGGTCTCCGAGGGGTGGCGGGCGATGGTCAGGGCATGCGTGACGTAGTAGCCGCGATCGGTATCGGAGACGGTGAGTTGAGCTTTGAAGATGGTGGCTTTCAGCGCCATCGATGGGCTTTCGTACGGTTTGGGCGGCCAGTGTGCGGCAAACGCCGCAGGCGAACAAGGCGCCCGCGGCATGCCGGCGCCGTCCAGGCTTCGGCCAGAGTTCGATTGACCGTAGTCGACCCGCGAACCTATACTGGAAGGAGGGCCAATGGAGTAATTGCCGATGGCCCTTCACCCTTCGCCCGCAGGGTGATCAGGGCATCGCAGCAGACGATTGTATGGCGATCGCGCGGCGGTCGGCAAGTGAAGCAGCGGAGGTCGGACATGGCATTGTTCGGCATAAAACGGAGCGCGCTGCTTTCCCTGCTTGGCGGTTTGGTGTTGACCGTCTGGGCGGGCCAATGGGCCGCCGGTATTGCCGAAAGCGAGGCCCGCCTGGCGTTCGACAAGGCCGCCACGGGACGGTTTCTCCAGCTCAAGGAGCGACTGGATGCCTACGAAGGCGTCCTGCGCGGGCTGCAGGGATTCTTCGCCGGGTCCACCGAGGTGGACCGCGACGAGTTCCGTGCCTACGTCCACCGACTGGACCTGGAGACGCGGCTGCCCGGGGTGCAGGTCATCGGTTTCGCGCGTGCGGTGTCGCTCGCCGGGCGCGACTCCTATGTCGATGCGGTTCGTTCGGATCGTCGACTCGTTGCCGATGGATATCCGGAGTTTTCGATCAGGCCGCCAGGTGAGCGGCCCGAGTACCTGGTCATCGAATATACCGAACCGGCTGTCGGCAACGAAGCCGCTTTCGGCTTCGACCTGTTCAGCGAAGGCGCGCGCCGGAGCGCCGCCGAGCGCGCGCGGGCGACCGGCGCGCCGGCGGCAACCGCGCCGGTGACGCTGGTCCAGGAAACCGCTCACCAGGCGAGCTTCCTGCTGATCTTGCCGATCTATCGCAACGGCGCGGCGCTGACGACCATCGAGCAGCGGCGGGATTCGTTCGTCGGCGTGGTCTTCGCGGCGTTCCGGATGGAAGATTTGGCTCGCGGCGTTTTCGGGCAGGATGCGGACAGTTTTGACCTGACCGTGGTCGACCTCGGCCAGACTGGCAGTGCGGGTGCCGATGCGCGGCCCCTGCTGCATCTCGAGCCGCCGGGTACTTCTCCTTCGCTGTCGGCCTACGCCAGAGAAAAGCAGCTCGCGTTCGGCGGCCGGCAGTGGCGGCTGCGGACCGAGGCGCTGGAAACTCCGACGGCGGTCAAGCGAACCGCGGTGACCGTGCTGGCCGGCGGTGCGCTGATCAGCTTCCTGGTCTTCGCGCTGTTGCAGTCTTTTGCCGGATCGCGCGCGCGCGCTCTGACGCTGGCCGACGGCATGACGCGCGAGTTGCGCGAATCGGAGGCACGCACCCGGGCCGTGCTCGACCATACGCTCGATGCGATCATCACCATCGACGAACAGGGGCTGATCGAAAGCTTCAACCTCGCCGCCGAGCGCCTGTTCGGTTATGGCGCTGGCGAAGTGCTCGGCCGCAACGTCAAGATGCTGATGCCCGAGCCCTACGCCGCCGAGCACGACGGCTACCTCGCCGCCTATCGGCAGACGGCCGTGCGCAAGATCATCGGTATCGGCCGCGAAGTGGTCGGCAAGCGTGCCGGCGGCAGCTGCTTTCCGATGGATCTGGCGGTCACCGAGGTGGCCGTCAACGACCGCCGCCGGTTCATCGGACTGGTGCGCGACATCACCGAGCGCAAGCTCGCCGAAGAACGTTTGCTCGAAGCCAACCAGCGTTTCGACCTGGCTGCCGAATCGGCGGGCTTCGGCGTCTGGGACTGGGATATCGTCGCCAACACCCTGGTCTGGGACGACCGCATGTATGCGCTCTATGGCGTTCGCCGCGAGGACTTCAGCGGCGCCTACGCCGTTTGGGAAAGTGCCGTGCATCCGGAAGACCGCGGAGGCGCCGTCGCCGCGCTGCAGGCGGCCGTGCGCGGGGAAACCCCGTTCGACATCGAGTTCCGCGTTCGCGTCAGCACGCGCTACGGCGACGAGGTACGTCACATCAAGGGCAACGGTCTGGTGCTGCGCGATGCTCAGGGGCAGGCGCAACGAATGATCGGCATCAACTACGACATTTCCGAGCGCAAGAAGATCGAGCAACTGAAGACCGAGTTCGTGTCGACCGTCAGCCATGAGTTGCGGACGCCGCTGACGTCGATCCGGGGGTCGCTGGGCTTGCTGGAGGGCGGCGTCGCCGGCGAGCTGCCGGCGGCGGCGAAATCGCTGATCAACATTGCCGCCAATAACTGCGAGCGGCTGGTCGCTCTGATCAACGACATTCTCGACATGGAGAAGATCGCGTCGGGCCGGATGAGCTTCGCTCTCGAGACGCGGCCGCTGCTGCCGCTGGTCGAGCAGGCCGTCGAAGCCAATCGGGGCTTCGCGGTGCAGCACCAGGTGCGCCTCGAGATCGTTTCGCCGCTGGCGGACGCGACTGCGCGCGTCGACCCGGATCGGTTCCTGCAGGTTCTGGCCAACCTGCTCTCGAACGCGGCCAAGTTTTCGCCACCCGGCGAGACGGTCGGCGTCTCCCTGCTGCGCAGCGGCCCCCGCCTGCGCATCGAAGTCGTCGATCACGGTCCGGGAATTCCGGATGAGTTCCGCGCGCGCATCTTCGAGAAGTTTTCGCAGGCCGATGGCTCGACCACGCGCGCCAAGGGCGGTTCGGGTCTCGGGCTGTCGATCTCGCGGGCTCTGGTCGAACGGATGGGCGGGGAAATCGGCTTTTCGAGCGTTGCCGGTGAAGGCAGTTGCTTCTGGTTCGAATTGCCCGAGGTGGTGTTGGAATTGGCGACGGTGCCGCGTGCGGCGATGGCCGCGGTGGTGCCGGGAGAGGCGCCGCGAGTGCTGGTCTGTGAGGACGACCCCGACATCGCGCAGTTGCTGGCGACGCTGCTGATGCAGGCGGGCTACCGCGTCGATCGTGCGCCCAGCGCCGCTGCCGCCAGACGTATGCTGGCAGCGCATGCGTACGCGGCGATGACCCTCGACATCGGCCTCCCCGATGAGAACGGCATGGACTTCCTGGGTGGCCTGCGCGCCAGCGAAGCCGGTTTTGATCTGCCGGTGGTGATCGTCTCGGGGTCTGCCGATCCGGCGACGCCGGCGCTCGGCGGGGCGCTGGCGATCGCCGACTGGCTGGGCAAGCCGATCGACGCCCCGCGGCTGGTCGCCGCCGTCACGCGGGCGGTGCATCGCCGCGCCGCCCAGCGGCCGCGAATCCTGCACGGCGAGGACGATGCCGATCTTGCCCGGATCGTTGCCGCGCAGTTCGGGGGCTTGGCGGAAATCGTCGAAGCGCCTACGCTGTCTACGGCCAAGGATGCGTTGAGCCAAGGGATTTTCGATGTGGTGATTCTCGACCTCGGCTTGCCGGACGGCCCCGGGCTGAATTTGCTGCCGGTGATCCAGGGTCTGGTCCATCCACCGCAGGTGGTGGTATTTTCCGCCAGCGACCCTGAGGCGAGCCTGGAAAGACGGCAGGCGGTCGTCGCCAGTCTGGTCAAGTCGAGGACCTCCAACGAGCGCCTGGTGCAGCTCGTGCGCGAACTGACGCAGCACGCGTTCGAGGATGAAACACAGCCTGCGTCAGCGAAGACAGGACGGGAGATCGATGATGAACGGTAGCTTGCAGAGGATCCTTTTTGTCGATGACGAAGCCGATATCCGCACCGTCGCCAGGCTGGCGCTTGAAGCGGTCGGCGGCTTTACGGTCGAGCTCGCCGTTTCCGGCGAGGAGGCATTGCGCTGGGCGGGCGACTTCAAGCCCGACCTGCTGCTGCTCGACGTGATGATGCCGGGCATGGACGGGCCGGCGACGCTGCGCGCCTTGCGCGCGATGTGGCAGACCGCCGAGGTGCCGGCGGTCTTTCTGACCGCGCGGGCGCAAGCGAACGAGGTGGCGGCGCTGCGCGCGCTCGGCGCTATCGCGGTGATCACCAAGCCGTTCGATCCGATGACCCTCGCCGATCAACTGCGCGTCATCTGGGACGCGCGCGATGGCTGAACTGCTGCCCGATGCCGCGGCGCAACTGGCCGTTCAGCTGGCCGATCTGGGCGAGGAGTTCCGCCGCTCGGTACCCGGCCGGATGCGCGACGTCGAAGACGCTTTCGCTGCCCTGGGCGGGCGCCGGGACGCCGCCGCGTTGCTCCAGCTGAGCGGCGCCGCGCATCGGCTGGCCGGCGCTGCCGGAACCTTCGGCCACGCGGCGCTGGGCGATGCGGCGCACCGCCTGGAGGAACGAGTGCGCCACCTGGACACCAACCCGGCGGGGTGCGGCGGGCAGGACCGGGCGGCGCTGCAGGGACTCCTGGCGGACCTGCAGGCAGCGGCGGCGGTGGTTACCGCGGCGGCGGCGGTCACAGGCACTGCCGCGACAACTGTCGACACGGCGCCTGGCTTGCCTGCCGCAGCGCTGCCGCGGCCGGTTTTTCTGGTCGATGAAGATTCTCGGCTGGGCGCCGAGATCGCCGAAAAGCTCGGCCACTACGGCTATCAGGCGCGCTTTTTCCCGACGCCGCGGGCAGCCATCGAGGCCATGCGCGAGGCGCCTCCGGAAGCGCTGGTGTTCGATCTGGGCTCTCCCGGCGGGATGCTCGACAAGGTGCTGCTGGCCGAGGCCCGGGCGATCGCCCCGGCACCGGTGCTGATCGTCTCGGCGCGAGGCGACCTCGCGGCGCGGCTGCACGCCCTGCGTGCCGGTGGCGATGCCTACCTGACCAAACCGCTCGACATCGGGGCGCTGGTCGATCGGCTCGACGATCTGCTCGACAAGAGCGACCTCCGGCCGGCGCGCGTGCTGGTCGTCGAGGACGACCCGATCACCGGTCAAGCGCTGCTTGCCGTGCTGGCCAGTGCCGGGATCCTGGCCGAGCTGGTCGGCGATCCCGGGCAGGTACTGGAACGGCTGCGCGAGACGCTGCCCGATCTCATCGTCATGGACATATCTCTGCCGGGGTGTCGGGGCGACGAACTGGTGGGGGTCATTCGCCAGGTCGATGTCTGGCAGGGGGTGCCGATCGTCTACCTGTCGGTCGAGGTGGACCGTGACCGGCAACTGCTGGCACTCGAGCAGGGAGGCGACGATTTCCTGCAGAAGCCGATCGCCCCCGGGCATCTGCTGCGCGTCGTTTCAGCGCGTATCGAAAGGGCGCGGCGACTGCGCGCGCTGATGACCCGCGACAGTCTCACCGGGCTGCTCAATCACGCGCGCTTCATGGAACAGCTCGACATCGAGGCGCTGCGCGCGCGGCGCGCGGGCAAGCCGCTGTCGGCGGCGATGATCGACATCGACCATTTCAAGAGCGTCAACGACAGCTACGGGCACGCCGCTGGCGATATCGTCATCAAGGGTTTGGCGCGCTTGCTGCAGCAGCGCTTGCGGCAGGTCGACGTGATTGGCCGCTACGGTGGCGAGGAGTTCGCGGTGCTTTTTCCCGAGACCTCGAGCGACGCCGCGCGGGCGGTGATCGAGGAAATCGGACGCGTTTTCGTCAGTCTGCGCTTCCGCCGGCCCGACGGCGACTTCGCCGTCAGCTTCAGCGCCGGAATCGCGTCTGTCGACCAGGCTTGCCAGCCGCGGCAGCTGATCGAGGCGGCCGATCGCGCGCTCTATGACGCCAAGCGCCGCGGCCGCAACCGCGTCGAGGTCGCAACCCCATGCGCAGGACCCGCCACATGACTCAGACCGGCAAGACGACCGGCAACGCCGCCACTGGCCAAACGATCCTGGTCGTCGAAGACGATCCACTGGTCGCCCGCGCGCTGGCCCTCCGGCTTGCCGCGATGGGCTATGCGATCGCCGGACCGGTGGCCAGCGCCAGTGCCGCGGTGGCATTGGCCGCGTCCGAACGCCCCGACCTGGTGTTGATGGACATCGTCCTGGCGGGCGACGTCGACGGCATCGAGGCCGCACGAGAGATTCTCGAAGCGCAACGCGTGCCGCTGCTCTACCTGACCGCCTATTCGGATGAGGAGCGCTTCGCGCGCGCGCGGATCACCGCGCCGTACGCCTACCTGATCAAGCCGTACAACGACCGCGAGTTGCAGCTGGCGATCGAACTGGCGCTGCAGCGGCACCACCGCGACCGCCTGTTGCAGCTCGAAGCCGAGCGTCAGGAGCGGCGCATCGAGGAACTTGCGACAACGCTTTCGGCGCTGGTCGAGGGCTCGACCGACTGCATTTTTGCCAAGGATGCCGATGGCCGCTACGTGCTCTGCAACCACGCCTTCGAACAATTGCTCGGCCGCTCGCGCGAGGAGATTCTCGGCCGCCGCGACGACGCGCTCTTTGCCGCCGAAGTGGCGGCGCGCTTTCGCGCCGACGACCAGCGCGTCGCCGCGGCGGATGCGACCGAGACGATCGAGGAGGAATTCGGCGGCGTTGACGGCTCGCGCACTTTTCTGACCACCAAGGGGTGTCTGAAGATTGCCGGTGAGTTGCGAGGCGTCTTTGCCATCGCCCGCGACATCAGCGCACGCAAGAATGCCGAGCTGCGCCTGCGCCGGCTGAGTGGCTTCTACAACGCGCTCGCCCAGACCAATCACGCGATCATGCACGCCGAATCGGCCGACGAGCTGCTGGCGCGCGCTTGCCAGATCGTCGTTGATCACGGCGGTGTCAGCGGCGCCTGGATCGGCCTGCTCGACGCCGCCGGCTGGCTGCGGGTTGCCGCCGAGCACGGCATGGCCAAGACCTATCTTGGCGGCCTGCGCATTTCGATCGACGGCCAGCAAGAGGAGGGGCACGGTCCGGTCGGAACCGCGATGCGCGCCGGCAGCATCGCCGTGTGCAACGATTACCTGGCCGACCCACGGACGCGTCCCTGGCAGGAACGCGCCCGCATGGCGGGAATCAGCGCCTCGGCCGCGTTGCCGGTCCGCCGTGGCGGCGAGGTGGTCGGCGCCTTCTGTCTGTACGCCGGGCAGGCCGGTTTTTTCGACCAGGCGCTGATCGAGCTGCTCGGCGAGCTGGCCAGCGACATCTCGTTTGCTCTCGACAACTTTGACGCCGACTCCCGAAGGCAGCGCGCCGAAGCGGACCTGCGCAGCGCGCGCGACCGCCTGCACGAGCTGTCGGCACGTCTGATCGGCGTGCAGGAAGCCGAGCGGCGTCGTCTTGCCCGGGATCTGCACGACGACATCGGGCAGAACCTGACGATGATCAAGATCGTCCTGCATGGCCTGGCACGATGGGGTGCGGGAGGCGACGCCGAGGCCGTCCGCGAGGCCGGCGAGATCGCCGACCGGACACTGCAGCGGGTGCGCGCGCTGTCGGTCGCGCTGCGCCCGCCGCAACTCGACGATCTGGGCCTGGTGCCGGCGCTGCGCGCGCACCTCGACAGCACGTGCCGTCACGCCGGGATCAAGGCGACGCTGGTGGCCGAAGGGTGTCCGGCGCACTTCCCCGAGGAGATCGGCATCGCCTGCTTTCGCATCGCACAGGAGGCGCTGAACAACGTCGTCCGCCACGCCGGCGCGACCGCCGTGGCGCTCGAGCTGCGGCTGGCCGACGGCGCGCTGCGCTTGTCGCTGCGTGACGACGGCCACGGCTTCGACGTGCCGGCGGCGCTCACCAGCGCGACGCGCGGACAGAGTCTCGGCCTGCTCTCGATGCAGGAACGCGCCGAACTGGTCGGCGGGCAGCTGACGGTGTCCTCCGGCGCCGCCGGTAGCGAGGTGCGCGCCAGTTTGCCGCTCGCCGAGGCGACTTCGTGAGCGACGCCATTCGCGTCGTCCTCGCCGACGACCATGTCCTGGTGCGCGCCGGCATCCGCTCGCTGCTCGGCGCCTTCGTCGGCGTCGAAGTGGTCGGCGAGGCCGCCGACGGCAACGAGGCGATCAGCCGGGTTGGCGAGTGCCTGCCCGATGTGCTGCTCATCGACATCGCGATGAAGGGCATGGACGGGTTGGCGGCGGCGGCCGAAATCCGCCGCCAGCATCCGGTGGTGCGGGTGGTGGTGCTGTCGATGCACGCCGACGCCGAGTACGTGCTGCAGGCGCTGCAAGCCGGCGCCGCCGGTTACCTGATCAAGGACGCCGCGCCGATCGAGCTCGAACTTGCGCTGCGCGCCGTGATGCGCGGCGAAAGCTGGCTGTCGCCCGGCGTCTCGCGGCAAGTGGTTGACGGCTACCTTGCCCGGCTGCAAGGCGACCGCCCTGCCGACCCCGCCCTGACGCCGCGCCAGCGCGAGATCCTGTGCTGCATCGCGGCCGGCAATGGGGCCAAGGAAATCGCCTTCGATCTGGGAATCAGCGCCAAGACGGTCGAGTCGCATCGCGCCCAGATCATGGAGCGGCTCGGCATTCACGACGTGGCGGGGCTGACCCGCTACGCGATCCGCAGCGGCCTGGTGTCGGCCCAGAAGTAGTCCTTGCCGGTCCGAACGTCCGCCCGTTGACCAGGATTTGTCTGGTCGCGTCTAGGGGATCGCCCGATGGTGCGCGGCAGCGGCAACGTTTAATGTGGCCCCGAGTCTTACTGGCTGGAGGGTCGCCATGCGCACGCTCAGATTGCTGTTGGTCGATGATTGTCTTGAGTTCCGGAGGCTGCTGGCGCGCTTGCTGCGCCGGCCGGGCTACCAGATCGTCGGCAGCGTCGCTTCCGGCGAAGAGGCGCTGGCGGCGCTCGCCGGCAGCGCCCCCGACGTGGTGATCCTCGATCTGGCGATGGCTGGCCTCGGCGGCCTGGAGACGGCGAAGAGAATCCGTCGGGAACACGCCGGGATCAAGATCGTCATTCTGTCGCTGCATTCGACTCCCGAATACCGCGCGGCGGCGGCGGCGGTCGGCGTGCACGCCTACGTCTGCAAGGCCAATCTGGTGCCGGAACTGCCGGTGGCGCTGGCCGAACTGTGCGCATGAAGGACGACGCCCTGACCCGCCCGCAGGGGCCACCGGCCATTGGGACGGACGCTGCCGGAGCGAAGCGCATCCTGATCGTCGAGGATGATCGCCAGCTCGCGGCCTTGCTGGCGCTGCAGCTTGCTGCGGCAGGCTACGAGACGACACAGGCCTTTGACGGTCAGACCGCGATCTCGATGGTACGCAGTGCCGCCGCCGACCTGGTGCTGATGGATATCCTGCTGCCCGGAGACCTTGACGGCATCGTCGCCGCCGAGATGATCCTGCAGCATTTCGACGTTCCGGTGGTGATGCTGTCGGCGGTCAACCCCGAGCAGATTCTGGCGCGCGTTGTTGCCGCCGCGCCCTACGGCTACATCCGCAAGCCGTGGCACGAACACGCGCTGCGGGTGACCGTCGAGCTGGCGCTCGAAAAACACCGCGCCGAGCGCCAGCGCCGGCAGCAGGAAGCGCTGCTGCACCGCCTGCTGGTCGGCACTGCCCGCAAGACCGGGCAGGAGTTCTTCAACGTTCTGGTTCGCGAGCTCGCCGCCGCTTGGCCGTCCAGTGCCGTCTGCATCGACGAGCTCGTCGGCAGCGATGCCGGCGAGGCCAGGATGCTCGCTGCCTGGGTCGACGGTCGGCTGCTCGCCGGCGGCAGCTATCCGCTCGCCGGAACGCTCTGCGCCGAGGTTGCGGCGAGCGCGCGCACGGTCCGGGTGAACGACGCTGGCGAACGCCTGGCGAGCGACCCGAGGCTTTCCGATGCGGCCAGGCAGAGCTACCTCGGAACGCCATTGTTCTCGGTCGACGGCACTGTCAGCGGTGTCCTGGCGATCATCGGCGCGCCGCCCTGGTCCGTTGATGGGCACCCCTGCCGGGTACTCGAGATCTTCGCTTCGCGCGCCGGCGCCGAGCTCGAACGCCAGCGCGCGGTCGCCGCGCTGGCCTCCGGAGAGGCGCGCTACCGTGGCGTTCTGGAGACGGCGGCCGACGCCATTCTGCTGGTCGATTCGGCCGGCACGATCTCCTTGGCCAATACCAGCGCCGAACTGATGTTCGGGTATCCGCCTGGCGCGCTCGACGGGCTGTCCATCGACTTGCTGGTCCCCGTTTCCCGGCGTGCAGGACACCGCGCCCAGCGCGCCGAATTCGACCGGCTGCCGCGCCACGGCAGCATGCGCGGTTCGCAGATCGAAGGCCAGCGCCGCGACGGCAGCGTCTTCCCGGCGGAGGTCAGCCTGAGCTACACGCGGCAGGCCGCCGGCCTGCTGGTCACCTGCGCGGTACGCGATGTCAGCGAACGCAACCGGCAGGCGCTGGCCTTGCGGCGGCTGAACGCGTCGCTGCGCCTGATCCATGCGTGCAACGCCGCGCTGGTGCGCGCCGGCAGCGACAGCGAGATCATTGCCCATGTCGTCGAGCTGCTGCACCGGCAGGGCGGCTATGCGGCGGTGTGGGTGGATCTGGTCGGCGCCGATGGCCAACTGGCGGCCGTGCCGGCTGCCGCGGCCGCTGCGGCGGCGCTCGACGGGCTTTGCTGGTACGACGGTTTTCGTGGCGACTTGTCCTTGCCGGCAGTGGCGCAAGGGCACGCCCTGACCTGCGTGTTCGGTTCCGCCAATTGCCTGGCCGACTGGGTTGGCGATCTCGCCGACCGTGGTCAGCGCGCCGCGCTCGCGCTGCCACTGATCGTCCGCGGCGCGACGATCGGCGTGCTCGGCCTGCTCAGCAGCGACCCCCACGGTTTCGATGCCGACGCCTGCGAGCTGCTCGAGGAACTCGCCGAGGATCTCGCCTACGGCGTTTTCGCGCAGCGCGCCGAAGCCGGTTTGTTGCTCCTGCAGCGGGCCGTCGACGCCTCGTCCAACGGGGTGATGATCACCGATGCGCTGGCGCCGGATCACCCGATCACCTATGTCAATCCGGCGCTGGAAAGGATCACCGGCTATCTCGCCGCGGAGGTGCTCGGACGTAATGGACGCTGCCTGATCGAGGGGCAGCTCGAACAGATCGAGCTGAACGAATTGCGGCAGGCCTTGCGCGAGCGACGCGGCACGCGGGTTACCTTGCACAGCCTGCGCAAGGACGGATCGCCGCTGTGGAGCGAACTGACGTTGTCGCCAGTGTTCGCCGCGGACGGCACCTTGAGCCATTTTGTCAGCGTCTTCAACGACATCAGCGAACGTCGGCGCTATCAGGAAGAGCTTGAACACCAGGCCAACCACGATGCGTTGACCGGCCTGGCCAACCGCAACCTGCTGCACGACCGCCAGCATCAGGCGATCGCCTATGCCGAACGGCACAATTCGGGTCTGGCGCTGCTGGTGGTCGACATCGATCAGTTCAAGCGGGTCAACAACAGCCTCGGTCACGGTCAGGGTGACGAGTTGCTGCGGCTTGTCGCCGCGCGCCTGCTGGCCAGCGTGCGCGACGGCGATACCGTGGCCCGCCTGGGCGGCGACGAGTTCGTGATGATTCTGGCCGACCCGGTAGCCGAGGACGAAGTGGCGCGCGTGATTGCGCGCATTCTCGACCAGTTCGCCCTGCCGATCGAACTCGGTGGACGCGAGCTGACCATCAGTTGCAGCATCGGCGCCAGTCTCTATCCGCGCGACGGCGAAGACGCCGAGACCCTGATGAGGAACGCCGACGCCGCGATGCGTCGCGCCAAGACGGCGGGCCGCGGCCAGTTCCAGTTCTACCAGGCGGAGATGAACGCCCGCGTCAGCGATCAACTGGCGCTGGAAAGCGATCTGGAGAACGCTGCCGAGCGCGGCGAGCTCGAACTTCACTACCAGCCGCAGGTCGATCTGGTCAGCGGTGAAATCGTCGGTGCGGAAGCGCTGCTGCGCTGGAATCATCCGCTGCGTGGCAGGATCAAGCCGGACGACTTCATCGCCATCGCCGAGGATGGCGGACTGATCGTTCCGATCGGCCAATGGGTGATCGACGCCGCCTGCCGGCAGGCCCGCGCCTGGCGCGATGCCGGCTTGCCGACGCCACGGTTGGCGGTCAACCTCTCGGCGCGGCAGTTTCAGAGCGACGATCTGGCCGAGCGGATTGCCGCGGCGATCACCCGTTACGGGCTCGACGGCAGCGGCCTGGAAGTCGAATTGACCGAAAGTGTCGCGCTGCAGGATAGCGGCCGGGTGGCGGGAATCCTGAAGGGAATCCGGGCCGCCGGGGTGAGTACGGCGATCGACGATTTCGGTACCGGTTTCTCGTCACTCGCTCGCCTGATGCGAATTCGTGTCGACCGGATCAAGATCGACCGCTGCTTCGTTCGCGACATTCTTGCCGACCGCGCCGCCGCCGCGGTGTCGCTGGCGGTGATCGCGATGGCCAAGAGCCTGGGCATCAAGGTCATCGCCGAGGGCGTCGAGACCGAGGCGCAGCTCAAGTTCCTGAGCGAACGCGGTTGCGATGAAATGCAGGGTTTCTACTTCAGTCGGCCGCTGCCGGCCGGGGATTTCGAGGCCTTGCTGCGCGAGGGACGCCGGCTGAGCTTGGGCGGCGAGACCGACGAAGACCACTCGCGAACGCTGCTGCTGGTCGACGATGAACCGAACATCACCAGTGCCCTGCGCCGGCTGTTGCGCGCCGACCGCTACCGCATCTTTACCGCGACCAGCGGCAGCGAAGGGCTCGACATCCTCGCCGTGCACCGCGTCGGGGTGATCGTTTCCGACCAGCGCATGCCGGGGATGTCGGGCACCGAATTCCTCGCTCGCGCCAGCGCGCTGTTCCCGGATTCGGTACGGATCATCCTGTCCGGATATACCGACCTGCAGTCACTGACCGACGCCGTAAACCAGGGAGGGATTTACCGCTTCATGGCCAAACCGTGGGACGACGGCGAACTTCGCGCCGCGGTGCGCGATGCCTTCGTCCGCTACCGTCGGGATCGCGGCCGCGCGAACGGTGGCGGCGTGCCGGGATGCACGCCGGGCGACGCCTGATCGGCTCGCGTCAAGCGCTGCCGCGGCAAGCCGAAGTGTTGCTCTGTTGCTGCCACCGGTGTTCATTCGTCGCTGACCTTCACCAGCACCTTGCCGGTATTGGCGCCGGTGAACAGCTTGCGCAGAGCCGATGGCGCCGACTCCAGGCCATCGGAGACGTCGAGCCGGTACTTCAGCCGCCCGGCCAGGTGCCAGGCGATCAGCTTCTCCGCCGCCTCGTGCGCACGGTCCAGGTAGTCGAGGACGATGAAGCCCTGCATCCGGCCGCGTTGCATCAGCAGGTGGGCGAGGTTGGACGGCCCCGGCTCGGGGGCGCTGGCGTTGTACTGCGAGATCAAACCGCACAAGGCGATGCGGGCGCCCAGGTTGATTCGCGCCAGCACCGCGTCCAGCGTGCGCCCGCCGACGTTCTCGAAATCGACGTCGATCCCTTCCGGGCAGGCCCGCGCCAGCCCGTCGGCGACGTCCTCCGCCTGGTAGTCGATGACCGCGTCGGCACCGAGCTCGTCGCTCAGCCAGCGGCATTTCTCGGCGCCGCCGGCGATCGCCACCACGCGCATGCCGAGATTCCTGCCGATCTGCACCGCCAGCGAGCCGACCGCGCCGGCCGCCGCCGAGACCACCAGCGTCTCGCCCGCCCTGGCCTGCGCGACATCGGTCAGTCCAAAGTACGCGGTCAGGCCGATGTGGCCCAGCAGGCCGAAATGCGCACTCAGCGGCAACGGCAGCGGTGGCAGCTTGCTCAGTGCCCTGGCCGGGCTGACGCAACAGCGTTGCCAGCCGAGCATGCCCTGGACGAGGTCGCCCGCTTGCAGGCCGGCGTCACGCGATGCCAGCACGCGGCCAATGCCGATGCCGCGCATCACCTCACCGAGTTGCAGCTTCGGCAGGTAGCTGTCGGCGTCGTTCATCCAGATGCGGTTGGTCGGGTCGATCGACAGCCAGATCGTCTGCACCTGGGCCTGGCCCTCGGCCAGCTCCGGCAGGTTCGTCTCACGCCACTCGAAGTTCCCGGCGGTTGGCAGGCCTGCCGGACGGGACGCCAGGTGCCAGGCGGCGTTGATCTTGGGGCTCATCACTTCTCCAGGTGGTCGTCAAAGCACGAGCATGCCTCAGGCGGCATCGCCGGCGCAAGGGCTGGCCGACTGGCGTCGGGCGCGTGCTTGCTCGCTGCGCGTCGGCGTGGCAAGGAGCGCGAGCCGAAGGCGATCGCGCGCGCATCTCGCCCGTCGCTATACTGGGCTTCCGAAAGTCTGTCAGGAGGCCGATGGTGGCAGGACGAACGCGCGTGACGACGGCCGCTGATTGCCAGCTGCCGAGGTCGAGGAGCTGTAGTCGTCAGCAGGCGAATTCGTGGTTTGATGACCCGTGTCGCCCCAACCGGCGAGAGGACAGCAGGGGCGCAAGAGGGCTGACCAGCGGGCCGGCCATGGTCCGCCTCCGGTCGTTGTCTCGCGCTTTCGGGCCGTTCGCCAGCGGCTTCGGCAACCATTGCTAGGCGCAGGCCGGTGCCGCGCGATGCGCTGGCTGGCTGTCCTGCTGGCGCTGACAGTCGTCGCGTGCTCCACTCGCCTGGGCAAGGATGGCCGCAGCCACTCGACGATCGACCTCAAGTACCTGGCCAAGACCGAGGTTGACCGGATCGCCGAAATCGATCGAGCCGAGGTCGTCGGCGGCCTGATGCTGATTGCCGAAAAGCTCTACAAGCGCAACCCGAGGGAGTGGAAGAAGGTTGGACTGGCCAGTCGTGAGGCAGCGCTGGAGCAGCTGCGGATGCGCCACACCCGCAGTCCGCCGGAACTCGGGGCGCTGCGCGACGCTCCGGCGGCCGCCCTGGCCTTCAGCGAAACCTACACCGGGGACCGCGTCGCGGCACTGATGTTCGGCCTGCTGACGATGGTCGATAGTGCCTTCGAGCACAAGGAGGAGTTCTACATTCTCGACGGCCTGAACGAGATGAAGCTCTTCAACTGCGCGCGCAACATGGAGGTCGCGGTCTGGAAACTGGCCAACGACCGCAATCCGGCGGGCGAACCCTATCTGCTCGCCAACGCCATCGACCCCGGTGGCCGAAATCTGTCCTTCGAGCGCGAGTTCGGCCGCGCGATGGGCCTGCTCGACTTGATGGCCCAGGTGGTCGCCGATCGCAACGGTCGCGGGTTTTCGCGGTTGAGCCAAACGGTGGTCAGCGGCATCTTCCTGCCGGTCGGCCTGCTCAAGTGAGGGTTTGCGGAAGCGACGATAGCGAGCGCGATCGCCGATCGCGGGACATCGGTGAAGCCCGCAGCACCCTGCGGCGGCGGTTTCGAGCCTGCGTCCGCGCAAACCCGGAGCGAAGCCGCCGGCAGACCCTGCTATCATGCCGGCCTTCGTTCTCCTCGCCGGGATCTGCCGCCGCCGGGCGCTCGCGCCGTTATGGCAGCGCGTGCCGCAGCGCCAGGCCGAGCTGACACCACTCTTCCTTTCAACCGCTTGTCCTTGTTACTGAATAAAATCATGAAAAAACAGATCTCTTTACTGATCATCGCGGTGTTGGCCGCGACCCTGCTGGTCGCTTGCGGCAAGAAGGAAAGCGCTCCGCAAACCACCGCGGTGGCCGAGCCGGCAGCGCTGGTGACCATCGTCGTCGGCCTGGACGACAACTTTCCACCGATGGGTTTCCGTGACGAGACCAACGCGCTGGTCGGTTTCGACATCGACCTGGCCAAGGAAGCCGGCAAGCGGCTGGGTGCCGAAGTGCTCTTCAAGCCGATCGACTGGAATGCCAAGGAAGCCGAATTGACCAGCAAACGCGTGGACGTGCTGTGGAACGGTCTGACGATCACCGACGCACGCAAGGAAAAGATCCTGTTCACCACGCCGTATCTTGAGAACCATCAGGTGATCATCGTCACCGACAGCTCGCCGATCAGGACCAAGGCCGAGCTTGCCGGCAAGGTGGTCGGCGTTCAGGACGGCAGCAGCGCCATCGAGGCCATCGAGAAGGATGCTGCAACCGCCAACTCGCTGAAAGAGATCAAGAAGTTCGGCGACAACGTGACGGCGCTGATCGACCTGAGCGTCGGCCGCCTCGACGCGCTGGTGGTTGATGAAGTGGTCGGGCGCTACTACACCGCCAAGAAGCCCGGCGAATACCGCGTGCTCGAGGAGAACTTCGGTACCGAGGACTACGGCGTCGGCACCCGCAAGGACGACACCGATCTGATGGCCAAGCTGCAGAAGGCGATCGACGGGATGAAGAGCGATGGTTCCGCCGCAGCGATTTCGAGCAAGTGGTTCGGCAAGGACATCGTCAAGAAATAGCCTGGTCGGGGCCGCAGCAGGGCGGTGGCCGGACGCAATGCCGAGGATCGAGGTCGCGGGTATGGATTACGTCATTGCCATAATGGGCCCGCTGCTCGAAGGGACGGCGGTCACCCTGCAGGTCTTTCTGATCACCTTCGTGCTCGCCGTGCCGCTTGGTCTGGGTCTGGCGCTGCTCAGAATCTCGCGTTCCGGCGTCCTCGGCGCACTGGTCAATGGCTACATCTGGCTGATGCGCGGCACGCCGCTGATGCTGCAGATGCTGTTCATCTACTTCGCCCTGCCTTTCGTGCCGGTGATCGGCATCCGGCTGCCCGACTTTCCGGCGGCCATCGTCGCCTTCGTCCTGAACTATGCGGCGTATTTCGCCGAGATCTTTCGCGCCGGCATCCAGTCGATTGACCGCGGGCAGTACGAAGGGGCGCGGGTGCTCGGGCTCAGCTATTCGCAAACCATGCGCAGGGTCGTCCTGCCGCAGGTATTCAAGCGCATTCTGCCGCCGCTGAGCAACGAGACCATCACCCTGGTCAAGGACACTTCGCTGATTTACGTGCTGGCCATGAACGACCTGCTGCGCGCGGCGCGCGGCATCGTTCAGCGCGACTTCACGACCACTCCCTTCATCGTCGCCGCGGCCTTCTATCTGCTGATGACGCTGCTCCTGACGCTCGGTTTCCAGCGTCTGGAACGGAAACATGCGGTCTACGATGGTTGACGCCATGATCCGCGCACGGGGTATCCATAAGCGTTTCGGCGTGGTCGAGGTACTCAGGGGGGTTTCGCTGGACGTCGGCAAGGGCGAGGTGCTGGCGATCATCGGCCCGTCGGGCTCTGGCAAGAGCACCTTCCTGCGCTGCCTCAACCATCTCGAAACGATCGACCGCGGGCGTATCGAGATCGCAGGCGAAACGCTGGCATCCGACGAGGTCGACGCGCGCAGCCGCTACGCGCCGGATGCCGACAGCCGGCGGATCTGCCGAAGGATGGGAATGGTCTTCCAGCACTTCAACCTGTTTCCACATCTGACCGTCCTGCAGAACATCATCGAAGCGCCGCTCACCGTCAAGCGGCTGCGCCGCCAGGAGGTCATCCCGCAGGCCGAGGCCTTGTTGCGCAAGGTCGGCTTGCTGGAGCAGCGCGACAGTTATCCGTCGCGGCTTTCGGGCGGCCAGCAGCAGCGCGTGGCGATCGCCCGGGCGCTGGCGATGGCGCCGGACATCATGTTGTTCGACGAGCCGACCTCGGCGCTCGACCCCGAACTCACCGGCGAGGTGTTGCGGACCATCCGCGAGCTGGCGGAAGAACGGATGACGATGCTGGTGGTGACCCACGAGATGGCCTTTGCGCGCGAGGTGGCCAGCCGCGTGGTGTTCATGGACGGCGGCGAGATCGTCGAGGCGCGCCCGGCGAGGGACTTGTTTGCCGCGCCGGAACATCCGCGCACCCGTGCTTTCCTGGAGAACATGCTGTAGTCGCGACCGCCGGCACGCCGCTGCCGGATCGCTGCCCGATCGGCAAGCCGTGGTCGCCTCATTCAGCGACCAGCGACCCGAAGGTTGCCAGCGAAGTATCTGGTGGCCTGGTGGCCAACCCAGCGTCTTCTGGCTACTGGCAGTGGGTGGTACTCGGCGTAAGCGGCAGCATCATGCCTGGCGTTTCTGTGGACTTTGGGCGGTGGCGCGCAAGGCGATGCCGCTGCGGTTCACCCCGTAGACCGGCGCGCGGGTACTTCACCGCCGGGGCCGTGTCAGGCGCTTGCTCGCCACTCCCGAGAATGGCGATCGCCGCTCGCGATGCCGTCGTCGACAGACAGGCCCGCCAGGCGGTCGCCGATCGCGTTAGACTGTGCCTCCTGTCAACCCTCTTGCCCGGCGCCACCGTCCGGGCGCTGTGCCCGCCATGGACTTCCCGATCAAGCCACTGATCACCCTGCTGGCGATCGTCAATCCGATCGGCGTGATCCCGTTCTTCATCCATTTCACGCGCAATTTCACGATCACCCAGCGCCGCAAGACGATCCGCGTCGCCGCCTTCACGGCGTTTGTGGTGATCGCCACCAGTGCGCTGGCGGGCCTCAAGGTGCTGCAGTTCTTCGGCATCTCGCTGGCCTCGTTCCAGGTCGGTGGCGGGTTCCTGTTGCTGAGCAGCGCCATGCACATGCTCAACGCCGAGCCCGCCGAGTCGCGGGCGCAGGACCTCGACGAAGGCGCCAGCCGCGCCGATGCGGGTTCGAGCATCGCGGTGGTGCCGTTGACCATCCCGCTGCTCACCGGTCCGGCGTCGATTTCGACGGTGGTGATCTACGCCGAAAAGGCGCGCCACTTCTGGGAACTCGGGGTACTGGTGGTCTATGGCCTGGTGATCGGTGTCGCCACCTGGCTGGCGCTCTCCGCGGCCGGGCGGATCGGCAAGTTCATGGGTCAGACCGGGATCAATGTGATGACCCGGCTGATGGGCCTGATCCTCGCGGCGATCGCCATCGAGGTGATGGCCGACGGGCTGATCAAGCTGTTCCCGGCGCTCGCCCGCTGATGAGCACTGGCCAGCCGGCGGTGGGCGCCATCCCGCTGACCCTCGCCGATCTCGAAGCGGCGCGGGCGCGCATCGCTGCCGCGGTCCTGGCGACGCCGCTGTGGCTCAACGATCCCTTATCGCGCGAGTTGGCGGTGCCGATCCACTTCAAGCTCGAGAATCTGCAGCCGACCGGTTCGTTCAAGCTGCGCGGTGCGACGCACAAGATCGACCGCCTGCTCGCCAGCGGCCGGGCGCTGCGCGGGGTGATCGCGGCCTCGGCCGGCAACCACGCGCAGGGCGTGGCGCGGGCGGCGCTGGTGAAGGGGCTGCCGGCGACGGTGGTGATGCCGGTCGCCGCACCGCTGACCAAGATCGAAGCGTGTCGCGGGCTTGCTGCCGAGGTCATTCTCGCCGGTGCCAACCTCGAGGAGGCGAAGGTCCTCGCCGAGCGCCTGGCTGGCGAACGCGGGCTCGCCTTCGTCCATCCCTACGACGACTGGGAGGTCATCGCCGGCCAGGCGAGCGCCGGGCTGGAGATCATCGAGGCCTTGCCGGGCGCGACGCTGGTGGTCGTTCCGCTCGGTGGCGGCGGGCTGATCTCCGGCGTCGCGCTGGCGATCAAGCTGCAACGTCCCGAGGTGCGTATCGTCGGCGTGCAGACCGAAACCGTCGCGCCCTACCGTCGCTTTCTCGAAGACGGCAGCCTCGAAGTCGTCTCGCCGTCGGCGCACACCATCGCCGACGGAATCAAGGTCAAGGCGCCCGGGGTGCTCACCCGGCAGGTCATCGCGCGTTACGTCGACGCCATCGTGACCGTAGACGACAATGCCATCGCCGAGGCGATGGTCTGCCTGCTCGAACGCACCCGGACCATCGGCGAGGGCGCCGGCGTGGTGGCGCTGGCCGCGCTGCTCAAGGGCAAGGTGGTGCCGCGAGCGAACGATCGCGTCGTCGTCCTGGTCAGCGGCGGCAACGCCGACATGACGCTGGTCGGTCGCTCGATCGACTACGGGCTGGCCTCGAGTGGCCGCCTGATGAGCCTGGCGGTGCGCGTCGCGGATTCGCCGGGCCGGCTGGCAGCGCTGCTCGGGGTCGTCGCCGAACACGGGATGAACGTTCGCCACGTCGAGCACCGGCGCGGCGAGTTGCATGTGCCGGTGGGGATGACCGAAATCATCATGCAGATCGAGACCCGCGATTTTGCGCACCAGGGCGAGCTGCTCGATCATTTTGCGGCGCAGGGCCTGGACGCCCGCAATCTCATCGCAGCGGCGTTGTAGGCCGGCAGGCGGACGCCGGTGTACGAGAGATGCGTGCAAGATGGAGCGTGGAAAATGACGCGTGCGGCGTGACCACTGACGCCCGCCCCGGGCCATCGCCGGCGCCCGCCAGGGCTGCCGCTCGACCGCTGTGGTTGTGGCTGGCGGTGCGATTTGTCCTGGCGGGCGTGCTGCCCCTGCTGCTGGTTGCCGCGCTGGTGCTGTGGGCGCGCCTGCCGCAGGCGCTGGCCGACATCGAAAGCCGTCATCAGGCGCTGGCGCACGCCATTTCCGGTCAGGTCGAGGTGCACCTGCTCGGGGCCGGCCGCGAGCTGTTGGCCATTGCCGAGCACCTGCACCAGCGAGATCAGCAACCGTGGTCATTCTGGGCGCGAGCGCTGGATTCGCACGCCGGCGCGGGCGACGTGTTCGCGGCGATCTACGTCGTCGATTCCCGCGACGCGGTGGTCGCCGTCGGGCTGCCCGATGGGCGGCGCGGTCTGCGCGACGAACTGCGGAAGATCGATCTTTCCGGTTCGGCTGTCCTGCGCGAAGCGCGCGCGCGCCAGGAGCCGGTGTGGTCCGAGGTCTTCCTGTCTTCGGTCAGCGCTCGAATTGCCGTCAGCCTGGCGATTCCGCTTGACGGCGAGGCCTTGCTCGGCGAAGTCTCGATCGACCAGCTTTCGGAGTTCCTCGCGCGCCTGCCGGGCGAAGCCGGCCTGTCGACCATGATCCTGGACCGCCGCGGGCAGGTGATCGCGCATTCCCGAGGCAGTTCAGGTCTTCCCGAACTCAACCTCAGCCCGTTGTCGATCGTCGGCGAGGGTTTGCAGGGGCGGTTCACCACCCAGGCCTTCGCTTGGGATGGGAAGGAATTCATCGGAACCCTGGTCAGCGTCCCGCAGCTGGGCTGGATGGTGCTGGTCGCGCAGCCGCGCGGCAACGTGCTCAAACCCTTGCTGGCTACCTTGTGGGCGCTGACGATCGGCGTCCTGGTCGCCTTGCTGTTGGCGACCAGCAGCACGCTGATCCTGGCGCGTGCCTTCGCCAGACGCCTCGATCGCTACACCGCACGGGCCCGCGCGCTCGCCGACGGCGATTACGACCAGCGCTGGCCCACGTCAAGCATCCGGGAATTCGACAGCCTGGCTGAAGGCCTCGATCGCATGTCGCTGGCCATCCGCCAACGCGAGCGGGCGCAGCTGAGCAGCGAGGCGCGCTACCGCTCGGTGATCAGCAGCGCGCCGGTGGTGATTTTCCAGTTTGACGCGCGCGGGGTCTTCTCGCTTAGCGAGGGCAAGGGCCTGACGGGCGTCGGTCCGTTCCCCCGCTCAGCCCTTGGCCAGTCGATTTTCGACCTCTACCGCCACTACCCCGAGGTCTGTGAGGCGGCGCGGCGGGCGATCGCCGGCGCGCCGCAGCATTTCACCGTGCGCATCCGGGACGCCGTCTTCGAGACCTATTTCAATCCGGTGCAGGGGGGCGACGGCGGGGGCGACGACAGCCTGGGGTCGGTGCAGGTGATGGGCGTGGCGCTGGACGTCACCGAGCGTGTTCGCGTTGAAGAGCAGCTGCAGCAGGCGAACCTGGTAGTCGAGAACAGCCCCGCGATGCTCTTTCGCTGGCGCGCGGTGGAGGGCTGGCCGGCGGTATTCGCCTCGCACAACGTCAGCCAGCTGGGCTACTCCGCCGCCGAGCTGCTCAATGGGTCGGTTCACTTCGCAGCGCTGATCCATCCCGATGACCTGCAGCGCGTCAGCGCCGAGGTACGCGGGTACACCGAAAGCGGCGACGACCATTTTCAGCAGGAATATCGCATCGTCAGCCGGGACGGGAGCATCCGCTGGGTAGACGACCGGACCGCGGTCGAGCGGAATGCGGACGGCGAGGTGACCCACTACCTGGGCATCGTCATCGACATCAGCGAGCGCAAACACGCCGAGCACGCGCTGCGTCTCGCCAACCGGCAGCTGCGGATGATCAGCGAGTGCAACCAGGCGCTGATTCGTGCCAGCGACGAGATCGACCTGCTGACCACCGTTTGCGGCATCGTCGTCGAGGTCGGCGCTTACCGCATGGCCTGGGTCGGTTACGCAGAACACGATCAATCCAGGAGCGTGCGGCCAGTGGCGCACGCTGGCCATGAAGCGGGCTACCTCGATCATCTGAACACCACCTGGGCCGACAGCGAGCGCGGGCATGGCGCCAATGGCATCGCCATCCGCAGCGGCCTGCCCTGCGTGATCCAGGACATCGCCAGCGACCCGCGCTTCGCGCCCTGGCGTGCGGACGCTGCCGAGCGCGGCTACGCCGCGCTGTGCGCGCTGCCGCTGCGCCATGGCGACGGGATCCTGGGAGCCCTGAGCATCTACTCGTCGGCACTCGACGCTTTCGACACCGACGAAGTTGCCTTGTTGAGCGAGCTGGTGGACGACCTCGGCTTCGGCATCACCGTGCTGCGGACCCGGATCGATCGCGAACAGGCAGACCGGGCCCTGCGTGAGAGCGAGGCCCGCTACCGGCTGCTCTTCGACAGCAACCCGCATCCGATGTGGGTGTACGACCTGGAGACGCTGGCCTTTCTCACCGTCAATGACGCGGCCGTCAGCAAGTACGGTTACGCCCGCGAGGAGTTCCTGCAGATGACGGTCGTCGATCTGCGGGTCGGTGACGATACGCCGATTCCCATCGAAGATATCGTCGCCGTGGAAGACGTCGATGAAGCGATCGACAGCGCCGGCGTCTGGCAACACCTCAGAAAGGACCGAACGATCATCGACGTCGAGATCGTCGCGCACGCCATCTCCTACCAGGGGCGCCGCGCAGAACTCGTTCTGGCCGACGACATCACCGAACGCCGGCGCTCGGAGCAGGCGCTGCTGGAGAGCGAACTCAAGTACCGTGAACTCGTCGAGAACGCCAACAGCATCATCCTGCGCTGGACTCCCCAGGGCCGGGTGACCTTCGTCAACGAATTCGGCCTGCAGTTCTTCGGCTACGGCGAAGGCGAATTGCTGGGCCGGCACGTGGTCGGCACCATCGTCCCGCCCTACGAGAGCAGCGGCCGCGACCTGCGGATTCTGATGACCGATATCTGCAGAAGCCCCGGGCGCTTCGAGCACTCGATCAACGAGAACATGCGCCGCGGCGGCGAACGGGTGTGGGTCTCGTGGACCAACCGGGCGATCGTCGACGAGCGCGGCGAGGTGGTGGAAGTGTTCAGCGTCGGCTCGGACATCACCGAACGCAAGCGCGCCGAGGAGGAACTGCAGCGCTACCGCGAACACCTCGAAGAGCTGGTCGCCGAACGCACCGACGAATTGCGCCAGGCGATGGCGCAACTGCTGCAGGCCGAAAAGCTCGCCGCGCTGGGCAACCTGGTCGCTGGCGTGGCGCACGAACTGAACACCCCGCTGGGCAACGCGCGGGTGGTCGCCAGTCTGCTCGGCGAGCAGTTTCGCGAGTTTGCCGACGCCGTCGAATCGGGCAGCCTGCGCCGGTCGCAGGTCGACGCCCTGCTCGGCCGCGGGCGCGAAGCGGTCGACCTGCTCGAACGCAATACCGCCCGCGCCGCCGAACTGATCGGTCACTTCAAGCAGGTCGCGGTGGACCAGAGCAGCGCCCGGCGCCGCTCGTTCGACCTGTTGCAGACCGTCGACGAAATGCTGGTCACCCTGCGTCCCGGTTTCAAACACACCGGGCACCGGATCGAACTGGCGATTCCCGCCGGACTGGAGCTCGACAGCTACCCGGGGCCGCTGGAGCAAATCATCGCCAACCTGGTCGGCAACTCGCTGGCGCATGGCTTTGCCGGCATCGACGCCGGACGGATCGACATCGAGGCGCACGCCGTCGGCTCCGATCATGTGGCCCTGCGCTACGCCGACAACGGCGCCGGCATCCCCGAGGCGACGCTCAACCGCATCTTCGAACCCTTCTTCACCACCCGCCTGGGCCAGGGCGGCAGCGGCCTGGGGCTGTACATCGTCTACAACCTGGTGAACGCGGTTCTGGGCGGCACCATCCAGGTCGAGAGCAGCCCCGGCCAGGGTACGGTCTTCACCCTGATTCTGCCGCGCAGCGCGCCGGACCGCAGCGCCGCGGGGTGATGCGGGGTGCAGCCAAGAACGCTGATTGGCCGGCCGGCTGAAGGCGCCGGTACTGACAATTCTTGTCAGGCAGGTGACGCTAATGGGCTTCTTCGACTCGTCCGGCGTGCGAAAAATCACGCTATTGCGTGCTTTCAGCTCCTGGCATGGAAATTGATACCAGTTAAAGCAACGGATTGTCCGTTGCTCTCACCGGAAGGAGTTGAAACCATGAAGAAGCTGCAAAAAGGCTTTACCTTGATCGAGCTGATGATCGTCGTCGCGATCATCGGTATTCTGGCCGCCATCGCGATTCCCCAGTTCTCCGAGTACACCAAGAAGGGTGAGGACAAGGCTGCGCAGTCGGACGCCAAGAACCTGCTCACCGCTGCCGTTGCCAACAGTAACGACTGATTTCGGTATCAATACTCAGGAGATATGATGATGAAGAAGACAATGATTCTTGCTTTCGTGCTTGCTTCTGTGGTCAGTTCTGGAGCACACGCGACGGCGGTCTGCGCTGGAGACCCCGCTGGTGTTGCTGTCGACGTAACCGCCGCTGGTAAGTACGTGAAGAAGACCTTCAGTGCCAAATGTTCGGCGAACGTCCTGAGCAATTATTCCGAGAACAACACTGCATTTGGTGTGGTGGCCGGATCCAAGAAAGGTAAGAGCCTATTTGCCGGAGGTACGGAAGGTGGTGGTGTTAAGAGAGTAGCGGGTACGGCCGGTGACTGTCCGGCGACCGGATGTACGACGGCTGAGGTTAGTGACTCGGCGTCCACCGCGGCAATGGGGCAGTCCTCGGGTACCTGACAGGGAATCCTGGTCAACAAGATGGCGCGCTTCGGCGCGCTTTTCTCTGCGATGTGGCCATTTTGTATTAGCGCGCTCCGCTCCGGTTTTCGAAGCCGGGCGGTAGTGCTGATCCTCCTGCTGGGCACGCTGCTGGTCGGTGTCGCCGTCTTGGCGGGCTCTTTTTCGCCGCGGCAACCGCAGACGGTGACCATGGATGTCGGCTTTTCCGGAATCCGTTTCAGCTTGGTGCTGTTTGCGGTCTTTTGGGTGCAGGAGCTTGTCGGGCGCGAGGTCGAGCGGCGGACAGTGCTCTATGCGCTGGCCTATCCGGTCTCGCGCGGTGCCTATTTGCTCGGCCGTTTTCTTGGCGTGCTCGGCTTGCTGGTCGTCGCCGCGGTTGCGCTGGGTGGCCTGTTGTGGCTGTCGGTGATCTTCTCCGCGGGGGAGTACACCCAGGGTTT
The DNA here is from genome assembly GCF_029255145.1 of Accumulibacter sp. Lineage (GTDB taxonomy): Bacteria > Pseudomonadota > Gammaproteobacteria > Burkholderiales > Rhodocyclaceae > Accumulibacter. The sequence goes on from NZ_JAPUVQ010000148.1 coordinate 42,141, forward strand.
TCCGGTGCAGACTGGCTGGCCCTACTGGCTGACTATCGCTGGCCTGTGGGCTGACGCTGCGGTGGTTGCTGCGTTTACGCTTTGGATTGCCAGTCTTTCAACGGTGCAGATGCTTCCGGTTGCACTAGGAGCGCTATTCGCGGTCGCAGGCAAGAGTCTCGGCGCGGTGCTCGATTACCTGGAGCGTGGTGCCGATGGCGATCAGGAGTTGATCGGTCGCTACGGCTCCTTGCTGGAGACTATCCAGTACCTGCTTCCCGACCTGTCTCGTCTCGATTGGCGTACGTGGCCGATGTATGGCGTCCCCGTGAGTGACGCAGCTGTCTTCTACGGACTGCTAATGGGCGCCGGCTATGTGCTCCTCCTGCTGGCCATGGCGGTGATCACGTTTGGTCGGCGCGAGTTCTTTTGAAGGCGAGCATGGGTCGTCGTTTGCCGATACTGCCGCTGCTCGTGATGATCGTTGGCGGGTTTGTTTTCTTGATGGGGCAGAGCGCCCTGAAAGGCGTCAAGCGATCACGGCCCAAAGCGGAAATCGAGGTCGCTCTCCCGATCTTCGTCCAGGTCGCGCTGGCCGGTGGCGATCGCTACTTGGCTGCCAACTGGTCGGTGATCCGCGCACTGGTGACCGAGACCGCTCGGATGGCTCCAGAGGAATACCAGGTTCTTGGCCAAGTTCAGAAAGATGCGTCCTGGCTCAATCCTGCGCACGAAGACAACTATTACATTGCCACGGCGATACTGCCCTGGGAGGGTCAAGTAGAGCCCACTCAGGTCATCTTGGGTCGAGCCACTGTTGTGAGGTTCTTTGACTATCAGCCGCCGTTCTATTACGCCTTCAACCTGTTGTATTTCATGGGTGATGCGTTTGGCGCTTCGGAGTGGTTGCGGCGCGCAGCGAAAGAACTTCCGGATCCGGACGAGCAGCTGACCATGGAAAATCTTGCCGCGGGCTGGTTGGATCGGAGCCAGGATCTCGATATGGCGGCACGCATAGTCGACGCGATGGCCGCCCAAGCCAAGCGCAAGGACTTTGCCGATTACCTGCGTCAGCGCGGTCAGCGCTTGCGTGATCTCGCCGCTTTGCGGCGTGCGGCGAAAACCTACTCGGAGCAACATGGCCGTCCGCCCGGATCGCTGCACGACTTGGTGAACGCAGGTCTCATTGGCAAGGTGCCGGTCGACCCGTTCGGCGCGGGTTTTGCGATTGATTCCGATGGCCTGCCAATCTTCATGAGTGGCCTAAAGAAATGAGCCCAGCGATCTTCATTGATGGTTTGTGCAAGACCTATCCGCGGTCTTGGAAGACAAGGGCATTGGAGGCAGTCAGCGGTCTTTCTTTGACTATCGGCCAAGGTGAAGTTTTCGGCTTCATTGGCCCCAATGGGGCCGGTAAGAGTACGACGATAAAGGTCCTGACTGGCGTACTGCAACCCAGCAAGGGGTGTGCGCAATTATTCGGCAACGACGTGTCGTTGCCCGAGGCGCGCCGCGGTCTGGGTTACGTGCCGGAGAACCCGAGCTTGTACGACTACCTAACGCCGCTCGAAATCTTGACGATGGGCGTGACGATTCATGGCGTCAAGCTGCCGAATGTGCGCCAGCACTGCATGCAGTGGCTCGATAGATTTGCCCTGGCGCAGGTCGCTGACAAGCGCGTCCGCAGCTTCTCGAAGGGCATGACGCAGCGTGTCGCCTTAGCGCACGCGATGGCGATACAGCCGCGACTGCTGATTCTCGACGAGCCACTCTCGGGGCTGGACCCGGTGGGGCGCAAAGAAGTTGTGAATGTTCTTGGCGACTATCGGATCTCCGGCGGAACGATCTTTCTGACCTCACACGTGTTGCACGATGTCGAGCGGCTCGCCGACCGCTTCGGGTTGATCCACCGTGGGCAGCTGCTCACCATACGTTCGCCACAGGAGATGGTCGCCGACCAGGCTGACCGATACGTGTTGCGCTATCGGGGTGGCGCGCCAATAGGGGGCTGTATCGAGGTGCGGCCTGGTCTTTACGCGCGCGACGCCGACGCGGCCGGGTTGCCTGCTTTGATTGCCGAGGTGATCGCCTGCGGCGGCGTCTTGCAGGACGTCGAAGCAAGCGTTTCGCTCGAGACGGCCTTCTTCCGAACGATCGCGTCTGTAGATGAAGAAAGCCGCTAGGCTAGCCGTTTCTTTGTGGGCAGGGCAAAGCAAGCCTTGGACTTGCCGCCCACGATGTGCACCTCACTTCGCGAGCCAATCTCGGCGGCGCTCTCATTACACTCAAGAAGGCGTTCGATTTGCTAGGGCTGTCCATTGCTTTTCCGCGATCCGAGGTCCGACCCTCGGTCACGCCAACCCTGCCAGAAAAGTCCGATCCAGCGACTGCGAGTGCCTAGTCCTTTGAGCTCTCAATCCTTCTCTCACAGCGCGGAGAACATCCCCCTCTCCCTCGGTCGATCCGCGGCAAGTCGCTACCTTGATTCCTTGGTGCTTGCGCTGCTGGTCGCGGTAAGCTGGATTGCCATGCATCGCTATCAGGGAATATGGCATGACGGGGTTCTGTACGCAGGACAGGCTATTTTTCGACTGGATTCCGTTCCGTTTGCCAAGGACTTGTTTTTTGCCTACGGATCGCAGGATCGCTTCACTGCGTTTCCCGCGATTTATGCGTTGGCGATTGATAACCTTGGGCTGCCGCTCGCTTCGATGTTGCTGCTCGGAATGGCGCATGTGGCCTGGGTTGCAGCGGCCGCTTTCTTATTGCGGGAAATTCTAAGCGGGCTGGCTTTCTGGCAGGCGCTGATACTTCTCGCCGTGCTTCCGGCAAGCTATGGATCCATGGGGATTTTCTCGTACAGCGAAACCTTTCTTACCGCGCGTATCTGGGCCGAACCTCCCGCTCTTCTGGCCATTGCCTGCATTTTGCGTGGCTACCGAATCATGGCCATATTGAGTCTCGTCTTCGCGGCTGCCATGCACCCTGTCATCGCGTTTCCCGCTGTACTCTTTGTTTTCTTTTTCGGATTTCAGGGTCGTCACCAGCTGGTCGCTATCGCGTTTGGCTTTGCAGGGCTGGCGATACTCAATGCGCTGGAGATTCCCCCCTTTGCCTATTTGACAAAAGCAATGGATCCGCTATGGTTACGGCTGTCGACAGGCCGTAGCCCCTTTGTGTTTCTCGACCACTGGACAGTTGACGAATACCTCGAACCCAGCTTTCTTGCCCTGTTGCTTGCCACTGCTGCTGTTGTCTCGGTGCGGGGAAATCGCCGCCTGTGGTGGTCTGCTCTTGGAGTGTTCATTGTCGGCATGGGACTGGCGCTCATGGTGGTCTATTGGCCCGGTACGCTCTTGATTCAAATGCAGCCTTGGCGCGTTCTGTGGCTGACAAAGATACTCGCCATAGCCGCTGGAATGAGCTTGTTGAAGGATATGTGGACGGTTTCGCCTTACAATCGCTTCCTCCTTGGCGCGTTGGCCGTCTGTGCATTCACACTTGATCCGACAAGGCTGGTCTGCGCTGTTCTCTTGTCTGCGCTCATTATTGCTCGCCATCGCTTCAGCATTGAGCCGAGACTGCCTTCATGGCTGTCACGGTTGGCCTGGGCTGCCATTCTTCTGGTGGCGGGCGAGAAAATCTTCTGGGCGATCTGGCTCTCTTGGTTTCCCATTGATTTCAACTTCCCAAGCTTGTCGAACCGGGCACTTGTTTACCGTGTTTTCCTCGTTTGCCAAGAGACCGGGTGGTTCGTCTTCCCGCTGGCGTTATTTGGCAGCTGGTGGTTGCTCCAGCGTCGTTGCTCAAGCGGTGGCCGGGTGGTGTTGCTGCTGGTCGCCAGTGTGTCTCTACTCTTTTTTGCTACTCATTGGCAGCGAACCAGTCGCTACCAAGCGGCGGAAGACGAGCTCCGACAAATTGGACACGCGGAGCTGGTTCACATCATTCAGCCACCCCATTTGACCTATTGGGGCTCGGGTCTTGAAAACCTCTGGTTTGTTCTTCACCGCGGAAGCTACGCTTCTACTCTGCAAGCCGCTGGCGTCATTTTCTCGCGACAGACAGCACTCGAGGCCGATCGCCGCCTGGCACGGTTGAGGGTTCTAGGCTTGCCGGATTCCCGCTTGGATTGGCTGAGCAAGACCGGCGGTGAGTCTCGGGAGGTGGCGCCGAGCATTGATGGCATTGTTCATCTCTGTCACGATCCAATCCTCGACTTCGTCGTGTTGTCGAAGCCCGTGGCGGGAGTGAGCCCGATGAAGACCGGGCGGCTGGCATCTTCATACGGCGAGTTCTATATTTATGCCTGCGAATCGCTGCGGGCCTTCCCTGATACATCTTTCTCTGGTAGTTGACGTTATGCCGATAAAGCCAATTATGCGCCAGTTTGCTCAATATGTCGTGGTGGGTGGCCTGGCTTTTGTTGTCGATATCACGGCGCTTTTCTTGCTAACCGAAAGAGTCGGGCTCCACTACCTCGCTTCTGCGTCAATCTCTTTTCTCCTGGGGCTGGCGACCAACTACCTGTTGTGTGTCGCTTGGATATTTGATTATCGTGCTCTGGAAAACCGCGTGCAGGAGTTTGCAATTTTCTCTCTAATTGGTATCCTGGGCCTGCTGCTCAACAATCTGCTTATTTTCGCTTTTACCGAGTTTCTCGGTTTTTATTACCTGTTGTCGAAGGCGGGGGCTGCGCTGCTCATACTGTTTTTCAATTTTTTTCTCAGGCGCTTGTTGTTGTTCTCCGAAAGAAAAAAAACGCAGTGGGACTCACTGTGAGGCATTTGCTGACGATTGAGAGGGTGGCGTTTGCGAGTCTGTTTTTCGCAGCTGGAACGGCCTCTATTTTTCGGCTGCAATTCTATTTTCCTTCGCTTGATTCGGCATGGTTTGTCTTGCACCACTATCTTGGGCCGGTGCTTCTCCCAGCCATTGTCTTGCCGGCGGTCCTGTTTGTTAAAGTGCGCGCGCGCACATGGGCTAAGGCTGTCTTTCTGCTCCGGTTACGGGGGGTTGGCGCGTTTGCCTTGATTGTCTATCTGCATTTCAACTTCAAGCTGTGGGCACAACTTATAAACCCTAAGCTTTTTGACGACGTGTATATGGGAATTGACGAGAAATTTCGATCGGTTGTGAACTGTGCATTTGCACTTTCAGTTTTCTATCGGAGCGGTCTTATTTATTTTCCTCATGCGTATCACCAGATATTCATTTCCATGTTCGTGCTTTCATTTTTTGTCCACGGTATGCAATCGGATCGGCTAGGATTTGACCGTCTATTGCTTGCTGTCGCTCTAGTCCTGGCCCTTGGGGGTGTCTCCTATTTTGTCGCGCCGGCTTTCGGCCCGTTCGTCTTTGAAGCGGGTGACAGTCCGGCGGCAGGAGCTATCCAGGCGGTTATGGCGTCATTTCAACAGGGATTTCGAGAAAGCCGTGGTGCCGATTACGATTCGACCTACTTCGTTTCGGCACTGGCGGCCATGCCTTCATTGCATTTGGCCCATGCATTGGTTTTTCTTTGGTTTGCGTTGCGCCATGCACGTTGGCTTGGAGTCATCTACATGGTGCCGGTGAGCTTTATTGCTGTTGAAGCTGTTGCCGCGCGGTGGCATTATTTAATTGATCTTCCTGCCGGGCTGATCATTGCTCTTGTCGGGATTTTTCTGGCCAACCGCCTCATTCTTCCACAAGCAGATTCACCGTGACTGTTCACTCCTCCCTTAGGAAAAGCCGCGACGGACATGATTTTTCGGAAACATTCTCGATCTTGACGACTATCGGCCACGATGATCTCGCCAGCAACCCCGAGTTTTCAAATGCCTGATAGATTTTGCAATCCACACTGGCAGCGTTTGTGCCTCGTTCAGGCACGGCATCAACGCCAAGCGGCTATAGTACTCGCAGAAGCGATTCGGGGTCACTTGCCAGGCGAACGTTCGCGGCTCTCTTCGTGGTAATCGTCGTCGATGTTGACCGCCCAGATCGCCGCCTTGTCCACCCTCCCATCGAGAATCGCCTCGACCGCCAGCTTGGCGGTCAGCATCGAGTGGTCCTGATTGTTGTAGCGGTGCATGCCGTTGCGCCCCACCAGGTAGAGATTGCCAAGGCTATCCAGCCAGTCGCGCACCACCGGGAAGTCGACGTAGGCACCAAAATAGGCCGGGTATGTCTTCGGAACGTGAACCACCGTGCCGTCGAGCACGTCGGCTCTGTCGATCATGCCGATCCGTTCGAGTTCTTCGGCGGCGAAGTGCAGCATCTGATCATCCGGCATGGTCCACAAGTCGTCGCCTTCCTGGCAGAAGTACTCCAGCCCGAGCCAGATCTGGTCTGGTCGCGCCAGCAGGTCAGGGCTCCAGTTGTTGAAGACCTGCAAACGGCCGATGCGCACATCGGGTTCCTGGATGTAGATCCAGTTGTCCGGCGGCATGTGGTTGGCACGACTGCTTTTCGCCTGCGGGTTGGCACGCATGCGCGACAGCAGCAGGCCGACGGTGATGAAGTCCCGATACGGTAGCGCGGCGGCAATCGTGCCGATGGCCGGCGGCGCCGGCGGCAGCAGACCGGCTACGAGGTCCTTCACCGACATCGTGGAAATGACGAAGTCAGCAGCTATTTCTTGCTCTTGCCCAAGGGCATTGGTGGTCAGTACGGCGGTCACGGATCCGGCGACGTGGCGAACGCCGACGACCTGGCGAGCGAAGTGAATGTCTCCACCGCCGGCGACTACACGGCGTGCGACCTCCTGCCAAAGCTGCCCCGGTCCGAGGCGCGGGTAAAGAAAGCTCTCGATCAGGCTGGTACTGGTCGTCCGGTCGTTGGCGGCCTTGCCCTTCCGCAAGGCGTGCTTGATGGCCTCGATCACCGATAGCCCCTTGATGCGCTGGGCGCCCCATTCGGCGCTGATCTGGCTGCACGGCACGCCCCAAACCTTCTCGGTGTAGTCCATGAAGAATGTGCGATACAACTCGCCGCCGAAGCGATTGACGAGGAAGTCCTCCAGCGAGCGGACGTTGCGACGTGGGAACAGCGTGGCCCATGAATAGCTGAAGCCGATCCTGAGGAGGCGTATCGGGCCGAGATTCGCCAGCGTCGTGCCGTTGAGTTTGATCGGATAATCGAAGTACTTGCGCAGGAAATAGATCCGTGATAATCGCCGACGTACGAGCATGTTCAGACCGCGCTCGCCGGCGGCCGCTCCGTCGGTCGCGATCTTTCTGCGCTGGCTCTGATAGGCAATTTCAACGGTGTCGTCTGCGGCGGCAATCGGCAGGATTTCTCGCCACCAGTTCATCACCCAGTCCGATTTGGAGAAGAAGCGATGACCGCCGATATCCATGCGGTTGCCCTTGTACTCGACGGTACGCGAAATGCCGCCCACCTGATCGCTTGCCTCGAAGACGATCGGCGTCATCCGTCCGTCTCGGATCAGTTCCAGCGCGGCCGTCAGGCCGGCGGGCCCGGCACCGATGATTGCTACGATAGGCTTCATTGACTGATGCGCTTGTCGAAAAGGGAAAGGTGCTCGGGTGAGCAACTGGAGGGGAAAGGTCTAGGCAGACAGTGGTTGCGGCACGGGTTGCCGGGAAATCTCGAAGCCGGGCAAGCGATAGTGTTGTCAACACCACATCGAACGTACTTCTCTTTATTTTTGGTGGTGCTTGGTCTGGAGGGCTTGGTCATGGCATCGGTAGGTTGGCGTTGAGGTTTGGCGTGGGCCGTCAGAGGCGCCGGCTATCCGGGCGCGTGTCGTCAAGGTCAAGAATCATGCTGGCAACTCTTCTGGCCGATTGGTCTGCCGCTGCGTTTGCGTGCGGACGAGGCGCTCGAAGGCTTATCCATTCTGTGTCGGCCTAAATACGGAGGCCACATCCGGCGCGGTGATTGCTGCGTCGAACCAGGCTTCGATCTGTTCGAGCTTAGCCGCTGCTATCTGCTCGACAATGGCCGTAGGGATCGGACCAAACCGCTGGGAAAGCAGGCGTTGCAGAGCGAGAGCCTCGCCTTCGATCTTGCCCTCGATCTTGCCCATTTGCAGGCCTCTTTGCTCGCCGAGCAGCACGCCTTCGGCCACCGCCTTGGCTGTCCATTGATCAATATTCGTTTCCAGCATTTCGGTTCCCTTCAACATGTCATCCCGGGCGCAGCGTGCCGTAGTCCAGCAGTTCGCTCACGCCGGGCGGGGCAAAGACCTCCAGCAACTCCCGCACCAGATCGGCGTGCGAGAAAAGGTACTTGTAGCCCGTGTCGTGAAGGTGAACCATGGCCTTGATTGTAGCGCCTCGGCAAGGGCCAGCAAAGCCAACGGAAGGGTGCTGGCGGGACCGCGCGGGGAGCCGGCAGGATCGCCCCCAAAGCGTGCTCCTGCCGGGTTTTCGCGTTCACGCTGCACGGGCCGCGCTGGCCGGCGACTCTATCTCCGCTGGCCGAATAGACCCAACAGCCCTTCGGCCAGGCTCTGAACGGTTTGCGCGTCAGGTACCGGCAGCCTGAGATAGCGCTGGCCGGTCGCTGGGTCGGTCTGTACCAGGGTCGATTCACGCTCGCCCTGCGACGCGGCCGCCAGTTCACCGAGCAGCTGTGCGCCGGCCGCGAGCAGCGGTGCCCACGGATTGGCGGCGCCCGGCGGAGTCACTTCGCTGGAGCGCTGCTCGGTCTGCTCCGACCGCTCCAACGGAGGGCTGGGCTCGTTGCCAGGCAGTCCATCGGCTTCGCCTCCGGCCGCTGGCGCCGCGCGGCCCGCTGGATCGCCGGCTGCGTCTTCGTCCGGGTCGGAGCCGCCGGTGGCCGCCAGCGGCGGCGTGTCCTGCCTGTCGTCTTCGCTGGCAGCCGGGGCCTCGACGCCACCGGTGGCCTGCTCGACCGCCTCCATGAACTTGGACAGGCGGGTGCCTTGCAGGGCGACCTCGCTTTCGCCGCCGTCGAGGACGCCGGCGAATAGCGACTGCTTGAACGCCAGGACCGAAAGCATCCCTTCTTCGATGGTTCCGCGGGCGACGAAGTTGATCACTTGCACGCCGCGGGTCTGGCCCAGCCGGTGCACGCGGCCGATGCGCTGTTCGAGTACCGCCGGATTCCACGGCAGGTCCATATTCACCACGACCGCCGCGGCGTGCTGCAGGTTGAGGCCGACGCCGCCGGCATCGGTGCTCAGGAACACCCGGCAGGCGGGGTCCCGGTTGAAGCGGTCGACCAGCGCGCCGCGCTTGTCGCCAGCGACGCCGCCGTGGAACAGCACATGCTCCCAGCCGCGCTCGCTCAAGCGCCGGATGATCAGCTCGTGGGTGCGCAACCACTGGCTGAAGACGACGACCTTCGCTTGCGGGTCGTCGAGGATGTCGTCGAGCAGCGCCGCCAGTTCGTCGGCCTTGTAGCCATGGTCGGTCTGGTGGTCGAGCAGGAAGGTGCTGTTGCACGACATGCGCATGTTCTGCAACGCGCAGCGCATTCGCAGCTGGTCCTTTTCGGAGAGAAAACCGGTGTGGCGCCAGCGCTGGACGATGCGTGCCACCTGCAGGCGGTTTTCTTCGTGGTGATCCGCCTGCTGCGGCGTCATCGGTACGAACAGCGTGTTGTCGACGCGCTCGGGGAGTTGTTCGAGCACCGCCGCCTTGCGCCGGCGCAGCATGATCGGCGCCAGCGTCTGGCCGATCTGTTGCAGATTGTGGTAGCCGATGACGCGGCCGCGCTCGTCGCGCTGCTGGTGTTCGTCGAGCAGCCGCCAGGTCGGCCCGAGGCGATGCTGGTCGACGAACTGGACGATCGAGATCAGTTCCTCGAGCCGGTTTTCCAGCGGCGTGCCGGTCAGCACCAGCGCGTAGGTGCTGTCGATGCGCTTCAGCGCGCGCGCGGCGATGGTGTTCCAGTTCTTGATCCGCTGCGCTTCGTCGACGATCACCACGTCCGGCGCCCACGCCTGGATCAGGTCGAGGTCGCGGCCGAGCGTTTCGTAGTTGGTGATCTTGCAGAAGTCGTCCTGCGCATAGCGCGCCTGGCGGACCGCGCGCAGGCCGCCGATCACCGTCGCGCGGCGCTCGCTGAAGCGCGCGATCTCGCGCTCCCATTGGTGCTTGAGCGAGGTCGGGCAGACGATCAGCACGCGCTCGGCGGCAAAATGCCGGGCGAACACTTCCATCGCGGCGATCGCCTGCACGGTCTTGCCGAGGCCCATTTCGTCGCCGATCAAAGCCCGGCCCGCGCGCGCGGCAAAGAGCACGCCCTCGCGCTGGTACGGATACAGCGCCACCTTGAGCAGTGTCTGCAGGTCGGGGCTGTCAGCACCCATCGGATAGAGGGCGGCCAGCGTCTTGCGGCGCGCCTCGCCGTCGCGGACTTCGGCGACGAAGGCCAGCGCGTCGTCCTGGCAGCGCAGTTCGTGGGCGGCGGCGCGGACGCTTTCGATGAACTCCGGGAGATAGGCGAAGCGTTCCGGCGACAGTTGCCAGCCGCTGGCGGGGTCGAACAGACGGTCTACTGCCGGCCGCAGCTCGGTGGGAAAGTCGCTGCCGAGACGCAGGCGGACGCGCCGCTGCCCGGCGTAGTCGAGAAACAGCTCGCTGAACGATCCGGCAAAGCCGCGTCCGAGTGCCGCCTGGCCCGCCGGCTGCGCCGTGAGTTGCGCGAGGGTGAATTCGATGTGCTTGCAGGTTCCGAGATCGTTGGTCGCGAAATCAGGGCACGAGCAGCGGTTGTCGCCCGCCTTGGCGCCGCGGATGACGACCCGGTAGCGGCGGCCGCTGTCCGGGTTGAGCACGGCGAAATCGGAGAACACCGGATCGTCGTCGAGGTTCTCGAAGTCGAAGCGCTGCTCGCGGCCGAATTGCCGGCGCAAGGCTCGTTGCCAGTCATCCGTCGGCAGGTCCGCGGGTTTGCGCTGGCGCGACAGACGAGGTTCGGCAGCGGCGCGGGAAGCAGTCTTGCGATCTTTGGCAGCGGCTGGTCCGGAGGTCTTGGTCATGGTATCGGCGGGAGTGGTGGGGGATGGTCGGGAGCGCGCCGCTGGTACGCGGCCGCTGCCGATTATATAGCCTTCGCGCAGCGCTGCAGGCGGCCAAGGGCGCTGGCCGCCGCGGTCATTGCGTCAGGAAGGCGATCAGCTCGCGCGGCGTCGCGAGGCAGCGCATGCCGGTCGCCGGAAAGCTGCCGTAACCCCAGCCGACGGCGGCGAAGGGCAGGCCGTTGGCGTCGGCGGCGGCCTCGTCTTCGGGCGTGTCACCGACATAGATGCTGTTTCGCGCGTCCAGCGCCTGCTCGGCGACGAGGTGGGCGAGCATCGCCGTCTTGTCGGGCAATCGCGGCGTTTCGCGATCCAGCGCGTACACCGCCTCGAAGTACTTCTGCCAACGCAGGTGCTGCAGAATCAGGCAGGTCGGCAGATAGCGCTTGTTGGTCGCCAGAAAACACCGCGCGCCAGTGGCTGCCAGCGCTTCCAGCAGTTCGGGGATGCCGGCGAAGACTTCGCTGGCCTGGTAGCCCGTGCTGTCGTAGTGGGCCTTGAAGTGCTCGGCGAGCGAATCGAGCAGCGCCGGGTCGCTGCTGCCGGTCAGTTCGCGCAGTGTCTCGGCAAGCGGCGGACCGATGCGCACCGCCGACAGCGCGATCAGCGGCTGCATCGCTCGTGCCGCCAGTGCCTTGCCGAAGGCGTCCAGGATGGCGGCGCGGGAGTCGATCAGCGTGCCGTCGAGGTCGAAAATGATTGACTGAAACATGGGGCGATCCGATCAGGGTCCGTGGTGCCAGGTCCGCGTAGGCAAACACTTCGAGCTGCGCAGTCGCGGCGTGCACGCCGCCAAGCTGGCTTGGTTCACGCCAGCTGCAGCGCCGCTGCGGCAGGTCCTCATTCAGCGCTTCAGGCGGGCAAAGGCGCTGGCCATGGCGCCGCCCACTTGCGGCTGGTTCTGCTGGCGTTGCCGGGCTCTTGCCGACGCCGGGGCCGGGCCGCCGCCGATCTTCGGAACGCTCGGGAGGTCGTCGGACAGACGCATGCTGAGCGCGACGCGCTGGCGCGCCAGGTCGACCTCGATCACCTTGACCTTGACCACGTCGCCGGCCTTGACTACCGTGCGCGGGTCCTTGACGAACCTGTCGGCAATCGCGGAAATATGTACCAGCCCGTCCTGATGGACACCGATGTCCACGAAGGCACCGAAGTTGGCGACGTTGGTGACGACGCCTTCGAGGATCATTCCGGGCTGCAGATCCTTGAGCGCCTCGACGCCTTCCCTGAAGGCGGCGGTCTTGAACTCCGGGCGCGGGTCGCGGCCCGGCTTTTCGAGTTCCCTGAGGATGTCGCGCACGGTCGGCAGGCCGAACCGGTCGTCGATGTATTTCTCGGGGGCCAGCGCCCTGAGCAGCCGGGTGTCGCCGATGCACTCGCCGATGCCTTTCCTGATGTCGGCGAGAATGCGCTCGACCAGCGGGTAGGCTTCCGGGTGTACCGCCGAACTGTCGAGCGGATTATCGCTGTCGTTGACCCGCAGAAAGCCGGCTGCCAGCTCGAAGGTCTTGTCGCCGAGACGGGGAACCGCTTTCAGCGCCTTGCGGTTGGCGAAGGCGCCGTGCGCGTCGCGGTGGGCGACGATGTTCGCTGCCAGCGTCGGGCTGAGTCCGGACACCCGGGTCAGCAGCGGGATCGAGGCGGTATTGACGTCGACGCCGACGGCGTTGACGCAGTCCTCGACGACGGCGTTGAGCGCCTTGGCCAGACGGGTCTGGCTGACGTCATGCTGGTACTGGCCAACGCCGATCGACTTCGGATCGATCTTCACCAGTTCGGCCAGCGGATCCTGCAGGCGGCGGGCGATCGACACCGCGCCGCGCAGGCTGACGTCGACGTCCGGGAATTCGCGCGACGCGTACTCCGACGCCGAATAGACCGAGGCGCCGGCCTCGGAAACGACGATCTTGCGCAGGTGAAGATCGGGCTGCCGCTCGATCAGCTCGGCGACCAGGCGGTCGGTTTCGCGTGAAGCGGTGCCGTTGCCGATGCTGATCAGGCCGATCTGGTGTTTGCGTGCCAGCAGGGCCAGCTGGTGCAGCGCGCCGTCCCAGTCGCGGCGGGGCTCGTGCGGGTAGATCGTGGCCGTTGCCAGCAACTTGCCGGTGGCATCAACGACGGCGACCTTGACGCCGGTTCGCAAACCGGGGTCGAGGCCCATGGTGGCGTGCTTGCCAGCGGGTGCGGCGAGCAGCAGGTCGTGCAGATTGGCGCCGAAGACGCGGATCGCTTCGGCTTCGGCGCGCTCGCGCAGAGCGTTCATCAGATCCAGTTCGAGGTGCAGCGAGACCTTGATCCGCCAGGTCCAGCGCACGGTGTCGGCGAGCCACTTGTCGGCCGGTCGGCCGCGGTCGACGATTCCGAAGCGGACCGCGATGCGTGTTTCGCAGTGATTGGCCGCGCCGGCTCTTTCGTCGAGCTCGCTGTCGAGCACCAGCGCCAGTTGCAGCATCCCCTCGTTGCGGCCACGGAACAGCGCCAGGGCGCGATGCGAAGGGATCGCCAGAATCGCTTCGGAGTAGGCAAAATAGTCTTGGAACTTGGCCGCTTCGTGCTCCTTGCCGGCGACCACGCCGGAGCGCACGCTGCCGTGCGCTTCGAGATGGCCGCGCAGTTCGCCGAGCAGTCCGGCGTCTTCGGAGAACTGCTCCATCAGGATCTGGCGGGCTCCGTCAAGGACGCTCTTGAGGTCGGCAAAGCCGGCTTCGGCGTTGAGGTAGCGCGCCGCTTCGGTTTCGGGGTCGAGCGTCGGGTCGGCCAGCAAGGCTTCGGCAAGTGGCGCCAGGCCTGCCTCGCGGGCGATCTGCGCCTTGCTGCGCCGCTTCGGCTTGTACGGCAGGTAGAGGTCTTCGACGCCTTGCTTGGTTTCGGCGGCGCCGATCGCGGCGGCCAGTGCGGGTGTCAGCTTGCCCTGTTCGTCGATCGACGCGAGGACGGCGCTGCGGCGGTCTTCGAGCTCGCGCAGGTAGGCCAGGCGTTCGTCAAGCAGCCGCAACTGGATGTCGTCGAGCCCGCCGGTCACCTCCTTGCGGTAGCGGGCGATGAACGGCACGGTCGCTCCTTCGTCGAGCAGTGCGGCGGTGGCCTGAACCTGTGCCGGGCGGCAGCCAATTTCTTCGGCAATCTTCTGGGCGATACGTTGTTCGGTCTGAGAAGGCATCAATGCGTGAGGGCCGCTGCGCGGCAGGCTGAAAAGAGCGCGAACTATGCAGAATCAGGCGACAAAACTCAAGGCCGGCGAGCTTTCGCGACTCTCCGGGAGACTGACTGGCGGTCAGCCAGTCGTCGCGGCCGTCCCGAATCGGCCGCGAGCGAGCGGCGCGCCGATCGAATTGCCGCTGCCCTGCGAATCGGGTTAAATTGCTGCTCTTGGCAACTGGGTGCCGCATCGGTCAGGGAGACCCCATGAAAATCGATCTGGAACGTTTTGGTCTCACGGATGTGCCGGTCGATCCGGACACCATCTTTACCTTCGCCGAGGGGCTCGCAGGTTTTGCCGAATGCCGGAACTTCAAGATCTTTCACGAGGAAGGCAAGGCGACGGTCTTCTGGCTGCAGTCGCTCGACGACCCGCGCTTGATGTTCCCGATCGTGCCGCCGGAGGTACTCGACCTCGAATACCAGATCGAACTTTCCGACGCCGACTGCGAGCTGCTCGGGTTGGAGCATGCCGAGGACGCGGCGGTGGTGGTGATCGTTTACCGTGATCCGGCCGAGGGGGGCAAGATCGCCGCCAACACGCGCTCGCCGATCATCCTCAATCCGCGCAATCGGCGGGCGATGCAGAAGGTGTTGCAGGAAGTGCATCCGACGCTGCTCTACCGCGCTCGTTGACGCGCCCTGCGGGAGGGCGACGAGGCTCCGGGTCCGTCGCCGAAGGCGCAAGCGCCGGCGGCACCTCTGACGCCAGACGCCACTTGATCCCGCTGCGGTGGCTCGGCGCGCGCCGCCTGGCGGGAGATCCGCGGCGGCCCAAGTGCGCCATCTATACGGCAAACCCCGAAGTATTTTGTGGTACATACTAAAGAAAGGGCGGCTTGTGCCGTAGACCACCGTAATGGCGAGATGGTCGGCGATAACTGGGAGGAGCAAAGATGGGCGGAGTCGCTTGGAAAATTCGTGCCGTAATGTTGCTTCAGGTCGCTGCGGCTGCCCTGGCGGCCTGGCTGGCGACCGCCGTTTTCGGTGGCGGCATCAACGCCTGGCTGGTGGCGGTGGGTGTCCTGGTCCTGCTGTCGCTGGCGCTCGGATTTCTCCTGGAGAGCAATCTCGTCGGCCGGTTGAGGGCGCTGCGCGAAGTTCTGGCGGGAATGTACAGCGATGGTGACCTGACCAGGCGAGCGCCGGTGCAGGGCAAGGACGAAATAGCGGCGGTAGCCGCCGATTTCAACCTCTTGATCGGCAGCTTCGCGACGATCGTTGGCAAAGTTCTGTTCAACTCGGTCGAGGTGGTGAATGCCTCCAAACAGCTGATGGCCGACGCCAACCGGGTGTCGTCCGGGTCGAATCAGCAACGCGACGCTGCCCTGGCCACTGCCAGCGCAATGGGCGAGTTGACCGAGAACATGAATCAGGTCAGTCAGAGCGCCAGCGAAACGGCGACCATTTCGGAAACCTCGAACAACTTGTCCACCGAAGGGATGCGGATCGTCCATAGCGCGTCGGCAGAGATGGAGCAGATTGCCGCCTCGGTGACCCAGTCGGCGAAAGTGGTGTGCGCTCTTGGCGATCGTTCAAAGGCGATCAGCGGCATCGTCCAGACGATTCGCGAAATCGCCGACCAGACCAATCTGCTGGCGCTCAATGCGGCGATCGAGGCGGCGCGTGCGGGTGATCAGGGACGCGGGTTCGCGGTGGTCGCTGACGAGGTGCGCAAGCTCGCCGAACGCACGTCACACGCGACGGGAGAAATCAGCCAGATGATTTCAGCGATTCAGGGCGAGACGCAGAGTGCGATTGCGAGTATCGAGGCCGGTAGCGGCCAGGCCCGGAATGGCGCGGAACTTGCACAGCAGGCAGCGGAGTCGCTGGAACGGATCAACAGCGGCGCCCGCGCGACGATGGAGAAGGTCGAGTCGATCGCCGCGGCCGTCGCCCAGCAGAGTCGCACCGGGCAGCGGATCGCCGACCACGTGCGCCGGATCAAGGACATGGCTGACACCAACAACGGTGTTGCTGCCGAGACGCTGGTGGCGGTCGACCACGTGGAATGCCTGGCCGAGAATCTCCGGGAAATCAGCAACGTCTTCAAGCTTGGCGCGTTGGGCGACCAAGCGCTGGCGACGCACAGCAGAATGCCCGACATCGTCAAGCAGGCAGCGCTCAGCGTCGGGCAGCTTTTCGAAAGAGCGATCGCTGCCGGCAAGATCAGGATCGAGGACCTGTTCGACGATCGCCACCAGCCGATCGCCAACACCCGGCCGCAAAAGTTCAAGACGCGTTTCGACGATTTCACCGATCAGAACGTGGCGCCCCTGCAGGAGAGCGTATTGGAGCAATGCAAGTGGGCGGTGTACGCGATTTGTATCGATCGCAACTGCTATGTGCCAACCCACAACCGCAAGTTTTCGCAGCCGCTGACTGGAGACGAGAAGGTCGATTTCGTAAACAACCGTACCAAGCGGATTTTCGACGACCCGGTGGGCAAACGCACCGGCACGCACGAGCAGCCTTTCCTCCTGCAGACCTACCGGCGCGACACCGGCGAGGTGATGCACGACATCTCGGCGCCGATTACCGTCAAGGGCCGTCACTGGGGTGGTTTCCGTATTGGTTACAAGACCGAGGTCTGACCCGGGACGCGGTGTCCGCAGTCGGTGGTCGATCACCACTCGGCCGCGCCGATTGAATTGAGGTGTCCGCGGCAAGGCTGGTACTGGTCCGTGCGCGAAGGAAAGAACAATGTCCGACCTATTGAAGAATATCGACGCCCGCACCAAGCTGGCGGGGACCAACAAGCTGGAGATCCTGTTGTTCTCGCTCGGTACCGATGCGCGTACCGGGCGGCAGGAGACCTTTGGCATCAATGTCTTCAAGGTCCGCGAGGTGATGCGTACGCCGCCGATTACCGCCGCGCCGGAAATGCCCGCATCGGTCGAGGGAATGGTCAGTCTGCGCGGAGTGCTGGTGCCGGTGGTCGATCTGGCCCGCTACGCCCGCATCGACACCCAGACGCCGCGCTCGATCATGATCGTCACCGAGTACGCCGGTCATACCCAGGGTTTCCTGGTCGAGGCGGTGGATACCATTCTCCGCCTCGACTGGAGCCAGATGCGGGTGCCGCCGGCGATGCTGATGGCCGAAATGGGTGGCCTGGTGACCGCGGTGACCGAGTTGTCGGACGGTCGTCTGGTGATGTTGATGGACGTCGAAAAGATCCTTTCGGAGACGACGAAATACGACGACGAGGTCGTCTTCCGCAGTATCAAGCCGCTGGGGAAACCCGAATTGACGGTGTTCTTCGCTGACGACTCGGCGGTCGCACGCAAGCAGATCGAGCGGACGCTCGACGCAATGGGGGTCAAGTACGTGGCGTCGATCAATGGCCTCGAAGCCTGGGACGAACTCGCGAAAACAGCGGCCTACGCGCTGTCGGCGGGCCAGGAGGTCACCGACCTGATCAGTCTGGTGTTGACCGATATCGAGATGCCGGAAATGGATGGCTACATCCTGACCAAGAAGATCAAGTCCGACCCCCGCTTTGCCGGTGTACCGGTGATCATGCATTCCTCGCTGTCGGGGATGTCGAACCAGCAGTTGGGCAAGTCCGTCGGGGTCGACGAGTACGTGCCCAAATTCGAGCCGCAGCGCTTGTCCGAGACGCTGGCGCGACGGCTGCTGGGTCCGCTCCCGGCGCTGCCGTTGACCTGATTTCGCGATCTCTCTGGAGCGATACGATGGATGTGGCAGAAAGAAAAAACCTGCTCGAGGGCGTTGACGCGAGGACCCGGCTGGCCGGGTCCAACAAGATGGAGATCCTGCTGTTCTCGCTTGGCACGCGCGAGACCTTCGGGATCAACGTCTTCAAAGTGCGTGAAGTCGGGCGCACGCCGCACATCACCAGGACCCCGAACATGCCGCGCGGGGTCGAAGGGCTGATTTCCCTGCGCGGCAACGTCATCCCGGTGTTGTCGCTGATCTCCTTCCTCGACCACAAGGATCAGCCGCTCGAGCACGGCAAGACGATGATGGTCGCCGAGTACTCCAAGCGGACGCTCGGCTTTCTGGTGCACGAAGTGGATCGGATCATTCGGGTCGACTGGGAGAAGGTCAAAGCGCCGGAAAGCGTTCTGTCGACCAATCAGGGCCTGATTACAGCGATCACCGAACTCGAAGACGGCAAGCTGGTGTCGATTCTCGATGTCGAACAGATTCTGGCCAACGCTTTCGGCGAGGCGATCATCGTCGATATCCAGCCGGCCAACGTCGGCGAGGACGTGGGCGTATTTTTCGCCGACGATTCGATCGTCGCCCGGCGGAAGATCGCCGAGGTCCTTGATAAGCTGGGCGTCAGGCACAAGCATGCCACCAATGGTGCCGAGGCGTGGAGCCGCCTGCAGGGAATTGCCGCGCACTCCAGTCAGACCGGCAGAGGTGTGCGCGACGAGTTCCGCCTGATTCTGGTTGACGCCGAGATGCCGGAGATGGATGGCTACGTCCTTACCAAGAACATCAAGAGCGATACGCGTTTTTCCGGCATTCCGGTGGTCATGCACTCGTCTTTGTCGTCCGAGGCCAATCGGGCGATGGGTGCGGCCGTCGGCGTCGATGCTTACGTTGCCAAATTCGACGCCGAAGCACTTGCCGATACGCTGCGCCCGTTGCTCGAGCGCTGAGAGAACAACCAGGAGTCAAGCATGGCTGATCCGAAGATGAGAATTCTGGTGGTGGACGATTTCTCGACGATGCGCCGTATCGTCAGAAATCTCCTCAAGGAACTGGGTTTCTCGAACGTAGACGAGGCCGAGGACGGCGCGATCGCGCTTCAGAAGCTGCAGGCAGGGGGGTTCGAGTTCGTCGTTACCGACTGGAACATGCCGAATATGGACGGTCTGCAGTTGCTGAAGGCGATTCGCAGCGCGCCGGCACTCAAGCACCTGCCGGTGATGATGATCACCGCCGAGGCCAAGAAGGAAAACATCATCGCCGCGGCACAGGCTGGTGCCAGCGGCTACATCGTAAAGCCCTTTACGGCAGCGACGCTGGCCGAGAAGCTGCAGAAGATCTTTGACAAGATGGGTGGCTGAGATGAGCGACGCCAACACCTCGGGTGACTCGAAGGAGCTCGAAGACCTGTTCGACAGTATTGCTGCGGGAGCCTCTCCGGCAGCGCCTGCCGCGCCAGCGCCGGTCAAGGCATCGTTGATGCAGCAATTGCGCGAGGTCGAGGGCGAGGTCGACGACAGCGACGAGTTGCAGGCCCTGTTCGAGGCCGTGGTTGCCGCTCAGCGCACCGACGCCGCGGCACCCGCGGAGGACGCACCAGAGCCTGGGCCGGCCGGCAACGACCGGGTGTTTCAACGCGTTGGCCAGATGGCCAGGCAGTTGCACGACACGCTCGGCGAACTCGGCTACCACGCCATTCTCGAGACTGCCGTAGCCGGAATTCCGGACACCAGGGATCGGCTTACGTATATCGCCAACCTCACCGAGCAGGCCGCCTGCAGGGTGCTGAACGCAACCGACATTGCCAACCCGCTGCAGGACGAACTGGAGGCGGGTTCGGCTGCGCTGGCGGCGAAGTGGGATGCGCTGTATGCCAATCAGATGGGCGTTGACGAGTTCAAGCGCCTCGCCGAAGAAACGCGTTCTTTCCTCAAACAAGGTTTGCCGCGGAAGACCGAAGCAACCAAGGCGCAGTTGCTCGAAATCATGATGGCGCAGGATTTCCAGGATCTTACCGGGCAGGTGATCAAGAAGATCATCGCCGTGGCGCAGGAACTCGAGGCGCAACTGATGGGGGTGCTGATCGAGACCATGCCCGGGGAGCGGCGGACCGAATCGGTGATGAGCCTGCTCAACGGGCCGGTGATCAACGCCGAGGGGCGCAGCGACGTCGTCGCCACACAGCAGCAGGTCGACGACCTGCTCGGAAGTCTGGGATTCTAGGAGGTCCAGGATGAGTGAATTTGCCGGGATGGAAGACCTGCTGCAGGATTTCCTGCAGGAAGCCGGTGATCTGCTGTCGGATGTGGACAACAAGCTCGTTGATCTTGAGAGGAGCCCCGGCGACGCCCGCTTGCTCAACGACATTTTCCGTGGCTTCCACACCATCAAGGGCGGTGCCGGTTTTCTCAATGCGGTCGAACTGGTGACGCTCTGTCACCTGACCGAGAATCTTTTCGACAAGCTGCGCAACGCCGAGCGAAAGCTGACACCGGGGTTGATGGATACCATCATGGCGGCGACCCAGGGCGTTCGCAACATGTTTGGCGAGATCGCGCAGGGGCGGCAACCGGCCCCTGCTCCGCCCGAAGTGACGGCCGCCCTGCGCGCTGCACTGGTCGATGAAGTCGTCGGGAGCCCTGGCGCAGCGCTTGCTGCAGAGTTGGCTGCCGCCCAGCAGTCGGCGGCGGGTCCGGACTGGCAGGCGCTGCATCAGGCCGTGGTCGGCCAGACGGTAGCGCCAGCGCCGGTGACTACGTCCGGCGCGCCCGCCGTACCGGCGGCGTCAACCGAGCCAGCTAAGGCCGTCGATGTAGCCAAGCTGCAGCCGCATTTCCCGCCAGAAGGGCGTCGCGCGACAGACAAGCCGGGCGCTGCGGTGAGTGGCGCCACATCCGGTCGCCGTGCGGAAGAGAAGGGCGCCGCTCGCGAGACGACGATCCGGGTGGATACCGCGCGCCTGGATCAAGTGCTCAACCTGTCTGGCGAGATCGGGCTGACCAAGAACCGGCTCACCAGTCTGCGGGCGGACATTCTCGCCGGTAGAAACGACACCGAGACGCTGCAGGCGCTCGACCAGGCAGTCAGCCAACTCGACCTGCTGGTCTCCGACTTGCAGAATTCGGTGATGAAGACACGGATGCAGCCAATTGGCCGGCTGTTCCAGAAGTACCCGCGAATCGCGCGCGATCTGGCGCGGCAGCTTGGCAAGGACGTTGAACTGGCGCTGGTCGGCGAAGAAACGGAAGTCGACAAGACGATGATCGAGGATCTGGCTGATCCGTTGGTGCACCTCATTCGCAACGCGGTCGATCACGGTGTGGAGTCGCCAGAGCAGCGGCAGTTGGCCGGCAAGCAGGCGAAGAGCGTGGTCCGTCTCGAGGCGCGTCAGGAAGGCGACCACATCGTCTTGATCATTGCTGACGATGGTCGTGGCATGAACCCTGAGCGGATCAGGGCAAAAGCGATCGAAAAGAACATCATCAGCGAAGAGGAGGCCAATACCCTTGACGATCGGCAGAGCCTGAATCTGATCTTTCTGCCCGGTTTCTCGACCATGGCGCAGGCCTCGGCGGTATCGGGCCGTGGCGTCGGGATGGATGTGGTGAAGACCAACATCCAGAAACTCAACGGTTCGATCGAAATCCGCTCCGAACTGGGCAAGGGCTCGGTATTCATCATTTCGCTGCCCTTGACCCTGGCGATCCTGCCGGTTCTGCTGGTGCTCCTGGGTGAGCAGCCGTTTGCCTTGCCGCTGGCCATGGTCAGGGAAATCCTGCCGATCGACCACGAGCGGATGCAGGAGGTTGGCGGCAAGGAGACGGTTGTCGTACGAGGTGAAATCCTGCCGGTGATTGCCCTCTCGCGGTTGCTTGGCTGGCCGCAGGTGCAGCGACCCGAGTACGGCGTCCTGATGCAGACCGCGGAGCGCAGCTTCATTCTCGCGGTAGACAACTTCGCCGGCCGTGACGACGCCGTGATCAAGGCGCTTGACGATTTCCGGCCGCGCGGGGTTGCCGGAGTGACGACGCTATCGAATGGGCAAATCGTGCTGATTCTGGATATGAAGGAATTGCTCGCCGATCTGACCGCGCAAGCAGACCGCGATCAGCGCAATGCGCCCTCACGGGCACTGGAGTTCTTCAGCTGATCGCGCAGCGGGAACTTGTCGCAGGGGGCTACGGCCCCCTGTTTGTTTTTGCGCCCCTGCGACAACTGTTGCGCATCCGCCACTATCCAAGAATTGGCCTAAATAAGATCACATACCGCTCTATTTATTAAAGTTTTTTCCTATAATAGCCACGATTCCACTGGAAACTCGAAATGGCAGAGGAAAGTGACCTCGAAAAAACCGAAGCCGCCTCATCGAGACGCCTCGAACAGGCGCGCGAGGAGGGGCAGGTCCCGCGCTCGCGGGAGGTCGGCACCTTCCTGATCCTGATTGTTGCTGCGGCGGCGTTCTGGCTGGTCGGCCCGTGGATGGTGCAGCGCGTTTCCGGGATCTTCCGCCGCGGCTTGCTGGTCGACCAGGCGCTGGCGCGTGAGCCTGCGCTGATCCTGGTTCGACTGGCCGATATCTCGATCGATGCCCTGCTGTCTTTCGCGCCGCTGTTCGGGGCCCTGATTGCTGCGGCGCTGCTCTCGCCGTTTTTTGTCGGTAGCTGGAACTTCTCTCCCAAGGCTCTGCAGCCCGATCTGGGTCGCCTGAATCCGCTCCAGGGCCTGGCGCGCCTCGTTTCCTGGAACGGACTGGTCGAACTGCTCAAGGCGGTGGTCAAGTCGTCGCTGATTGGTGGCGTTGCGGCCTGGGTTCTGTGGAACGAGAGTGGCGATCTGCTGGCGATGTTCGCCCAATCGATCGAAGCCGGTCTGGCGGCGGCCGGTCACTTGCTCGCTTTCAGTTTTCTGGCGATCGTTTCGGCGATGCTGCTGATCGTCGCGGTGGATGTCCCTTTCCAGATCTGGCAGCACCACGACAAGCTCAAAATGAGCCGTCAGGAAGTCAAGCAGGAAGGCAAGGAGCTGGAAGGCAACCCGGAGGTCAAGAATCGCATCCGCCAGTTGCAGCGTCAGGCGGCCCGCAAACGGATGATGGCCGCCGTCCCTGCCGCCGACGTGATCGTCACCAACCCCAGTCACTACGCGGTGGCGCTGGCCTACCAGAGCGGCATGGGGGCACCGAAACTGCTGGCCAAGGGAATGGGCGAGCTGGCCCTCAAAATCCGCGAGGTGGGTGCCGAGAACGGTGTTCCGATGGTCGAGGCAGCGCCGCTGGCACGCGCGCTCTATCGGCACGTGGACTTCGACCAGGAAATACCCGCCGCTCTGTACGCGGCCGTCGCCGAGGTGCTGGCCTATGTCTATCAGCTGCACAGCTGGCGTGCAGAGGGTGGCAGCTATCCACTACCGCCACGCGACATTTCGGTCCCGGTCGAACTCGTCCCGGAGGCGCTGAATGGCTAACGCCGGCGTCGTCGCGCTACAGGATCTCTTCGCTCGTTTTGGCCAGCGGCAACTGGCCGGCCCGGTGTTGATTCTGGCGATCCTGGCAATGATGGTCTTGCCCTTGCCACCTTTTGCGCTGGATCTCTTTTTCACCTTCAACATCGCCATTTCGGTAATCGTCATGCTGGTTGCCATGAGCGTGATGAAACCGCTGGATTTCTCGGTTTTTCCGACGGTGCTGCTGGTCACCACGTTGTTGCGCCTGTCGCTCAACGTTGCATCCACACGCGTCGTTCTGCTTGACGGTCACAATGGTCCGGGCGCGGCCGGGAAAGTCATCGAAGCCTTCGGACATTTTCTGGTCGGCGGTAATTACGCGGTTGGACTGGTGGTGTTCACGATCCTGGTGATCATCAACTTCGTGGTCATCACCAAGGGTGCCGGCCGGGTCGCCGAGGTCGCCGCACGCTTCACGCTCGACGCCATGCCGGGCAAGCAGATGGCGATCGATGCGGACCTCAACGCCGGGCTGATCGGCGAGGACGACGCGCGCAAGCGCCGGGCGACGATCGCCGAGGAGGCCGATTTCTTCGGCTCGATGGACGGTGCGTCGAAGTTCGTTCGTGGCGACGCGGTCGCCGGCATCCTGATCATGCTGATCAACGTTATCGGCGGGCTCTTCGTCGGCGTCCTCCAGCACGATCTGGACATTGCCACCGCCGCCAAGACCTATACGCTGCTGACCATCGGTGATGGTCTGGTGGCGCAGATTCCGGCGCTGATCATTTCGATTGCCGCGGGCATGGTCGTGACCCGCGTCGGCGACGATCAGGATGTTTCGCAGCAGTTCGTCTCGCAGGTGTTCAAGAATCCCAAGCTGCTGCTCCTGACCGCCGGGATCATCGGTTTGCTGGGCCTGATCCCCGGCATGCCGAACTTCGTTTTCCTATTGCTGGCCGGCGTTCTGGCGGCGCTCGCCTGGCGCCTCGAGAACAGCCAGCGCGCAGCGGCGCCACTGCCGGTGGCTGCGGCACCGTTAGCCGCACGCGAAGGCCAGGAGGCCAGCTGGGCCGACGTCACGGCGCTCGACGTGCTCGGCCTGGAAGTCGGCTATCGGCTGATTCCGCTGGTCGACAAGGCGCAGGACGGCGAGTTGCTGCGGCGTATTCGCGGCATCCGCAAGAAGTTCGCGCAGGAGGTGGGGTTCCTGGTGTCGCCGGTACATATTCGCGACAATCTGGAACTGAAACCGAATGCCTACAAGATCCTGCTGAAAGGCGTCGAGATCGGCGAGGGAGAAGCATTTCCGGGCAACCTGCTGGCGATTAACCCGGGTCGGGTCGCCGGGCAAGTTCCGGGAACGGTCACCAAGGACCCCGCCTACGGTCTGCCGGCGGTGTGGATCGACGCGAGCCTGCGCGACCAGGCGCAGGCCTACGGCTATACCGTCGTAGACGCCAGCACGGTGACCGCGACGCATCTCAATCAGCTGATTCTCTCGCACGCCGCCGAGCTGCTCGGGCGGCAGGAGACGCAGGCGCTGCTCGATCATCTGGCCAAGGAGATGCCCAAACTGGTCGAGGACGTGGTGCCCAAGGTACTGCCGCTGGGGGTCTTCCAGAAAGTGCTGCGCAACCTGCTCGAGGAGGGCGTCCATCTTCGTGACATGCGCACAATCATCGAAACGCTGGCCGATGCCGCGCCGCGTTCGCAGGATCCGGAAATACTGACCGCGCAGCTGCGGATTGCGCTGGGTCGCGCGATTGTCCAGGAGCTGTTTCCGGGGGCTGCCGAAATGCAGGTGATGTCGCTCGACCCGCAACTGGAACGTATCCTCTCGCAGGCCGTCGCCGGTGGTGGCGATGGTGCCGCGATCGAGCCAGGCCTGGCCGATACGCTGGTCCGAGAAACGGTGGCGGCGGCGCAGCGTCAGGAAGACGTCGGATTGCCGACCGTTCTGCTGGTTCCGGGCAACCTGCGCACGCTCTTGTCCCGCTTTCTGCGTCGCAGCATCTCGCAGCTGAAGGTTCTCGCCCACGGCGAGGTGCCTGAGAACAGGATCATTAAGGTTACCTCTATCATTGGAGGCAGGGTATGAACGTCAGGAAATTCATCGCCGCGACCGCGCGCGATGCCTTGCGCAAGGTCAAGGAGACTCTGGGACCGGACGCGATCATTCTGTCCAATCGCGGTATTCCGGGAGGCGTCGAGATCATGGCGGTGGCGGCTCGCGACATGGAGATGATGGTCCCGACGGCCGAGCGTCAGGCGCCGCCTCGCAACAAGGAGGCGGCAGTGGCGCCGCCAGTCGAAGCGACCGGCGGGCGCGGGCCGGCGCTGGCGCAGCCGCCAGCGCCGGCGCTGGCCAAGGCGTCGGCGCCAGCCAGTCCGCCGCCGCTTCGTCCATCGGCGCCGCTGGCAGCACGACCGATGCCGCAGGTCGAGCCGCAGCGGCCGCAGCCGCGGGGCGCTGCGCCGGCGGAGGTGGTTCCCGCCGCGGTGATGGACGAGATTCGCAGCCTGCGACGGATGGTCGAACGACAACTGGCCGGCTTTGCCTGGGGCGAGTCGACACGCGCGGCACCGGTCAAGACGGAGATGCTCCGCCAGATGCTCGATGCCGGGTTTTCGCCGCAATTTGCCCGCGAGTTGCTGGCTGATCTGCCGCACGATCTCGATGCCGGGAACGCACTGGCCTGGGTCAAGGGTGGCGCCGACCGCGGTATGCTTACCACCAGCAGCGAGACCGACATTGTCGACCGCGGTGGTATCTACGCGCTGGTCGGGCCAACCGGAGTCGGCAAGACGACCACCACCGCCAAGCTGGCCGCACGCTGTGTGCTGCGCCACGGCGCCCGGAAACTCGCTCTGGTGACCACCGATGGTTATCGGATTGGCGCCCACGAGCAGTTGCGAATCTACGGCCGTATCCTGGGCGTGTCGGTGCACCTGGCCAAGGATGCGGACGACCTGCGGGCGACGCTGAAGGACTTGCGGCACACCCATATGGTGCTGATCGACACCATGGGGATGAGCCAGCGTGATCGCCTGGTCAGCGAGCAGGTGGCGATGTTCGGCGACAACGACGTCAAGTCGTTGTTGCTGCTGTCGGCGACCAGCCGGGGGGATACGCTCGATGATGTGGTCAGGGCGTACAGCGGCCTGCAGCATCTTGCGGGCTGCATTCTCACCAAGGTCGACGAAGCGGCGAGTCTGGCGTCGTCGCTCGATGTGATCATTCGTCATCGCCTGCGCCTGTACTACGTCTCGAACGGGCAGCGGGTGCCCGAGGATCTGCACCTGCCGAATCGCCCCTATCTCCTGCACCGGGCGTTCAAGGACTTGCCGGAGAGTTCGCCACATCGCCTGGACGGCGTCGAGCCGGGCCTGCTGATGGCCAGCGCCGCTTGCACGACGCCGTCCGGAAACATTTCTGCGGGAGGTCATCGTGGCTGATTTTCGCGGCGATCAGGCAGCCGGACTGCGGCGCCTATTTGGCCGTCCGCAACTGCGGGTGGTGACCTTTGTTGCCGGTAGTGTCGGTGTCGGCAAGAGCGTCGCGGTGGCCAATCTGGCCGCTGCACTGGCGCGTCAGGGTCGGGACGTGCTGGTGGTGGACGAGAATACGGGCGACAACGTCGCCGCGTACTTCGGCGCCAGGGCACGGCACGATCTCCAGCAGGTGATTGATCGGGAAAAAGCCCTCTCGGAGGTCATCGTGCCGGTAGCGCCCGGGGTGCGGGTACTGCCTGCGGCCCGGGTGGTCGGCCAGCTTGCCAGTCTGAGTGCTGCCGAGCAGCGGATCCTGCTGGAGAGCCTTGGCGACATCGGTCGCCCGGCCGATGTCGTTCTGGTCGATGCCTCGCTCGATCACCCGCTGGGTTTTTCACCCCTGGGTCTTGCCGCGCAGGAGGCGGTGATCGTCGTCGCGCCGAATGGCGCTTCGATCACCGAGGCTTACGCACTGATCAAGAAGGTCAGCCTGGCTTACTCACGCAAGCATTTCCGGATTCTGGTAAACAAGGCCAGGACCGCCAGCGAGGCGCAGGCGGTTCATGACAATATCGCCGAAGTGACCCATAGTCGCCGGTTGGCTCGTCTCGATTATGCTGGCTACGTACCGCTCGACGAGCATCTGCGGCAGGCTTCCCGGCTGTGTCAGGCGGTTATCGGGCTGTTTCCGGATTCGCCGGCGGCGATCGCCTACCAGGCCGTTGCCGGCGACCTGCTCGGCTGGCCGACGGCCGACAACGATGTCGGCGGCCTCGAACATTTCGTGCAACAACTGCTACACTTGAGCCAACGTATAGACCCAACGGCTATCTACGCCTGATAGCTCCCCCCCCCCCCCGAGACGCATGTATAACGCTGCTGGTCAGATCAACAAGGAGCAGCTCGTCCGGCACTTCGCGCCGATGGTCAAGCGCATCGCTTGCCACCTGATGGCTCGCCTGCCGGCCAGTGTACAGCTCGACGATCTGGTGCAGAACGGGATGCTCGGTCTGCTCGACGCGATTGGCCGTTTCGAGGCGGGGGCCGGGGCTCAGTTTGAAGTGTATGCGGCGCAGCGCGTGCGTGGCGCCATGCTCGACGGTCTGCGTGAGAACGACTGGTTGCCGCGCAGTTTGCGGCGCGGCTGTCGGCTCATCGAAAGTGCGATTGCGCAACTCGAGCAGGAGCATGGCCGGGCGCCGACCGAAAGGGAGCTTGCCGATTCTCTGGGCATGACGCTTGCCGACTATCAGAAGATGCTGCAGGATGCGCGCGGGCATCAGCTCGTATATCTCGAAGACTTGGTGGCCGACGATGGCGACG
Source organism: Accumulibacter sp. (assembly GCF_029255145.1). Classification (GTDB taxonomy): domain Bacteria; phylum Pseudomonadota; class Gammaproteobacteria; order Burkholderiales; family Rhodocyclaceae; genus Accumulibacter. The sequence goes on from NZ_JAPUVQ010000148.1 coordinate 70,264, forward strand.
ATTTCCTTGAGCGGCATCGCGTCGAAGACGACGCTGACCCGGCCAAGCTGTTCGAGGGTGAACATGTCCGCAAGGCGCTGGCGCAGGCCGTCGCGGGCCTTCCGGAGCGCGAAAAGCTGATGATGGCCCTGTACTACGAGCAGGATCTGAATCTTCGCGAGATTGGCGAGGTCATGGGAGTTACCGAATCACGGGTCTGCCAGCTGCACAGCCAGGCGGTGATGAGACTGCGCGTTCGCTTGCATGGCGGCGCTGCCAGGCAGCCGAAGAAAGCCGGCGTCGGCGATGGATAGGATCAGTGTTCTCGGCTTGCTGATCGGCTTCGTGGCGATCGTCGGCGGACAGCTTCTCGAGGGCGGGCACCTCGGGTCGCTGTCGCAGCCGACGGCGCTGCTGATTGTCGTCGGCGGCACGCTTGGCGCGGTCATGTTGCAGAGTCCGTATGCCACTTTCGTGCGCGGCATCCGGATGGCGAGATGGATCTGGCGGCCGCCGGTGGTCGATTCGCTGCAATTGATCCAGCAGGTCTCCGGCTGGAGCCAGGTGTCGCGGCGCGAGGGGCTGCTGGCGCTCGACGGGGTGGTCAACGAGCTCAAGGATGATTTCATTCGCAGGGGGCTGCAACTGTTGGTCGACGGCGCCGAACCCGAGCGGCTGCGGGAGGTGCTCGAGGTCGAGATCAACACTTTCGACCAGGAAATGAAGCTGTCGGCAAGAATCTGGGAGGCCGCCGGCGGTTACTCGCCGACCATCGGAATCCTGGGCGCGGTGATGGGCTTGATCCAGGTGATGGAGAATCTTTCCGATCCGTCCAAACTGGGTGCCGGCATCGCGGTGGCGTTCGTCGCCACCATCTACGGTGTCGGACTCGCCAACCTGGTCTACCTGCCGATGGCCAACAAACTGAAGGCGCACATCAATCGCCTGGTCGTGCAGCGTGAAATGATCGTCGATGGGCTGGTCGGAATTGCCAATGGCGACAACCCGCGCATCATTGAGAGCCGCCTCCAGGGCTATATCTTCTGACCATGGCCCGTCGAAGGCGCGAAGACGAGCATGACAATCACGAACGCTGGCTGGTGTCGTACGCCGATTTCATAACGCTGCTGTTTGCCTTCTTTGTCGTGATGTACGCGCTGTCGTCGGTCAATGAGGGCAAGTATCGGATTCTCAGCGATTCCATGGTCAGCGCTTTTCGCAATGTTCCGGTCAACAGTGCTGGCCAGCTGCCGCTGGTGATGCCGACGCCGGTACCGGTACCGGTGGAAAAGCCCAGCCTGGCGAGCAGGACGCAGGAGCCGGTCCGGCAGAAACAGCGCGAAAAAATGCGCAACGTCGCCAAGGATATTCTTGCGGTGATGGCGCCGCTGGTCGAGCAGGGAAAGGTGCGCGTCCTCGAAACCAGTCGCGGCGTGACCATCGAGATCAACGACAGTATCCTGTTTTCGCCTGGCCAGGCGCTCCTTCAGCCGCAGCTGGCGAAAGCCATGCAGTCGGTCGCCGAGGTGCTGGTTGCCGCCGATTTTCCGATCACCATCGAGGGTCATACCGACGACGTTCCGATCAGCAACCCGCAGTTCCCCTCGAACTGGGAGTTGTCAGCCGTGCGTGCGACCACCGTCTTGCGCTTGTTCGCCGCTGCTGGAATCGCCCCGCGGCGCCTGACCGCGATTGGCTACGCCGATACCCGCCCGGTGGAGCCGAATGTGCTGGCCGACGGAAGGGCGCGGAATCGTCGGGTGTCGATCCTGATCGACTCGGAAATCCCCGAAACGGGAACCGAAGTCAATCTGCAGGGGCAGGCCGTGGAGCCCGGCGAAGCGCCCCCGGCGGCGCCGCTGCCCGCCCGCTAGCGGGGCGGGCGGCTACGCGCTGTCGCTGATGCGGCCGCAGCCGACTGGCGTACTTTGGCCGTCCGGGCCGTATAGACTGGCTGAGGTGTTGCTGCTCAGGAGGATTTCGAGGGCCTGCGCGTTGCTTTGCATACGCACCTGGATCAGTTCGCCATTCACTCGATTGAGTTCGCGCGCCTGGTTGGCGAGGGTCAGCAGCGACGCCCAGGCGGTGCGCGCACGCGTTTCGCCAGGGTAGGCGTCAAACCAGGCGAGCACTCCGGCGCGGTCGCTGGCCAGACCGCTGGCGGCCAGCAAACGAGTGCGTCGCGAGGCGAGAGCTGCGAGTTCAGCGGCCAGCCCGTTTTTCTGCCCTACCAGTTCTAGCAGGCCATCGACTTCGCCTGCGATCAGCATCCGCTGCTCACTCTCGAGCAGCGCAATGAAAGTCCCTAGCGCTGCGACTTCGGAGTTGACGGTCGGCAGGAAGTCGCTGCTGGTGGTGGCCATCATGCGCCCCCTCAGGCCGGCCCTCAGGCCTTCGGTTGCGAAGCGATGAGTTCGCTGGCCGAGGCAATCAGGCGTTCGGCAATGGTGTCCGCGTTGATCGTGAATCGACCTTCGGCGATGGCCTGCGTGATCTCGGAAACCCGGGTCGCGTCAAACGCCGGCGTTTCCCCAGAAGACTGCAGTTGTCCGGCCAATTCACTCAGATGAACTTCTGTGGCGGGGCTGGGTAGCGGGGCGCTGGCGCTGGCACGACTACGCGGCTCGTTACTGCCGCTGACCGCGCCGCCAGTGGGGGTTGTGCTGTCGATTTTCACGGTGGTGTTCCTTGAACGGTTGTTCTCACCTCAACTATCGGCGAAAAACGGCAAGACTTTAACATTTTTTGTGCAGGACGCCGGTGATCGATCAATACGCCACCTCGACAATGCCACCGAGGCGCGCGACGCCGCTGACCACCTGTCCGGACGACGTTCTGACCTGCGCAACCTGTCCGTCGGTGGCATTGTTAAGTGCTTTGCCCTCGTTGCTGACGGTAAAACCGGCCCCACTGGAAAGCAACTTGACGCTTTGTCCCTGCTGCACAGCCCACGGGGCGGTCAGCAAGTCGCTGCGCAGCGGCTGACCGGCGGCGACGCCGTTTCTGACCGTCATGCCGATCGCCTGCGCCGGGTCGGTCACGATGCTTGTCGGGAGCGTGCCAAGATCGCCACTTTGCGTGATCACGTCGGCGGCGCTGACAACCTGGCCCGGACTCAGCTGCCGCGCGGTAACCAGGTAGTTGCCGGCGACCCTGATCTGCACCGGCACATACACTGTCCAGACCGTGGGGGCGAGGCAGCGTACGCCGACCGTCGTTCGTCCCCAGAGTCGGCTTCCCTGCGGCAGGAACGGCTCGAAAGCGCTGCACGGTGTCGCCTGTGCTTGCTGGTCGAGACGACCGATGATGTAGCTCGCCTTTCCTGGCAAGCCCTGCGTCTGGATGCGCAGGTATTGATCGAGTGCAGCGGACAGCGAAGCCTGGGCGAACGCGCTCGCGCTGACAGCCGCGAGGAAAACGGCGAGCAGATACAGCAGCAGGTCACGGGGTTTGCCGACGAGAGGAATGCACATGCTGCCATTCTGCCTGATTTTGCCGCCTGGGCGAAGCGGCCCCGGCAGGCCCGGGCCGGCGACGCGGCCGGCAATATTTGCCGGAGAACCGGCAAAAGCGGGTCTCGCAGTCAACTCCCGCGCCCGCCGATCGATTCGCGGCAACGCTGGCTTGAAGGTGGTACGTCTCTTGCTTCGAGAGGCTGTACATCAGCACGCTCTAACATGAGGCCACCGTGATCAGCAAGATTCAGAATGCGCTTCTTTTCCAGCACCAGGCTCTGAGTTTGCGCGCCAATCGGCAACAGGTGCTGGCCGGGAATATCGCCAACGCCGATACGCCGCACTACCAGGCGAGGGACTTCGACTTCAGCGCGGCCCTGCAGAATGCCGTTAGCGGCCGCAGCGGTGGCAGTCTTCAACTGGCCACGACTTCTCCGCGCCATACACCAGGGGCGGCTGGTACGTCACCGGTGACCCTGATGTATCGCCAGCCGACGCAAGCAAGCGCCGACGGCAACACGGTGGATATGGACGTCGAACGTGCTCAGTTCGCGGAAAACGCGTTCTTCTATGAGGCCGGGCTGACTTTCCTCTCGGGCCGGATCAGAACGCTCCAGACGGCCATCCAGGGACAATAAGCATGAGCCTCTCCAGTGTCTTCCAGGTGGCCGGTAGCGCGATGACCGCGCAGGCGATGCGCCTCAACGCTGTCGCCAGCAACCTGGCCAACGCCGATAGCGTGATCAGCTCCGATGGCAAGCCTTACCGCGCGAAACAGGTGGTGTTCGCCGCCACGGCGATGGGCAGTCCAGCGGCGCAGGGGGTACGGGTGGTGCAGGTGGTCGAGGACAGCAGTCCGGGTCGCCTGGTCTATGACCCGCGCAATCCGGCAGCGGACGAGCAAGGCTACGTGACCATGCCTAACGTCAGCGTGGTCGATGAAATGACCAACATGATTTCGGCTTCGCGGGCCTACCAGACCAACGCCGAAGTGATGAACACCGCCAAGCAGTTGCTGCTCAAGACGCTGGCACTTGGCCAGTAGGAAAAAAAATTTAGGAGAATCTGATGGCCGCCGTACAAGCAAGCAGCGCTAGCAGCGCAAACAGCGACATCCTGGCTTCGCTCAACGCGAAGTCCAGGTCGGGGACAAACGACCTGGTGTCGACCAGTGAGGAAGTACAGAATCGTTTTCTCAAGCTGCTGGTCACGCAGCTCAAGAATCAGGATCCGCTCAATCCACTCGACAACGCCGCGGTAACCACCCAGATTTCGCAAATCAACACGGTAACCGGAATCGAAAGGCTGAACACGACGCTGGCGACCTTGCTGAGCACCTATAACGATGGTCAGGCGGTGCAAGCTGCCGCCTTGATCGGCAAGAGCGTTCTGGTCGGCGGTTCCGGGCTGGTTCTGGCCAATGGCCAGGCCAGCGCCGGGGTCAGCCTCGCCGAGCCTGCAGACAATCTGACGCTGACCATCCTTGGCGGCGGCGGTGGCGTGGTGCAATCGCAAACGCTTGGCGCGCGCGATGCCGGCAGCTTCGCTTTCACTTGGGACGGCAAGACCGATGCCGGCGCCGACGCGCCGCCGGGTACCTACAGCTTCAAGGTCGACGCCGTTCGCGGTGGTGAAAAGGTGGCGGCAGAAGCCTTGCAGATTGGCACGGTTTCTGCTTTGGTCAGGGACAAGGGCGGTTTCCAACTCGACCTCGGCGGTCTGGGACGGGTGGATTTCAGCAAGGTTCGGCAGATTCTCTAGAGCAGGGGGCAACAATGAGTTTCCAACAGGGTTTGAGTGGTCTCGACGCGGCGTCTTCGGCGCTGGACGTGATCGGCAATAATGTGGCCAACTCGAGTACCGTCGGTTTCAAGGGTGCCACTGCGCATTTCGCGGATCTCTACGCGGCGTCGCTGGGTCTGGTGGGCGCTTCGCAGGTCGGCATTGGGGTCACCGTTTCGGCGATTCAGCAGCAGTTCACCCAGGGCAATCTGACGACCACGAACAATCCGCTTGATCTGGCGATCAATGGCGGCGGTTTTTTTCGCATGAGTCAGGGCGGGGCGATAAGTTACACGCGCAACGGCCAGTTTCACATTGACAATCAGGGCTATATCATCAATGACCAGACGCTGCGCCTGACCGGCTATCCGGTCACTGCGAGTGGTCAGATAGCGCCCTCCAATCCGGTGGAGTTGCAACTGACCGCCAGCCAGATTCCCCCGCGTGCCACCAGCGACCCACTGTCGGGAGACATTGCCGCGGTGATCAATCTTGATTCGCGCGACACCGTTCCCGCCTTGTCACCGTTCAATCCGGCCAATCCGGAAACGTACAACTTCTCGACCGCACTGACCGTCTTCGACACCCTCGGGGTGGTGCACAACCTGAGCACCTTCTACGTTCTCAACGCGCCGAGCGCGCCCGCCGGCGGCGAGTGGACGCTCTACGCGACGCTCGACGGCGCTGATCCGCTAACGCCGGGGCCGGTCGGGAATCTGGCCTTCGATACTTCGGGTGCCTTGAATCCGGCGTCGGCCTTGCAGACACTGCCATCGTGGACCCTGAGCAGCGGTGCCGTCTCACCGTGGTCGCCGGGGACTATGGATTTCACCGGCACCACTCAGTACGGCAGCGAATCGAACGTCGACAGCCTGACCCAGGGCGGCTTTGCCTCGGGCAGTCTGGTGAGTGTCGGCGTCGGCATCGATGGCGTGGTGCAGGGGCGCTACAGCAATGGCCAGACGCGAAACATGGGGCAGGTGGTGCTGGCCACCTTCACCGACCCGAACGGACTGCTGAATCTGGGCAACAATCAGTGGCGCTCGACGTCGCTGTCGGGACCCGAGTTGATCGGAACGCCGGCATCCGGAAGTCGCGGGGTCGTCCAGTCTGCCGCCGTCGAGGATTCGAACGTCGACCTGACCAATGAGCTGGTGGCGATGATCACTGCCCAGCGTAATTACCAGGCCAACGCACAAACGATCAAGACCCAGGATCAGATCATGCAGACCTTGGTCAACCTGCGCTAATGGCTGACCTGGACAGCTTGGCTGCGGACGGACCATGGACCGGCTGATTTATACGGCGATGAGCGGGGCCAAGCAGGTTTTCCTGCAACAAGCCGGCGTCGCCCAGAACCTGGCCAATGCGACGACCACCGGCTATCGCGCGATGGAGCATCGATTCCGTGCCGTGCCGGTACTTGGCGAGGGGGCGCCGACGCGCGCTTTCGCCGCCGACGCCTCGGTGGCCAATGTCTTCGATCAGGGGCCGGTGACAGTCACCGGTCGGCCGCTCGACGTCGCGGTCCAGGGTACTGGCTGGATTGCCGTGCAGGGCGGTGACGGGCGCGAGGCCTATACCCGCTCCGGCAATCTCAGAACCGACGCCAATGGTGTGCTGCAGACCAGCGGCGGCTTGAACGTGCTGGGCGAGGGGGGGCCAATCGCGCTGCCGCCTGACAACAACATCGCCATTGGCGCCGACGGGACGGTATCGAGCATCCCGCGCGTCGGCGCCGGGGCGATCAACAACGCCAACGTGGTCGGCCGGATCAAGCTCGTCAATCCGCCGGAGAGCGAAATGGTACGCAGTGACGATGGGCTGTTTCGCACTCAGAACGGTCTGCCGGCTCTGGCCGACGAGAATGTCAAGCTGACGCCGGAAGCGCTCGAGGGGAGTAATGCGAATCCGGTCGACGCGATGGTGCGGATGATCAGCCTGGCGCGCCAGTTCGAAATGCAGATCAAGATGCTGCAGACCGCCGACGCCAATGCGCGTACGGCCACGCAGCTGCTGACGATGAACCGTTGATAGGATGAATGCCGAATGATGCGCTCGCTGTGGACCGCCAGTACCGGCCTCAACGCCCAACAGGTGCAGATCGACATCATCGCCAACAATCTGGCGAACGTCAGCACCAATGGCTTCAAGCAGGCGCGCGGGATCTTTGCCGACCTGCTCTACCAGACCCTGCGGCAGCCCGGGGCGCAGTCGTCGCAAACCACGCAGGTCCCCGATGGGCTGCAGATCGGCCTGGGTGTGACGCCGGTCTCGACCGGCCGAATTTTCACGCAGGGGTCCCTGCAACAGACCGGCAACGCGCTCGACATGGCGATCGACGGCGCGGGTTTCTTCCAGGTCCTGCTGCCCGACGGGACCACGGCCTATACCCGCGACGGATCGTTTCAGAAGGACAACCAGGGGCAGATGGTGACCACCAGCGGCTATCCCCTGCAGCCGGCGATCACCATTCCCCAGAATGCGCTGACGGTGACTGTCGGCACCGACGGGGTGGTCAGCATCACCCAGCCGGGGACCACGGCGACGGTGCAGATCGGCACCATCCAAGTCGCCACGTTCATCAACAACGGCGGTCTGCAGGCGGTTGGCGACAATCTCTTCCTGGAAACGGCGTCGAGCGGTACGCCTACCCCCAATACGCCGGGGACGAATGGTTCCGGGCTGGTCATCCAGAACTACGTCGAGGCGTCCAACGTCAATGTGGCGCAGGAACTGGTGAACATGATCCAGACGCAACGTGCCTACGAACTGAACTCCAAGGTGGTGTCGACCTCAGACCAGATGTTGGCACGCCTGACCCAGTTGTAGGAGGCTGACCATGAGCATACGCAGGCCCGTCAACAAGTCCCTGCTGGCGATTCCCGTGCTGCTCCTGGTCGGCGGCTGCACGACCGTGCCGCCGACCAACATCCATCAGCCGATGACCGCGCGTCCGCAGCAGCGGAGCGACGCGCTCGCTGCCAATCTCGCGGCCACCGGCAGCATTTATCAGGCTGGCGCATCGCGAACGCTGTTCGAAGACCGACGCGCCCGCTACGTCGGCGACACGATCACCGTATCGATCACCGAGAACACCACCGCGGCGACCAAGTCCAATACCAACGTTTCCAAGACCGGCAGCATCAGCGCCTCCGCCGGGCCGTTCGTCGGTTCGCCGGCAAACTGGTTTAGGCCGGCCGAATTGAACGCCAGCAGCAGCAACGTCGCTGCCGGCAAGGGCGATGCCGCCGCCAACAACGTGTTCACCGGCTTCATTACGGTGACCGTGATCGAGGTGCTGCCAAACGGCAATCTGCTGGTCTCCGGCGAGAAGCAGGTGGCGATCGGTCACGGACAGGAGTACATCCGTCTTTCCGGAATCGTCAATCCGTATTTCGTCAATGCCGCCAATACCATTCCCTCATCGCAGATTGCCGATGCACGAATCGAGTACAAGGAAAGCGGTACCATCAGCGAGGCGCAAGTTATGGGCTGGCTGGCACGATTCTTCCTGACGGTCCTGCCATTCTGAGGAGAGCATGAAGTGCTTCTGATCATCGACCGTCGAGCTGGCAGCTTCTTGCGCCGCACGGCCATTCTGGCCGGCCTTGCCTTGTTGGCCTTGTCGAGCCTGCCGGCGGCCGCGGAGCGGATCAAGGATCTGGCGTCGGTGCAGGGCGTCCGCAACAACCAGCTGGTCGGCTACGGGATTGTCGTTGGCCTCGACGGCACCGGCGACCAGACGACGCAGACGCCGTTTACCACCCAGGGCATCATCAACATGCTGGCGCAACTCGGCACCACCCTGGCGACCACCCAGTCGCTGCAGCTCAAGAACGTTGCGGCGGTGATGGTGACCGCCAACTTCCCGCCCTTTGCCAGGACTGGCCAGCAAATCGACGTGACCGTATCGTCGATGGGCAACGCCAAGAGCCTGCGCGGCGGGACGCTGGTGATGACCCCCTTGAAAGGCGCCGACGGTCAGATCTACGCGCAGGCGCAGGGTAACCTGCTGGTTGGCGGCGCCGGGGCGTCAGCCGGCGGCAGCAAGGTGGTGGTCAACCACTTGCTCGCCGGCCGGATCGTCGGCGGTGCCACCGTCGAACGCGAGGTTCCGACGGCCCTGGGCCAGGGTCCGTTCATCCACTACGAGATGGCGACGACCGATTTTGGCACCACCCAGCGGGTGGTCGAGGTGATCAACCGCGAGATCGGGCCGGGCACGGCGCAGGCTCTCGACGGACGGCGGATTCAAGTCGTCGCGCCGATGGACGCCAACGACCGGGTGGCGTTCCTGGGGCGGCTCGAGGCGCTCGAGGTGCGCCCGACGAAGGGCATGGCGAAAGTGATCATCAATCCACGCACCGGTTCGGTGGTCATGAACCAGACGGTGACCATCGAATCGTGCGCGATTGCCCATGGCAGTCTCTCGGTGGTGATCAACACCGAACAGAAAGTCAGTCAGCCGAATCCGCTGGCCGCTGGGCAGACGGTGACGACCACGCAGAGCGAGATCGATATCAAGCAGGGTGGCGGTTCGCTGATGCAGTTGAAAGCGGGCGTGAATCTCGCCGAGGTGGTCAAGGCGATCAACGCGCTCGGCGCCGGGCCGCAGGATCTGCTGTCGATCCTGCAGTCGATGAAGGCTGCGGGTGCCTTGCGCGCTGACCTCGAGATCATCTGAGCGGCCGACCGACGAAATGCCTAGCACAGAACGACGCCCGTGAAGTCAATCGATCTTGCCACCAATCGCCTGGTTCTCGACCCTGCCGCGGCCAGCGATCTGCGTACCACCCTCAGCCAGGACCGGCAAGGCGGGCTGAAACAGGCGGCGCAACAATTTGAGGGCATGCTGTTGCACCTGATGCTGAAAAGCATGCGCGACGCGACGGCCAGTACGGGCCTGCTGGACAGCGAGCAGAGCCGTTTGTTTACCGCCATCGGCGATCAGCAAATGGCCTTGAATCTCTCGCCGCAAATGCCGCTTGGTTTCGCCGGCCTGATCGAGCAGCAGCTGGGGCGATCGACCAAGGGCAACCGGGCCGACGAGGGGGCGGGTTCGTCGCTCGAAGCTGTGCAGCCGTCGCAGCGTTCGCAGGACGCGGTCACTGCCGCCGCACAGCTTGCCGGCGCCGGTTCACTGCGCGGCGTACCGGCTTCGGCCAGGGCCGGAGCGTTGCCCGGGGCCGCGGCCGTGGCCGGATCGGCAAGCGCCGTGCCCACCGGACCCCGTGAGTTTGTTGATCGCGTCTGGCCACATGCCGTCGAGGCCGCAGCGGCCACCGGCGTGCCCCCCCGTTTTCTGGTTGCCCATTCGGCCCTCGAGAGTGGGTGGGGGAAGCACGAGATCAAGGCCAGCGATGGCTCGCCGAGCTTCAACCTGTTTGGCGTCAAGGCGGGGCGTAGCTGGTCCGGACCAACCGTCGACGTGCAGACCAGTGAGTTCGTCGACGGCGTCGCGCAGCCGGAGCGGGCGAAGTTCCGGGTCTACGCGTCGTACGCCGAGGCCTTTCGCGACTATGCCAACCTGCTGCGCAGCAAACCGCGTTTTGCCGGGGTTATCGGTCAGCAGGATGGCGCACAGTTTGCGCGCTCCCTGCAGCAGGCGGGTTACGCGACCGACCCGATGTACGCCGAGAAGATCGCGCGCATCATCGGTGGCGCCAGCTTGCGGCAGGCCCTGGCCACTTAGTGGCGAGACGACGATTCGGCATTACGCCTTAATATTTGGGCCAAGCCGCCGTTTACAGAGTAATCGAACAGGAAACTTCGGCCATGGGCACAGGGATCATCGGTACCAGTGTCAGCGGTTTGCAGGCCGCTCAGCTCGGATTGCAGACCAGTGGACACAATATAGCGAACGTCAACACGGTCGGGTTTACGCGGCAGCGCAGCGTTCAGGCGACCAATCCGCCGTTGTTGACCGGTGCCGGCTTTGTTGGCCAGGGCACGCACGTGGCGACCATCCAAAGGATGTACAGCCGCTTTCTGACCGACCAGGTCGATCGTACGCAGAGCACTGCCAGCGAACTGGACAGCTACTACGCGCAAATCAACCAGATCAACAACATGCTGGCCGATCCGAGCACCGGGCTGTCGCCGGCGCTGCAGGATTTCTTCGCCAAAGTTCAGGATGTCGCGACCGATCCTTCGCAGCTTTCGAGCCGCCAGGCGATGATTTCCTCGGCGCAGTCGCTCAGCGCGCGCTATCGCTCGCTCGGCGATCAGCTCGCCGAGATGTACGGCGGCGTCAATGCGGAAATAAAGGCCACGGTCAGCGGTATCAATGCCTACGCCGAACAGATCGCCTCGCTGAACCAGCAGATTGGTGTCGCCGAGGCTTCCACCGGCCAGCCGGCCAACGATCTTCTGGACACTCGCGACCAGCTGGTGGCGGCTTTGAACACGCTGACCAAGACCAGAACGACCAAAAATGGCGACGGCAGCTATAACCTGTTCATCGGTAGCGGCCAGCAATTGGTGGTCGGCCCGCAGGCGATCGAACTGACGACGACGCCGTCGTCCGCCGATCCTTCCCGCCTGACAGTAGGCCTGAGAACCGCGGCAGGTGTCCAGGAGATGCCCGAGGCTTTGCTCACCGGCGGCAGTCTCGGCGGCTTGCTGCAGTTTCGCCGCGAGTCGCTCGATCAGGCCAGCAATGATCTGGGTCGTAACGCTGCCTCGCTGGCGCTGAACTACAACGCGCAAAGCGCGCTCGGTCAGGATCTTCTTGGCCAGTCGCTGCTTTCGTCGCCACCAACGAGTTTTGCGCCAGAACTGTTCTCGGTTCAGGCCCCGGCGGTAATTGCCAACACCAACAACCCGCCGGGCAGTCCGGTGGTTAGCGCTGCTTTTGTTGAGCCGCCGCCGTTCAATGGCAACTACTACACCGACCTCGGCAGCAGTGACTATCAACTCGTCTCGGACGGGAGCAGCGTCACCCTCAAGCGCCTGTCCGACGGCAAGCAGTGGGCAGGGCCGGGGGTAGACGTTGCCGTGATCAATGCGCAACTGGCCAATGACCCGCAGGGGTTCTCGCTTGCTGCCGGCCCGCTGGTGGCGGGTTCGAGCTATCGCATCCAGCCGACGCGCAACGCCGCCAGCAACATTTCAGTGAATTCCACGGTGCTCGCCGACCCGCGCCTGATTACGGCCGCCGGGCCAATCGCTACCTCGGTGGGGAGCGCCAATAGCGGCGCCGCAAAGGTGTCAGCGGGTAGCGCCGGACCGGGCTATCCGGCAGCCTTGGCGACGATGCCCATCAGCCTGGTGTATCAGGCCGGAGAACTGCGCAACTTTCCGGTCGGCTCACAGGTTTCGATCGACGGTGGTGTGCCGGTGCTGATTGGCGCGCCCACCGATGGCGTGGCCTATAAGAGTGGCGCGACGGTGACCCTGGTCGGCTCGGTGGTCAGTAGTCCGCCCACCGGCTTCAGCGTCGCGATCACCGGCTTGCCGAACAACGGCGATACGTTTTTGATTCTTCCAAACGTCGGGGCCACCGGCGATGGGCGTAACGCGCTGGCGCTGGCCCAGCTTCAGACGCAGGCGACGATGTCGGGCAAGGCCGAAACGTTCCAGCAGGCGTACGCGCAGCTGGTCAGCACGACCGGCAGCCGGACCCACCAGGTACAGGTTTCCGCCGACGCGCAAACGGCGCTGCTGGAACAGGCGCGCGCCAGCCGGGACTCCCTCTCCGGGGTCAATCTCGATGAAGAGGCGGCCAACCTGATCCGCTACCAGCAGGCCTATCAAGCCTCGGCCAAAGCTCTGGAGATCGGCACCAGTCTGTTCGACACCATCCTCGCATTAGGGCGCTAGCCAGGAGACTCAGATGCGTATCAGTACCAGTCAAATCTACGATTCTGCAATGCGGGGCATGGAGCGTAACCAGAGTCAGCTGGTGAAGTCGCAGAATCAGATGGCCAGCGGCCGTCGGATGCTGACCCCGGCGGACGATCCGGTGGCCTCTGCCAGAGCCCTGCTGGTCACCCAGGCCCAGGACGCGAATTCGCAGTACGCGCGCAATCAGAACAACGCCAGTGACCGGCTTGGCCTGGTTGATAGTCAGCTGAGCGCTTTGAGCGATGTCCTGCAGGGCGTCCGCAGCCGGGTCGTCCAGGCCGGTAATACTGTACTCGGGGACAGTGATCGGCAGGCGATTGCCAGCGAGCTCGAGGCACGCCTTGACCAGATGCTGGGGATTGCCAATAGCCGAGGCGCCGACGGGAATTACCTTTTTTCGGGCTACCAGAGCGGGACGACGCCTTTCGCGCGGAGCGCTGCGGCCGCACCGGGGGAGCCGTCGTCGTTGGCCTACTTCGGTGACGATGGCCAGCACCTGCTGCAGGTGACGTCGTCTCAGCGGATGGCCAGCAACGTCGCCGGCAGCGACCTGTTCATGAACATCCGGGAGGGAAACGGCAGTTTCTCGACCGCCGCCGGCGGTAGTGGCAGCGGCTTCGCCAACCAGGGAAGCGGGATTGTCGAAGCCGGTTCGGTGGTCGATAACCAGAAGTGGCAGAATGCGCTGAACACGGCCTTCCCCTGGCAGGGGAGCAGCAATCACAGTCTGCAGATCGTTTTTTCATCTGCGGCCGGGAGCAGCAGTTACCAGTTGTTCGATGCCTCTACGCCGGCCGCGCCGAGTGCGCCGTTGCCACCGAAGGCCGTCGGTGAGCTGGTGCCATTCGTGCCCGGGCAGGCGATTCCGCTGGTCACCACGGTGCCGGCGATCGACTTTGGTGCGCAAGTGGTGATCAGCGGGCAGCCGGCCGCGGGTGACACGTTCACGATCAAGCCGAGCGTCAACAAGAGCGCGTTTCAGACCATCGACGAACTGATCGGCCTGCTGCGTTCACCGCTGGCTTCGGGCGCGGCCAGGACCGAGTTCTCCGGACGGTTGTCGGCGCACTTGACCAACCTCGACCAGGTGCTGCTCAACGTCAGTCGCGTTCAATCGACGGTCGGCGCGCACCTGCAGGAGCTGGACAGCCTGAGCAACAACTCCGCGGCGCTCGATGTCCAGTACCAGCAGACCTTGTCGGATCTTCAGGATCTCGATTATGCGAAAGCCATTTCCGACTTCACCAGGCAGCAGCTCGGTCTCGAAGCGGCGCAGAAGTCTTTTGTCACGATCAGCGGCCTGAGTCTCTTCAACTACCTTTGACTGGCGAAGATGGTTACGTTGGCAATGATCGCGACGCGCGGCGTCGGCGCCTGCGCACTGATCGCGCTGCTGGCGGCGTGTGCCACGGGCAGCCGGGACGAGCGGCAGCACGCCGATGCCGGCGGCCCCGCGTACAGGTACGGGCAGCCGCCTGATCCGACGCTCACCGTCGAGCCGGTCAAGGGTATCGCCCTCGCCGGAGCGGTCGGCTACGCGGCCGACCACTACACCGGTCCGGCCGCCAATCTCGGTCTGGCCGCTGCCGCGGCAGTCGCCGCCTATGTCATCTACGACCCGCTGGCGCCCAACTGGACCATTGAGGAAAGGGTCGTCGCCACGGACACCTACCTGCTTTCGATGCGTGCCAAGAGCTTCCGCGTTGGCGGCGACGGCGAATCGGGCTTGATTCTCAAGCGGCGGGCACTGCAGTTGCAGCGTCAGCTGGGTTTTCTTGGCTACCGGATTCTCGATTACTCGGAGGGGATCGAATCGAGTACGCCATTTACCCATCGGTTTGCGGAAGGCATGTTTCGGCTGGTCCGCGCGGACCCTGACGGGCAACCTTAAGGCCGCGCTGGCGAGAAGTTTCCGAGCATCGACTCGAGGCCGTATTCGAACAGTTGCTGCAGGGGTACGCTCAGGTACGGCAGGGCAACCATCAAGGCGACGAAGCCCAGGGTGATGGTCAGCGGAAAGCCGATCACGATCAGGTTGAGTTGCGGCGCGGCACGGCTCAGGATGGCCAGGGCCAGGTTGGTGACCAGCAGCGCGACCAGGATTGGCAGCGCCAGCAGCAAGCCGGAGGAGAAAATGATCGCCGCCGCACTACTCAGGTTCCACCAACTCCCGGATGCCAGCTGCGTGCCGCCGACGGGCAAGGCGGTGAAGCTGTGGGTCAGGGTGGCGATCAGCATCAGGTGGCCGTTGATGGCCATGAATGCCAGCAGCGCCACGAGTCCGACGAACTCGGAAATAACTGGCGTCTGGCCGGCGCTCTGCGGATCGTACGAGGTGGCAAAACCAAGACCCATCTGCAGGCCGATCATGGTCCCCGCCATGTCAGCCGCGCTGAACACCAGCCGTACCGCGAAACCCATGGCGAATCCGATGGTCAGTTGCTGGGCCAGGAGCAGCAGGCCCGCTGCCGACGCCGGGTCGATCGCCGGCATCGCTGGCAGGATCGGTGAAATGGCGAGGGTGATCGCCAGTCCGAGGATCAGCCGGACGCGTACCGGAAGAGCCGGATTGCTGAACGGCGGCGCGCTGACCAGAACCGCCAGAACCCGAGCCAGCGGGAAGAAAAACGCCACCACCCAGGCATTGATCTCCGCCGCCGTCAGGCTGATCATCGCTCGTTCGTTCGCTTAGCCAACCAGCAGCGGGATGCTTTCAAACAGTCGCCTGACGTATTCGACCATCATCTCGAGCATCCACGGGCCGGCCAGCAGAAGGGTCAGGAATACGCCCACCAGCTTGGGAATGAAGGACAGGGTCTGCTCGTTGATCTGGGTCGCAGCCTGAAAGATGCTGACGACCAGACCGATCAGCAGCGCCGCCAGCAGCAGGGGCCCGGACAGCAGCAAGGTCATCTCGACCGCTTGCCGCCCGACATCCATGACCAGTTCGGGCGTCATGCGCCAAAGCTCGCCACCAGGGAGCCGAGGATCAGATGCCAGCCATCGACCAGCACGAACAGCATCAGCTTGAAGGGCAGGGCAATCATCACCGGCGACATCATCATCATGCCCATCGACATCAGGACGCTGGCGACGACCATGTCGACGATCAGGAAGGGGATGAAGATGATGAAGCCGATCTGAAAGCCCGTCTTCAACTCGCTGGTCACGAAAGCGGGGATCAGCAGACGCATCGGAATGTCGTCGGCGGACGCGAAGCGGGGCGCGTTGGCCATCCGCGCGAAGAGGGCGATATCGGATTCGCGGGTTTGCTTGAGCATGAACTTGCGCAGCGGCACGGCGCCGCGCTCGATCGCCTGAAGGTAGGTAATCCTGTTTTCCGACAGGGGCAGATAGGCCTCGCTGTAGATGCTGTCGAGCACCGGCGACATGATGAAGAAGGTCAGGAACAGCGACAGGCCGACCAGTACCTGGGTGGGCGGCGAGGTCTGCGTTCCCAGCGCGTGTCGCAGCAGCGAAAGGACGATGATGATGCGCGTGAAGCTGGTCATCATCAGCAGCGCTGCCGGGATGAAGGTCAGCGCCGTCAGCGTCAGCAGCGTCTGAATCGATAGCGTGTAGGTCTGACTGCCGCCCGCGCCGGGGGTGCTGGTCAGCGCCGGCAAGCCGCCAGCCTGCGCCCAGGCCGCAAGGGGAGCGAGCAAGGCGAGTACGAGCAGGCAGCGGGCGAGCCTAACTGCCTTCATTCTTCCGCTCGGCAATCTGTTTCAGCCACTGGGCGAAAGTCCGCTCGCTGTCGCCGGTTCGTGGCAGATCGCCCTTCGGCAGCGTGTGCAGGGTCCGGATCTGACCCGGAACCAGGCCGACGACGATCCAGGTATCCTCGATCTCGACGAGAACGATGCGTTCCCTGGTGCCGATCATCAAACCGCCGACGACGCGCAGCGGGCCGCTGCTGCCGAAGCCACGGCCACCATTGAGTCTGCGCAGAAAGTACGCGGCAAGAAACAGGATTGCGACCACCAGCGCCAGCGCGAGAACCGTTTGCAGCATTGCCGCCGCCGACACGCCGGGCGTTTCGATGACTGCGGCCTGCGCTGCGGCGCTGCTCGAAAATAGGGCGCACAGTAGACTGCACGAGCTACGTGCAGGACCGGAACCGATGGATTTGAGGTGTCGACGCAAGAGAATGGGCCAGCTCTGTGGGCTGGTCGCTATCTTAAAGCAAGCGCGAGGAAGATCAAACGTCCGAGCGGGTCGAACGGGCCGTGGGCGGATTCCTGGACGGCAGGGCAGCTCAATGGCCGATCTTGCGAGCCCGCTCGGAGGGGGTAATGATATCGGTCAGACGAATCCCGAACTTGTCGTTGACCACCACCACCTCGCCCTGGGCGATCAGCGTGCCATTGACAAACACGCTCATCGGTTCGCCAGCCATCGCGTCGAGTTCAACGACCGAGCCATGGGCCAGTTGCAGGAGATTCTTGATGGTGATCTTGGTGCGGCCGAGTTCGACGGCGATCTGGACCGGGATATCCAGGATCATGTCCAACTCGTTGATCAGCGATGACTTGTTGCCGGGGTCGTCGAAACTCGGGAAGATGTTCGCAGCCTGGGCGCCGGCCGCGGGTGTCGCTTCGGCCATCGCCTGTTCGGCCATTGCCGCAGCCCAGTCGTCATCGGCGCTGCTGTCGCCAGCGGCGGTCGCGAAATCGTCTTCGTCTTTATCCATTGCGTTCTCCGGCAGGGGCTTCCTCGTTGTCGGCCGCCATGAAGCGGTCGACCTTGAGTGCGTATTGCCCATCCTGCTGTCCGTAGCGGCATTCCATCACCGGTACATCGTCGACCATGGCGATAATTTTTTCGGGGATGTCGAGCGGAATGACATCGCCGACTTTCATCTTCAGGATCTGGCGAAGCGTGACGCTGGTGGTCGCCAGCTTGGCGGTGATCTCCACCTCGGCGTTCTTCAGTTGTTTGCGTAGCATGATGATCCAGCGTCGGTCGGTTGAC
This sequence comes from Accumulibacter sp., assembly GCF_029255145.1. Classification (GTDB taxonomy): domain Bacteria; phylum Pseudomonadota; class Gammaproteobacteria; order Burkholderiales; family Rhodocyclaceae; genus Accumulibacter. Next base: position 88,302 of record NZ_JAPUVQ010000148.1, read on the forward strand.
AGTTGATCACTCTGCATGGCGCTGTACAGGAGGTCACGGATCGGTTCGATCATCGAGTACGGGAAACAGATGTGCATGTCGGCACTCGAGCCGCCGAATTCCAGTGAAAAAGTCGTCGAGATGACAATTTCGGACGGCGTCGCGATGTTCGCGAATTGCGAATTCATCTCCGACCGGATGTACTCGAACGTCATCTCATATACCGGCTTCCAGGAGCGCGAGTATTCGGTAAACACGACCGCCAGCAGGCCCTGGATGATCCTTTGCTCGGTCGCCGTGAAGTCCCGGCCTTCGACGCGGGTGTGAAAGCGACCATCGCCACCGAACATGTTGTCGACCACCAGAAAAACCAGGCTGGGGTCGAAGACGAACAAGGCGGTGCCGCGCAGCGACTTGGCCGAGACCAGATTGAGGTTGGTCGGCACCACCAGGTTGCGGGTGAACTCGCTGTACTTCTGGACTCGTATGGCGCCCACCGAGATCTCGGTGGCGCGATGCATGTAGTTGAAGAGGCCGATACGCAGGTAACGAGCAAAGCGCTCATTGACCAGCTCGAGGGTGGGCATGCGCCCGCGGACGATTCGCTCTTGCGTTCCGAGGTTGTAAGGACGCGCTCCGCCAGCAGTCTCCTCAACCGGCTCCGGTTCGTCGGCCTCGCCACTAACGCCCTTGAGCAGGGCGTCGACTTCATCCTGCGAGAGAAAATCGGCGCTCATGGTCGTTCACTGAATGATGAAGGAAGTGAACAGCACTTCCTTGATCGGCGAGTCACGCTTCTTCCCCTTGCCGGCGGGATCCAGAACGCCGTTCATCTGCTCCTTGATTTCCTCGGCCAAGGCACGCTTGCCATTGATGGTGACCAGCTCCGAGGCTTTCTTGCTCGACAGCAGCAGGGTCACGTCGTTGCGCAGCTTCGGCATGTACTGCTTGAGCTGCTCGTCGGTCTGACTATCTTCCACTTCGACCGAAAGGATCAATTGCAGGAACTGGTCGCCGGTTTCGGGTACCAGATTGACGGTGAACGCGTCGAGGGCGACATAGATTGGCGCTGCGTTGCGGTCGGCCTTTTTCTTCTTGACGGGCTTGGCTTTTTCAGCGGGAGAGTCGCCGTGTTCCTCGTCGTACTCCGCGGCTGGTTTCAAGAGCAAGAAGGCGCCGACGCCACCGACGCCGAGCACCAGCACCAGCACGGCGACGATGATGATCAGCAGCTTCTTGCTGCTTTTCGCTGGCGCAGCATGGCCACTATCAGCTCCGGGTTTCGCATCGTTGGCCATACGCCAGCTGTCTCCTGTTTGCTTGTCGGTTGGTTTTGTGTTCGGCGGGCGTGCGCTTCAAGCGACGCACGCGGTAGCTGCTACGCATAGATGTCGATCAGCGCGCTGCCATGCTGCGTGGCGATGGTCTGCGCCAGAAGGCCGCTGGCGAAATCATTGGCAAGTATAGTCCCATCGACGACCTGGAGGGGTGGGCGATCTGGCTGGTTCTGCCCCTCGCCCGGCTGTCGGAAGGACTCGCTGCCAACACTGACCTGTCCCAGATCGATTCCCGCGCTGGCGAACATTTCACGCAGGCGTGGGAGAGCCGTCTCGATGGCCCCGCGAACGTCCGCATTGGCCGAGGCGAAGTGGGCATTGGCGCTGTCCTTGTCGATCCGCAGGGTGATCTCCAGCGATCCCAGCTGCGGCGGATTGAGTGTCAGCTGCGCCAGCTGCTTGTCGTGGCTTGCGAACCACAACAGTTTCTGGCCAAAATCGCCCGCCCAGGATGGGTCGCGCAACGGTGTCTGCAGGCTCTGCGGGCCGTCCGCAGGCGCTGTCGCGACCGGCTGCTGGGCGTGCGGCGCGGTAGCGAGAGTGGCCAAACTGCTGGCCGGCGATACCGGCTCCGGGGTCATGGCCTCGGGTCGTTCAAAGCCTCGCCTGGCGACCTCGGCGACGGCAACTTTTGCCGCCTCGTGGCCAATGTTTGCCGCTTTGCTGGCAGCGTCGAGCGATTGCGCTGTCGACGACCCTCTTTCGTCGGCAGTCCGGGTTTTCAGGTTGAGGGGATCAGTCGGCAATGCGAGGTTTCCCGGTACGACGATCGGCTCGTTTCGCACCGTCGTCACGGACAGGCCGGGCAGGTCTGGTCCGCCCGCCAGCGGCCGCTCTGGAATCGTTGACGGACTCGCCAGGGTGCGCTGAGTGGGGTCGAGGGCGGTCAGGAACGGCGCGGCGCTGACCTCCGGGCCGGCCTCGCCGAACGCTGTCTTGCGGTCGGCAGCTGCATCTTTGTCGGGTGGAGCTTCATTCGCCTTGACTTGCAGGCCGAGCAGCAGGCTGGCGAAGCCCGCGCCGCTGCTCGCCGCGTCAGCGGCCACCGGCCTGGCGGCGACACTCTCGGGGGAAGCGTCCGGAAGTTGCGGTCTTGGGAAGCTTGAAACGATGGCGATGCTCATGGTCGACGCGCTCCGGCAGGTGCTATCGTTGGTCAAGCAAGTAACGTGCCCAAACCACACTAGGGTTCGTGCCCGTCGTCCGTTCGGCGCGCCGCAAGCTCGTCCTGAGCCTTTTGTTCCTGACGCAGTTCGCGTCTGGCTTCGCTGCTGCGATGGCGTTCAAGGAGTGCGTCGAAGGCCTGCAGTCGAGCCCGTTGCTGCTGCCAGTTGGCCTGGCCGGCGGCGGTGTGCTGCTGCTGCAGGGCGACCGCCTCGGTCTGCTGCTTGATGGCCTCGTCAAGGCGGTTCAGGAATTCGCGGTAGTTGCGCCATTCGGCCTGCCGCAATCCGTCTTGTGCCGCTTCCCGGAAGCGCTCGTCGTACTCATCGCGATACTGCTGCAGCATGCCTAGCCTGGTCTTCGCGTCGCGTTCGCTGGCAATCAGGCGTGCGAGGCCCTGCGTCGCCTGATCGCTGCGATTCTGCATCAGGTCGAGCACGGCTTGCAGGGTGAAGGGTCTTGGCACAGGGAACCTGGCGGATCAATACTCAATACGCGGTGGGACAAACGGCAACTGCGTTCTGCAGCGTGGCCGCTCAGGAGCCTGTGGAAAACAACGCGTGCAGTTGAGCGACGCTACTGTCGAAGTCGGCGCGTTGGCCCAGGCTCTGCTGCAACAATACTTCGAATTTCGGATAGAAGGCGATGGCCTGGTCGAGTTGCGGGTCGGAACCAGCAGCGTAGGCGCCGACGCTGATCAGGTCGCGCGAGCGCTGGTAGCGCGAAAAGAGGTTCTTGAATCGCCGAATCTGATCCAGATGCCCGGGGCTGACCAGGTTGACCATCGCCCGCGAGATCGATTGTTCGATATCGATCGCCGGATAGTGACCAGCGTCGGCCAGCGTCCGCGACAGCACGATATGGCCGTCAAGGATGGCGCGTGCCGAATCGGCGATCGGGTCCTGCTGGTCGTCGCCCTCGGCGAGCACGGTGTAAAAGCCGGTGATCGAACCGCCCCCGTCCGGGCCGTTGCCGGCGCGTTCGACCAGTTGCGGCAGGCGGGCGAAGACCGAAGGCGGGTAGCCGCGGGTGACCGGCGGTTCGCCGATGGCCAGCGCAATCTCGCGCTGCGCCATCGCGTAGCGGGTCAGCGAGTCCATGATCAGCAGCACGTGCTGGCCGCGATCCCGAAAATATTCGGCGATGCAGGTCGCGTAGGCCGCGCCCTGCAGGCGCATCAACGGGCTGACGTCGGCCGGTGCGGCGACGACCACCGACCGGCGCAGGCCTTCCTCGCCGAGAATCTGTTCGATGAACTCCTTGACTTCACGACCGCGCTCGCCGATCAGCCCGACGACGATCACGTCAGCTTCGGTGTAGCGGGCCATCATGCCGAGCAATACGCTCTTGCCGACGCCCGATCCGGCAAAAAGGCCCATTCGCTGTCCGCGGCCGACACAGAGCAGGGAATTGATGGCGCGCACGCCGACGTCGAGCGCTTGCTCGATCGGTGCTCTCGACATCGGGTTGACCGGTCGGCTCTGGAGCGGACGAAGCGCTCTTGCGTTCAGCGGCCCAAGCCGGTCGAGCGGGCGACCGGCGCCATCGAGGACGCGGCCGAGCAGTGACTCGCCGACCGGCACCAGTTTCGCACGGTCGATCGAGCGTCGGCGTGCGGGCGGCGGCTGATCGATTCGCGGTGGCTGTTTCGGCGTCTCGAGGGCGACCACTCGGGCTCCCGGCGGCAGGCCATAGACGTCCTCGGACGGCATCAGGAACAGCCGTTCGCCGTTGAAGCCGACCACCTCTGCTTCGATCGGCGAGCCGCCAGGAGGCATGATCCGGCATGAACTCCCCAGCGGCAAACGGAGCCCGGTGGCCTCCATCACCAGGCCGTTGATCCGCGTCAGGTGGCCACTCGGCAGCAGCGAACTGACCTGGCCGGCGGCGTGTCCGCAGGCATCGAGAAAGCGGCACCAGGCAGCGAGGTGCTGGTTGGCTGGGGAGTTACTCATCGGCTGCTCCGCCGGCGTCCGATGGCATGCCCGCGGCGCGGCTCTCGAGCCATTCCTGACTGATGCCGATGCCTTCGATGACCCGGCGCCAGCGCGTCTCGACGGTCGCGTCAACCTCGCTGGCGCCCAGTTCGACCCGACATCCGCCTGCTGTCAGTGTGACGTCTTCGACGATGCGCCAGTTGACGTGCGCGAGTTGATCACCCAGCTGGCTGCGGACCAGGCTGGCGTCGTCGGGATGAACAAACAGCAGAGGCTGTCCATGATGGTGGTGCAGGGCGCTCACCGCTTCTCTGACGACCGGCAACAGCAGCTCCGGTTGCACGCGCAAACTCTGACGCAAGACCTGGCTGGCGACTTCCATTGCCAGCGTCAGCAGTTGCTCGGCAACGCCCTGGTCGATTTCGGCCAGCGCTTGCTGCAGGTTGTTCAGCAGTGTCGATACCGCCGTCGCCGAGGCTCGTGCAGCGGCGATCCCCTCCTGGTAGCCGGCGGCAAAGCCCGACTCGTGCGCCTCGTGATGCATGCGCTCGATTTCTTCGGCGGTGGGCAGGATCACCGCTGCTTCCGGCTGGCTATCGTCCGGCTCGGCCGCGACGTCGACTGGCGCTTCCGCGGTCGGCGGGTCGGCCGGCCGTGGGTCGGCTGCTGCCTGCTGCTGTTCATCGAAGGCGGCGACCTCCCAGCGTTGGTAGGCGGTCAGCTTCTCCTTTGGGATCCAGTTGCTCATGATCGTCGCGGGGTCAGACCATTTCCTCGCCACCGGCGCCGCCGAGGACGATCTGGCCCTCGTCGGCCAGGCGGCGGACGATCTTCAGGATCTCCTTCTGCTCGCCTTCGACTTCCGACAGGCGTACCGGGCCGCGCGAATCGAGGTCTTCGCGCAGCATTTCCGAAGCGCGCTGCGACATGTTCTTGAAAATCTTCTCGCGCAGCGATTCGGTGGCCCCCTTCATCGCCAGGATCAGCGATTCGGACTGTATTTCGCGCAGCAGGAGCTGGATCGCCCGGTCATCAAGGTCAAGGAGATTCTCGAAGACGAACATCTCGTCGAGAATCTTCTGCGCCAGGTCCGGATCGTACTCGCGGATCGAGTCGACCACCGAAGTTTCGTTGGCGGTGCCCATGAAGTTGAGTATTTCGGCCACCGTCCGTACCCCGCCCATCGCCGACTGCTTGACGCTGGCGGAACCCGAAAGGAGACGCAGCATCACGTCATTCAATTCCCTCAAGGCTTCGGGCTGGATGCCTTCGAGCGTTGCGATCCGCAAGACCACGTCGTTGCGCAGCCGCTCCGTAAACTGGTTAAGAATGTCACTGGTGTGGTCATGGGCAAGGTGAACGAGAATCGTGGCGATGATCTGGGGGTGCTCGTTCTTGATCAGGTCGGCAACCGTGGGAGCATCCATCCACTTGAGCCCTTCGATACCATTGGTGTCGCCGGGTTGCAGGATTCGCGAGATCAGGTTGGACGCCTTGTCGTCACCGAGCGCTTTGGTGAGCACCGAGCGGACATAGGCATCGGTATCGACATGTACCGCGGCGGATTGCTCGGCGGTGGTATGGAAGTCGGTGAGCACTTCGTCGACCCGGGTGCGCGGCACCGATCTGAGCGCTGCCATGGCGTGGCCCAGCTTCTGCACTTCCTTCGGGCCCAGATGCTTGAGTACCTCGGCAGCATAATCCTCACCGAGAGCGATGAGCAGAATGGCGCTTTTTTCGACGCCGTCGTCAGTGGGCATTGGTGCCCATCCATTCCCTGATGATGTTGGCCACGGCCTGTGGGTCCTGCCCGGCCAGCGCGCGCGCGGCGGCCAGTTTCTTCTCCAGCAGCATCGCGGCGGTGGGCACTTTCTCGTCGCCTTCGCCTTCGCCGCCTTCTGCATCACCGGCAAGGACGTCGATCGTGCCGCCGACAGTTGCTCCTGCGTCTTCCGGCTCAGGCTGCACGATGGTCTTCAGCAGCGGGCGGACGACGCCAAGCAGCAGGTAGGCGATGATTCCAGCAATCGCACCATACTTGATCAGGTCCTTGGCCAGGGTGACCATTTCGGGATCCCGCCATGGCGGCAACTCGTCCGCTTTTTCGACGGCCGTGAACGGCGCGTTGGCCACCGAAATGGTGTCGCCGCGGTCCTGCTTGAACCCCATGGCCTCCTTGACGAGATCGCTGATCTGCTTCAGTTCCGCGTCGGGCAGTGGCTTGTTGACCGCCTTGCCGTCCTTGCCGGCTTCCTTGCGCTGATTGACTACCACCGCACCGGACAAGCGCTTGATGGTCCCGACCGCTTGCTTGACGTGGCGGATGGTCTTGTCGACCTCGTAGTTGATCGTGGCGTTCTTGCTGGTGCTCAGCGGTTGGCCGACGCTGCCGATTGGCGCCTGCACCCCGGCGGCGTTGATTTGCCCGGGTACCGGTTGCCCCGGGGCAGCGACTGCCCCGGCGCCCGCGACCGCAGGCTGGGTCAGTGGGGCGCTGGCCGGCACCGGCGGCTGATTGCTGAGGGCGCCGGGAACGCCCTGTGCCGTCGGGTTGGTGCTTGCCGTTTCGCTGGTCTGCTGGCTGCGGATGCTGATCTCCGGCGGCGTGGTGTTTGGCCGATGCGTTTCGGCGGTCTGTTCGCTCTGCGAAAAATCGATCTCGGCAGCGATCTGGACGCGCGCGTTGTCGGGTCCGACGATCGGTGCCAGGATGTCTTCCACCCGCTTGATGATGCTCGCCTCGACTTCCTGGATGTACTTCACCTGGGTTGGGTCGAGGCCGGCTTCCATGAGCTTGCTCTTCATTTGCGACAGCAGGGCGCCGCTCTGGTCGAGCAGGGTGACGCTGCTCGCCGCCAACTGCGGGACGCTGGCGGCGATCAGATTCTGGATGCCGGCGATCTGGGCTGGATCCAGCGAGCGGCCAGGATAGAGGCGGAGCAGCACCGATGCCGATGGCTTCAGCTCTTCGCGCAGGAAGACGCTGGGCTTCGGAATGGCCAGATGCACGCGCGCCGACTGAATGGCGGCAATCGACTGGATGGTTCGCGACAGTTCGCCCTCCAGGCCGCGCTGGTAGTTGACCTGCTCGGCAAACTGGCTGATGCCGAACTTCTGGCTCTCCATCAACTCAAAGCCGACCGCTCCACCTCGGGGTAGTCCCTGCGAAGCGAGGCGGAGGCGCACATCATGAACCCTGCCGGAGGGAACGAGGATCGCGCCGCCCGAGTCGCTGAACTGGTAGGGAACATTCATCTGTTCGAGCGCGGCAATGATCGCGCCGCCGTCGCGCTCGCCGAGATTCGAGAAAAGTATCTTGAATTCACCTTGCCTGAGCATCGTGGCGGCGGCGAAGAGCAGCGCAACGACGGCTGCGAGAGAGACCATCAGCACCACCTTCTGCCGGTCGCTCAAGCGCGCCAGCGCCTCGCGAACGCGATCGAGCGGACTGTCCGCGCCCGTGGTCTCTGTGGTTTCGGTTCCGGCTGCCGCCATGCGCGTGGTACGGTGTGGGCCTGCGATCAAGCAGGCGGAAGGCAAGAAATGATGACAATTACTCTGCTATTGTAGCTGTTAACTGCACGGGACTTCCCATCCGATGAACCAAGTCGTACCAATGCCGGGCCAGGAACTCAAGGCGCAGGAACTGCAACGCGCCTTCGACGCCTTCAATCAGGTTTCGCTGGCGCTGACGCGGTCCTACCAGGGGCTTCAGGGTCGCGTCGAATCGCTGACCGCCGAGTTGGCGGTCGCCAATGGCGAGTTGCGTCGGCAGTTCGAGGAGAAAGAGGCGCTGTCAGAACGCCTTTCCTTGTTGCTCAAGGCCTTGCCGGCGGGCGTGGTGGTGGTGGACAGCGCGGCCTGCGTCAGCGAGGCGAACCCGGCAGCGGCACAAATGTTCGGCCAGGAGATGGTTGGCGAAGGCTGGCCGAAACTGGCGCACGCCAGGCTGGTGGCGACCGAGGCGCCGGACGAGTGGCAACTCGATTCGCGACGCTTGTCGATTGTCGAGAGCCCGCTCGATTCGGCGGGCGGGCGAATCCTGCTGATCCACGACGTCACCGCGGCGCATGGCCTCAAGTCGGATCTGGAGCGTAGTCAACGTCTGGCAGCGATGGGCGAGATGGCCGCGTCGCTGGCGCACCAGTTGCGCACCCCGCTGGCGGCGGCCTTGCTCTATAGCGCCAACCTGGGCCAGGCGGAAATTGGCGATGCGGCGCGCGTCCGCTTCGCCAGCAAGGCAACCGCCCAGCTCAAGCGCCTTGAGCGGCTGATTCAGGAGGTGTTGCTGTTTGCGCGCGGTGAGAGCATCGGCCGCGATATCACTCCGGCCAGGCTGCTTCTGGCCGACGCAGCACAGACCGTCGAACCCTTGTTTGTCGACAAGGGAGTTTCTTTCCGGGTGGCCTGCGATGCCGGCGACGCGACCGTGACCGGCAGCCGCAAGGCTTTGGTCGGCGCCGTGGTGAATTTGCTCGAGAACGCCCTGCAGGCCTGCGCGGCCAACGGCGAAGTAGCCCTCGCTGCGACTCTGGTCGGCGGGCAATTGCGAATCGGCGTGCGTGATACCGGTCCCGGCATTGCGCCCGCGATCCAGGAGCGTGTTTTCGAACCGTTCTTCACCACCAGCGGCTACGGGACAGGGCTCGGTCTGGCGATCGCGCTGGGCGTGGCGCGCGCCCACGGAGGTGGCATGGAGCTCAATTCGATACCAGGCAAAGGGTCCGAATTCGTGATTGTGCTGCCGGCACAGATGGTGGCAGATCGGGACTATTGAGGAAGTGTGGAGCGGATGGCGCCAGGATTGCCCATTTTGATCGTTGAAGACGACCCGGCCTTGCGGGAAGCGGTTTGCGATACCCTCGAACTGGCGGGGCAGGCGGTGATTCCAGCTGGCGGCGGTGACGAGGCTTTGGCGATTCTCGGCAGGCGCGCGGTGTCGCTGGTGGTCAGCGATGTGCGCATGCTGCCAATCGATGGCATCGCCTTGCTGAAGGAAATTCGCAGCCGCTTTGCGCACCTTCCGGTGGTCCTGATGACCGCGTTCGCGGATGTCGACCGCGCCGTCGAAGCGATGCGCGCGGGCGCCTGCGACTTCCTGCTCAAGCCCTTCGAGCCGAAGGCGCTGCTCGATCATGTTCAGCGCTACCGCCTGCCGGACGCGCACGACGACGATTGGATCATCGCCTGTGATCCGGTGAGCATCAATCTGTTTGCGCTCGCCAAGCGGGTCGCCCAGAGCGACAGCACAGTCCTGCTGACCGGCGAGAGCGGTGTCGGCAAGGAAGTCGTGGCGCGCTTCATTCATGAGCATTCGGCACGTCGAAAAGGGCCGTTCGTCGCCATCAACTGCGCGGCCATTCCCGACAGTCTGCTCGAAGCGACGCTGTTCGGTTATGAAAAGGGCGCTTTCAGCGGCGCCCAGCACGCACAGGCCGGTAAGTTCGAGCAGGCGCAGCAAGGGACCCTGCTGCTCGACGAGGTCACCGAAATGCCGTTTGTTCTGCAGGCCAAGCTGCTGCGTGTGCTGCAGGAACGCGAAGTCGAACGGGTCGGCGGCAAGAAACCGGTGTTGCTCGATATCCGTGTCGTCGCCACGTCGAATCGGGATATCGCCGACGCCGTAGCGAAAGGCCTGTTTCGCGAGGATTTGTTCTATCGCCTGAATGTCTTTCCGCTGCTGATCCCGGCCTTGCGCCAGCGACGCGAAGATATTGCGCCGCTAGCGCGTCACTTCCTGGCTGAACACGGGGCGCGTGCCGGTCGCCCTGGCTTGCGCCTGTCGGCATCCGCCGAGGCGGCGCTGCGGCAGTACGGCTGGCCCGGCAATGTGCGCGAGATGGAAAACGTCATGCAGCGCGCGGTCATCCTCGCTGCTGGCGATGCCGTCGATCTGGATGCCCTGCATCTCGCGGCAACGGCAGCTGTTGATCCGGCGGCGGCGCGCGAACCGGCAAGGGCCGCTTCGGCGACGGATGCGGCGCGGCCACCGCCAGTTCCGCGGACAGGCGACAACATGCGCGAAGTGGAGCGCGAGCATATTCTGGAAACGCTGGCCGCGGTGGGTGGTTCCCGAACCTTGGCTGGGCAGCGCTTGGGAATGTCCGAGCGAACCTTGCGTTACAAGCTCAGACAGTATCGCCTGGACGGCTTCTTGAAGGGCTGACCTCGGCGCGCGATTGACGGGCCGCCGGGCGCGGTTCTTGCGTGGCCAAATCAGACAGTGCGTGGAGACGAGAATGGACAGTAAAGGGATCGAGCAGGTGCTGAGCGTGCTGCGAGCGACTTCGACAGCCGCTGCCGGTCGCGTGGTCGAGGCGCAGAGCACACCTGCGGGTGGGACGGACTTTGCGCAGGTGTTGCAGAATTCGATTGCTCAGGTCAGCCAGACACAGCAGCAGGCGGAAGCGATGGCGGCAAGTTTTGCCGCCGGCAAGGGTACCGAGAACTTGCACGAGGTGATGATCGCCCTGCAGACGGCCAACCTGTCGTTTCAGGAAATGATTCAGGTACGCAACAAACTCGTCTCCGCCTACCAGGATGTGATGAACATGCAGGTCTAGCGCGCCGATTTGAGCCGATGGCACGATCCCGCTGATTCCATGAACCGACCGGCCGCCCAGGTCAAGATCGCCAGTCATTGGGCTGCTTGGGGCGGTGGCCTTTCTCCGGCGCTGCCCGCCATCCTGGCCTTGAATTTCCCGCTTGGTACGCCCATAATGTCAAGCATGGTCGTAATTCCGGCAAACCGGAAGCGTTCTGGACGCGGGTTCGATTCCCGCCACCTCCACCACTGCGGGGGTGCACCGGTTTCGACAGGGTGACAGATGGCGAGCAGGCGACTCGAGAGGCGACGGACGTAATCCGCGCAAAACCACAAACGCCAACGATGAGCGTTTCGCAATGGCCGCCTAAGGCCTGCTGAGGATGTAGCCGTCCAATAAACAGAATGGCTATCGGTGGGGACTTCGGTCCCCACCGTCATTTTCGGGCTGACTGGAGGCCGCGGTGTCGGCTGGCGATGGCGCAGGGACGACCCGACGGGCTGCGACGCGGTGGTGGTTTCGCGTCACTGGCTGCTGTCGGGTTTGACAGCGCCTGCGTCATGTCGAAGCCAGCGCCAAGCGCTTGGTGACGCTGTGAGCAGGCGCACTCGGGCCGGACTACCTGCGACGCCGCCGGGCGTCTTCGGCCAGCGGTCAGAGGGGCGCGGAACTGCCCTGCCGAATGGCCACCTCAGTTTTCCTTGGCAGCGGCTTTATGGCGGTACTCGGAGTAGCCGGTAAGTTGCGTATCGAGTTCGTTGAAACTTGCTGCCGGCTTCTGTCCCAGCCGTGACAGACGTCGCATCAGGCGCTGCTGGGCAAAGGCCTCTGACGAATCGGCCTTGCCCAAGAGATACTCCGAGCCACGTCTGGTCATGACCACCATCGAATTGGACTCAAAGCTGTAGCCGGTGATCGGTGACGTTCTGATGTGTGAGGAGGATGGGAACCGCGGGTTCTTGCCGTACACTCTTCCCTCGATGCACACCAAGGTTTCGCCGTCGCGGGTGACAAGTTCCAGAGTTTTCCAGTTATTGAGAATATTCATAGCACTCCCCGACCGTGTCGACGACGCGTGGTGCCGAAGCAAGCTTTCATTCTACGCGAGAAACCCACTCCGCGCAGCCTTTTGGATAGGGATTCAAAGCTATGGCCCAACCTGCCGACAGGCGTGATCGTGTAGTCAATCATTAATTCCTTCAGAGGCTTGCAAGTCGATTCAAGTAGCTCTTGAAACCCGCCGCCGGCCAGCCCGGGCGCCTTGCCGGCCGTAGTTCCCGGCGTCCCGCTTGATGCCCTGGGCGCTGCGGGGTGCTTTTCCCGAAGCGCGCGTCGCAAGCGGTTTGCGGGGGAGCGACGAGGCGCGCCCGACACCAAGACCCTGTCGAAGCTGCCGTGCCCCGACGCTCCGCAGCCGCTCTTATCGATCAGGCGCCGCCAATCAAGCCGAACGCAAGAAGCTTGCCAGCCTTGTGTTCCTGCTTCTTCCTTCATTAAAGCAGAGCCATGATTATTGGCGCAATGGTTTCAACGAAGCCATGTGTAAAATTTTCCGACACTTTCTGCGGCCTAGCGCCCTCTGGCAAATCAATGGTCGGGGCTTACATCGTCTCCTCGGTACTGCCGGCTTGCGAGCGGTGCTGCTACCGGGCGCGGCAACTGTTGTTCCTGCAAGAGGAAGTCGAGTTCGTCGGCGCGCAGCGGTTCGCGCTCCGACAGTTGCTTGGCGAGTACCGCGAGAGTCGCTTCGGATGGGTCGTCGCACTTGGCCAGCCGGCCGCGAATGCGCGCCCGCAGCACGGCTGGCGTGGCCTGTGGCGCGACGATGAAGAAAGCGGCCCGCAGCTGCGTGGCGAGCGCCCGAAAAGCGTCGCGCCGGGCACCTTGCAGGAAAGCGGCATCGACGATCACCGACCAGCCGGCGGCGAGCAGGTCCCGCGCCAGCTGGAGCAGGCGGCGATAGGTGCGCTCGCTGGCCTCGGCGGCGTAGATCCCGGCGTCGAGCGGCGAGCCGCTGCTGGCCGAAGTCGCCAGCTCGAACAGGCGCTTGCGTTCGACGTCGGAGCGCAGGCGTAACGTCGCTGCCGCCGGGTCGTGCAGCAGCAGGCGCCGCGACGCACGGCTCTTGCCGCAGCCGGCGACACCGTGGGTGATGATCAGCCGTTCTGGCGGTGGATTCACCAGCCGTTCGGCGAGAGCGAGGTAGTGGCGCGCGCGGTCGCGATTGCCGCCGGTCTGCGTGGCGAGGATCGCCGCCACCTTGGCTCGCACCAGCGCGCGATAGACGGCGTAGAAGCGCAAGACAGGCACCGCGTCGTAGTCGCCGCAGTCAGAGAGCCACTCGTTGAGCAGCCAGCCGGCCAGGCCGGGCTGGCCGTGATCGAGCAGGTCGATGTAGGTAAAGGCGACTTCGCTGGCGACGTCGATCCAGCGCAGCTCTTCGCTGAACTCGATGCAGTCGAACAGCCGCACGCGGCCGTCGATCAGCACCAGGTTGCCCAGGTGCAGGTCGCCGTGGCACTCGCGTACCCGCCCGTTGGCTTTGCGGGCAGCGAAACGTGGTTCCAGGCGGTCGAATTCGTTGCGCGTCCATGCGCCCAGCTGCGCCAGTCGTATACGCTCGTCGTTGCCCGTCAGCAGCGTCGGCAACTCGGCGAAGTTCGCCAGCGCCGGTGCCAGAACCTGTTCCGGCTCACCGAAGCGCGTCGCCGTCGGCGCCGTTGCCGCGTGCTGGTGAAAATCGGCGATGGCGGTGGCGAGGGCCGAAACATGTGCGGCGTTGAGCTGGCGACGGGCGCACAGGTGGTCCAGCCGGCCGCACTCGGCAAAGCGGCGCATCCGGACGGCGAACTCGATGGCGGTGCCGGCGCCGCCGAGCTGTGGGTCTTCCGGGGAGCCGGTGATGGCCACCACTGCCAGGTAGAGGTCCGGCGCAAAGCGGCGGTTCAGACGCAGTTCGGCCTCGCAGCAGGCGCGCCGTTGGCCGAGGGTGCCGTAATCGAGGAAGGGCAGGAGCACGGGTTTTTTTATCTTGTAGGCAAAGGAGCCGGCCAGCAGCAGCCACGAGGCATGCGTCTCGACAAGATCGACCCGCGTTGCCGGATCGGGATAACGCCTCGGGTCGAGCAGGGCTCTGATCAACGGCGGCAGCGCTTGCGGCATCGCTCAGCCCCTCGTCGCTCGCCGCCGGAAGGCCTTGCGCAGCTCTTCCAGCGACCACATCAGCAGCGCGCAGCCGGCCGCCAACAGCCAGGGCGTGCTGCCGATCGGCGCCGTGCCGAACAGCCAGTTGCCGGCGGGCGTGTAGAGGATCAGCAGAATCACCGCCAGTTCGGATGCAATACCGATCTGCAGCAGGCGATTGCCAGCGAAGCCGCCGGCCAGCGACGAGTGCCGCGGATGGCGGCACAGGTAGACGTTGATAACCTGCATCACGACGATCGTCGCCAGGCAGGCCGATGTGGCCTGCAGATAGAGCGGGTCGGTGCGATCCAGGAGCTGGCCGTACTGCCACCCGGCGGCGTCGAGCACGAAGAAATAGATGGCCATCGCCGCCGCCGCTTCGAGGACTCCCAGGAACAGGTAGGCGCGGGCGACCAGACCCCACGACAGCAGCCGTTCGCTGCGCGCGCGCGGTGGCTGCTGCATCACCCCTGGATCGGGTCGTTCGGCGCCCAGAGCCAGCGCGGGCAGCATGTCGGTACCCAGGTCGACGGCCAGGATCTGGATGATGGTCAGCGGCAGCGGGATCCGGAACAGGACGAAGGCGAGGTAGGGAACGATCTCGGGGACGTTCGAGCTGAGGATATACGTCAGGAACTTGCGGATGTTATCGAACACCGCACGGCCTTCTTCGATCGCCGCAACGATGCTGGCGAAGTTGTCGTCAAGGAGGATCAGGTCAGCGGCTGCCTTGGCCACGTCGGTGCCGTTGATTCCCATGGCGATGCCGATGTGCGCGGCCTTCAGCGCCGGCGCGTCATTGACTCCGTCGCCGGTCACGGCGACGATCTCGCCCTTCTTCTTCAGGACTTCGACGATCCGCATTTTCTGTTCGGCGGCGACGCGGGCGAAGAGGATTTCGGGCGCGTCGAGCGCCAGTTGCAGTTGGGTCGGCGACATCAGCCGCAGTTGCCCGCCGCTGATCACCACCGGCCGCTCGCTGTGGACCAGGCCGATCTGGCGGGCGATGGCCAGCGCCGTGCGTGGATGGTCGCCGGTGACCATGATGATCCGGATGCCGGCTGCCGCGCAGCGCGCGATCGCTTCGGGCACCTCGGCGCGTGGCGGGTCTTCGAGGCCGATCAGTCCGGCAAGGGTCATTCCCTGCTCGTCGGCGGCTTGTCCCTCGGGTACCGTGCGATGCGCGAAGGCGAGAACACGCAGGCCGGCACTGGCCATGTCGTCCTGCGCCGCCAGCAGGCGGGTGCGCGCGGCCGGGTCGAGTGGCGCCAGGCCGGCGTCGAACTGGATTTGCCGACAGCCGGCGAGGACCGTCTCGAGAGCGCCCTTGCAGTAGAGCATGCGGCCCTGCGGCGTCTCGCAGAGCACCGACATGCGCTTGCGGTCGGTGTCAAACGGGATCTCATCAACGCGGCGATGGGCGCCGAGATCGCCGGCCATCGCTCGGCCGAGGTCGACCAGCGCGATTTCCATCGGGTCACCGCGCAGCACTTGCCGGCCTTCTTCGCCGACATCCTTCAGGTTGTGGCAGAGCGCGGCGTTGACGAACAACTGGCGGTGGTCGGATACCACGTGCGCTCGCGTCGCCAGATCAGCGCGTGGCATGAACGCGCCGCCGATCCAGAGTTGATGTACCGACATCCGGTTCTCGGTCAGGGTGCCGGTCTTGTCGCTGCAGATCACCGTCGTCGAACCGAGAGCCTCGACGGCGGGCAGGTGGCGCACCAGCGCATGGCGTTTGGCCATTCGCTGGGTGGCCATCGCCAGCGACAGGGTAACCGTCGGCAGCAGCCCTTCCGGGACGTTGGCGACGATGATCCCGATGGCGAACAGCATGTTTTCCCAGGGTGGCAGGCCCATTGCCTGGCCGACCAGGAATAGCACCACACCCATTGCCGTTGCCAAGCCGGCGACCAGACGCGACAGTCGCGCGATCTCGCGCTGGAGTGGCGAGCTGGTTTCGCCGGCGGTCTGTGTCAGCTGGGCGATGCGGCCGAACTCGGTATGCTTGCCGGTGGCGTACACCACCGCGCGCGCCTGTCCCGAAACGACCGAGGTGCCGGCGAGGACCGTGTTCCTGGCGTGCAGTGGCGATTCTTCGCCGCTGGGTTCGGTGTTGCGCGTCTGGGCCAGCGATTCGCCGGTCACCGTCGACTGGTTGACGCGCAAGCCGAAGGCTTCGGTCAGCCGGCAGTCGGCGGCAATGAAATCACCCTCTTCGATCAGGACGACGTCGCCGGGCACCAGATCGCTGGCCACAACCTCGACGATTTCCGCGTCGCGCAGCACTTTCACCTTCTGGGGCAACAACTGGCGCAGCGCGGCGACGGCGCGTTCCGCCTTGTATTCCTGCCAGAACGAGAAAATGCCGTTGATGATGATCACGCCAACGATGGCCACGCCGAGGCGCGCCATTCCCTGGCCGGGATCGAAATGCTCCGCGGTGAACGAAAGGCCGGCGCCGACCCACAGGATGATCGCGAAAAAGTGGGTGAACTCCCGCCCGAAACGGAGCAGCAGGTGCTGCTGGCGGGCTTCCTCGAACTGGTTCGGACCGTACTCGGCCAGGCGGCGTGCCGCCTCGCTGGCGCTCAGGCCCGCGGCCGCGGTGTTGAGGCTGGCCAGCGACTGTTCGACGGCTAGGGTATGGATACGCACGAGAAGGGATTCCTGAAGCCGGGTCGGCTGCCGCGGTACCCGCTCCGGGGCTCGCGCCCAGGGTCTGCCGGGTAGTCGGCAGCGTCGTGACAACGACAATCTACACCTTTGGCAGCGAAAAGACACCCGTCCGGAAGAGGTTTATCGGGTTGTCCGGGCAGCGCGGCAGCGCCATCCGCCCGTGCTCCTCAGTCCTTGCCGGGCGGGCGCGGTCGGCGCCAGACAGCGGTCAGCGCGGCGAGTTTGGCGCGCGGCGCGAGACGTTCGTCGGACAGCGCTTCGAGAAAATCGGCGAGCGGTTTCGACTTGGCGATGGCGAAGCCGGTGAGCAGTGCCGACGGGACGGCGACCAGCAGGAACAGGGCGAGCCGGTCGCCGAACGGGGCTTGCGCGGCGTCGAGCAGGTTCATCCCGAGAACGCCGGTGGTAATTGTCGCGATCAGGCCGGCGGTGGTGACGACGGTCAGGCGTACCACCGTGTTGGATTGCCGGCGCAAGCTGTCGCTGTCGAGATACTGGCTCATGTCCTGAATCTCCTCGCGCAACTCGGTGTATAGGCGCTCGGTGCCGAGGTGTGCTCTGGTCATGGCAAACAGCGCGCGGGCCTGCGCCTGGTCGGAGATCTCGTAGAACCAGTAGCGATGGGTGAAGCGCAGGAAGACTTCGAGGATCTGCCGGATCGCACGCTTGAAGTCCTTGACCGATTCGGCGTCGCCGATCCGGAGGTGATTGAGCGCCGTCACCAGCCGATCGGAGAGCATCAGCAAGGCTGCCTTGTGGAAGTGCGGAATCAGTGCCAGCAGGAAGAACTGGTGCCGAAACTGCCCGAGCAGGCCGTTCTCCAGTTCGGTGAAATACGGGTCGCGGGCGCTGCCAAGCATCACCACCGCATGGCCGCAGGAGAGCAGACGGGTGCCCGGCTGCTCGGCGTGCGGGTGCCAGTAGCGGTCGTAGCAGTAGCGGGCTTCGAAATCGTCGAGCTGCAGTCCGGCAGCGGGCGGGGCACCAAGCTTCCCCGGTCCGGTCACCAGCACCAGGCGGGCGAAGTCGTCACGGCTGAGGGCGCGCGGGTCGTCCATCGCCAGGTACGCCAGGAGCGGCATGCGGTGGTACTCGATCTGCCGGTAGCGGACCAGTCCGTCCGCGTCGGAGTGGTGCAGGACTAGCGGTCTGAGCAGGAATTCCCAGTGCGACGCGATGCACGGGGCGCGGAAGCGGGAGACGAAGGAGAGGTACTTGCGGCGTTTCTCGTAGTCTGAAACAGCCAGCACCTGCCCATCATGCGCGATCCATTCGGCGCTCTGCAGGCAGTGGCTGCCGCTGCCGTCGTCGTCCCAGGACGGCGGGTAGGCGCGCCCGAAACGGTACAGCGTATCGTGTACCCGCCGCAGTTCGAGGTCGTTGCCGAAGATCTCGACGACCAGGATGACGACCTCGATGTCGTAGAAGAAATAGAGATCGAGGTGCACGATGTCGAAATCGATCGGCTGGTCGCTGTCCTTGTAGCGCATCCGCACCTTGGCCACGTCATGGCGACGGAAGATACGGATCGGCGACTCGTCGTAGTGCACCTTGCTTCCTTCCCGGCTGCCGACTTCGCCGTAGAGAAAGCGCTGGACGTAAGGCAGAAAGGTGACGAACTCACTGTAGTGGCGCTCGTGAAACTGCCCGGGGTCGCCGCAGAATTCGTCGACCAGTTCCCGCCACGGGTTGTCCGGGTCTGGCCGATCAAGCAGCTGGCTGTGGTTCTGAAAGGGCCCGCCGGTGGTCAGCGGCATCAGTTGCAGGGGCCACATCAGGATCTGCCGAAAATGTCTGACCCGCTGGTTTGCGTCGTTTGTCGCCTGGTCCATGGGTGTCTCCGGAAGCGTTGTCGCGGCAGCCTGCCGGCTGGCAAGCGTAGGTCCTCGCGCCCCGATCGTCAATCTCGTGCAGCAGAGGCCAGTGGCCTTGCCGGCGGCGGCGTACAGCGGTCAGGCAGCACCGCGGTCGCCAGGCAGCGCATCTCTGTACTGGCCGGTGATCAGCCGCCGAGCGCCGCCAGCAGCGTGGCGATCATCGCTTCGGCCTGACGGCGGTAGCCGCTGCCAAACAGATTCAGGTGATTGAGCACGTGGTAGAGCTGATAAAGCGTCTTGCGCAGCGCGAAACCGTCGGCGAGCGGCCATGACTCGCGGTAGGCGGCGTAGAAGCGGTCCGGAAAACCGCCGAACAGCTCGGTCATCGCCAGATCGGCCTCGCGGTCGCCAAAATGCACCGCTGGATCGAACAGCGCCAGGCGGCCCGACTCGTCGGTCGCCGCGTTCCCGTACCACAGGTCGCCGTGCAGCAGGCTCGCGGTCGGGCGATAGCCGGCGAACAGCAGATCCAGCTTTTCCAGCAGGCGCTCGCCGCCGCCGATCAGGCTGGCGTGGTCGCCATGACGCCCGGCCAGCGTCAGCTGCGGCAGCAGCCTCCGGCGGGAGAAAAACGCTGACCAGGACTGGTGCCAGGTGTTGTCCTGCGGCGTACTGCCGATGTAGTTGTCGCGCTGCCAGCCGTATTGCGTACCGCGGACGCGGTGCAGTTCGGCCAGCGCGCGCCCGGCGACGGCGGCGTCGCGTGGTTCGCGCAGCGGATGCAGACGCAGGTATTCCAGGACCAGGTAGGCCTGCCGGCCACGGACTCCATGGCCGACGACGCGTGGCACGCGCAGCGCGGAGCAACCAGCCAGCGCCTGTAGGCCGTCGGCTTCGGCGGCGAACATTTCGGCCAGATCGGCGTCATTCACCTTGACGAACCAGAGCCGCTTGCCGGCCCCGACCAGCAATGCGCGCGAGATCGAGCCGCCACCGATCTCGGTGACGGTGTCGATGTCGGCTGCCGGGCCGCTGTCGTCCGCCGCATCGGAGGCGATCAGCTCGCGCAGTGCCGAAGCGAGCGCTGGGTTCAGCGCCGGGGCGAGACTCATCCTGTTTGCTCCGGGAGTCGCGGGAGGTCGGTGCCGTCGGCCGCGATGGCTCGTGACGCGGCCTGCACGGCGGCATTGCGGGTTCGCGATCCGGGCCGACCGCCGGCTTTACGCCGGGTCGCCGATATGTTGTGATGCGCTGATAACACCAGTGCGCGATGTTTTCTCGAAGTCCGTCGTCGCATTCCTTCCTTCCTGCTTTCCCGTTCAACCGCTACCTCGGAGTGCAAGATCATGAACAACCGCCTGCTCGTTCTATCCGCCTTGCTGGCCATTACCGTCTCGGCGTGCAGTCAGAAGGACGATTCGGCCGCCAAGGCGGCCAGGGAGTCTGCGCAAAAAGCGGAAGCCGCCATCGGCAGCGCCGCGGAGGCGACCAAGACCGCGGCAAAGGATGCCGCTAGCGCGGCCAAAGAGAGCGTGGTCAATGCCTCGGCAGCGACCATGGAAGCCACCAAGGAGGCGGTAGAGGTGACCAGGGAGGCCAGCAAGGAGATGGTCGTAAAGGCCGCCGACGCCACCAAGGAGGCTGCTGACAAGGCCAAGGAGGCGGTAGGCAAATAGCTTCCGGCCGATCGACGCGCCGGGCAATCCGCCTGTCCGGCGCGCTGTCTGCCAGGGGTTCTCTCACCTTCGCTGGTCACCGCTTCAGGCGGCGGTCGACCGGTGCCGCCGCAGGTGGTCAAAGAACTGGCGGTCGCTATTCAGCAGATGCCTGGTGATCACATCATGGGCCAGGAGCTTGAAGACATCGCCAACTCCCTGGGTGCCGGCGCGAAAAGCCGCGGCCGTGGCGAGCGCCCTGGCGACGAGTTCGCGGTGCTCGGCGATATGCTGCGTAGCGCCGGGATAGCCGGCGGCGACGAAGACCGTCTCTTCAGCGCGGAAGTGTTCGAGCAGGTCGCCGAGCAGCCGGTCGACCATCGGGTTGACCAGCTCCGGCGCCTGTCCGGAAAGGATCGCCGACAGCAGTTCGTTGGCATCTGCGAAGAGCAGTCGGTGACCGCGATCGATCGCTTCGTCGCCGCATTCGTATGCCGATCGCCAAATCAACTGCACGAAATTGGCGGCGAAGTTCTCGCTCGCGTCGCCTGCGCCGCGCGCTTCGGGGGCCAGCTGGACCTGATTGCGGCCGCCGGCCTTGGCGCTATAGAGGGCTTGATCGGCGCGCTGGAACCATTCGGCCCACGTTTCGCCGGCGCCGCATTCGGCGACGCCGACGCTGACGGTCAGCTGGCCTACCTCGGGAAAACGGGCTTCGGCGATCCGAGCGCGCAAGCGCTCGGCGAGGGTCGCAGCCGTGGCGCGGTTGGTGTCCGGGCAGAGGACGACGAATTCCTCGCCGCCCCAGCGTGCCAGCGAGTCGGTGCCACGGAGCATTCCCTGCAGCTGGCCGGTCAGCGACTGCAGCACCAGATCGCCGCAGCCGTGCCCGTAGCGGTCATTGATCGCCTTGAAGAAATCGATGTCGACGATCAGCAGGCTCAGGGGGTGCTGGTATCTCTCGAAGCGCCCCATTTCGCTGCCCACGCATTCCTCCAGCCGCCGCCGGTTCCAGGCTCCGGTCAGCTTGTCGGTGCTCGCCACCTGCTCCAGCTCGACGACCGCCCGCTGCAGTTCCTGATTCGCCTGCCGCAGGCTGTCGAGCGTTTGCTGCACCGTCCTGCTCGCCTGCTGTGGGGGGGATTCGTAGACCAGCGAGACGATCGACTGCAGTTTCTGGTCGGCCCCGAGGACCGGCAGTTTGAGCCACAGGTAGTGCCCGGGGTGCCCGTCCAGCGGCAGGTCGAGCTCCTCGGACGCCACCGCGGCGCCGCTCAGGATGCGCTGGTCGCAACGCTCCAGCGGCGCCTGCAGGGCAGCCGGCAGAAGCTCGCTCTCCGATCGCCCGGCCAGCGTCCCGCCGTCGTGGCAGAGTAGTCGTTCCATCACCGGGTTGGCCAACCGGTAGCGTCCGTCCAGCCCCTTGACGCCGAAACCGACACCGCCTCCGACGTGCATCAGCAGTGGCAGCAGCCCTGCCATTTGAATGACTCCATCATCGGCGAGGGTCGTCTGGATCAAGTCGTCTTCGTTCATCCCTGGCGGATCCTCGATGGCGCCGGGCGCTGGCCCGGAGATGGGCATGGCGCCTGTTTCGCGGGCGCCCGGCGCGCGCGAGTATACGATCTTCGAGAGGGGTAAACAAGTTGTCGCTGCAATTTACCCATTCGCCTTGCCAGGGCCGGTCAATGACCGGGATTGGTCTGCCGCCGGGAAGCGTGGAACCCAGCCCTGCCGGAACGGCGAACGTCCAAGGAGGCGACGCGGGGTGGCCTCACTTGGCCGCTTCAGTCTGCGGGCGCGGCGCCAGAGCGACCCGATTGCGGCCCTGTGCCTTGGCGGCGTACAGCGCTCGATCGGCGCGGGTGACAAGCGCCGTGGCCGACTCGCCGGCAACGTGGTCGGCGACGCCGATCGAGACGGTGATGTTGCCGATCAGCAGTTCGTCGCGGGTACCGTTCGTGACGCGGCTGGCAGCGACCAGCGCGCGCAGTGTCTCGGCCAGGCCGAGCGCGCCGCCGCGCGGTGTCTCGGGCAGGATGACCGCGAATTCCTCGCCGCCGAAGCGCGCCGCAGTGTCCTTGCCCTTGACGTTGGCCCGGAGGATCTCGCCGATCCGCGCCAGTACCCGATCGCCGAACAGGTGCCCGTGCGTGTCGTTGATCCGCTTGAAGCGGTCCACATCGATCATCATCAGGCACGGCCCGGGGAACGGCGTGGGTTCCTGCTGCAGGCAAGCGGTGATCGCATGATCGAAGCCCTTGCGGTTGACCAGGCCGGTGAGCCCGTCGAGCAAGGCCTCTTCGCGGGCGCGCGCGACCTCTTCCTTGAGCTGCTGCGCCTGGCGGCTGCTGTCGTCCAGCTTCTCCTGCAGCGTGCCGATCGCTTGCTGCATGGCACGGGTGCCACGCAGGATGTCCTGGAGGCCCGGTGCCAGGTCTGCCACGCCGTCTGGCGGTAGGAGCGTGTCGATCCAGGTCTCGAGCGAGCTGCCAAAGCGCGACGCCTGATCGCCCGCGTGGCCGGCCGATTCGGACACCTGGTCGACCAGATGACTGACGCTGTCGCCGATGCGCAGCGCGGTTTTCGCGTCCAGTTCGGCGACGTGCTTGTGAAACAGCGCGCAGGTGGATTCGTCGTCCAGCTTGCCGTGTTCCTTGAGCCGCCGGTCGATCGCCGCCTGCAGCTCCGGGTTGAGGCTCGCCACGTATTCGTACCAGATGGCGTAGCTGATCGGATGCAGACCTGCGTCCTGCTGCGTCATCCGTTTCACGGCCATCCGCAAATAGTCAGCGCTCTGGGCAACGCTGTGACGGTACTTCATCCGCATCCTCGCTTGCTGGTTCTTGTCGGCGTGCTGTGCCGGCCTGAGTTTACTTCATTCCCCGCAGCTTGTTGGGGGTAATACGATGCAGCCGCGGCGCAGCAGGGACTCGATCTGGTCAGGCGGTAGCGGCCGGCCGAACAGGTAACCTTGCGCCTTATGGCAGTTTGCCTGCCGCAGGAATTCGAGTTGTTCGCGCCTTTCGACGCCTTCGGCGATTACGTCCAGCCCGAGACTGTGCGCCATCGCGATGATCGCCGTGGTGATGCCTGCATCATCGGCGCTGTCGGGCAAACCACGCACGAAGCTCTGGTCGATCTTCAACATGCCGATCGGAAAGCGCTTGACGTAGGACAGCGACGAATAACCGGTGCCGAAGTCGTCGATCGAGAAATGCACGCCCATGGCGCGCAGACGATGAAGACCGTCGATCAGTCGGGTGTCCGGCTCCATCAGGATGCTCTCGGTCAATTCCAGTTCGAGTCGGCCGGCGTCGATGCCGGTCTCGGCAATGATTGCCGCGACGCTTCCCAGGAAGTCGTGCGCGCGGAGCTGCCGGGCCGAAACGTTCACCGCGACGCGTGGCGCGTGCACGCCATTCGCCTGCCATCTGCGTAGCTGCTGGCAGGCGCTGCGCAGCACCCAGTCGCCGATGGCGACGATCAGGCCGCTGTCTTCGGCGACCGGAATGAACTGCGCTGGCGAGACCACCCCATGGTCCGGATGCCGCCAGCGAATCAAGGCCTCTATGCCGACGATCGTCCCGTCTTCGGTCAGCACCTGTGGCTGGTAGAGCAGGTAAAACTCGTCGCGCTCGAGTCCCTTGCGCATGTCGTTCTCGAGTGCCATCCGGGCCATCGTTTCGGTGGTCTGCGTCTTGTCGTACAGCTGCCAGTTATTGCGCCCCTGTTCCTTGGCGTGATACATCGCCGTGTCAGCGTGTTTGAGCAGCGCGGCGGCGTCCTCGCCGTCGTTGGGGAAAATGGCAATGCCGATGCTGGCGGTGACGTTGATCTCCTGGTCGCCGATCCGGAACGGGTGGCCGAGCAGCGTCTGCAGCCGCCTGGCCACCGCCTGGACGGTCTGCGTGTCCTCCAGATCGGCGAGCACGACGGTGAACTCGTCGCCGCCCAGGCGGGCGAAGTGCATGCCCGTTTCGTCGAGTGCCGGTCGGGCGACGAAGTCGCCGGTGCGCAGCTTCTCCTTCAGGCGTGCGGCGACAGCTTGCAGGAGATAGTCGCCGGCGCCGTGACCGAGCGTGTCGTTGACCCGTTTGAAACCGTCCAGGTCAAGGAACAGCAGGGCCACCTGACGGTTGGTCCGGCCGGCGCGACGCAACTCGTGGTCGAGCTTCTCGAGAAAGTTTTCGCGGTTCGGCATGCCGGTCAGGGTGTCGAAGTACGCCAGGCGCCTGATTTTCTCTTCGTTGATCTTCTGCAGGGTGATGTCGCGTACGACGCTGACGATCTTTCCGGCTCCACTTGGCGCGATGCGTGCTTCGTAATGGTGGATGCCGTCGGCCATCGGCAACTCATAGACGATGGACTGCAGTTCCGCGTGCGCCAGTGCGCGCTCGATTCCCCCCAGCAGCAGCTCGGCGACGTCAGCGGGCAGCACCGCCGCCGCCTTGCGACCCAGAAATTCGTCGGGCGCGAGATACGGCGCCGTACCGTAACCGCCCTTGAAGTCCAGGTAGGTGCCCTCGCGGTCCATCAGAAAGATCATGTCGGGGATGGCCTGCACGATCGCCGCGTGTTTCTCCTCAAGCTCCAGCAAGCGCCGGGCAGCCTGCGCCGAGCGCAACACATAACGTGCCCGGTGACCGAGAATCGGCCAGTTGATCGGCTTGGCAATGAAGTCGTTGGCGCCCGATTCGTAGGCCCGGTTGATCGACTCCAGATCGTCCATGCCGGTGACCATGATCACCGGCAGCTCGCTCATGTCCCAGCGCTGGCGAATGCGTCGGCAGACCTCGAAGCCGTCCACTCCCGGCAGGTCGACGTCGAGCAGGGCCAGGTCCGGCGTTGCTCCGGTCAGCACCTCGAGTGCCTCTTCGCCGGTTGCAGCCTCGTTCACCTCGAACTCGAACCCGGACAGCGCTTCCCGTTCCAGCAAGCGCATCACCTGGTCGTCATCGACAACCAGCACGGTTGGCCATCGGGATGCATCAGGCGAAGGCATTGTCTGAACTCCCGGCAAGAGTATTTTGCAGCGCCGCAAGGACCCGCGGAATCTGCGATTCTACCTCGTCCAGCAGGCATTCGGCGCCATCGACGGTGTCCTCGCGGCCGATTGTCTCCAGTGCCTTGCAAAGCGCCGCCAGCTGCTCGGCGCCAACATTGGCGCTGCTCGACTTCATCGCATGCGCGGCCTTGCGCAAGGTCAGGTAATCGCCGGCCTCGGCGGCCGAGCGCAGTTGCGCCAGCCGTACCGGCGCATCGAGCAGGTAGGCGCCAATCACCTTGTTGACCAGCAGGGCCCCATTGGCACCCGGCAGATGGCGGATGGCATCGAGTGCGCGCGGGTTGAGCGCTCCGGCGGTGGTCGGTGCGCTCGCCGCGCCGGGCCCTGGAGCAGCCAGTGCCGGGGCCGCTGCAGTCCTTGCCGGTGGCGACCCGGTCTGCCGCGGCAGCCAGCGCTGCAGCGTGGCGGCGAGGCGCTCGCGCGTGAAAGGCTTGCTCAGGTAGTCGTCCATGCCGGCGGCCAGGCAGCGCTCGCGGTCGCCCTCAACGGCATTGGCGGTGAGCGCGACGATCGGCAGCGCGCGCGCCAGCCGGCCATCGCGCTGTCGGGCGCGGATCTGCGCGGTCGCCTCGAAGCCGTCCATTTCGGGCATCTGACAGTCCATCAGGAGGACATCGAAAGACTCGCGCAAGGCCCGCTCGACGGCCATCCGACCGTTCTCGACGATGCTGCAGGCAATTCCCAGGGAGTCGAGCATGGCAGTGGCCACCAGTTGATTGACCGGGTTGTCCTCGGCGACCAGTACCCGTCCGCGGAGGATGTGCGGGTGGCCGGTGGCGACCGAAGATGGCGATGGCAGGGCCTGCGGGGCCGCTGGCCTAGTGGCCGACATGGCGGTGGCGATGGCGTCGTAGAGGTCGGACTGGCGTACCGGTTTGGTCAGGTAGTAGTCGATGGGGGCGGTTTGCCGATCGGGATGGTCGCTAGCGACGCTGACCGACGAGAGCAGGACCAGCGGCAGTGCCGCCCAGCGCGTCTCGCGCTTGATCGCGCGGGCCAGCGCAAAACCATCGATTTCCGGCATCTGCAGATCGACTATCGCCAGGTCGAATGGTGACGCGGCGGCCTGTTTCAAGGTTTGCAGCGCCGCGCGCGCGTCGGCGGCGCCGCTGTAGCGCATCGACCAGCCGGCGAGTTGATGGGCGAGAATTTCGCGGTTGGTGGCGTTGTCGTCGACCACCAGCACCCGCAGGCCGTTGAGACGCTCGGCCCGGTCGACCACCGAGCGCGCATCGGCATCCTGCTTGAGCATCGGAATCTCGAACCAGAACAGGGTGCCGCGCCCGGCTTCGCTGTGCACGCCGATCTGTCCGTGCATCATTTCGACCAGGCGCCTGGCAATCGCCAGCCCCAGGCCGCTGCCGCCGTAGCGCCGGGTGGTCGAGCTGTCGGCCTGGACGAAGGCGCGGAACAGGCGGTCTTGCGTTGCCGCGTCGATGCCGATCCCGGAATCCTGGACCTCGAAGCGCAGGCGCGCCTGCTGCGCGGTCTCTTCGAGAAGTTTGACGCGAACGACTACCTCGCCTCGGTCGGAGAACTTGACCGCGTTGCTGACCAGATTGGTCATGATCTGGCGAACCCGCACCGGATCGCCGGTGACCGCCACCGGCAGGTCGTGCGGGACGCTGCAGGCCATTTCCAGACCTTTGGCCTCGGCCGGTTGGGCGAACAGGTAGGCGACATCCTCGAGCAGTTGGCGGAGGTTGAAGTCGATCCGCTCGATCTCCAGCTTGCCGGCCTCTATTTTCGAGAAGTCGAGAATGTCATTGATGATGTTCAGCAAGTGCTCGCCCGACTGGTAGACGGCGTCGGTGAAGCGCCGTTGCTGGGCGTTGAGCTGCGTGCTGCGCAGCAACTCGGTCATTCCGAGAACGCCGTTCATCGGCGTGCGGATCTCGTGGCTCATCGCCGCCAGGAACTCGCTCTTGGCCCGGCTGCCGGCCTCGGCGCGATCCCTGGCCAGCCGCAATTCGGCGGTACGCGTCGCGACCTCGTTCTCCAGCGCATCGCGATGCGCGGCCAGTTCGAGATCGCGATCCTCGATCTGCTTGAGCATCACGTTGAAGCCGGTCGCCAGCTCGCCAATCTCGTGCTTCACGGCGACCGGCGCGCGCGCCGAGTAGTCGCCGTGTTGCGACACCTCGGCCATCACCCGCGCCAGGCTGGCAATCGGGTCCATGATGCCGCGGTATGCCCAGAAGAAGACGGCCAGCAGGGCGACGACCATGAACAGCGCGGTCGCCGTTGCCAATGCCGCGAAACGGCGCATTTCGGCCTCGGCCGACTCGCTGGCTCTGCTGCGAAAGTCCTCGAGATCCTTGCCGAGAGCCGTCGCCACGGTGATCAGCTTGCCGAAGGCAATCATCGCCTTCTCGTTGTCCGGACCCGGGAAGCGGATTCTGAGAAAGCCCGCGACATCGCGGCGAAAGACCTCCCACTTGGGCGAGATGTCGTCCTCGAGCTGCGCCCGGCGATCGGCGTCGTGGGTGGCGGCGACCAGTTTCGGCCAGGTCTGGTCGAAGGCCAGCACGCCGCTGC
This sequence comes from Accumulibacter sp., assembly GCF_029255145.1. Lineage (GTDB taxonomy): Bacteria > Pseudomonadota > Gammaproteobacteria > Burkholderiales > Rhodocyclaceae > Accumulibacter. The sequence continues at coordinate 116,204 of NZ_JAPUVQ010000148.1, forward strand.
CGACCATTTGCCAGGCGGCGGGAGTCCCTTCGGTGAAGATCGTCTCGTCGAGTCCGCGCAGGGTCCGCTGCAGGTTGATGAATTCCTCGGTGGCGGCATTGATTACCGTCGCCTTGTTCTCCATCAGCCGGTAGCCGTGCACCGCGGCGCTCGCCATCAGGGCGACGATGGCCAGCGCAAGGAGCCCGGCGACGATCAGCCGGGACCGGATCGCGATACCTGGATGGGTCATTCGCGGGCGCTGCCGGCTATTGTTCGACGGGCAGGCCGGTGGCGGTCCAGACGGCGAAGCCGTCACGCATCCAGAGCACGTTCCGGTAACCCGCCCTGGTGGCCAGGACGGTTGCCTTGTACGACTTCCACCCCTTCGGCCCATCGCTGTAAATAACGATCCTGGCGCCCTTGTCGGTGGGCAGCTTGGCGAGGTCGAAGGTGTCGAGCGTGGCATCGAAGTCCGGCTTGAACTCGCTCTTTTCCTTGTAGGCGATCAGGCGGGCGCCGGGCAGGTGACCTTTGCCAAAGTTGAGCGGGTTGCGCATGTCGAAGAAGGTCGCGGCCTTGCTGTCGAGCAGTTCCTTGGCCTGGTCAACGGTGATGATCGTGGCTCCCTTGACGGCGGTCGGCGTATCGGGTTTGTAGTCGGCAGCCAGCACTGGCGCTACGGTCAGCGCGAGGATCGCCGCCAGACGGGCAATTGATTGCGTGTACATGAGCAGGATTCCAAAGGGATGGTCGACACGACGAGGAATGCACGTCTCGATGACGTGCTCCATTCAGGGTAGCGGCTCATCGCAGCAGAACTTGAGGGTCGCTCCCATTTCGCCAGGTGCTGGCGGCTGGCCGGACCCCGGCGATGGCGATCCCGCGGCGTGGGCGTTGGCTACTGCTCCAGTGCCTGCACGGCGCGCCGCAATACCTCGCCGAGCAGCAACGAGGCGAGCACCAGTCCGAGCAGCGAGGCCAGCCAGAAGCCGGCGGCGCCCATCGGCTGGCGGGCGTGAAAGGCCAGCCACCAGCCGCCGAACAGGCCGATGCCCCAGAAGCAGACGAGGTGTACCAGCATCGGCACGAAGGTAATCTTGTAGCCTCGCAGTGCGTGCGCGGCGATCGTCTGCACGGCGTCGAAAAGCTGGTACAGGGCGACGTAGCCGACCAGCGTCAGCGCCACCGCCTGTACCGCCGGGTCATCGGTGTAGGCCGCCGTCAGCGGCGCGGCGATCAGCCACAGCAACACGCCGAGCAGCGTCGAGAGGGCGCCGGCCAGCAGCAGGCCGGCGCCGACCGAGCACTCGGCCCGTCGCCAGTCACGCGCGCCAGCAGCCTGGCCGACCTGCGCCAGGGTGGCGATGGCCAGCGCCAGCGGCAACATGTAGCAGATTGCCGCCAGGTTGGCGACGATGCGGTGGCCGGCGACGACCGTCGCGCCAAGTTGCGCGACGAACAGCGCCATCAGCGTGAACGAGGAAATCTCGACGAAGTTGGAGAAGCCCATCGGCAGGCCAAGGCGCAGCAGTGCGCCCAGCGGCCGGCGCCGCGGCAGCTGCCAGCCGGCGAGCAGGCGGTAAGGCTGCAAGGCCCTGGCGAAGCACAGGTAGCCGCTGGCGCAGAGCATCGAGAACCAGCTGACAGCGGCATTCGACACGCCGCAGCCGCGGACACCGAGGGCTTCGCCGCCCCACTGTCCGGTGACCAGCGACCACGCCAGCAGACCGTGCAGCAGCGTACTGCCGAGGCTGATCAGCAGCAGCGGCCGTGGTCTGCCCAGGGCATTGCAGAAGGCATGGAAGGTCCGGTAGAAGAGCACCGCCGGCATGCCGATGGCGAGCATCGCCAGGTAGTCGCGGGCCTTGTCCTCGACCGCCGGGTCGATCCGCGACAGCGCGAACAGCGGCGCCGGGTGCAAGAGAATATAGACCCCCGGCGCCGCCAGCAGCAGCGCCAGCCACCACGCTTGCTGCAGCGCGGCGGCGATCTCCGCCTGCCGGCCGGCGCCCTGCAGGTGGGCGACGGTCGGTGCGATCGCCTGCAGAATGCCGGCCAGGGCGAAGAGCACCGAGATGTAGATGCCGCCGCCGACCGCTACCGCCGCCAGATCATCGGTCCCGTAGTGGCCAAGCAGGGCGGTGTCGATGATCATCATCCCCATCGACGCCAGCTGCGCGATCAGGATCGGCGTCGCGTGCGCGACAATCAGACGGGACTGCTGGGCGAACATCGGCGGGAAAGCGGTTCGGGGCCGCCAAGGCTACCCGATTTTGCCCCGAGTGGGGCCCCGCTTTGAAAGATGCGCCCGGATCTACTGGCGTTTGGCCTTTGGGCATCAGGGCAACGACAAAATGCCTGCAGCCAGCGGCGCCGCCGCTTGCGAAGCCATCGAGACCGCCAGAATGCGACGGAGCATGGACAGCAGGCGGTCAAATCGGCAATAATCAGCGGATATTTTGGCGGCATCGGCCATGAAGTTTCTCTTCGATCTCTTCCCTGTCATCCTTTTCTTTATCGCCTACAAGGCGGCGGACATCTATGTCGCGACCGGGGTGGCGATCGCCGCCAGTTTCGCGCAGATCGGCTGGCTGTGGTTTCGCGGCCGCAAGATCGATACCATGCTCTGGGTCAGTCTGGTGGTGATCACCGTCTTCGGCGGGATGACCCTGATCCTGCACGATGAAGCGTTCATCAAGTGGAAGCCGACGATTCTCTACTGGGCGTTTGCCGCGGTGCTGCTGGGCGGCATGCTGTTCATGAAAAAGAACCTGATCCGCACCTTGCTGGCCGAGCAGATGGAATTGCCGGAGGTCGCCTGGAGCAGGCTCAACTGGTCATGGATCGGCTTCTTTCTGTTGATGGGGGTCGCCAATCTGGTGGTGGCGCTCAACTTTTCCACCGACGACTGGGTCAACTTCAAGCTCTTCGGCGCCACCGGGCTGATGCTGGTCTTTGTCCTCGTGCAAGGGGTGCTGCTATCGAAATACATGGAGGAGAAGAAATGATGCTTTACGCCATCGTCGGCGAAGACCGTCCGGAGTCGCTGGCCGATCGTCTCGCCGCCCGGCCGGCGCACGTCGGGCGGCTGAAGGCCCTGCAGGACGAGGGTCGCCTGCTGCTGGCCGGCCCCTTCCCGGCGATCGATTCCCCTGACCCCGGACCGGCCGGTTTCTCGGGCAGCCTGATCGTCGCCGAGTTCGCGTCACTCGCGGCGGCGCAGGCGTGGGCCGACGCCGACCCCTACGTCGCCGCCGGGGTCTACCAGGCGGTCACCGTCAAGCCGTTCAAGAAAGCTCTGCCGGCGTGAGCGATGCGCAAGGCGCCGCTCTTGCCGCCGACCGCGAGGCGATCATCCGCCAGCGACTCGCCGTCCTGGCGCCGGTTCGCCTGGAACTGATCGACGATTCGGCGCGGCACGCTGGTCATCAAGGCGCCAAGGGGGGCGGCGGTCATTATCGGCTGCTGATCGTCTCGCCGGAGTTTGCCGGCCAGAAACGTCTGGTCCGCCACCGCATGGTTCACGAAGCACTCGGCGAACTGATGAGCGGCCGGATTCACGCCCTGAGCATCCAGGCGCTGAGCCCCGAGGAAGTCACCGCGACCGCTTCGACCGGCTCCTGATCAAGGCAGCGCATTACCCCGTTCCATCCCATCCCACCTGAAGGAAAGAAAGACATGCACAAACTCTCCAAGCTGGCCAGCGCGCTGCTGCTCGGCGCAGTGATCTCGCTGCCCGCGGTCGCCGCCGAAAAGGGCAAGACCGGCACCCTGGCGACCGTGAACGGCGTTGCCATCTCGCAGACCGTCGCCAACGCCTTCCTCGCCGAACAGGAGGCGCAGGGCGCGGCCGACACGCCGGAACTGAAGAATGCCATCCGCGAAGAGCTGATCCGCCGCGAATTGCTGGTCCAGCAGGCGAAGAAGATGGGTCTCGACAAGAATCCCGACGTTGCCGCGCAGGCCGATCTGGCGCGGCAGGCGATCTTCATCCGGGCCTTCGTCCAGGACTACGTCAAGAAGCATCCGATCAGCGAAGAGCAGGTCAAGGCCGCGTATGATCGGCTCAAGGCGCAGATGGGCAGCACCGAGTACAAGCTGCGCCATATTCTGGTCGAGAAGGAAGACGACGCCAAGCTGATCATCGTCAACCTCAAGAAGGGTGCCAAGTTCGAAGATCTGGCCAAGCAGTCCAAGGACCCCGGTTCGCGTGAAAAAGGCGGTGACCTCGGCTGGACCAGCACCGCCAGTTTCGTCAAGCCCTTCGGCGATGCGGTCACCGGGCTGGGCAAGGGCAAGTACACGGAAACACCGGTCAAGACCGATTTCGGCTATCACGTGATCCTGCTCGAGGACAGCCGCCCGCTGACCCCGCCAGCTTTCGACCAGGTCAAGCAGCAGTTGTCGCAGCGCCTGCAGCAGGAGCAGATCCAGAAACTGGTGAGCGATCTGCGCGCGAAGGCAAAGGTCGAGTAGGCCACCAGCGGCTCACCAGCCCAGGCAGCCAGCGGTTGCCAGGCGAAAAGGCGCCGGCTCAGCTGGCGTCTTTTTTTTTGCGGGTGCCGGGTGCGAAGCGAGCGGCCGTCGCCCGCCTGGGCAGTGGTTCAACCCACCCAGCGCCGCGCGTTGCGAAAGATCCGCAGCCACGGCGAGTCGTGCCAGCCGCGCGCCTCCCAGTCGGCCGGGTGCCAGGACATCTGGACGCTGCGGAAGACGCGCTCCGGGTGCGGCATCATGATCGAGAAACGGCCGTCGACGGTGGTCACCGCAGTGATCCCGGCCGGCGAACCGTTGGGATTGTACGGGTAGACCTCGCTCGGCTGGCCGGCATGGTCGATGTAGCGCATGGCGACCAGCGCGCGTGCCTGCTGCGTGGCCGAGGCGAAGACTGCGCGGCCCTCGCCGTGCGAGACGACCACCGGCAGGCGGCTGCCGGCCATGCCGGCAAAGAAGATCGACGGCGACGCCGGCACCTCGACCATCGACAGGCGCGCTTCGAACTGCTCGACCCGGTTGCGCTCGAAGCGCGGCCAGGCGTCGGCGCCGGGGATCATTTCGTGCAGCGCACTCATCATCTGGCAGCCATTGCAGACGCCCAGGGCGAAGGTGTCGGGGCGCGCGAAGAAAGCCGAGAAACTGTCCCGCGCGCGCTCGTTGAAGAGGATCGTCCTGGCCCAGCCCTGGCCGGCGCCGAGCACGTCGCCGTACGAGAAGCCGCCGCAGGCGACGGCGCCGGTGAAGTCGGCGAGCGCCACGCGACCAGCGAGGATGTCGCTCATGTGCACGTCGATGGCGGCAAAACCGGCGCGATCGAAGGCCGCAGCCATCTCGACATGGCCGTTGACGCCCTGTTCGCGCAGGATCGCGACGCGCGGGCGGGCGCCGGTGTTGAGCATTGGCGCGGCGACATCATCGCTCGGGTCGAAACTGAGCGTTACCGACAGGCCGCTGTCGGTGGGGTCGACAATCCGGTCGTACTCCTGTTGCGCGCATTCCGGGTTGTCGCGCAGTTGCTGCATCCGGAAACTGGTCTCCGACCAGGCGCGCTGCAACTCGACGCGCGGCACGCCGAGTACCGCCCTGGCATTGCGGATGATCCGGATCTGGTCCCAGCGGTTGGGGGTGCCGATGAACTGCGTGCACCTGCCCAGCCCGGCGGCGCGCAAGACGGTCATCACCCGGCCGCGCTCGGCGCGGCGAATCTGGACCACAGCGCCGAGTTCCTCGCTGAACAGGGCGCGCATCAACAGCTCGAAGGAGCGGCCGGCGAGCAGGTCGGGCCGCTTCTCGTTGCCGTCGACGTCGTTGCTCAGCGGGTCGTAGCAGAGGCCGTCGGTGTCGATCGAAACGCCGCAATGGGCCGCGAAAGCCATCTCGCAAATGGTCGCGAAGAGGCCCCCGTCGGAGCGGTCGTGGTAGGCGAGCAACAGATTGTCGCTCGCCAGTTGTCGTATGGCGGTGAACAAGGCCGCCAGCCGCGCCGGATCGTCGACGTCCGGCGGCTCGCTGCCGGTGGCGTTGAACACCTGCGCCAGCGCCGAACCGCCGAGGCGGTTGCGGCCGTCACCGAGGTCGATCAGCAGCAGGTCGGTTTCGCCGGCGTCGAGCACCAGTTGCGGGGTCAGCGTCCGGCGCGCGTCCTGCACGCGCGCGAAAGCGGTGACGATCAGCGACAGCGGCGAGACCACCTGCTTCGGCACGCCTCGCTGCGCGCCGCTGTTCTCCTGCCAGGCGGTCCGCATCGACAGCGAATCCTTGCCGACCGGGATCGCCACGCCGATCTGCTGGCAGAGGTCGGAGACCGCGCGGACGGTGTCGAACAGGCACGCGTCCTCGCCGCGGAAACCGGCGGCGGCCATCCAGTTGGCCGACAACTTGACGTCGCCGAGCGTCGCGATGCCAGCGGCGGCGATATTGGTCAGCGCCTCGCCGATCGCCATCCGCCCGGAGGCGGGTCCGTCGAGCACCGCCAGCGGTGTGCGTTCGCCGATCGCGAAGGCTTCGCCGAGGTAGCCGTCGAACGCCATCAGCGTTACCGCCACGTCGGCGCACGGCACCTGCCACGGTCCGACCATCTGGTCGCGCGCGGTCAGGCCGCCGACCGAGCGGTCGCCGATGGTGATCAGGAAAGTCTTGTCGGCGACCGACGGCAAGCGCAGGACGCGAAACGCCGCTTCCCTGAGTTCGACCGTCGTGGGGTCGAAAGGCACGGTCAGCGGCGGCAGATGCGTGGCCGTGCGGGTCATCCGCGGCGGTTTGCCGAGCAGCGCTTCCATGTCCATGTCGACCGGGTCGTTGCCGAAGTGGCGGTCGGTGACGACCAGCCGCTGGTCGCCGGTGGTCGCTCCAACGACCGCGAACGGGCAGCGCTCGCGTTCGCACAGCGCGGTGAATTCGGGCAGGCGGCCGGGTGCAATGGCCAGCACGTAGCGTTCCTGCGCTTCGTTGCACCAGATCTCGGCCGGCGACATTCCCGGCTCTTCGATATTCACCGCGCGCAGCTCGAAACGCGCGCCGCAGCCGGCGCCGTGCGCGAGCTCAGGCAGCGCGTTGGCGATGCCGCCGGCGCCGACGTCGTGTATTGACAGAATCGGGTTGCCGTCGCCGGCAGGCGAACCCATCTGCCAGCAGCGGTCGATGACTTCCTGCGCGCGCCGCTGGATTTCCGGGTTGCCGCGCTGCACCGACGCGAAGTCACGATCCTCGGAGTTGCTGCCGGTGCTCATCGAACTGGCGGCGCCGCCGCCCAGTCCGATCAGCATTCCCGGGCCGCCGATCTGGATCAGCAGCGTGCCGGCGGGCAGGGTGCTGGCCTTGAACGCCTGACTGGCGGCGATGCTGCCGACGCCGCCGGCGATCATGATCGGCTTGTGGTAGCCGCGCAGCAGCTCTTCGCCAGCGCTACCGGTGAGCTGCTCGTAGGTGCGGAAGTACCCCGCCAGGTTCGGGCGGCCGAACTCGTTGTTGAAGGCGGCCGCGCCGATCGGCCCTTCGAGCATGATCGCCAGTGGCGAAGCGATCCGTGCCGGCCGGCCGTAGCCGGCGGTGGCGGCTTCCCAAGGCTGTGCAGCATCCGGAATGTTGAGATTGGAGACCGTGAAACCGCACAGGCCGGCCTTCGGCTTCGAGCCGCGCCCGGTGGCGCCTTCATCGCGAATCTCGCCGCCGGAGCCGGTGGCTGCGCCCGGAAACGGCGAAATCGCGGTCGGGTGGTTGTGCGTCTCGACCTTGGCGAGGATGTGCGTCGGCGTTTGCTGGTAGCCATAGCGGCCATCGGGACCGGCATGGAACAGCGGCACGCTGGCGCCCTCGATCACCGAGGAGTTGTCGGCGTAGGCGACGATCGTTCCCGCCGGGTGCGCCTGGTGCGTCTCGCGGATCATTCCGAACAGCGTTTCGCTGCGCGGCTGCCCGTCGATCACCCACGAGGCGTTGAAGATCTTGTGCCGGCAGTGCTCGGAGTTGGCCTGCGCGAACATCATCAGTTCAACGTCGGTGGGATTGCGCTGCGCCTCGACGAACAGCGCGACGAGGTAATCGACTTCGTCGTCGGACAGGGCCAGCCCCAGTCGCTGGTTGGCTTCGGCCAGCGCGGCGCGGCCGCCGGCCAGCAGGTCGACGCTGGCCAGGGGCTGCGGCGCAAAGTGGCGGAACAGCTCGGCGGCCTGCGCGAAGTCTTCGAGCACGGTTTCCAGCATGCGGTCGTGGAGCAGCGCCGCGACTTCTTCCAGTTCGGTCGCCGCCAACGGGCGCTTGCCGGCGTCGATCCGGTAGGCGATGCCGCGCTCGATGCGTTCGATCGCTGCCAGGCCGCTGTTCCAGGCGATTTCGGTCGCCTTCGACGACCATGGCGAGATGGTCCCGAGTCGCGGTGTGACCAGGAACAGCTTGCCGCTGCCGGCGCTAGCTTCTGCGGGGCGTTCTTCGAACAGCACCGCCAGTTGCCGGCGCTCGGCATCGCTCAGCGCGCGGCGCGTGGCGGCAAAGTGCCAGTATTCGGCGGCGGCGATGCGCGCTCTCGGGACGGCGGCCGCGACGCGTTGCTGCAGGCCTTGCAGGCGGAAGGACGAGAACGCGGGAGCCCCGCGGAGAAGAAGGATGTCGGCCATGGCGCGCTGAAAGAGGGGCAGGCAAAGCTGCATGGAAGGAGATGGCTGGCGGCAGGCGCGATTATAGCCGACCGCGGCGCTGCGCCGCCGGTCTCCGCGGCCGCCCGGGCGGTGCCTCGGCAGCGGGTCCGCTGGGCCGGAGGCGCCGGGCGGAGCCTCCGGCGCCCCGGCAACTGGGCTAGAATCGCTTCGAAATCCTCGCTTGACTGCCCGTGAAACTGTTCTATACCGATGTTTTCGTCCTGCCGCTGCCCGCCGGTCACCGCTTCCCGATGGCGAAGTACGCCCGTCTGCGCGAGCGCTTGCAGGCCTCGGGGGAATTCGGCGAGAGCGATTTCCGGACCCCGGCAGCTGCGAGCACCGAACAGCTCTGCCGCGCCCACGAGGCCAGCTACGTGGCCCGGGTCGGCGACGGCGAGCTGAGCGCCGCCGAGATCCGGCGCATCGGCTTTCCGTGGAGCCCGGCGATGGTCGAGCGTTCGCGGCGCTCGGCCGGGGCGACCATCGCCGCTTGCCGGGTGGCGCTGCACGAAGGCTGCGCGGTCAATCTGGCCGGTGGCACGCACCACGCGCACGCCGCCCACGGCGAGGGCTTCTGCGTCTTCAACGACGCGGCGGTGGCGGCGCGCGTGTTGCAGGCCGAGGGCCTGGTGGAGCGCGTGGCGGTGGTCGATTGCGACGTCCACCAGGGCAATGGCACGGCCAGCATCTGTTCCGGCGACGCGAGCATCTTCACCTTTTCGATGCACGGTGCGCGCAACTTCCCGTTCGCCAAGGCGACCAGCGATCTCGATATCGAACTGCCCGATGGTACCGGCGACGAGGTCTACCTGCGGCACCTGGCGGCGGCGCTCGAACAGATCTTCGGCGACAGCCGCCCGGAACTGGTGATCTACCTGGCCGGCGCCGATCCCTACCACGACGACCGCCTCGGGCGCCTGGCGCTGAGCTTCGACGGCCTCGCCGCGCGCGACCAAATGGTCCTCGCCGCATGTCGCCGCCGGGGTGTGCCGGTGGCGATCGCGATGGCCGGCGGCTACGCGCGCCAGATCGACGATACGGTCAGCATCCACAGCCGGACGGTGCTCACCGCCCGGCACGTCTTCCATCCTCTTCTGGGCTAGACTCCGGCGATGAACACCCCAATCCGCTCCGAACCACTCTACCGCGCCGCCGACCTGCGGCAAATCGAATCGCTTGCCGCCGAACAGCCGCTGATGCAGCGTGCCGGGCTCGCCGCGGCCGATCTGGGCACCGAGCTCTGCCGTTTTCAGGGCGGTGCGGTGCTGATCCTCGCCGGCCCAGGCAACAACGGCGGTGACGCCTTCGTCGCCGCGCGCCACTTGCGCCAGCGCGGCTTCGCGGTCAGCGTGGTGTTCGCTGGTGCCGCCAGCGGCCTGCCCAAGGACGCCGCGGCGGCGTACCGGGCTTTCGATGGCGACGGCGGCAGCGCGCTGGAGAGCATCCCGACCGGGCCGCGCTGGTCGCTGATCATCGACGGCCTGTTCGGCATCGGCCTGCAGCGGCCGATTGCCGGGCGCCACGCCGAGCTGGTGGCGGCGGCCAACGCGCTCGCGGTCCGCGACCACTGTCCCTTGCTGGCGCTCGACTGCCCGAGCGGGCTCGACGCCGACACCGGCAAGCTGTGCGGGGTGACGATTCGCGCTACGCACACGCTGACCTTCATCGCCGCCAAGCCGGGGCTCTACACGGCTGACGGCCCGGATCACTGCGGCAGCATCGCGGTGGCGGCGCTCGACCTCGACGCCGAGCGTCTGGCGCCGGCGACAGCCCGCAGCATCGGCAGCGACCTGTTTGCCGGTTGTTTGCGCGCACGTGCCAGGAACACCCACAAGGGCAGCAACGGCAGCGCCGGCATCCTCGGTGGCGCGAGCAGCATGGTCGGCGCCGCCTTCCTGGCCGGGCGCGCCGCACTTCGGCTCGGCAGCGGTCGCGTCTATCTTGGCCTGATCGATGCGCAGGCGCCGCAGGTCGATCCGCTGCAGCCCGAACTGATGCTGCGCCAGCCCGAGGAGCTACTGACCGCGGTCTTGACCGCACTCGCCTGCGGCCCGGGGATGGCGGGCGGCGAGCGGGCGCTGGCGCTGCTCGAACAGGCGTGCACGCTGGCCATGCCGCTGCTGCTCGACGCCGACGCGCTGAACCTGCTGGCCAGCCATCGCCAACTGCAGGAGGCGGTCGGCGGGCGCGCGGCGCGCGGCGTCGCGACGCTGCTGACGCCGCACCCGGCCGAGGCCGCGCGGCTGCTCGCTTGCGACACCGTGCAGGTGCAAGCCGACCGCGCCGCCGCGGCGCTGGCGATTGCCGCCCGCTACCAGGCGCTGGTGGTCGTCAAGGGCTGCGGCAGTATCGTCGCGACGCCCGACGGGCGCTGCTTCGTGAATACCACCGGCAACCCCGGCCTCGCTTCGGCGGGTACCGGCGACGTGCTCAGCGGGCTGATCGTCGCCTTGCTGGCGCAGGGCTGGCCGGCGCTGGAGGCGCTGCTGGCCGGCGTGCACCTGCACGGTACCGCCGCCGACGCGTGCGTTGCCACTGGCCAGGGCCCGGTCGGGCTGACCGCCGGCGAGATCATCGACAGCGCGCGCTCGTGTCTCAATCGCTGGATCGCGCATGGTCGCTAGCCAGGGCGCCGTGCCGCTTCGGCTGCACGGCGCGCTGCTGTTCCTGACCGCACTGCTGCTGTTCGCCGCGCTGGATGCCACCGCAAAATACCTCAGCGCCTTCCTGGCGGTGCCGCTGCTGGTCTGGGCGCGCTACCTGGTGCACCTGCTGATCATGCTGGTCGCCGTTGCCCCGAGCATGGGGCGGCGGATCATTGCCACCGAGCGGCCGTGGCTGATGGGTTTGCGCGGTCTGACGCTGGTCGCCGTGACGCTGCTCGGACAACTGGCGCTGAAGTCCATGCCGCTGGCTGAAACGACGGCGCTGATCTTCGTCGCGCCGCTGCTGGTGGCCCTGCTCGCCGCGCCGCTGCTCGGCGAGCAGGTGCGGCTGCGCACCTGGCTGGCGACGGTCGCCGGTTTTGCCGGCGTGCTGCTGATCGCGCGACCCGGCGGCAGCCTGGCCGGCGCCGGCGTCTTCTACGCGCTCGGGGCCGCGCTGAGCTATGCCGCCTACCAGATTCTCACCCGCAAGCTGGCGGCCACCGAGCATCCGATGCGGCTGCTGTTCTACACCGCCTTGCTCGGCACGCTGGCGATGTCGCCGGCGCTGCCCTTGCATTGGCACGGCGCCTGGCCAACGCCGGGGCAGGTCCTGCTGATCGTCTCGCTGGGAGTCTATGGCGGCGTTGGCCATTTTCTGCTGATCCGCGCCTTTCGCGAAACTCCGGCGTCGCTGCTGGCGCCGCTGGTCTACAGCCAGCTGCTCTGGGCGACACTGCTCGGCTGGCTGGTGTTCGACCAGTTCCCCGACGCGCCGGCGATGGCCGGCATGCTGGTGATCGGCGCATCGGGTCTCAGCCTGGCGATCGGCAGCCGGCGCTGAGCCCCGGCTGCCGTCAAGGCGCCCGGAACAGCGTCGCCGCTTGCTGCAGGCCGAGTTCGAAATAGCGTTTCTGGGCGCTGCTGTCCTTCAGGGAAATGGTCATGCTCTCGAGGTCTTTCGGGCGCAGCACGTGCAGCGGCTTGGCGTAGTAGCGCTTGCCGTCGATCTCGGCGGTCTTCCTGTTCATCGTCTTGAGCATCGCGTTGATCAGCGTCGCCTGGGCGAACACCCGGGCGTTGGGCAGCGACAGTTGCAGGTCGCTGACCAGCAGGTGGGTGTCGATGCTGGTGAATGGCAGGCTGAAAGTGCTCGAGTTGTAGAGCTTTTCGAGTTCGCGGTGATAGTCGTAGTCGGTGAAGTCGACGGCAATGATCTCGTCCACCTCGTCGTCCTCGAACAGCGTGCGCAGCGGCGTGTTGTCCAGGTAACCGCCCTCGATGAAGTAGTCGCCGTCGATGGTGATCGCCTTGAAATAGGGGATGGTGGTGATGCCGGCGAGGAAGGCGTCCATGAACACGTCCAGGCTGGCATCGTCGATCGTCCGGAGGATCTCGTTGACCTTGAAGAAGTGTCCTTGCCGCTTGCTGAGGTTGGTCGCCCGGATGTCCCAGCGCAGCGTCTCAAGGTGCCCGGCGAGGAGCGCCCGGCGCGCCGGGTCGTCGAGCAGCAGCGACTTGCGGCAGCTGTCCTTGTCGACGCTGAACAGGTGGGTGCCGGTGGGCAGCAACTTCGGGCGCAGGCCGAGGAAGTTCGAAAGAATGTGGAAGACGTCGGTGACGTTCAGTCTCAGCGTGCGGGTCAGGACCGGCGGCAGTTCCTCGGCCTGCCAGTCCCAGAGCAGGTAGTCGATGACGATATTGTTGCCCGAGCTGGTCGAGGCGATATGCACCACCGGCAGTTCGTTGCGCTTCAGCCATACCAGCACGCCCTCGGTGTAGAAGCTCCGATAGCCGCCGCCCGATGCGACAAAGCCGTACCTGATCATCGTTTTACCTCCCGGGATTGGTGAGGTGCTGGCGGGCGCCAGCACCGTGAGCGAGTTCGCCACCAGTTTGCCACGAGTCGGTCATCACTGTGCACCAACGCCCCGAGCGCGCGCGGCGCAGATGGCGTGCGTCAGCAGGTGTGCTAGCCCAACCGCTGACTGACCTCGACGAGCGTGTGGTCGTCGGTCAGATTGACCGTGAAACCCAGCGCTTCCAGCAGCCGGAGCGTCGGCTCGTTGCTTGCCAGTACTTCGCCGCGCAGGAGCGACAGGCCGTGCTCGCGCGCGGCATCGACCAGGCGGTTCAGCAGGCGTGCCCCGAGGCCCTTGCCGACCATCTCGTCGGCGATCACCACGGCGAACTCGCCGCTCTTGCCGTCGGGCAGGATCGAGTAGCGCGCTTCGCCGAGAACCACCGCGTTCCCGTCGCGTTCGCCGGTGGCGACGATCACCATGTCGCGCCCGTAGTCGATGTGGGCGTAGCGGGCCAGCTGGTGCATGGGTAGTTCGCTGAGGGCCGAAAAGAAGCGCAGGCGCTTGCTGTGCGCCGACAGATGACGCACGAAGTCCTGCAGCGCCGCGGTGTCCTCCGGACGGATCGGGCGCAGCGTGCAGCGGCTGCCGTCCTTGAGCGTGGCCTCCGATTCAAGCTGCGCCGGGTAGGGGCAGATCGCCATATGGCCGTAGCGCTCTCGTTCCTCAGGCAGCGGCTGGACGGCGATGGCGACGTCGACCGCGACCGCGCCGGCGCTGTCGGCGATCAGCGAACTGATCTCCAGGCTGTGCAGCCAGGGCAGTTCGCTGGCCATTTCCGAAGTTCGCAGCAGGATCCGGCGCAGCGGTTCTGCGGCCACCGCCGGCTTGCCTGGTACCGCGCCGAGCAGTCGGGCGACGTACGGCGTGTCGAGCAAAGCGTCGATCAGGCGGGTGTTCAGGGGCGGCAGGGCGACCGCGCGGGCGTCGTAGATCACCGGCGCGATGCCGCTTTCGGATAGCGAGATGACCGGACCGAACAGGCGGTCCTGGCGAATGCCAATGGCCAGCCAGCGGCCTTCTGGCTTGGACACCTGCGGTTCGATCAGCACCCCGTCCGGTGTGTGGCCCGCGGCGGTCAATTCGCGGAAAGCAAGCGCCACCTCCGGCGCCGAGCGCAGTTGCAGGCGAACGCTGCCCGCGGCCTTCGGCGTACCCGCGGCCAGCGCCGGCTTCATCGCCAGCGGATAGCCCAGGCGGTCGGCGATATGCACCGCTGCGGTCGGCGAGGTCGCCAGCACCGTTTGCGATACCGGGATGTGGAAGGCCGCCAGGACCCCTTTTGCTTCGGGCAGCGTCAGCGCCAGCCGCCGCTCGGCGAGCGCGCCGTCGATGATTGCGCGTGCCGCAGCGACATCGGGAGCGACGTACGAGGAGAGGGCCGGCGGCATTTCGAGCAGCATTGCCTGATTGCGGACCCAGTTCACCATGAAGGCAAAAGCCGAAACAGCGTTTTCCGGCGTCCGGAAAGTCGGGAAGCGGGCCCTGGCGAAAGCGGCTCGCGAGCTGCGTGCATGCACTTCGCCCAGCCAGCAGGTGAACACCGGTTTGACGGCCTGCTCGACAGCACCGATCGTGGCTCGCGCGACGGCCAGTGGATCGACATAGACATTGGGCGTCAGGATGGCCAGGACAGCGTCGACGCCGGGGTCGTCGAGACAGGTGGTGATGGCCTCGACAAAGCGTTTCGGACCGGTGTCGAACAGCACATCGACCGGGTTGCCGGCCGACCAGCTGCCCGGCACCAGCTGGCGCAGGCGGTCCTCGGTTGGCGGGGCGAGCTGCGCCAGGGTAATCGCCAGCTGTTCTGCCTGGTCGAGGGCCATCACCGCCGGCCCGCCGCCGTTGCTGACGATCGCCAGGCGATTGCTGCGCGGCTTGCGGGGCGTGGTCAGCGCGCGGGCGGCCGAGAACATGTCGCCGAGAGCGCGGACCCGGAGAACGCCGGCGCGGCGCAGCGCGGCGTCGAAAGCGTCGTCGCGGTCGACCCGGACGCCACTATGTGCTTCGGCAATGCGTGCCGACGTCGCGCTCTTGCCGGCCTTGACCGCGATCACCGGCTTGATGCTGGCGGCCGCACGCACCGAAGTCAGGAAGCCGCGCGCGTCGCGCAGGCCTTCGAGGTAGAGCAGGATGCTTTCGGTGTGCGGGTCGCCGGCCAGGTAGTCGAGTATGGCAGGCAATTCCAGGTCGTCGGACTCGCCTGGCGCAAAAATGGCCGAAAAGCCGAATTCGTCGTTGTGGCTCCAGTCGAGGATGTTGGCGCACACGGCGGCGGATTGCGAGACCAGCGCCAGGTTGCCGGCGGGAACCGCTTGCGTGACCGGAGTCAGGTTGAGGCCGGCATGCGGCACGATGTAACCCAGCGCCTGCGGGCCGAAGAGGCGGACGTTGTGGCGCGCGGCCAGCTCTCTGAGTCGTGCGCCAGCGGCGGTGGTCGGCCGCAGGCCGCCGGAGAAAACGACCGCGGCATGGATGCCGCGGCGCCCGCAGTGGTCGACGATTTCGGGAACGGTTGGCGCCGGGGTGGCGATCAGCGCCAGCGAGAGCGGTGCCTGAATCTGTGACAGCGATCGATGGCAGGCGATGCCATCGATCTCGGAGTGCCTTTCCGAGACGATATGCAGCCGCCTGGCCAGCGCGCCACTGCGCAGGTTGAGCAGCAGCCCGTGGCCCAGGCTGCCAGGCTCCTGGCTGGCGCCGAAGAGGACCGCGCCGACGGGTGCGAGAAAGGGCTGCAGCGGCGTTCGATACTGTGCCATCGATGCGTGCCCCTCAGAGCAGGGCGTTCGAGTTTGCCGCCGGCAATGCTTCGCCCAGATCGACCAGGGTTTCGATGGCGCCAACCACCTTGCCGTGGATATCGTGCAGCGGCGCGGCCATGAAATGCAGCCACTTGCCGCGCGGCCCGAAGCCCGGGAAGAAATCGCGTGCTTCGAAGGCATTGGCCACCAGCGCCGAAGGCCTGGCGCGGTCGGCGTAGCGGTCGGCGACTTCTTCCCCGGGCGCTCCGCGCACGATCATCTCGGCGAGCACTCCGCGCCGTGTTTCATGGCGGTAGAAAGCGCGCCATGTTTCACTTTTGCCGATCATTTCCGCCGCCGAGAAACCGGTCAGCGCTTCGCAGGCTCGGTTCCAGTGGGTGACCCGGCACTGCGCGTCGAGGACGAAGGTGGCGACCGGGCTGCCGGCGACCATCTCGCCGAGCTGGCGTACGGCTTCTCGGCGGGAGATCTCGGCTTCCTTGCGCCCGCTGATGTCCTGCAGGGTCTCGACGCAACCGACGATGCTGCCCTGCGCGTTTGCGATCGGCGCCGCGGAGAAGGCCAGCCAACGCCCCTGCCGACCAAAGGTCGGGAAAAAATCCTCGGCTTCCCAGCCACCCGGGCAATGGGCCGCCGGACGGTACTTGCCGCGATAGAATTCCTCGATCACGCTGCGCGCGGCGCCTTCTACCACCAGGTCGGCCAACACCGGCCGTGGTTCCGGATAAAAGGCTCGCCACTGCTGCTGCGTGCCGAGCACTTCCGCTGCCGGGACGCCGGACATGCGCGCCAGAGCGCCATTCCAATAGACGACGACCTTGCTGGCGTCGATGACGAAGGTTGGGACCGGGCTGCCGTCGAGAATGCGGGCGGCGTCGGTCAGTGCGGCGTCGGTCATTTCGTCTTTTCCCTGGAGCTTTCCGCCTTTTCACCAATCTTACCGTATTGCTGCTGCCCGCCCGGAAGAAGCCAGCGGCGGCGGCCAATCGGCGGCGCAGTTGTGCTACCTTCACCGGGTGTCATCTTGCCACAAGCCACCGCGCTGCTGCGCCGGCAGTTCGCTCGCGCGGGCGACTGCTGTACCTTCGATGGGAGAACAGAGATGGACGAGTCCAGAATGCTGGCCGAATTTCGCACCAAGTTTCAGGTGGACCAACTGCTGGTCGCCGCGACACCGGCCTGGTCGTGGTCGGTAAGGCCCGCCCAGCCGACCCTCGGTGCCGGGGTGTTGTCGCTGAATCGCCATGCAGCCCGTTTTTCAGACGTCACGGCCGTCGAGATGAGCGAGTTGGCCGAACTGGTCGGGGCCATGGAGAAGGCCGTCAAGGAGGCTTTCGGCGACCAGATCATCAATTATCTGATGCTGATGATGGTCGATCACCATGTCCATTTTCACGTCATCCCCCGCTACGAGGGCGTTCGCCAGTTCGCCGGTCGGGAGTGGCTGGACCCGGGTTGGCCGGGGTTTCCGGCGCTCGCGGAAAACCAGCACGCCGACCTGGACGGCGTCCTGACCGAGATCCGCGAGGCGCTGCGCCTGGCATGAAAGCCATCGACGTACTGAAAATGCCATGGCACCTGCTGGCCCTGGCGGGCAAGACCAAGTCCTTTGTGCACAACCCGCTGATTGGCTCGCAGCGGCTCAACCAGTGGGGCCTGCATCGGCAGCGCGTCGCCCTGGCAGACCGGACCGCCTGGGCCCGTCGGGCACGCTGGGCAGAGTCGCTGTCCGCCGACGATCGTGCCGCCTATGCGCGCGACGGTTTCGTGGTCAAGCGCGACTTCCTGCCGGCCGAGCTGTTTGCGCGGGCGCGCGCCGAGGCGTCGGCGCATGTTTCGCAAGTGCGTCAGATGCGCCAGGGTCGCGCGGTCACCCGGCGGGTAACACTCGACCTCGCCGATGCCGGGCAGTTGCCGCACTGTGTCGCCGCCGCCAATGATCCACGCCTGGATCGGCTGATGCGCTATGTCGCGGCGCACGACGCGGTGCCGCTGATGTACCTGCAGATCATCATCGTCGATCCGGACCGTGGCGGGCAGGATCCGCAGACAGTGTTGCACCGGGACACCTTTCATTCGATCGCCAAGGCCTGGCTGTTCCTGCAGGATGTCGGTGAGGATGACGGGCCTTTCGCCTACGTGCCGGGATCGCACCGGCTGACCGAGCGGATGCGGGCGTGGGAGTACCAGCAGTCGCTGCACGCAGCGTCGTCCGGGAACGTCTACCACGCGCGCGGATCGTTCAGGATGCCGCCTGAAGACCTCGAAGGCCTCGGTCTGGGGCCGGCGATGAAGGTCGCGGTGCCGGCCAATACGCTGGTGGTGGCGGACACACACGGCTTTCACGCGCGTACGCCGTCGTCGCGTCAGACGTTGCGCATGGAGATTTACGGCACCTTGCGGGGCAATCCGTACGGTCTGGGATTCGGGGTCGATCCGCTGGCCTGGCCCGGAATCCGTTCGCGCCGGGCCAGTATGCTCGACGACGCGGCCGACCTTGCGGCGCGCTGCGGACTGATCGGCAACAGCTGGCCGAAGGTCCCGGCGCGGCGGATGGATAGTCCACGCGTGGACTGATTTCCGGGCCCCGGGCTACTGGGCTACTCTTCCCGCTTTTCGTTGCGCCAGTCGTGCAGGGTTTCCTTGCGCGGCAAGGGCGGCGTCCTGCCGGCGCCCCGATCGCGGATCAGCGGCAACGCGGCGCCGAGGACAAAGACGATACAGACGCCAAAAACGATCCAGCCTGCGCTCATTGCCTATTGCCTCTCTCGGTCGGGCCCGGGCTAGGCCTGGCCGGTCTTGTTGACCCGCTGGAATAACCCCCGCAAGGTGCTTTGCAGGTCAGCAGGCAGGAGCACCAGTTTGGCGTTGTCGGATTCAGCGATCCTGCCCAGACTGCTGATGTACTTCTCGCCGAGCAGGTAGAGCATCGGCAGTTCGTTGTCGCCAAAAGCGCTGTTGACCTTCCTGATCGCCTGCGACGAGGCCTCGGCGAGGGTGACCTGCGCCACCGCGTCGCGCTTGGCCGATTCCAGGCGCGCTTCGGCGGTCAGGATCATCGACTGTTTTTCCCCTTCGGCACGGGTGACCATTGCCTTGCGCTCGCGCTCGGCCGACGCCTGAAGCTCCATCGCGCGCTGCATCGACGGCGAAGGCTTGATGTCCTGGATCTCGACCGACTTGACGGTCAGGCCCCAGTCCAGCGCCTCGTCGGCGACACCGGCTTTCAGGCGCGCCTTGATCATGTCGCGCGACGACAGCGCCTGGTCGAGTTCCATGTCGCCGACGATCGAGCGCAGGGTGGTCATGATCATGTTGCGAATGCCTTCGGCGTAATCCTCGACGCCGTACACCGCTTTCACCGGGTCGGTGACCTTGATGAAGGCAATCGCGTTGACCACGATCACCGCGTTGTCGCGGGTGATCACCTCCTGCTCCTGCACGTCGAGAATGATGTCCTTGGTGGTCACCTTGTACGAGATGACGTCGACGTAGGGAATCGTGAACCGCAGTCCCGGCAGCAGGGTGGTACGGTATTTGCCGAGGCGCTGGACGATCCACTCTTCGCCCTGCGGAACGATCCGCACGCCATTGGCGACGCTGACCAGGACGAAAACGAACAGGACGATCGAAAAGACGGTGAAGCCGTTGATATTGCTGATCATCGTGCTTTCTCCACTTTGACGTAGCTGCCTTCGACGGCGACGATGCGCACCCGTTCGCCGGCGGCGATCGTCGTATCGGCGTAAGCCTCCCAGGCATCGGCGCCAAGAATCGGCTTCTGAAAACGGACCTGACCACGGCTGTCGGGGGTGATGTCGGCTACCAGCACGCCGACTTCACCGGCCACCTTCGCCGCCGAGGTGCCAACGGTGGTCACCGTTCGCGGTTGGAGGTGGCGGAACCAGACCCAGACCAGTGCGGCCGAGAAGGCGGCCCAGAGCAGGAACTGGGCCGACAGCGCGAGCCCGGGTGCCAGCAACAGCACCACCCCGACGCCGGCCGCACCGATCCCGAACCAGACCACAAAGAAAGCGGGGATGGCGATCTCGGCCATCGTCAGGGCCAGCCCGAGCACCATCCAGTGCCACCATTCCGGCGAAAACATGTCGTGTTCCTTCTGGTATGCCGACCGGCGGCGAATGACGTCAGCGTCGGGGCAGGGCGTTCGGGACCGCGAGTCGTCCCGCTGGCAATGCCTGCCGATTAGACGCCAGAACGGCTTGGTTGGCAAGGGAGAGCCTTGTCCAACGTGGTATGAGCCTGAACGAGGGGTGTATTTCCAGCCAGGAATGAGCCTGAGGGAAAGAAATTGCGGGTGGAGTGAGGTGTGGGTTGATCATCGGAAGGATGGTGATCAAC
>NZ_JAPUVQ010000149.1:0-29792 GCF_029255145.1 Accumulibacter sp.
CACCTCATGCGCTTCATGCAGCAGCGCCTCGCTCCCAACGCCCCAGACACCGGCTGACTTACCCCTTCCAACAGTCCGTACCTTCACCACCCGCCACCATGGAATTTGAAATGAGAACTGCTGCCCTGCGGCCAGTGCCGACGCTGCGTGGCGCCGCCCCCGGCGCCCTGGCCGCGCCTAGGACATCTTATCAAGCAGATGGGCCTTGATCTGAGCGCGCCCGGAAGGATTGGCCATGGCAATGAGCGTCGTTCCGGCGAGGATCACGTAATCGACCTTGGGATTGAACACCCAGCCTCCGTCGGCCTCGCGCACCGCGAGAAAGACATAGTCCGGACTACGCAAGCGCAGTTCTCCGACCGGAGTCGGCGGGAAATTGGCCGGGATCGGCACCTCTTCAAGGCGGACGTTCTTGTCCGACTTGATCATCTCGTCGAGAAAACCGACGACGTGCGGACGAACCATCGCCGACGCCAGGTGGATGCCGCCGGTGAAGTCGGGAGAGAAGACGGCGTCGGCGCCGGCCTTGCGCATTTTCTCGACGTTTCGCAACTCCTGCGATCGAGCCACGATACGCAAGCCGGGATTGAGCTGCCGGGCGGTGATGATGATCATCAAATTGCGTGAATCGTCGCCCGTCACCGCGAACAGTCCTCTGGCATCCACGATATCGGCGGCCTCCAGCAGATCGTCGTCGGAGGCATCGCCCTGCAGCGAGAGCAGCCCGGGGAACTTTTCGAAGTTGGCGTCGAAACGCGCTTCTTCGACGTCGATGGCGACGAAATGACGACCGGTATTCTGCAGTTCCCCGCCGACACTGCGACCGACCCGCCCAAAACCGCAAATGATGAAATGCTGCCGCAGCTTCTGAATGCGTTTTTCCATCCGTCGTCTCCGCAGGGAGTGATCAAGGTCTTTTTCGAGGAAGAACACCGAAAGGCTGGTAAACAGGAAGGTCAGCGCCCCCAGACCGGCAATGGCGACAAAGCCCGCGAACAGACGCTCGCTGATCGAGTGCAGCGGGACAATCTCGCCGTAACCAACGGTCGAGATGGTGATCAACGTCATGTACAGCGCGTCGGACCAGTTTGCGTCGTCACCGGCGATCTGGTAGAAACCGAGCGTGCCAAGGCCGATCAACGCCCCAACGACGACTCCGGCCCACACGATACGAACGATGATGCGTTGCAATTGAGTGGCTACGCGCACGTCGGATTCGCCGAGGCGTTGCAACCGCCGCAAACGCCGGCGGGCGAGTGACCCGCTATCGGGCATGCCGGGCACAACAGGCTGAGCGGGCGCTGACGGTCATAAGCGGGGGCAGGGACTGGCAAGGGCTGGAGCACGCCACCAGAGCGTCGGCGGGGTTCGCCGAGCTGGCGAGATTCGCATATCCGCGGCGGATTGTCCAGATCGTGCACCTGCCATCGCCGCTGAGCGAATTCACGCCGCGCCGCGACCGGACGGAACGCCGCGGTGACTCCACGCGCTTCGTTCGGCACTTCTGCACCGCGCCAGTGAGCTGGCAGGCGACGAGCGACCGCCCCAGCGGGGTTGCCCGTACCATCAGCCGATGGTCCATCGGCAGCGAACGAAATCGTGCGCCTGAGAGTCTACGGCGCGATGGGCACGCCGCCATTGCCGATCGCTTGCCATCGACGCCCATGACCGGCTCGCCTCTTGCGAGCGGGGAGCCTGTCCACCACCGCCAACCACCGACGAGCACCGATGCCACTCCGTCCCGACGACCTCCAGCAAATCACGACCCGGACGCTGGACCACTACAACCAGCGTGCCGAGGACTTTCGCGAGGGTACCCGCGACCACGACGTCAGTCAGAACGTCGCCGCGCTGTTGCGCCACATCGAGGGGCCGGCGCCATACGCCATTCTCGACTTCGGCTGCGGACCGGGGCGCGATCTGAAGACCTTTGCCGCCCTCGGGCATCTGGCCATCGGCCTGGACGGCGCCCAGGCCTTTGTCGACATGGCGCGGAACGACAGCGGCTGCACGGTCTGGCGGCAGGACTTTCTCGATCTTGACCTGCCCGGCGAGCGTTTCGACGGCGTTTTCGCCAACGCCTCGCTGTTTCACGTGCCGAGCCAGGAATTGCCGCGCGTTCTTCGCCAACTGCATGCCGCCCTCAAGGCCCGCGGCGTGCTTTTTTGTTCGAACCCCCGCGGCGACAACGAAGAGGGCTGGAACGGCGGGCGCTACGGCAGCTATCACGACCTGGCCGGCTGGCGCGGCCTGATGGCCGGCAGCGGTTACCGCGAAATCGAGCACTATTTCCGTCCGGCCGGCGTGCCTTGCTCGCAGCAGTCCTGGCTGGCCAGCGTCTGGCGCAAAACAGCGGAATGACGCACCATGGCACCGTTGAGCTCGGCCCCGCTTCTTTCCGTCCACCACCGATCGTTCCCTGACCATGCCAGATAGACGCTTCTCGAAACGCCGTTTTGGCGTCAGAGCCGGCCCCCGAATCGCCGAAGCGATCCTCGATTACATCGGCCAGACGCCGGCCACCAGCGAAACGGCCCACCCCAGACCTGAACACCGGGCCCGGATGATTGCCGGAGCAACGGCCAGACACGCCGCCGTGACCACCGGCGGACTCAGTCTGCCGCCCGGTCCGCTGGGCTGGCTGACGCTCCTTCCCGAACTGCGCGCGCTCTGGCAACTGCAAACGCAGATGGTCGCCGACATCGCCGCGTGTTACGGAAAGACGCAGGACCTGGGCCGTGAAGAAATGATCTACTGCCTCTTCCGGCATACCGACGCGCAGGCCGTCCGGGACCTGGTGGCCCAGCTCGGCAGGCATTACGTCGTCCAGCGCGCCTCGCGCCCGCAGGTCCAGGCGGTCGTCCTGAAGATTGGCATGCATATCGGGCAAAGGGTCATCGGCAAGGGAATCGCGCGCTGGGTCCCGGTTGTCGGGGCGCTGGGCGCCGGCGCCTGGGCCTACTACGATACCTCCCAGGTAGCCGCCACGGCGATCGAATTTTTCAGCGGCATCATCGACGTGCAAGGCGAGGACGCGGAATGGCTGGGCGAGGACCCGGACCCTTCTGCCGCCCAACCGCCAGAAGGGTCGCGCTGAGCCCGGTCGGAAGAACGCCGCGGACGCTCGGCCAGCGGATTGCCGGGCAAGGCGAACAGGCTGCTAGAATGCCGCAGGTGTGGGCGAAAGGTCGACGGGTAGACGGCATGGTGAAAGACAGCAGCAAGAATCTTGCGGGATGGGCGAGTCCGCGCACGGTCGTCGTGCTGACGCTGCTGTTTATCGCGGCGCTGTGGACCTTCGTCGGCATCTGGGTCGTATCGGCCCGGCAGGAGCGCATCGTCGCGGCGGGCGAATCCTTGCAGCGCATGACCCATGCGGTGGAAGACCAGACGCGTCGACAGTTTCGCCTGCTCAACGTCTTCCTGGCGGCCTGTGCGCAAGCTCTGGAAGCGAACCCCGGGCGAGACCCGGGCCGCGATCCTGCTTTCCGGAAGTTGATCGAAGGATTTCAGAGCCGCACCGATTCGGCCATCGAGATCCGGCTGGTGACCACCGACGGCCACCTCGTCGACACCCTGAAAGAAGCCGCCAGCCCTCTGGCGAACGTCTCTGACAGCGACTATTTCAAGGCGGCAACCAGCGCTGCCGTGTTCATCGGCCGCCCAACGCGCGCTCAGCCGGGCGGAAACGTCGGCCTGCCAGTCGCCCTGCGGCTGGCTGCTCCCGCACACGGCATCTCGATGCTGGTCGCCGTCATCGATCCGGCGAAACTAAGCGAGATCTTGGACAAGCAACGTCGCAAGCCAGGCGGATCGATCACTCTGCTGCGGACTGACGGCACCGTCCTGGCGGTGACGCCCGACGACCCGCAACGGCTCGGCCAAAATGTTGCGGGCGGTGTGCTGGCCAGCGAGCTGCCGGCGCCGCGCTTGAGCAACGTGGTCCTGCTCGAGGACACCACCGGCACGCCGCGACGACAGCTCACCAGCTATGGGTCGGTCGCCGACTTCCCCCTGGTGGTCACTGTCTCGGCGGACTACGACGAGGTGCTCGCCCCATGGCTGAAGCAGACCGTGTGGGTGTTGCTGCTGGCCCTGGGCATCAGCCTGCCACTGGTGGTCGTCGCCTATCGATCGCTGCACCTGCTGCAGGCACTGGCCAATCGCGACGCGGAGTTGCAGCATCTGGCAACGACCGACTGGCTGACCGGCGTCAGCAACCGGCGCCACTTCGTTGAGTCGCTCAAGGAAGAAGTCGCCCGCGCGCATCGCGCCCACTCGCCGTTGACCGTTCTGTTGGTCGATATCGATTTCTTCACCCGGATCAGCGACGGCTACGGCCATGCCGTTGGCGACCAGGTGCTGGTCGCCTTCGCCGAGGTGGCGAAGGAAGGTCTTCGCGGCAGTGATCTGCTCGGCAGACTCGACGCCGGGGAATTCGCGATGCTGCTGCCCGATACCGACGTCAGCGAGGCGGTGGTGCTCGCCGAACGGCTGCGGGCAGGAATCGCCGACATTGCCATCGCCACCGACAACGGCACCGTCCAGTTCACCGCCAGCGTTGGCGCCAGCCAGGCGAAGGACACCGACCAGTCCTTTGACGAGGTCCTGAAACGTGCCGCCAAGGCACTGCACGACGCCAAGGCCGGCGGGCACGATCAGCTGGTGGTGATCTGACCGGCCCTGGCCAGCTGACGGCCGCAGCCGGGTCAGACGGCAGACCCGGCGCCCGCCCCGAGACTACCGGCCCAGCCACTCGACCTTGCGTTTGCCGATGAAAGCGTCGATCCCTGCCGCGGCGTCTTCGGTCATCATGTTACAGGCCATTACTTCGCTGGCATACTGGTAAGCGCCTTCGAGGCCCATTTCGAGCTGCCTGTAGAACATCTGCTTGCCCATCGCGATAGCCACCGACGACTTGGCAACGATCGACCCGGCAAGTTTGTCGATCTCGGCATCGAGCGCGTCGCTGGCGACAACGCGATTGACCAGTCCCTGTTGCAGCGCCGTTTGCGCGTCGATGAAATCACCGGTCAGCAACATTTCCAGCGCCTGCTTGCGGCCGAGGTTGCGCGACAGGCCAACGCCGGGCGTCGCGCAGAACAGCCCGACGTTGATCCCCGAGGTGGCGAAGCGCGCACCGTCGGCCGCCACCGCCAGGTCGCACATCGACACCAGCTGACAACCGGCTGCGGTGGCGATGCCGTGCACGCGCGCGATCACCGGTTGCGGCATCTGGGTGATGGTCATCATCATCTTGCCGCAGCGCCTGAACAGATCCTGCATGAACGCCTTGTCGTGGTTGGCGCGCATCTCCTTGAGGTCGTGGCCGGCGCAGAAGGCCTTGCCGGCGCCGGCCACGACCAGCACGCGAACCGCCGGATCCAGCGCGATCGCGTCGAGTTCCGCCTGCAGCGCGGCGATCATCGCCTGCGACAGCGCGTTGAACTGCTGCGCCCGGTTCAGCGTCAGCATCACGATGCCCTCGCGATCGGTGCGAACCAGATACGGTTCGTCCAGATTCGGCGTCGGCGTGCTCATCGGGGTTCCCATTGCTTTCTCCTTGAGATGGTCTTGAGATGATTGAATACCGCGGCGTTGGCCGGCAGCGCCGCTCAGCGCGCGGCAATCGTCAGGCAGCTTTTCAGCGTGCCACTTTTCTCCAGCTCGTTCAACCAGGCGGCGATTTGCCGGCCAAGTTCTTCGCTGGCCGAAACCAGCGCCCGGACCCCGCCACGGGCGTCGGCGCTGGCCGCCGCCTGCTCGATCGCAAACGCTCGCTCGGCGACCACCCGGTGCCGCCCGTCGAGGACGCTGGCGGTACCTTGCAGCACGCCACGGCTGCTTTGCGGCGTATCGAAGGACTGCGCGAACTCCTGCAGATCGAGACGCAGCAGGCAGGTGACCGCGGTGTGGCCGCTGCTGCCTACCACCCCCAGTTGCTGCCGCAGGCGTTGCGCGAGCAACAGCGCTGGCGCTCCCGCCCAGCGACTGCCGGCGTAGCCGCGCAACTTCAGGGGGTCGTCGTAGAGCAGACGATACTCGATGCTCAGAGAATCGAACCAGTACGGCGCGCGGATCTCGAGCGCCAGCTTCGACCAGCGGCCATCGGCAATCAGGCGCTGGACTGGCAGGCCGAAGTCGTACACCTCGGACGGCGGCGAACTGCGCGGGCCACCCGCGCAAGCCGCGAGCAAACCCAGTACCAGCAACATCGACAGCTTTTTCATCGCGATCCCTCGCTGCTTGGCGGCGCGGCAAAACCGGCCTCGCCGGGTCCCGGGGCAGGTTTCGGCGAACCGAAAACGATGCTTTGTGGTGACTCCTCGAGCATCTGCAGCACCCGCTGGAGCTGCCGCGAATTGGCCGACAGCTCGCTGCCGAGCTCGTTGAGGCGCGGCGCCAGCGCACCGATGCCGCTCGGCGACGGGTCGCCGATCATCAGGTCGACCTTGTCGCTGACCGCCTGCAGGCGAACGATCAGCGCCCGCGCCTCGACCATCAGCGGCGTCGCCTCGGCCGCCGCCCGCTCGCTGCGGGCCAGCGTGGCGCGCAGCAGGCGGACGTTTTCCGGAAGCAGCGCCAGCAGCTCCCGAACCTGACCAATGGCCTGGTTGGCGTTGCCGGTGGTCGCTTCGAGGTTGACCAGAATTCCTGCGAAGTGCTGCAGGTTGTCATCGTTCAGCAGCTTGTTGGCCTTGATCAGGAAATCTCTCGCCTGCCGCAAGGTGGCACCGCCAGCGTCCGACAACTCCTCGATCAGCGAGGGCTGCATCTTGATCCGCGAAGCGTCACCGTCATCGCCAGCCAGTGGCGTCGGATCGTCGCCGGTCTCTTCAAGCAGGATGTGGGCGATGCCCGTAACCCCCTGATAACCCATCTTGGCGGTGGTCCCGCGCGTGACCGGCACCGCATCGTCGACGCTGATCCTGATCAGGATGTTGCGCAGATCGGCAGGGTCCAGCTCGATGGCCTGCACCTTGCCCACCCGGATGCCGCGATATCGGACCTGTCCCTGCAAGCTCAGGCCGGTTACATTCTGCCGCGTGACCACCGTGTACTCCCGGGTCAATTCGTGCTTGCCGCCGAACCACCACGCGGAGAGGATCGCCGCGGTGCCGAGCAGCAGCGTGAACAGCCCGGCCATCAGGGCATGCGAACGGTTCTCCATGGCTAGATCGCCTTCTGTCGGATCGCCGCCGCAGCACGCCCCGAACCGAAAAAAGTGTGAATGAAGGGATGATCGACGGCCAGTACTTCGGCGACCGTTCCGCAGGCGATTATCTTCTGGTCGGCGAGCACCGCCAGACGCGTCGCCAGCCCTGCCAGGGTATCCAGATCGTGCGTCACCATCACCACCGTGAACCCGAGTTCCTGCTGCAACAGCTTGATCAGCTGCACGAAGTTCTCGGCCAGGTCAGGGTCGAGACCGGCGGTCGGCTCGTCGAGGACCAGCAGCTCGGGTTCCAGCGACAGCGCCCGCGCCAGCGCCACCCGCTTGACCATGCCGCCGGACAGCTCGGCGGGCATCAGGCTGCCGTGGCGTGGCTCCAGCTCGACCATAGCGAGCTTGAGCAACACCAGGTCACGGATCATCGCCTCGTCGAGTGTGCGCAGTTCGCGCAGCGGGAAGGCAATATTGTCGAAGACCGAGAACGCCGAGAACAGCGCTCCCTGCTGGAAGAGCATCCCGAAGCGGCGGCGAACCGCGCGCATGCGCCGCGGATCGGCGTCGAGGATCGCCTGCCCGAACAGCTTGACGGTCCCCGCACTCGGCGCCAGCAGGCCGACGATCGCTCGCAGCAGGGTCGTCTTGCCGCTCCCCGAACCGCCGACCAGACCGAGCATCTGCCCGGCCGCCACGTCCAGATCGATGTCGCGGTGAATCACCACGTCGCCGAAGCGGGTGCACAGGCCGCGAATCTCGATCACCGTCGCCGCTGTCCGGCCGGCGTCCGGCGGCGCGATCAAAGCGGAATCCCGACATTGCGGGTGAGGATCGCAGCGACCGCATCGACCAGGATCGCCACGGTGATCGAGGTGACCACCGAAGTTGTTGTCTGCGCCGAAAGACTTTCGGTGTTCGGCTTGACCCGGAGACCAAAATGGCAGGCGATCAAGGCGATCAGGAAGCCAAAAGCGACCCCCTTGCTCATCCCGATCCACAGATTGCTGACCGGGACCACCTTCGGCAGCGTATCGATGAAGAAGCCGTACGACAGGTCCATCTGCAGATTGGCCGAAACCATCCCACCGACTATCCCGGCAGCCGAACACCAGACCACCAGCAAGGGCATCGCCACCGACAGCGCGACGACCTTGGGCAAGACCAGACGCTGGCTGCGCGACACACCCATCGTCGCCAGGGCGTCGATTTCCTCGGTGACCCGCATGACGCCGATTTGCGCGGTCATCGCCGAACCCGAACGGCCAGCGACCAGAACCGCCACCAGCACCGGCCCCAGCTCACGCACGATGCTAATCCCCAGCAGATTGACGATGAACACATCGGCGCCGAAGGTCGACAGCTGCAAAGCCGAGAGGTAGGAGAGAACGACGCCGATCAGAAAACCGATCAGGGCGGTCACCGGCAGCGCCTGCGCACCGCTCTTGAAGAGGTTGGCCGAAAACTCGCGCCAGGGAATATCGCCGGGATGCCGGCACAGATGCGCCAGGTCGAGGAGCAGCTGACCAAGCAGGGCCACCAACCCGAGCAGGTTGCTGACCGCCGCCAGCGCCAGGCCGCCGATCGTCAGCAGAACCGCCAGGCGCTTCGGCGAACGGACCGGCTGACCGTCGCCGGGGACTCGCCCGACGCGCTCGATGAGCGAGTGGTGACCGGGAGAAATCGCCAGCGACGCCGGCCACTGCCGGCCCCAGGCGCGCCACAGCAGGATGCCGCCGGCGCTGTCCATGCGGGCGATCGCTTGCAGATCCCATTGCGGATTGCCGGCCGCCAGCTCGCGCAAGCGCAGTTCGAGAGTGGAGATCGGCTGCGGCATCGTCGCCAGCGTCCAGTCGCCGGCAAGCAGAACCTGCTCGCTGCTGGCCTGCCTGACGGTGGCGATGCTGGCCGCGGTCATCGTCCCCTCACCCGGCGCACTCCGCGCCACCCGCTCACGGCGCCACCATCTCGCCGGGCAGACGCCTGACCTGCACGTTGATCCCGACTCGGCGCCACAACTGCGTCTCGTCGCCCAGCGCTGCGGCAGTCATCGGACAAGCGTCCAGCCAGGCAGCCGGAATGGCGAGTTCGAAGCCCACCGGCGACTCCTTGACCGACCAGCTCGGCAACGGCTGGTCATCGCGCGAACGATGCGCCAGGACCGCCAGGCGGAGGCAGAAGACCAGCCGCCAGTTCGGATCGCCGGCGGGCATCGCCGCCAGCTTCTGCAGTTTGCCGCGCTGGCCAAGGATCAGCAGCGCCAGGCGCGCCTGGTCGCGCTTGGAGAAACCCGGCATGTCGGCGTTGCCGACGAGGTACGCGCCATGCTTGTGAAAACCGGTATGCGCCACCGAAACGCCGATCTCGTGCAGCGACACCGCCCAGCGCAGAAAGTGCACGTCGTTCTCGTGCTCCGGCGAATCGAGCGTGATCAACTGCCCGAGCAACATCAGCGCGGTACGTTCGACGCGCACGACCTGCGCCCGCTCGATCTGATAGCGGCGCTTGAACTCGACGACCGTCTCGTCGCGCGTATCGTGATGCTCGAAGCGCCCGAGCAGGTCGTAGAGGACGCCCAGCGGCAGCGCGCCGTCGGAGTACGTCATGTGTTCGATGGCCAGCTCGGAGAATACC
The DNA here is from genome assembly GCF_029255145.1 of Accumulibacter sp. Classification (GTDB taxonomy): domain Bacteria; phylum Pseudomonadota; class Gammaproteobacteria; order Burkholderiales; family Rhodocyclaceae; genus Accumulibacter. Next base: position 9,800 of record NZ_JAPUVQ010000149.1, read on the forward strand.
GCCGACATGATCGCGATGGCGCCGGGAAGGATGGGCAGGCGGTCGCCGCGCAGGCCTTTGAGCTTCAGCGCCTCGGCCGAGCCCGCACGGATCAGCAGTTGGCGCAGCCTTGCCAGACCTTCGCGGCTGATGCCGCTGCCGCTATCGGGATTCAGCTCGTTGCTTTCCAGCACACCGGCGATTTCCTGCGCCGAACCCGACGAGCCAACCGCCTCTTGCCAGCCGCAGCGCTGGTAGTCGGCGACCATCGACTCGATCTCGCGCGCCGCCGAAACGCCAGCCGCGCGGAAGCTCTTCTTGTCGACCCGCCCGTCCGGAAAGAAGCGCTGACGATAACTGATGCCGCCCATGAACAGCGACTCCATCAGCAGCGGCTCGGTACCCTCGCCGATGATCAGCTCGGTCGAGCCACCGCCGATGTCCACCACCAGACGCCGGTGGGCAGCGGCCGGCAGCGCGTTGGCCGCGCCGATGAAGATCAGGCGGGCCTCCTCGCGGCCACCGATGATCTCGATCGGGAAACCCAGCGCCGCCTCGGCCTGCGGCAGAATGATGCGGGCATTCCTGGCGACGCGCATCGCGTCGGTGGTCACCGCCCGCACCGTTTCCGGCGCGAAGCCGCGCAGCCGCTCGCCAAAGCGCCGCAAGGCGTCGATCGCACGCTGTTGCGAGGCATGATCGAGCATTTTTTCCCGGGTCAGGCCAGAACCCAGGCGAACCGGCTCTTTCAGCGTATCGAGTGGATGGATCCGATCGCCAACGACGCGCCCGACTTGCAGCCGAAAGCTGTTGGAGCCCAGGTCGACGCCAGCAATCAGTTCGTAACTCATGCCCGTTCTCTTCTGGCCGCGCGGATTGTTTGCACGCTTGCCATCTTACCACCACTCGCCATAGCGCCATCGATCGGCCGGGCGCGGCAAACTGCCGGCTCATTGCCGAGAAAAACGCCGTCCGATCGACCCGTTAGCTGACGATGGCTGTAATATGTTTGCCTTCAATCGCACGCCTGCCCGGCCCCCAAAATTCTCACGGAAGGAACCCATGAACATCGCTGCCACGACCACCGAGACCCCCGTCCAGAAAGCCTCCGCCGGCTTCCCGGCGGACTACTTCCAGAATCGCGAGATGGGTCTGATCGCCTTCAATCGGCGTGTGCTGTGGCAGGCCAAGAACCCCAAGACACCGCTACTCGAACGCTTGCGCTTTCTGTGCATCGTCAGCAGCAACCTCGACGAGTTCTTCGAGATCCGGGTGGCTGGCGTCAAGGAGCAACTCAAGCTCGGATCGGTGGCGATCACCACCGACGGCAAGACCGCCCGTGAAGTCTATCGCCTGGTCGGCGACGAGGCGCATGCGCTGGTCAAGGAGCAGTACGCGCTGCTCAACGAGGAGATCCTGCCGGCGCTCGCCGCCGAGGGCATTCGTTTCGCCAAGCGCGGCGACTGGAGCGCCAAGCAACGCGAGTGGATCAGCGCCTTCTTCTTCCGGGAAGTGATGCCGGTGCTGACCCCGATCGGCCTTGATCCGTCGCATCCTTTCCCGCGGGTGCTCAACAAGAGCCTCAATTTCGCAGTCGAACTCGAAGGCCGCGATGCCTTCGGCCGCAGTTCGAACGCAGCCATCGTGCAGGCGCCGCGGGTTCTGCCGCGCGTCATCCGCCTGCCGCGGGAGCTTTGCGACAACGAATACTGTTTCGTTTTCCTCTCTTCGGTCCTGCATGAGTTCGTCCACGAACTGTTTGCCGGAATGAGGGTTCTCGGCTGCTACCAGTTCCGCGTCACCCGCAACAGCAACCTGTTCGTCGACGAAGAGGCGGTCAAGAACCTGCGCGCCAAGATTCAGGGCGAATTGCCACAGCGACACTTCGGCGACGCGGTCCGGCTCGAAGTCGCCAACAACTGCTCGGAGGCGATGACCGAGTTCCTGCTCGGACAGTTCAGCCTGACCGAGCGCGATCTCTACCGCGTCGCCGGTCCGGTCAACCTGGTTCGCCTGATGCAGGTTCCCGACTGGGTGGAGCGCGACGGACTGAAATTCCAGCCCTTCAAGCCGGGGACGCCGAAGGCGCTGCAGAAGTGCAGCAGCGTCTTCGACTGCATCCGTTCCGGCGACATCCTGCTGCACCATCCCTACCAGAGCTTCGATCCGGTAATCGAGTGGCTCGAACAGTCGGCGACCGACCCGCAGGTGGTGGCGATCAAGATGACCGTCTACCGCACCGGCACCGACTCGGTGTTGATGCAGTCGCTGATCCGCGCGGCGCAGAACGGCAAGGAAGTGACCGTGGTCGTCGAGCTGATGGCGCGCTTCGACGAGGAAGCCAACATCGGCTGGGCGACCAAGCTCGAAGAAGTCGGCGCGCACGTCATCTACGGCGTCGTCGGTTACAAGACGCACGCCAAGATGCTGATGATCGTCCGCCGCGAGGAAGGCAAGCACGGCAGCGTGCTGCGTCGCTACGTGCACCTGGGGACCGGCAACTATCACCCGAAAACCGCCCGCCTGTACTCCGACTTCGGCCTGCTCACCTGCAACGAGGAGATCGGCGCCGACACCAACGAGGTCTTCAAGCAGCTCACCGGCCTGGGTCGCGCGCAGACCCTGACGCATCTTTGGCAGGCACCGTTCACGCTGCAGCCGAATGTCGTCGCCGGGATTCGTGCCGAAGCCGAGGCCGCACGCGCCGGCAAGCGCTCGCGGATCATCGCCAAGATGAATTCGCTGCTTGAACCGGAAACCATCGCCGCGCTCTACGAAGCGTCGCAGGCCGGCGTCAAGGTCGACCTGATCGTTCGCGGCGTCTGCGGCTTGCGCGCCGGAGTCAAGGACCTCTCGGAGAACATCACCGTCCGCTCGATCATTGGCCGGCAGCTCGAACACCATCGGGTGTTCTATTTCTACGCCGACGGCGAGGAGAAGGTGTATCTGTCAAGCGCCGACTGGATGGAACGTAATTTCTTCCGGCGCATCGAGCTGGCGTTTCCGGTACTCGACCGCAAGCTCAAGCACCGGGTGATTGCCGAGGGGTTGCAGATCTATCTGACCGACAATGTACTGTCCTGGGAACTCGCACCCGACGGCACCTACCACCAGCGGCGCGCGTCGCGCGGCAGCCCGCACGCATCGCAAAGCGACTTGATCGCGCTGCTCCAGTCCTGACCCGACAACGCGGCAGCCGCTGGCTCGCGCTGGCGGCGGCGGCACCGGGCTTCAGGCGCGGCGGGCGCCGACCACGCCCTCGACGCCGTGCAGCAAGCTTAGCGTGCGAGCAAGCTGCGGAATGCTGCCGACTTCGGCGGTAAAGCGCATGTGCGCATTGCCCAGCCTGGACTGCGTGTTGACCGCGATGACATTGATTTTTTCACGGGCGAGAACGTCCGAGACGTCGCGCAGCAGCCCCTGACGGTCGTAAGCGTCGATCACGATGTCGACCGCGAAAATGCCTTCGGCGCCGCCACCCCAGGTCGTTTCGATCACTCGCTCGGGATGCATCGCCCGCATGTTGGCGAAGTTGCTGCAGTCCGCGCGATGCACCGAAACGCCTCTGCCGCGGGTGACGAAACCGAGAATCGGGTCGGGCGGTACCGGTTTGCAGCAGCCCGCGAGCTGGGTCAGCAAACGGTCGATGCCGACGATCAGGATGCCCTTCTCGGCCTGATCGCTGGGCCGCTGCCTGGACACCGGCAAGGCGCTGACTTCTTCCTCTTCGGGCAGCGTCTCGCTGCCACGCACCGCGATCTGCAACTGGCGCATGTTCAGCGTCGCGCGGGCGACGGCGATGAACATGTCGTCGCTGCGCGCGAAACCTAGCCTGGCCGACAGATCGTCGAGCGCGATGCCGGCGTAGCCCAGCCGCTGGATTTCGCGGCTGACGACGGCACGCCCATCGGCGAGCATGTCCTCGAGCGCCAGACTGGCGAACCACTGCCGGACCTTGGCCCGCGAGCGATGGGTAAACAGGTAGCCCAGCGCCGGGTTGAGCCAGTCGCGCGACGGCCCGCCGTGCTTGGCGAGAACGATCTCGACGCGCTGTCCGGTCTTCAGCTGCGTATTCAGCGGTACCAGCGCCCCGTCGACCTTGGCGCCGCGGCAACGATGGCCGATGTCGGTGTGCACCCGGTAGGCGAAGTCCACCGGCGTCGCGCCGCGCGGCAGATCGACCACACGGCCCTGCGGGGTCAGGATATAGACCGTCTCGTCGAAGGCCGCCTGCTTGTAGTGCCTGACCCAGTCCGACGAATCGACCGCCTCGTCGCGCCAGGTCAGCAGCTGCCGCAACCAGGCGATCTTCTCGTCGTAGCGGTCTTCCGGCGCGGCCTTGCTGCCTTCCTTGTAGCGCCAGTGCGCGGCCACCCCCAGTTCGGCGTGACCGTGCATCTCGCGAGTCCGGATCTGCACCTCGAGGGCGCGCCCGTCCGGGCAATGCACGGCGGTGTGCAACGAACGGTAGTCGTTGCCTTTCGGGTGGGCAATATAGTCGTCGAATTCGCTGGCGATCGGCGACCAGACGTGGTGCACGATGCCTAGCGCGGTGTAGCAATCCTTGACCTGCTCGACGATCACCCGCAGGGCGCGGATGTCGTAGACCTCGGCGAAGGCGACGTCCTTCTTGCGCATCTTGTTCCAGATGCTGTAGATGTGTTTCGGGCGGCCGTAGATCTCGGCGTCGGCGACACCGGCGGCCGCCAGTTCGCGCTTCAGGAGGGCCACCGCCTCGGTGATGAACTGCTCACGCTCGGTACGCTTCTCGTCGAGGTGCTGGGCGATATCCTTGTAGATCGCCGGATGCATGAAGCGAAAGGAAAGGTCCTCGAGCTCCCATTTGAGCTCCCAGACGCCGAGCCGGTTGGCCAGCGGCGAATACAGCTCGAGCGTTTCGCGCGCCACCGCCACCCGCAGCGGGTCGGGCTCGTTCGCGTAGTAGCGCAGCGTCTGCGTCCGCGAGGCCAGACGCAGCAGGACCACGCGGATGTCCTCGACCATCGCCAGCAGCATCTTGCGCAGCACTTCGATCTGCGCCTTGATCTCCTGCGGCTTCTTGTCGCTGCTGTCGGCGGCGTGGGCGACAAAACCGCGGGTGATCGGCCGCACGCGGTTCAGCCGCGAAATCCCGTCGACCAGGTGCGCGACGCTGCGGCCGAAATCCTTCTCGATCAGCGCCAGGCCATGCTCCTGCTGCGCGGGTACCGCGAAAAGCAACGCCGCCAGGCGCGAATCGGCGTCGAGCTTGAGCCCGGCGACGATTAGCGCCATCCCCAGCGCGTGCCCCCAGACTTCCTCGCCGCTGCCCAGCAGGCGATCGCCATAGAACGACCGGGCGAAATCGACAGCCCGCCGCAGTCGCTGACCGTCGACCGCCGACAAGCCATCGCCCAGGCTGTGCCATGAGTCTTCGAAGTCGCCCAGCGCGGCGACCGAGTGGGTAACGGAAACCATTGGCCCATTATAAGGGCCGCTGCGGCGCATCAGGCATAATGCGCCTTTGCCAGCCAGCCGCCGCCGATGGTCGCCCGCCTGCAACACCCCTATCTGCTGCTCGCCCTGACCGTCCTCTTCTGGTCCGGGAACATGGTCCTCGGCCGCGCCATCCGCGAGCAGGTGCCGCCGCTGTCGCTGGCCTTCTGGCGCTGGGCGATCGCCCTGGCGCTGGTGCTGCCGCTCGCCCTGCCGCACCTGCGCGCGCAGTGGCCGCTGCTGCGGCGCGGCTGGAGACCGGTGCTGATCCTCGGCCTGCTGGGCGTCGCCGGCTACAACACGCTGGCCTACGTGGCGCTGACCTACACCGCCGCGACCAACGCCGTGCTGCTCAACTCGTTCATCCCGATCGCCACCATTGCCCTGTCGTGGGCCTTCCTGAAGAAGCACCTGCGCGGGATCGAATGGCTGGGCGTCCTGCTCTCGTTCATCGGCGTGACGACGATCATCTGCCGCGGCGACCCGCAGACGCTGGCCCGGCTCAGCCTGAACATCGGCGACCTGTGGATGCTGGCGGCGGTATTCACCTGGGCGCTGTACACCATCGGACTGCAGTGGCGGCCGGTCGGCGTCGACCCGATGCTGCTGCTCGCCGCGTTCACCGTCGTCGGCCTGCTCGCCCTCGCCCCGGCCTACGCCTGGGAGGTCGCGCAGGGCAGGACCATCCACGTCTCGGCCAGTTCGCTCGCCGGCATCGCCTATACCGGCGTCTTTCCGGGCTTTCTCGGCTACGTCTTCTACAACCGCGCGGTCGGCGAGGTCGGCGCCAGCAAGGCCAGCCTGTTCATCCACCTGATGCCGGTGTTCGGCACCATCCTGGCGGCGATCTTCCTTGCCGAGGTCCCGCAAGGCTACCACTACCTGGGGATCGCGCTGATCTTCAGCGGCATCTACCTGACCACCGCCGCCCCTCGACAGGTCAAGTCGTCATGATCAGAAAACTGCTCGGCTGGCTGCGCAAGCAGCCGGAAACCGCCCCTATCCCCGATCCCCTGTGGCGGAGCATCGTTGCCACGTTGCCCTTTCTCGGCGCTCTCGACGCCGCCGAGCTGACCCGGCTGCGCGCGCTGGCCGAGGACTTCCTCGCCGAGAAGGAGTTCACCACCGCCGGCGGGCTCGAACTGAGCAACGAGATCTGCGTCTCGATCGCCGTGCAGGGTTGCCTGCCGATCCTCAATCTGGGCCTCGACTACTATCGCGGCTGGGTCGGGATCGTCGTCTATCCCGACGAGTTCGTCATCCCGCGCAGCGTCGAGGACGAATTCGGCGTTGTCCACGAGTACCAGGAACTGGCCTCGGGCGAAGCCTGGGAAGGCGGTCCGCTGCTGATCTCCTGGCGCGACGCGCAGATGGCCGGCGCCGGCTACAACGTCGTCATCCACGAGTTCGCGCACAAGCTGGACATGCTCAGCGGTGAAGCGAACGGCATCCCGGCGCTGCCGCCGGAGATCTCGCGCGCCGACTGGCAGCGCGTGCTGCACGCCAGTTACGAGGATTTCTGCGGCCAGGTCGACGAGGCCGAGGCCGGCGGCCAGGAAACGCTGTTCGACCCCTACGCGGCGGAGAACCCGGGCGAGTTCTTCGCGGTCATCAGCGAAGCATTCTTCGAATCACCCGGCCTCCTGCGCGCGCAATACCCGACGCTCTACGAGCAATTCGCCGCCTTCTACCGGCAGGATCCAGCGGCGCGGCGCTTGCCAGCGAGCGAGTTGCAGTAGGCCCGGGAGCACGGTCGGCGCCGCGGCTACGCCACGTTCGTCAGCGCAAGCTGACCACTTTTGACAGGAGGCGACCAATGAGCAATCGTACTACGCAAGTGGAGCAGGACTGTGCCGTGCAGCAGGGCTGCGGCGCGATCGAACTGATCATCGAGCCGCGCGACAAGGATCTCGGCGGTTTCTCGGTGCGCCGGACCTTGCCGACCGCGCAGCGCAAGATGGTCGGGCCGTGGATTTTCTTCGATCACATGGGGCCGGCAGAATTTCCCGCCGGTCAGGGAATCAACGTCCGACCACACCCGCACGTCAATATCGCGACCGTCACCTATCTCTTCGAGGGCGAGATCCTGCATCGCGATTCGCTCGGCAGCGTGCAGGCGATCCGGCCGGGCGACATCAACCTGATGGTCGCCGGCAGCGGTATCGCGCACTCGGAACGCGAGCGCCCGGAAGTGACCGCGGTGGCGCACCGTGTGCACGGCCTGCAGCTGTGGCTGGCTCTGCCCGAGCGCGACGAGGAGACCGACGCCGCTTTCCATCATTATCCGGCGGCCGACATCCCCGCGCTCACCGTCGACGGCGTCGCGCTGCGGGTGATGATGGGCAGCGCGTTTGGCGTCGCCTCGCCGGTCAAGGTCTTTGCCGACACGCTGTACGTCGAGGCGCAGCTGCACGCCGGCCAGCGCATCGCCCTGCCGAGCGCCGACGAACGCGCCGTCTATGTCGCCCAGGGCAACTTGAAAGTCGGCGACACGGCGATCTCCGAACACGCCATGGCGGTCTTCGCCGATGTCGCCGGCGTCGTCCTGGAAGCGACCAGCGAATCGCGAATCGCGATCATCGGTGGCCAGCACCTCGGCCAGCGCTTCATCGAATGGAACTTCGTTTCCAGCCGCAAGGAGCGCATCGAGCAGGCCAAGCGCGATTGGCAGGAGGGGCGCTTTGCCAAGGTTCCCGGTGACGAAATCGAGTTCATCCCCTTGCCCGAGGAGAACGTCTAACCCGGCCCGGCGGCGATGATCGGCAGCTCGAACAGGCCAACGCCTGGCGCTGGAACGGTCCCCGCAGCCGGGCGGCTCCGAGCCATTGATCGCACCAGGTCCGCGGCAGACCCCCAGCACGACAACACTTTCGCGAGCTGAGAATTGATCATCACGCGTCCGACCGTCCACCACGTCGACGTCTTCGCAACCGGCCCACTGACCGGCAACGGGCTCGGCGTGTTCCTCGACACCGAGTACTGGCCGGCAGCGGCGATGCAGCGCCTGACCCGGGAGATGCGGCAGTTCGAATCCGTTTTCCTGTCCGAGGTCGAGGCGCGCGGCGCGACAGCGCGGGTATTCACCGTAGACGAAGAACTGCCCTTCGCCGGCCATCCCGTTCTGGGCGCCGCCGCCGTTCTGCATCGCACCCGGGCGGCCAGTATTGAATCGTGTTCCTGGACGCTGAAACTGCCGCACGGCCACATCAGCGTCAAGACCAGGAATCTGGGTAATTGCTACCGCTGCGAGATGGACCAGGGCTTGCCGCTATTCGGCGGCGCTGTTGCAGCAGCGGCGCTACACCCGATCCTGAGCAGCCTTGGGCTGAATGTAGCCGACATGGTCGCTGGCCTCACCGCGCAAGTCGTGTCGACCGGCCTGCCCTACCTGATCGTCCCGCTTCGCCCGGAAGCTCTGGCACGCGCGGCAATCAGCGGCCTGGCGCTCGAAGCGTTGCTGGCAACCGTCGGCGCCAAGTTTGTCCTGTTGCTCGACGTCGACGGCCGGGAAATGAGAACCTGGGACAACCTCGGGCAGGTCGAGGACGTCGCCACCGGCAGCGCCGCCGGCCCTGCCGCCACCTATCTGTGCAGCGTCGGCCTGGTTCAGGCAGCCGTGCCGATCGACCTTGCCCAAGGCCGCTTTGCCGGTCGTCCGAGCCGGATTGCTGTCGTCCAGGACCCGGCAGGCCGTCTGCTGGTCAGCGGCGAAGTCTGGCCGGTCAGTCACGGCGTCCTCGATTTCGATCCGCGAGCGATCGAGCCCTGATCGGCAGACCGCTCGGCCACCTGTCCGCCGCGTTTTGACCAGTTCCCGGGGGACTCGACAGCCGCGTCCCGCACCGTTGGCGAATCGCTGCAGCGTCGTTTTTGTGGAGACGACAAATGGCTAACGCGCAGCAGCGAAAGACGGCAGCCCAAAGCCGCCGTCGCGTATCCGCCGAGCCGCCTGACGCAGATCAGGCTTTATTGCGCCGCCGCATTGCGCCAAGGCCGGCCAATGCCAATCCCGCCAGCGCCAGGCTTGCCGGTTCCGGAACAGTCGGGGTCGCAGCCACCGCTATCCGGAAGACCAACCACTCGTCATGATTGAATCCGGGCGTTGTCGGATCCGGATCACCGTTACTGCTGTACCACACCCAGCGAGCGGCGGCGTCGATACCGGATATCGTACCCCAGGGCGCTGCCCCGTTAGCGGGACCGGCGGTCAGCCCGACCCATCCGAGCGACGCGTTGCCGCCACCGTTTGCGTCGAGGATCTCGTTCGTCAGCAAGGTCAGGTCGGCCACGCTCCCCGTATATGGAGCACCGACGTTGCCAAGCCCGGTGGCCATCACTTGCCATTGCGGATCGTTGCTGTAGAACTTGTATCCGCTATCAAGATTCTCGAACTGCCCGAGGAAGCCCTGCGCCACCGAGATATCCGAAGCGGTGACGACATAGATAAAGTCGCCGGCCGGCAGGTTGAAGGTGTAGGACTCCGACGAGGGCCAGCTGAAGTCACTGCCCACGAAGGTGGTCGCTGCCGTCTGCGTGCCGTAGAACAGCGCGTAGGAATTATCGACAGTGATGCCGACTTTGATATTGATTGCCTGCGCCGGCAGGCTTACTGCCGCCAGTGACAGCCCCATCGCCCAGAACAGCGGCAGGAAGTTCCCGGTTAACCGCGCCTTGCCCATCTCGTCACCTCCAAAATCAATGTTAGAAAATAAAACCTGACGTTCATTGCCTAGCGGCGTCAGGCCCCGGATTCGCCATGTGGGAGTACCAGCAATCTTCGTGCCATACTCATACCACGTTGCTTTAATTGCACTTACAAATAATCACCAAGAGCGAAGTGTAAGCGTTTCCGACATTTTTTCGGATCGCTCAGCACTTGGGAGTCAGCAAGGTCTTGGCGGTAATCGTTCACTCCCCCCGCGGAGAAAAAAGGGCAGGACTTTCTTCTTGTCCATGAGACTTGCGCTTCCGGCCTCGTACAGGCACGAGGAAGGACCTGACTCGACGCTTGCGCCGCCGCCATTCTTCATCGCACCCGGGCGGCCAGCGTTGAATCGTGTTCCTGGACGCTGAAACCGCCACACGGCCACATCAGCGTCAACACCAGGAATCTGGGTAACCACCAGCGCTGCGAGATGGACCATGGCTTCCCGCTGTTTGGCGGCGCCGTTCCACCGGCCGCGCTGCACCCGATCCTGAGCAGCCTGGGGAGGAATGAAGTGGACATCGTCGCTGGCTTCACCGCGCAAGTCGCGTCGACCCGCCGGCCCCGCCGCCTGTCTGTGCAGCGTCGGCCTGGCCCAGGCAGCCGTGCCGATCGGCCTTGCCCAGGGCCTCCTGGCCGGTCGCCCGAGCCGGATGGCCGCCGTCCACGACCCGGCAGACCGTCTGCTGGTCAGCGGCGAAGTCTGGCCGGGCAGTCACGGCGTCCTCGATTTCGATCCGCGCGCGAGCGCGCCCCGACCGGCTGTGCACTCGGCCAGGCGGCGCCTTCTCTCCCCCTTCCGCTCCCCCGGGCCCGGGCCGTACCAACACGAGCTGCGCCGGTCGAGGCCCGGACGCTGTCGATCCAGCCGCCGATCGTCGGCGGCGATCGCTTCATCGCGCCGATGAAAAATCCGCTGCGCGAGATCGATCGATGGCTGTTCCTGATCGAAGCGTGGAGCACAGCCAGCGAAGCCTGTAGCGAACCGACCGGAAGCTGGACTACCGTTCATCACGCGTCGATCTTTTTCATCCAGCCTTCGATCTTGCCGATCCAGACCTGAACCTTTTTGATCCAGCTCTGGCTCTTGCGCAATCATCGTTCCATGGCGCGCATTGAAGCGTCGATGCGCGCCATCGATGATGATGAATGTTGTTCATCGAACCTTCGACCGTAGCCATCGATCCGCCGATGGCGACGGTGGGAGACTGGATGATTTTTGCCGGGACGTGGATCATTTCGACCGAGGCTCTTATCTCGCCGATCGACGGCCGATAGTTCGCGATCGAAGGCCGATACTTGGCGATCGCCGGCCGGGCCTCGCGCCGCCATCGTCGAATGACGACGCCTCGGCATCGTCCTCGAAATCAGGAATCAATCATCCAATCAGGCGACGCTTGGCGGCCTCCTTGGTGGTCGAACGCGCAAAGACGTTTCGCCCGTGGTGGAATTGGCGAGCGCCCCCCGGGGTGTCGTCAGGCGCCCTTGCGCCAGACCTTCCAAGGCGACAGCCGGAGCAGCAATGGACTCTCGCTGGGGGGATGAGCCGGCCCTGGCCGAAGCGGCTGGCGGCCTGGCGGTCGCTGGATCGGGTTGCCGCGAACGCTGGCAGACCATCCCGCGGAAACGGCAAGCTCGCCGCAACGCCAGCTTGCTCGCTGGTTGCGGCCATCGCCCTCGCCGAGAGCGGCGCGGTGCCGTGCTGCCCGAGCGCGTCGAGCGGGCTCCACAGGTCGTCGTCGAGCGCCGACCGCCGACGTCGCCACTAAGCGCATGGGTCCGTTACCGCCGGCTCGGGGAAAGCCGTCACCCGATCCGTCGCACCCTTGGCGTCGCTGATCGGGGTTGTAAGCCGGAACCTCAGAAAATTCCGTCAACCTGAGGAGGGTGGAACGAGAAGCTGTGCCCTCCGCAGGCATCTGGGCATCACTACGCTTCCCACGGATTGATGACGGCGATGCTGGCGGCCTCAGAGGGCGCTGCATCGCGATGAACCCCCGCGAGGCTGCGATCGCGGCGATGTAGCCGTCAGCGGTCGGGAATCCTCGCCCGCCGGCCTTGGCCTTTGCGGCCAGCTCGCCATAGCGCCGTGCTGCATCGATGTCGAATGGCAGCACCCGATCCCTGAACAGTCCCATCAGACTGCCTCGGTTGGACCGGACAAGCCGCCAGGCATGACTGAGGATCTCTTCCCGGCTGATCTTGTCGTAGAGAGCGTAAAAGCGGTAGGTCGGTTCTTGCTTTGCCTTGGCGTAAAGCTTCCTTTGTGGCGTCCTGATCGTGTCTGGGGTGGTTCGCGACATGGCAATCCCTCGATCCTCCGCTCTTCGGTTGCACGAACAAAGTAGGGCCCCTTCCGTCGACCGGGGTTATGTTGTCCCGCGATCTCGATCGGTACTGTGACCCCCTCCGACTCGCGCCTGCGGCCGCTGCGCGTTCGTTGCCTTATACGCAGCGGTCGGTGGCCTCCCCACCCCCGCAGACGGGTCTCCAGCACTGGGCAATAAATCTTCGAGAACATGCCATCCCTGCCACCCCGGGAGTCGATTGACGCCACTTCCGTTATTCCAGCGCCCATCCAACGGCCTTCCCCTTCTCACCACAGGGTCGGCTTCTCCATATAATGTACGAGGCTACTCATGGGTTCACTTGCGTTACGGCCTGCTCTCTTGCTGTCGGGAAACTCACAACCCGTGTCACCACGACGCCGCTTCCTCATGCTACCGGGGCGTACGGACAACGCCCCGGACGGGACTTCAACCCGCTAGACTTACTGCTGTTACTGCGAACGGTCAGGTCTTTCTGTTTGCCCGCGAGAGTTGCGCTTCCGGCCTCGGGCAGGCACGATGAAAAACAACCTGCTTGGCGCTGACCCAGGTTGAACAGCGGAGACATCGTCGTCAGCGCCCTGCCTTTTCAGCAAGCCGCGGTAGCGAGCCTTGGTGAATCCGAACTGCCGTTTCATCACGCGGAACGGGTTGTTCGACCTTGGCGCGCACGCTGGCCGTGTACGCCTCGAGTTGGTCGCGCAGGAGGTGGATTTCCCGCGTCTGGCGTCTTGTCGAGCACTCTGCGCTAGCCCGGACGTATGGCGACATTCCAGCGTACATCGGGGTTGGCTGGCTGCGGCCGCCGCCGATGCACCTTTCATGCCTTCCGAGTGATTATGGGTCACCACCTTGGCATGCTCTGTCAGCGAGATTGCGTCGTCAAGAGATCGGCCGAGCAGGCCGACTGGGGTAACGCGCACGGCGGCGCGGTCGGCAGCGCCAGCCTGGGCTGGCGTGCCTGTCTCCACGGCTGGGGCGAGCTGTTGCCCGGGTTTTGATTCACCTGATCCTGCAACTCCTTGACGTCGTGCAGCAGTCGCTTCGATACTTCCAGCAATAGCCCGGCCGGCAGCTTCTTCAACCAATCGTCGTCCATCTTGAACAGACCATGCTTGCTCAGGCGCATCCGGTCGTGGCTGTCGTGTCGTTGTCAAGGTCACGACTTATGCCGCAGAAGCATGGTGTTTACGGCGTTTCTTAAGAGGGAGTGAGCGGTTGCCTCTCGTTGGCACCGTCATGGTCGTGTTCTTTGACGATCTTCGCGCCGACTTTTTTCCCTTGAATGGAGCCTCACGTGGCCGATCCCCTGGGCATCAAAGCCGTCGCCAAGTTACCTATCCTCGACTACGATGAAGCTCGCGATCAGCTGCGGACCGGCGACATCGTTTTCTGCTCGGGCACCTATCTTTTCTCAAGAACCATCCAGTGGTTTACCAGATCCGTCTGGAGCCACGTCGGCATCATCTATCGCGACGACAATCTGCTGCGCATCTTTGTTCTGGAAAGCGAGACCGCCATCGGGGTTCGCCTCGTTCCCTTGTCCAAGTACCTTCGTGATTATCACGGCAGGAACAAGCCCTACAAGGGACGTATCCTGATCGCCCGGATCACGCCGGAGCCGGACGACGAGAAGCTGAAGGCGGTGATCAGCTTCGGCATGGATGAACTCACCAGACCTTACGACAATTGGGAGATCTTTCGCATCGCGATGCGCATTCTGTTCAGGCGGGGCCGCAAAAACCGCGACCGCAAGTACATTTGCTCCGAATTGGTCTACGAAGCGTTTCGCAAGGCAGAGGTCTCGTTCAGCTTCCGCCGAAACTCGATCAGCCCCGACGACATCTGGAAAGACGGGCGCGTGGTGATGAAATTCCGCATCATGTGACGGTGCTCACACTCGGCCCGGTTGCGCAGCGCTTGCCGCCGCGTGCCGGCGGGCACGTAGCAATAGCGCCAAGTTGATCATCAAGGCACCAAAATGCGGTGCTTACCGCCATGCGTTAGCCTATCGCCCCTTCGCCGCGTCAATGGTTCGCTTCGCCAGGCTGCACAGGGTCACAGCCTGCCATTGACCCGGCTACCGGGCTCGTCGCACGAACGCCTTGACAGCAAGACGCATGCCCGAAAACGCGACACCGCCAAGTCTCTACGGAAACTGGCCGCCACCAACACCAGGGCCTCCGTGCTCGTGCCTGCAGATTGAACCACGCTTCGCGCGCCGTGTCCGGCAGCACCTGCAAGCAAGAAAGCCGGATTCAGTGAACGGTCATCCCCGGGGTTCTTGAGGAGTTGCTCAGCCCTCTTCTATCCAGCTGATCTGCAAGACTTTTGTCTCAAGGTAGGGCCATTGCCCTAAACCCATCTTGATGCAGGAAAGCGCTTTCGATAGTATCGGGCAAGGCGATTGGCTTCACGCGATGTGGCAGGCAAGCGGCGCGCGGCGAGCGCGAATGACCTTCAGGAGGGCTTGTTGATGGCTGGTCTGGGAGCACACTATTCGGCCCGCGACATCGAGGCGCGAATCCTGGCGGCCATCCGCGCGGCCGGTCTGAATCCCGAGCAACACCTGTCGCCCGAGGAACTGGGGGCGCTTGACCATTTCCACACCGGCGGTCTGCGCGCTTCGCTCGAATTGCTGGAAGTGGCCCAGATCCGGCCCGAAGACCGCGTTCTCGACATTGGCGCCGGGCTCGCCGGCCCCGCCCGGCTGATCGCTTCCGCGCTCGGCTGCCGCGTCGACTGCATCGAAATGTCGCCCGATTTCTGCGCCGGCGCGGTCCTGCTGAATCGGCTGACCGGCCTCGACGACCGAATCGAAGTGCACCAGGGAAGTGCGCTCGACCTGCCCTTTCCCGACGACTCGTTCGATGCCATCTGGATGCAGAATGTGGGCATGAACATCGCTGACAAGCAGCAGCTCTACGGCGAAATATACCGGGTGCTCAAGCCGGGCGGCCGATACGCCTTCCAGGAGATGGCCGCTGGCGAGGCGACGACGTCCTATTTCCCGCTGCCGTGGGCCACCGACCCGGCCGACAGCTTCCTGGTTTCGATCGCAGAGCTGCACGCTGTTCTCGGCAAAAACGGATTCGTCGCGGAACTCTTCGAGGATACCAGCGACGCGCATTTGAACGCGCCGACCGCAGACGCCGCACCGAGTCCGCTGACCTTGGGGGTATTTGTCGACAATCTCGCGCAAAAGGCCGGGAACGCGCTGCGCAGTCTTCAGGAGGGCCAGATCCGGCTGGTCCGTGGTGTCTTCCGGGTGCAATGAGCGAGCGCGCAGCCGACGGCACTCCCGAGCGCTTGCTGCCACCCGCAAGGAGGTTCCGGGGTCGTCGATCGTTCGTGATGTGCTGGACTCGATTGGAACGGAAAATGGCAACCGCCCTGGCTTTCCCGGTTTCCCGGCGCGCCTACGGGCAAAACGGCCTCACCCGGGAATTCACGCCATGCAAGATCCGGAGAGCGGAAAGCCGGAGATGGGCGCCATGACGGAAAAAGCATTCTGGTCAAATCCGTATGCAAGCCGACACGCGACGGTTGTCGCCTCGGTGAATCAGGCGGAGGTCACTCTCCATTCAACGATCTTCTTTGCCTTTTCCGGCGGCCAGGAGAGCGATTGCGGAACCATTGGCGGCTATCCGGTGATCTCGGCCAGGATGGTGGAGGCTCGTGAAATCATGTATACGCTGCCGCTGGATCACCGCTTGAACGCTGGGCAGGAAGTCGCCATCGAGATCGATTGGCGCAGGAGATACCGACTGATGCGGCTTCACTTCGCCGCCGAGCTGGTTCTCGAACTCTTCTACAGGAATCTTGATGGTGCCGGGAAGGTCGGCGCCCACATCGGGCAGGACAAGGCGAGAATCGACTTTGCCTGGCCAGAGAGTGTCTCGCCATTGTTGCCACGATTCGCCGAAGAGGCGAACCGAATCGTCGACGCCGACCTCGAAATACGGACCGGCTTCGACGACGCCACAAGCGAACGTCGCTACTGGGAGATTGAAGGGTTTGCGCGCGTCCCGTGCGGCGGCACCCATGTCAGGCGAACCGGCGAAATTGGTCCGATACGCTTGAAGCGCAACAATATCGGACGCGGCAAGGAGCGTGTCGAGATCTATCTGGCAGAATAGCGGCATAGCCTCGCCCGACCATGGCGTCCCCAGGAAGCGCTTGCCGGATGCCGCCGCTGCCCGGGCGTGTGCTGGCGGCGTTGGCCGGACGTGGTGCGCGTTCAATGCTTGGCCCCTCATGGAGAGCCCTTTTCATGTCCCCGCTCGAAGCCAGGAAGATCATCGACGCTCTTGCCAACGGCATCGACCCGGAGACGGGCGAGATCCTGCCTGAGCAAAGCACGTTCAACAATCTGCAGGTGATTCGCGCGCTCTTCGTCGCCGCGAAGGCCCTTGACAACGCTGAACGGCGTGCCGAGCGTGACAACTCGCTGCCCGGCAACGCCGGACGTCCCTGGTCCGACCTTGAGGACCAGCAGCTGCTGGCCCTCTTCGACGCCGGCAAGCCGTTCCAGGAGATCACTGCCAGGCATGGCCGCACGCCGGGGGCGATTGCCGCTCGCCTGGTTCGTCTCGGAAGGATCAAGGACCGTACCGACGTCCACGTCCGTTCCCGACCGCCCAATTCACCAGACGCTGCACGATGAATCCGCGCTTGTTGCCCACCGCTGCGATCGATTTCGGAGCTTCCTTGCTTTCCGGCCGGTCTTTGCGTGAACATTGAACCGCTCTCCTCGCTTGACGAAGTGCTCCCCTTGCTTGCGGGCTGCGACCTGCCGGTTGCCGACCTGACGTCGTCACCGTCGCCATCGTACTTTTTCGGCGTTCGCGCCGCTGGCGCGCTGGTCGGTGTCGTCGGCCTGGAAATCTTCCAGTCCATCGGCCTGCTGCGGTCTCTGGCGATTCGCCGGATTTCCGAGGGCGCGGCCACGCGCGCGACCTGGTGCGCTTCGTCGAGCGTCTTGCTGCCGCCCGCGGGGTTGAGTTGATCTTCTTGCTGACCACCACCGCCGAGGCCTGGTTCACGGCGCTCGCTTACACGGCCATTGCTCGGCAGCAAGCGCCAGAGGCCATCCGCGCCACCCGCCAGTTCTCGACGCTCTGTCCTTCTACGTCAGCCCTGATGTCGAAAACTGTCGCCACCGGCACCGTCGCTTCCGGCGCTCAGCTTCCGTCCGCTGAAATTGCCAAGAGCAATGAAAGCCGATAGTCGGCTGCCGGTCGCCGCAACCCGCGGGCACCGTCATCGGCCAACTCGCCTGCGGGAGTCGTTGATATGAACAAGCTGGATCCATCGTGCGGTCTGACTGCGAACCAGATTGGCACAATCAAATTCAAGATAAGGCAGGCGATACATCAGAAACTGCCCGAACTTCCGGAACGTGAGGAGTTGAAGCTGTTTTTTCAGGGCTGTGGCGCGTACACCTACAGCTGGCTCCTGCTGGAGCAGGACGCCGTCGATCCTGTGCACCGGCTCCACATCGAGGTCGACGTAAAGCTGAAGAAGGAGTTCTGCCACTACCCGCTGCGCGCGCGCCACACCTTCTCGTGCCGACTTGAACTGCAAGGGGAGACTTGTCAGTCGGTCAAGTCGATCCGTGAACCTAAGCCGGCTGAGCCGGAACCAAACAGGTTAAACGTGGGGTCGCAGTTAAGACGAGAGACCGGAGGCGATCATTACCACGATGTTGACAGATCGATATCACGAGCGGCTTGCGGGGACACTGTCCTGCTACGATCGGGTAGTGATTACGGGGACGTTGCCGGGGGCGTGCTACGCGGCGGGGATAACGAGTTTTCTCAGCGCCAAGCACATCCGCATCTTTGATTACCCTCGCTTTGCCGAGCCTCTGCGTGAGCGCATCCGCGCCGGAGCACAAGCGTTGGCAGCGGCCCAAGGTGTGCGAATCGAGCATGTCGCCAAGGCAAGTATTCGCAAGGAAGAGGTGGTTGCCGCCGTGATCAAGCGGCGCGGCGATCATCCGGGCCTGGTGCATATCCTCTCCGCAATGGAAGCATGCAACGCCTACGAGCCCTGGCATGACAAGCGCAGTCACCAGACTTTCCTGCGCCACACCTCGGGCAAGTGCCTGCACTACTACTTCTACTTCATCGATGACACGCTCGGACTGATTTACCTGCGGGTGCCAACCTGGTGTCCGTTTCGGCTCCAGTTCTACTGCAACGGTCACAGTTGGCTGGCGCGGTCTCTGACGGCGGCAGGCATCGGCTATACGATGGCCGACAACGCCTTCATTCGTCTCCATGACTGGGCACGGGCGCAGCAACTCGCCGATGCTTTCTCGCCGGACACCTTGCATGCCATTCTCGATCGCTACGCCGAGCAGTGTTGCCCGGTGCTCGACGTCTTCGGCCAGCGTTATCACTGGAGCTTGATGCAGGTTGAATACGCCACCGATCTGGCGTTTCGCTCCGATGCCGTCATGAAACCGCTCTACGACGAACTGTCGCGTCAGGCGATCTTCTCGGTCAAGGCCGAGCAGGTCGCCAGCTTCTTGGGCAAGAAGACCACGCCGCAACTCGCGCAGGAAATCGGCAGCGGCTTTGCCACACGCATTGAAGGCACCTGCGTCAAACATTACCTGGGCAAGGTGTCGGTCAAGATGTACGACAAGTTCGAGCGCGTGTTGCGTCTGGAAACCACGACCAATGACGTCTCCTTCTTCAAGCACCACCGCAAGGTGGAACATCGGGACGGTCACCAGTCCCGCGAAATTGCGCCCCTCAAGAAGACCATTTACAGCCTGATCGATCTGTGGGAAATCTTGCTGGGCTGCAACCGCCGCTACCTCGAATACCTCTCCGCGCTCGACGATTTTTCTGCCGGCGACCGCAACCTGTATCGCCTGACCAGCCCCAAAACCGTCAATGGTAATACGCTCAAGGGCTTCAACTTCTTTGATCACACGCAGCAAGTGCTGCTGCGCGCTCTGCAGCGCCCAGCGTTCACTATCGGCGGTATCCGCCGCGCTGATCTGATGCACTTCCTGCCCCACCTCTCGGCGTCCGCCATGACCCGCTATCTCTGGCGCCTGCGTCAGTTCGGATTGATCAAGAAGGTGGCCCACAGCTACCGCTATTACCTCACCAGGCTCGGCCGCAGCGCCATCGCAGCCGTTTGCCGTATCACCGAACTCACCCTCGTGCCGGCCCTCGCCGGAACCGCCACGTGACAAAGTTTGCTCACAGAATGTGAAGAGTTGAGTGATAAGGGACTAGAATCCTCTGTTAGCCGCTTCCGACCGGCAAGAAAGGCGGAGGCAAGCCGAGGTGTCGAGCGTTGTTCGGTCTCGCGTCGAGGATTTTGCTGACGATGTAGCGGACCAGCGCCGACCATCGGCTAGCTTTCGGCAACTGAGGCGCAGATGCCAGAACATGGTCAAGACCCGCGCGGATATTGGTGATCATGGTCTTGATCTGATCGCCTGCCGCATGGGAAAGCGTGAGCAGCAGACGCGACTGACCGG
>NZ_JAPUVQ010000150.1:0-90726 GCF_029255145.1 Accumulibacter sp.
GGATCGCTCCAGACCAGCACTCCTACTCCGTGCGAGTTACTCCATCTTTTCCGACAGCCCACCTAAGCAGACTACCCCAGACCGAGAACCCACACCTATCGGTTGTCTCATTTTTAAAGAGCTGGCGGATCGACCAACTGGCCGGGCGCCGTGTTGCGTTGCTGCCGGAGCAGCGAGAGGGGCGCATTATACAGACGTTTCCGGTTGCGTCAACACTTCTTTCCAGAAACCACCAGAGCCACCTTGCACCGCTTGCGCAGCCCCTCAAGGTCGCGCCAAACTCGCACTGTACGTCGATAACACACTGATTTTATTCAGCTTTTATGTCATACTCCGTAGCGGAGGTGCGAATTATACAGTGCTGGTTACCGGCGTCAACCCTCTTTCGAAACAATTCGGAGATCATTTCCGAAACCTTTGTCAGAGCGGGACTGCCAGAGCGCTCAAGCGATGCGCACCCGAGCAAACTTGCGCTTTCCGACCTGCAGGACGAAGCTGCCCTTGGCCGGGAGGACGAGGTGCCTGTCGTCGACGCGGACGCTGTCGATCCTGACGCCACCCTGATCGATCATGCGCAAGGCCTCGGAGGTGCTGGCGGTGAGCCCGGACTGCTTGAGGACCTGCGCGAGGCTCAAGGAAAACCCGGCGCCCGAAACGCTGACCTCGGCGATGTCGTCGGGGATTGCTCCCTCGCGGAAGCGGGCGTCGAAATCTGCCAGGGCCTGGGCAGCGGCAGCGCCACCATGGAAGCGCTCGACTATTTCCTGCGCCAGCAGCACCTTGACGTCGCGCGGATTACGTCCGCCAGCGACGTCTTGCTTGAAGCGATCGATCAGTTCCGTCGTCCGGAAGGACAGCAGTTCGAAGTAGCGCCACATCAATTGATCGGAGACCGACATCAGCTTGCCGAACATATCGCCAGGCGGCTCGTTGATGCCTACATAGTTGCCCAGCGACTTTGACATCTTGTTGACCCCGTCCAGACCTTCAAGCAGCGGCATTGTCAAGATACATTGGGGCACCTGCCCGTAGTGCTTCTGTAACTCCCGCCCGACCAGCAGGTTGAACTTCTGATCGGTACCTCCGAGTTCGACATCCGCCTTCATCGCCACCGAGTCATACCCCTGACAAAGGGGATAGAGCATTTCATGGATAGCGATCGGCTGCCCATTGCGATAGCGCTTGGCGAAGTCGTCGCGCTCGAGCATCCGCGCCACGGTATGCAGCGCGGCCAGGCGGATCATCCCCGACGCACCAAGTGGCTCGAACCAGGTGGAATTGAAACAGACCTCGGTCGCCTCCGGATCGAGGATCTTGAACACCTGCTCCTGGTAGGTCCCGGCGTTCTGGAGGATTTGTTCGCGCGACAGCGGCGGCCTCGTCACGTTCTTGCCGGTGGGATCACCGATCATGCCGGTGAAGTCCCCGATCAGAAACATCACATGGTGACCAAGGTCCTGAAAGTGCCTGAGCTTGTTGATCAGCACGGTGTGTCCCAGGTGCAGGTCGGGAGCGGTTGGATCAAATCCGGCCTTGATCCGCAGTGGGCGGCCACTTGCGAGCTTTTCGACCAGCTCGGTTTCGAGCAGCAATTCTTCAGACCCGCGCTTGATTTGCTTGAGGTCTTGTTCAACGGCGCGCATGCAAACCTCTATTGTTTGTGCCCAGAGAGCTTCTGGTGAGGAGGGTTTCTTGCTAGACTCCAGCGTTTTGCCACCGACAGTCCATGGATTTCGAGGAGAGCCGGATTCTAGCGCATTCACACCCATCGATCGACCGACTGCGTCGTCACCCTTGGGCAGCAGCCGCCATCGGCGGCGTCTCGCTGCTCGGCATGGTCGCCGCATTTGCCATTGCGCCAACAGCCGAAAGCCCGCGCGTTGCCCCGGTCACGGTGCTCGAACGACTTCCCGCACCGACCGCCATTCTGCTCAAGAGCGAGAACGCAGCCTTCCTGCGCGAAGAGCGCGTCCAACGCGGTGACACCATAGCCAGCCTGTTGAACCGCCTCGGAATTGCCGACCGCGAAGCGCTGCAATTCATTGGCGGCAATCGGCAAACGCAGGACGTGGCCCGGCACTTGCGGCCGGGAAATACCGTCAGCGCAAAATCCAGCGAAGGCGGCGAGCTGCTGGGCCTTTATGTCGAACTTCCCGGCGAGGACGCGCTGCTGGTAGTCGAACGTACTGGCGACGGCTTCGTTGCGTGGCAAGAGGCGCTGCACCTGGAAAGCCGCGCGGTCCTCAAGTCAGGCGAAATCCGCCACTCGCTGTTCGCAGCCACCGACGAAGCCGACATTCCCGACGCCGTCGCTCTGCAGATGGTCGCCATTTTCTCCAGCGAGGTCGATTTCCATCGCGACCTGCGCAAAGGCGACCGCTTTTCGCTGGTTTACGAAAGCCTTACGCACCGCGGCCAGACGGTGCGCAGTGGCCGCCTCCTGGCGGCCGAGTTGATCAACGACCAGAACGTCCTGCGCGCTTACTGGTTTCAAACAGAAGACGGCGAAGGCGCTTACTACGCCGCTGACGGCAGCAGCCTGCGCAAGGCCTTCCTGCGCTCACCGATCGAGTTCTCGCGGGTCACCTCCGGCTTTTCCGGCGCCCGCTTTCATCCAATTCTGCGCACCTGGCGAGCCCACAAAGGGGTGGACTACGGAGCGCCCACGGGCGCAGGCGTCGTCGCGGTGGCCGACGGCGTGGTCGAGACCGCAGAACGCCAGAGCGGCTATGGCAACTTGATCGTGCTCAAGCATCAGGGAAGGTATTCGACCGCCTATGGTCACCTGCAGAAGTTCGCCAAGGGCGTTCGCCAAGGCACCCGCGTCCGCCAGGGAGACACCATCGGCTACGTCGGCCAGACGGGACTAGCGACCGGACCGCATCTGCATTATGAGTTCCGGGTCAACGACCAGCCGGTCGACCCACTGGCCATTTCGCTGCCCCGGGCGATCCCGCTAACCAACTCGCTGCGCACTCGCTTCAACGCCTCCAGCAGGACACTCCAGGCACAGCTCAGCCTCGCCGGCCAAACCACCCTCGCCGCTATCGAGTGAGGTCGAGGCAGCGGCCCCACAAAAAAGCCGTCCCTGACCAGCAGGTGCGGCTCGTCCGCGGCTACCGGCCGACCACGGTTTCCGGGTTCAGGAAGTGCGCGGATTGCCGGTCAGCTTCTCGTACTTGACCCACAGTTGATCCTCGTTCTCCTGATTGGCCGGATCCTTGGGGATGCAATCGACCGGACACACCTCGACACACTGGGGCGTATCGTAGTGACCGACGCATTCGGTGCACTTGTTGGGGTCGATCTCGTAGATTTCCACCCCCTGGCTGATAGCTTCGTTCGGGCACTCGGGCTCGCACACGTCGCAGTTGATGCATTCGTCGGTGATAGTCAAAGACATTCTTGCTGTTCCTTCAGATCGATGAAATTTCTCTTACACGCTTGGCCAGTCGCTCACAAATTGCCGGCTGCACGAACTGGCTTACATCTCCGCCGAGCACGGCGATTTCCCGAACCATCGTCGCCGAGATGAACATGTACTGCTCGCCCGGTGTCAGAAATACCGTTTCGACCTCCGGAAAGAGGTTTCTGTTCATCCCCGCCATCTGGAATTCATAGTCGAAATCAGAAACCGCCCGCAATCCTCTGATGATCACCTTGGCGCCTTTGGCGTGAAGGAAATCCATCAACAGACCATTGAAGCCGCAGACTTCAGCATTCGGGTAGGGCGCCAGAATCTCCTGCGCCATCTCGACCCTCTCGACCAGCGAGAAGAACGGCCTCTTCGGCTGGCTCTCGGCGATGCCGACGATCACCCGGTCGAAGAGGCAACTCGCACGCCGAACGAGATCCTCATGGCCGCGTGTCATCGGATCAAAGGTGCCGGCATAGATTGCCATTCGCCTATTCAGCGCCATTAGCCTCGCCTCGCCGCATCAAGTGATAAAAAACCTGGCCCGCTTTCCCCTGGCGTACCGTGCGCCACGTCCCGCAACCCTCCAGCAGCCGCTCCGCCTCGACGTAGATGATGCCGTCCTCGGCCAGAAGGCTCGGGACGATCGGGGCCAGGCGGTCGATCCAGCCCTGATTGAATGGCGGATCAAGAAACAGCACGTCAAAGCACCCGCCGACGGAAGTTGCGAATCTTACCGCATCCGCGCAAACAATCTCCAGGCGCCTGTCAAGGTCCAGAGTCCTGGCGTTGCTCGCCAGCGCCGCCACGACTTTCGCCGAGCTATCGACCAGCACCGCCCTGGCCGCGCCGCGCGAGGCCGCCTCGAACCCCAGCGCGCCGCTGCCGGCAAACAGATCCAGGCAGGATGCGCCGCGCAAGTCGTTGCCCAGCCAGTTGAACAAGGTCTCGCGCACCCGATCCGGTGTCGGCCGCAAACCCGGCAAGTCAGGAAAGCGCAAAGTGCGGCGCCTCCACTCCCCGCCGATGATCCGCACCGCGTTCAGAGAACTATTCCGCGGCGACAACCACTGTCACCAGATGCTCCGGGCGCACATGCCGCGAGAACGCCGCCTTGACCTCGGCGGCGGTCACCCTGGCGATGTTTTCCGGATAAAGGTCGAGATAGTCGAGCGGCAATTCATAGAAACCGATCATTGCGACGCTGTCCAGAATCTTGCGATTGCTGTCGAGGCGCAGTGGAAAACTGCCGACCAGATTCTCTTTCGCCGCCTGCAACTCAACCTCGCTGGGCCCCTGTTCAAGGAAATTGGAGAGCACCGCGCGGGTCAGTTTGAGCGCCTCATTGGCCTGCGCCTTCTTGGTCTGCAGACCGATCTGGAAAGGCCCCAACTGCGCCAGCGGGTGAAAGTAGCTGTGCACACTGTACGCCAGCCCGCGTTGGTCCCGCACCTCCTTCATCAGCCGCGAGACAAAGCCACCACCGCCGAGCGAGTAGTTTCCGACCGCCAGTGGAAAGAAATCGGGGTCGCCGCGCTTCAGCGCCGGCAGCCCCAACAGCAGGTGCGCCTGCAACGCCGGGTGGGCAATCCGATGCTCGCTGGCAGCCGGCAAAGTCGGAGCGGCGACACCGCGCATCGCCGGCGCCGAAGGCAATGCAGCTGTCAGCTCGTCGGCCAGAGCCTCGGCCTGCGCTCGCTCCAGGTCGCCGACGATGGCCACGGTAGCGCGTGGCGCGGTGTAATTCGCGGCGTGGAAAGCGGCGACATCGGCCCGCTCCAGGCCGCTCACCGACTCCGGCGTGGCATAGCTGCCGTATGGGTGCGACCCATACATGGCCGACCAGAAGGCCCTGCTGGCCAGGGTATCGGGACGCGTCAGCGCCTCCTTGAGCGCGGCCACCGTACGCGCCTTCTCGCGATCAAGAACGGCCGCTGCAAACTGCGGCGTGCTCAGGATGGCGCGCAGAACGTCGAGCGCGGGACCCCGCTTGTCGGCCATCGACAACGTGCGCAGCACCACCGAAGCGCGATCCATGTCGACCCCACCCGACAGCCTGGCGCCGACATCTGCCAGCCGGCTGGCAATTTGCGTTTCATCGATCCCGGCCACGCCGAGGTCGATGAGCGCTCGGGTCAAGGACGCGACGCCTGCCCGTCCGACGGGCTCATAGGCCGTGCCGGCAGCAAAATCGACCTGAAGGTCGAGAATCGGCAAGGTGTGGTTCTCGACAAAGAACACCCGTGCACCCGACGAGCTTTGCCAGTGCTGGATCTTCGGGCCGGCGTGCGCCAGCTCCATGGTCAGAGCGAGAAACGACAGGAGCAGCAGCTTGAAGGGAGTCATCGACGCTCTCTGATCAGTGGCGCGCGGTGGACGGCGAAGCCGGGCGCGAAGCCAGCGGCAAGGGTTGCGGGTCGAGTTGGGCGACCGTCAGCTGCTCGTCACGAAAATATTTTGCTGCTACCACCCGAATTTGCTCGGCAGTCACCTCTTGCAGCTTGTCGATCATCCGCCGGTTCAGTGCGTGGGGGATTCCGACCGCTTCCAGTTGGCCGATTTCCATCGCCTGGGCAAAGATCGAATCGCGCTTGTAGATCTGTCCGGCGATCAGTTGCGCCTTGGCGCGCGCCAACTCGTCGGCGGCCACGCCATGCTGCTGCACGTCGGCGATTTCGGCGCGCAGGCCGGCCTCGAGTTCCGCCGCCGTCCGGCCCTCGCTGGGCGATCCATGCAAATAGAAGATGCCCGGACCGCGCGCGGTCGAGTCGTAACTGGCGGAAGCCACCACAGCCAGCCGCTGCTGGCGCACCAGGTGCCTTGAAAAGCGCGCTGCGTCGTGGCCGGCAAGAACGGCTGCCAGCATTTCCAGAGCATAGGGGTCGACGTCCTGATCGACATCGCGGATCACCGGCGCCTTGTAGGCCATCATCACTACCGGCAGATCCGCCGGCGCCTTGACCGTCAGACGACGAATGCCGAGCTGCGGCGGCTCGTCCTGCGGTTTCCTGACCGGCAACGGGCGCGCCTCCAGAGGGCCGTAGTGTTCTTCGGCAAGCTCGAACACCACCTGGTGATCGAGGTCACCGACGACCACCACATAGGCATTGTTGGGCGCGTACCAGCGCTCATACCAGCGGCGGGCATCGGCCGGCGCCAGGTGCTCAAGATCGTTCATCCAGCCGATGATCGGCACCCGGTAGGGGTGCGTCTGGAAAGCGACTGAGGTCAACTGCTCGACCAACAGCGACTGCGGCTGGTCGTCGGTGCGCAAGCGGCGCTCTTCCATGACCACCTTGATCTCTTGTGCGAACTCCCTGGGGTCAAGCGTCAGATGGCGCATCCGATCGGCTTCCAGCTGCATCATCTCGGACAGTTTCTGCTTCGGTACCTGCTGGAAGTAAGCGGTGTAGTCCCGGCTGGTGAAGGCATTGTCGCGTCCCCCCGCGGCGGCCACGCGACGGCTGAACTCGCCGGGCCCGGCACTCGGCGTACCCTTGAACATCATGTGCTCGAGAACGTGCGCCACGCCGGTGCTGCCATTCGTTTCGTCCATGCTGCCGGCACGGTACCAGACCATGTGTGCTACCGTGGGGGCACGGTGATCCTCCTTGACGATAATCCGCAGGCCATTTGCCAGCTGCCGTTCAAAGGTCTCGGCCAGCCCGCTGACCGGCATGGCCAGAGCCAGCAACAGCGGAATCAGTCTCGCGTGGCGCATGGGCATCAATCGCTTCTGATAGAATTTCGGGGTGTCGGGTGTTTGCGCCGGCATCTTAGCACCGCCAAAGCCTCGAAGCGCCTTTGAGACACGAACGCCCCATGTTTGGTTTCCCCAAGAAGTCCCCGCTACCACAAGAGACCCCCGCTGCGACCGTCAGTGACGTCAGCGAGGCCGCAGCGGCCGCATCGTGGCGGCTGCGACTCAAGACCGGTCTGGCGCGCACGCGCGCTCAGTTTGGTGGCAAACTGAAATCACTGTTCTCGCGCGGCAAGGTTGACGACCAACTGCTCGAAGACCTCGAAGCCCTGCTGCTGACCAACGACGTCGGCCTGGACGCCACGCAGCACCTGCTCTACCAACTGAAGATGCGTGCCAGACGAGACAGGCTCGGTACCCCCGAGGCCATTCAGCAAGCGTTGTCGGACATCATGTTCGACCTTCTTCGGCCGCTTGAAGAAGCGCTCGACGTGACCACCCACCGCCCCTTCGTGATCATGATCGCTGGCGTCAACGGTGCCGGCAAGACCACCTCGATCGGCAAGCTGGCCAAGCATTTCCAGGCGCAGGGCCGGTCGGTTCTGCTGGCCGCGGGCGACACCTTCCGCGCGGCGGCGCGCGAGCAACTGCAAACCTGGGGCGAACGCAACAACGTGACGGTCATTTCACAGCAGTCCGGCGACTCGGCGGCGGTTATTTTTGACGCCATCGCCGCCGCCAGGGCGCGTGGCATCGACATCGTGCTGGCTGACACTGCGGGTCGCCTGCCAACGCAGTTGCATCTGATGGACGAGATCGCCAAGGTCCGTCGCGTCATCCAGAAGGCCGACCCGTCCGGCCCGCATGAAACGCTGCTGGTGCTGGACGCGACCTTCGGCCAGAATGCCCTGCAGCAGGTAATGGCCTTCGACAAGGCGATCAAGGTCAGCGGCCTGGTGTTGACCAAGCTCGACGGCACCGCCAAGGGAGGTGTGGTCGCCGCAATCGCCCGCCAGTGCCCCAAGCCGGTACGCTTCATCGGCGTCGGCGAGGGTATCGACGATCTGCGACCTTTCCATGCCCGCGATTTTGTCGACGCGCTGTTCGAGTGATTACTGCCAACGCTGTCACCAAACGTTACCCTGACGGTCACGAAGCGCTCAAGAACGTGAGCTTCGAGGTCACCGCCGGGGAAATGGTCTTCCTCACCGGCCACTCGGGCGCCGGCAAGTCGACACTGTTCAAGCTGCTGGCGGCGATCGAACGTCCGACCGCGGGCAGCATCGTGATCAACGGCCAGAACCTCGCGGCACTTCGCAAAAGCGCGATTCCCTACCTGCGCCGCAAGCTGGGGCTGATCTTTCAGGATCAGAAGCTGCTGTTCGACCGCACCGTCCTCGATAATGTGCTGTTGCCGCTATCGATCGTCGGCCATCCGGCCAAGGACGCGCCGCGCCGCGCACAGGCGGCACTGGCCAAGGTCGGCCTGCCGAATCGCGAAAAGGCCTTTCCGATCGCCCTCTCGGGCGGCGAACAGCAACGCCTGGCAATCGCCCGTGCGGTGGTCAATCGGCCGGCGATCATCCTTGCCGACGAACCGACCGCCAACCTCGACGCGGAGTCGGCCACCGAGATCCTGGGAATCCTCCGGACTTTTCAGCAGGTCGGGGTTACCGTTCTCATCGCCACCCACGACCCGCTGATCCTGGCCAGGCTGAAGCCAAGAATTCTTCGCCTCGACAAGGGCGAAATGAGCGAACAGCTGCCCGAGCAAGCGGCCGACGGTGGCGAGCCATGACGGGCCGGCTCGGCCACCATCTGACCGCCTTGCGCGAGGCGCTGCGGCGCCTCGCCGCGGCGCCGCTGAACACCCTGCTGTCGCTGCTGGTGATCGGCGTCGCGCTGACGCTACCGACCGCCGGCTGGCTGGCCATCGAAAACCTGCGCACGCTGACCGGCAATACCCCGGGTGTGCAACAGATCAGCATTTTTCTCGAGCTCGACGCCGGTCAGCGCGAGCGCGGGGAAATTGAGTCACGGCTGCAGCAAGCGGCCGCCGGAAGCTGGCATTTCGTTCCCCGCGCAGAGGCACTCAAGCGCCTGCAGGAGTCGGAGGGAATGGCCGAGATCATCGGCAGCCTGCCGAAAAACCCGCTGCCGGACGCGTTCGTCGTCACCCCTGCCGATTCGCAGCCCGAATCACTCGAACACCTGGCAGAAACCTTCTCGCAATGGCCAAAGGTGGCGCACGTACAACTCGATTCGGTCTGGGTGAAGCGCCTCGATGCCCTTCTTCGCCTGGCGAAGCTGGTCGTCATGCTGCTCGCGGTGCTCTTCGCCGGTGCGCTGGTGACCATCACCTTCAATACCATTCGCCTGCAAATCCTCGCCCAGGCGGACGAGATCGAGGTTGCCAAACTGATCGGCGCGACCGATAGCTACATTCAACGCCCACTGCACTATTTCGGACTCCTGCAGGGCGCCCTCGGAGGACTGTGCGCTGCGCTGCTGGTGACCGCGGGCAGCCATCTCCTGACCCCACCGGTGGCCGAGCTGGCGCGGCTCTATGGTGCCGACTTCACTCTGCAGAGCCTGTCGGCCCGCGACTTTGGCGGGCTGGCCGCTATCGGCGGCGGCCTCGGCTGGCTGGGAGCCAAGATCTCGGCCCTGATTCACCTGCGCGGCAGCCGCTGAAGCCGGCACCCGTCGCAGCACCCTGAGCCAGCCACAGGACACTCTGGCCGAATGCACTCAGCCGAGCAATACGCAAGCCCAGATCAGCAGGGCATTGAGCAAGGCCAGCAACACCGCCGCGCTGCCAATGTCCTTGGCGCGCTTGGCAAGGTGATGCCGGTCCAGCGAGATCCGGTCCACGGTTGCCTCGATGGCTGAATTGAGCAGTTCGACGATCAGCACCAGCAGCACGCTGCCGATCATCAGCGCCCGCCCGATGCCATCCACGGCGAGGAAGAACGACCAGGGGATGAGCAGCGCGGCGATCAGCACTTCCTGGCGAAAGGCGTCCTCGGCGACAAGAGCCGCGCGCAAGCCCGCCAGAGAATAGTGCAGGGCGTTCCAGACCCGCCTCAACCCGGTCTGTCCCTTGAACGGGCTTTCGTCAACCATCGGGGTTTCCTTGCCGGTATTCGATCGGCGGCAAGTATAACCACATATGAACACCCCGCTGGTGCTCGCGGCCGCGTATGGCTCGATTCGCGGCCCAACGCGGCGAGGTCAATCCCGAGCTGTCGTCGCTTGCCCACCGCCGCTACAATGGCGGCCATCCACCCACGCGCAGACGACGAGGCCGAGTTTGGCGATTACCCAGGACCAACTGAAGCAAGCCGTTGGGCGCGCAGCCATCGCGCACCTTGTCGAAGGAGAAATTGTCGGCGTCGGGACGGGTTCGACCGCCAACTGCTTCATCGACGAACTGGCGGCGATAAGAGACCGGATCAGGGGCGCGGTAGCCAGTTCCGAGGCCACCAAAAGACGACTCCAGGGCCACGGCATTACCGTTTACGATCTCGACGAAGTCGACCGCATCCCGGTCTACGTGGACGGCGCCGACGAGATCAACGCGGCGATGCAGATGATCAAAGGCGGCGGCGGCGCGCTGACACGCGAGAAGATCGTCGCGGCGGTGGCCGGGAAGTTCATCTGTATTGCCGATGGTGCCAAACTGGTGCCAGTGCTGGGTCGTTTCCCCCTGCCAGTCGAAGTCGTTCCGATGGCCCTTGGCCACGTCAGACGCGAACTGGCGGCGATCGGCGGCTCGCCAGTTCTGCGCGAAGGCTTCGTCACCGACAACGGCAACCTGATCATCGACGTCAGCGGGCTCGAGATCCTCGACCCGGCCGGCCTGGAAACGCGTATCAACCAGATCGTCGGAGTGGTGACCAACGGCCTCTTCGCCCGTCGTCCGGCTGACGTCTGCCTCCTGGGCACGGCGGCCGGAGTGCTGACCCTGACCGCCAGTTGAACGACCGGCCGGACTTCCCGCCGCCGCCCATGCCGCCGCCGGCACGGGCGGCGGCAGCCGATCAGCTGGCAGGCGGAACGTAACCCTGCACCTTGTCCGCCCCACTGCCGAAGAAGTGTCTTTCCAGCTGCTCGGCGAGATACTTGCGATGCGCGGCGTCGGCAAGATTGAGGCGGTTCTCGTTGATGATCATGGTTTGCATGCGCACCCATTGCTGCCATGCTTCCTTGGATACGGCTTCATACAGCCGCTTGCCCAACTCGCCCGGATAGGGCGGAAAATCCAGTCCCTCGGCCTCGCGGCCCAGCTTGATGCAGTTAACCATTCTCGTCATGCAATCCACTCCTTGATTGCTCCACGGCGGCGCCGCAGAGGTAAACCCTGTACGTTCCGGTCGGCGTATGGGCCGAACGGCAACGGCAAGAAAACTAGAGATCCTTGATCAGCACCTTGGAACGACGCTGCAGGTTATACACCAAGCGCTTCTCGGCCGGCAGCTGATCAATCTGACGTTCGGCGAAGCCGCGCTCCTTGAACCAGTGTGCGGTCACCGTGGTGAGTACGAACAGGCGTTTGATCCCGGACGCCCGAGCCCGCGCCTCGATCCGCTTCATCAGCAGCGCCCCATGACCCCAGCGCCGATAGTGCGGATGAACGGCCAGGCAGGCCAGCTCGGCCTGATCGCCACCGTAAGGATAAAGCGCGGCACAGGCGACGATCACCCGATCGTGCTCGACCACCGAGAAGCGCGTGATTTCCCGTTCGAGCAACTCCCGCGAACGGCGGACCAGCGCGCCTTCTTCTTCGAGCGGCTCGATCAGCGCCACCAGGCCGCCGATGTCGTCGGGTCGGGCGTCGCGCAGTTGTTCGAGCGACTCACGGGTGATGATCGTACCCACCCCGTCACGCGTAAACAGTTCGCGCAGCAGGGTGCCGTCCTCGTCGTAGCCGATCAAGTGCACACGGCCGACGCCAGCGCGACTGGCGCGCACGGCGCAAGGCAGGTAGCGCTTGAGGTCCGGTGACAGCCACTCGCCGAGACTGAGCAGCCGCTCGGCCGCGGCAACCGTCAACTCGTCGAGCAGGGCGCCGTCGATGTCGGTCGCACCCCGGCTGTCGGTCAGAAAGATCAGCTTGTCGGCCAGCAAGGAAGTCGCCACTGCCTCGGCCACCTGCTCCATGGACAGATTGAAGATCTCGCCGGTCGGGCTCGACCCAAGGCACGACAGCAGTACGATGTTGCCCAGCGCCAGCTGGGCTCGTATCCCTTCGCTGTCGACCTTGCGTACCTGACCCGAATACTGCAGGTCCACGCCATCGACGACGCCGACCGGCCGGGCAGTAATGAAATTGCCACCGACCACCCGAATCGTGCTGTTGGCCATCGGCGTATCGGCGAGGCCCTGTGAAAGCAGGGCCTCGATCTCGACGTAGATGCTGCCGACCGCGTCAATCACGCTATCGAGGGCCTGAGCGTCGGTCACCCGACAGTTGCCGTGATAGACCGACGGCAGCCCTCTTTCGCGCAGCAGTTCCTCGATTTGCGGCCGTGCGCCGTGCACCAGCACCAATCGCACGCCGAGCGCCGCCAGCAGGTTGACGTCGTAGGCCAGGGTGCGCCCGAGTGGCCCGGCAATCGCCTTGCCGCCAAACGCGACCAGAAAGGTCTTGCCGCGAAAAAGATTTACGTACGGCGCGACCGACCGAAACCAGGCTACGAAGTTGTCAGAACTCGAATTCGCGGACATCTCACGTGGCGGGCGCCGCCTTTTCGCTCGACTGTTCTGCCGTCGCCCCCTTCATCGCCTTGCTCGCCTTGGCCGCAGTCGCTGCGGCAGCTTTCGATTCCTTTGCCGCCACCGCCTTGGCTGCCTTCTGTGTCGCCGGCTTGGCGACTTTTGGCGCCGCTGCCTTGACTTCCTTCATCGGATCGACTTTCAACTCTTTTTCGACGCGCTCGCAGATCGTGCGCAACACCTTGACGCGCGCAAAATACTTGTCGTTGGCCTCAACGATCGTCCACGGAGCGGTCCCGGAGCTGGTGCGCTCCATCATGTCGCAAACCGCTTCATGGTATTGGGCCGCCTTCTCGCGGTTGCGCCAGTCTTCCTCGGTGATCTTGAAGCGTTTGTGCTCGACCTCCGCGCGCCCCTCGAATCGCTTGAGCTGCTCCTCGTCGCTGATCTGCAGCCAGAACTTGATGACGATGCCGCCTGCGTGCCAGATGTCATGCTCGAAATCGTTGATCTCGGCGTACGCGCGTGACCAGTCGGCTTCGCTGCAGAAGCCCTCGACGCGCTCGACCAGCACCCGGCCGTACCAGGTCCGGTCGAAAATGGCCACCCGTCCGAGACGCGGCATGCGTCGCCAGAAGCGCCACAGATAGGGCTTCGCGAGTTCTTCCCGGGTCGGCGCGGCAATCGGGATAATCTGATACTGGCGCGCATCCATCGCCGAGGTCACCCGCCTGATCGCGCCTCCCTTGCCGGCCGCGTCGGAGCCTTCAAATGCGATGACCAGGGC
Organism: Accumulibacter sp.; assembly: GCF_029255145.1. Classification (GTDB taxonomy): domain Bacteria; phylum Pseudomonadota; class Gammaproteobacteria; order Burkholderiales; family Rhodocyclaceae; genus Accumulibacter. The sequence goes on from NZ_JAPUVQ010000150.1 coordinate 13,621, forward strand.
GCGCTTGGTGAACGCCGGGTGGCGCGTCAGCTCCGCCAGGCGCCCCTGCCATTTGGCGAGTTCGGTCTCGTAGACGTCTTTGGCCAGGGTCTGCGACATATCGAGAGCACTCAGCACGTCCAGACCGTCGATTCGCGGCGACACCGGCGGCGCCAGCGGCGCACTTGCCTCGCGCTTCTCGAGCAAACGCTTCTGCACCGCATCGAGGATGGTCTTGCCGACGGTCAATGAGCGATAACGGTCGTCGGTACCCTCGACGATGATCCACGGTGCCCAGGAGGTGCTGGTCGTGCGCAACAGATGGCCGGCAACCTCCTGCAACTTGTCGTAGGTCTTCAGGCGATCCCAGCTCGCCTTGGTCACTCGCCACTTGGTCAGCGGGTTCGCCTCGATCGATTGCAGGCGCTCGCGCTGCGCGTCCTTGGAGAGGTGTATCCAGAACTTCAGGATCAGCGCGCCCTCGTTGACCAGCATCTCCTCGAACCGGTTGAGCTGGTCCATGCGCTGATCGAAATCGGAGCGCGACATGTCGTTGGTGATCCGCTCGGCAATCGGGTGCGAATACCAGGAACCGGAAAAGATCGCGACTCGCCCCTTCGGCGGCAGCGCTCGCCAGTAACGCCACATCGAGGGGCGCGCCTTCTCTTCGGCGGTCGGCGCGGAGTAGGCGTGCGTCGACAGGTAACGCGGGTCCATCCACTCGTAGAGGACGTTGATCGTTTCCCCCTTGCCCGACCCGTCGACGCCGCTGATCAGGATGATGACGGGAAAGCTGTCGTTGTCGCGCAACTGCGCCTGCGTTTCGAGCAAGGCGGCACGCAACTTGGGCACCTCCTCGCGGTAAGTTGCCTTGTCGATCTTGTGTCCCAGCTCGGCCGATTCAAACATCAGTCATCTCCTCCTTCAAGTCACCCCACAAAAACTGGATTGCTGCGAGCGCAGCCAGGCCAGCGGTCTCGGTGCGTAGAATACGCGGCCCCAGACGTAACGACAAAAAACCTGCCAACCGGGCCATGACGATTTCCTCGGGTGCCAGACCACCCTCGGCACCGACCAGCAACTCAACACGCCCGCCGACGCTCGGTGCCGGCAGACTCGCCAGCGAGTGCCGGCCGGCCGGCGCCAGCATCAGTCTGTGAACGCCCGGTTCGACGCCTCGCGCCAGCCAGTGTTCGAGACTCTCCGGAACGACAACCTCAGGCAAGCGGTTTCGGCCGCACTGTTCGCAGGAAGCAGCGACGATTCCGCGCCAATGTTCGAGCCGGCGAACCGCGCGCTGATCGGCAAGACGCACCACGCTGCGTCGCGAGATCACCGGCACGACACGTTCGACGCCGAGTTCGACCGCCTTCTGCACGGTCAGGTCCATTCTTTCACCGGCCTGAAGCGCCTGCACCAGGGTGATTGAAAGTGGCGACTCCCGCTCGGTGTCGCGCCTTTCGAGGACCTCGACGCGGACCCGCGCACGCTCGCAGCCAACGATTCGCGCAGCATATTCTCCGCCAGCACCATTGAACAGCGTCAGGCCATCGCCATGACGCAGGCGCAGAACCCTGACCGCGTGATGCGCAACCCGCTCCGGCAAATCGGTTTGGGTGCCTGCCGCAAGCGGCATCGGGCAATGAAAACGGGGATCATTCACCATGGTATTATAAAAGTTAAGCGCTTGGATGGTCGTTCTTTGGAGGCGAGTCGCTGATGGCACTCAATACACCAGTGTGTGACTTCGGCTGGCAGGCCGTAGACTTCGAACTCGAGGACACCAGCGGTTTGCGACATACGCCAGCCTCGCTGCGCGGCCCGAGCGGGCTGCTGCTGATGTTCATCTGCAATCACTGCCCCTATGTCAAGGCGGTAATCGACCGGATCTGCCGCGACGCCCGCGAGCTGCAGGCCATCGGCATCGGTGTTGCCGCGATCATGAGCAACGATTCGACCGAATACCCCGAGGATTCCTTTGAAAACATGCAGCGCCTGGCAGTGCGGCTCGACTTCTCTTTTCCCTACCTGTACGACGCGACGCAGAGCGTCGCACGCCAGTACGGTGCCGTTTGTACGCCGGATTTCTTCGGCTTCAACCGCCGCCTTGAATTGCAGTATCGCGGCCGACTCGATGCCAGCGGCCGTCTGCCCGCGGCACCGGATTCCCGACGCGAGCTGGTGCTCGCGATGCGAGAGGTTGCCGAAACAGGACACGGTCCGCGCCAGCAGATCGCCAGCATGGGCTGCTCGATCAAGTGGCGCAGCTGAGTCACGATGAGTGCCCTGGACAACGCGGCACTGCCGACGACCTCGGACAGTGAACTCAAGACGATGCTCGACGCCACCGTCGCGCTGGTCCGCGAGGTCGCGCAGCGGGAAATCATGCCGCGCTTCTTGCGCGTCGTCCACGACCAGCGCAAGGACGACGGATCACTGTGCTCGGAAGCCGACCTCGCCGCCGAGAACTTTCTGCATGAGCGGCTGAAGGAGATTCGCCGCTGCCCGATCATCGGCGAAGAAATGTCGCCAGCGGCCCAGCGCGCCAACTGGCTCGGCGGCAGCGACGACGACGGAGGCCTGTGGTGCATCGACCCCATCGACGGCACCACCAACTTCATCAATGGACTACCCTGCTTTGCCGTCTCGATCGCCTGGATCCGCGCCCGCCGAACCCGGCTGGCGGTGACCTACAACCCGATCACCGACGAAATGTTCTACGCCCGCGAAGGCAATGGCGCCTACCTCAATGGCCGCCGCCTGCCGCTGCGTCAGGTGACCGCCGACATGGGCCGCGCCGTCGGCGGCGTGGACTTCAAGCGGATTCCCAGGCTGCTGGCCGACCGAATTGCCGTCAGCCCGCCGTTCTACTCGCAGCGCAATTTCGGCAGCTCGACGCTCGACTGGTGCAACCTCGCCGCTGGCCGGCTGGATCTTTACCTGCACGGCGGCCAGATGCTCTGGGACTATGCTGCCGGCAGCCTGATCCTGCGCGAAGCCGGCGGTCAAATGTGTACGCTGGCGCACGACGACTATGACGATGAGGACGTCTGGTGCCGCTCGGTGATTGCCGCCCTGCACCCGACCGTGTTCACCAACTGGCGGAAGTGGGTGCGCCAGAACAGCTCGCCGGACGTCGGCTGAAGGCGTCTCACCGGACGTACGAGCGAGCTTCTGCACCCGCCGAAGCGCATGCTTTCTGGCTACTAGCCGGATCAGGCGCGCCTGATCGCCAGTTCGCCAGCGGTCCGCCAACTGGCGGCGAGCTCGGCGGCAATCCGACCCGAGTCCAGCGATACGGCAACGGCCTTGCGCTGCTCGTCACACTGCAAGCCGGCCTGCTGCAACCACTCCCGGCGGTAGTAGGTGCGGCCGTAGCGCTGCCCGGCATCACAGAGCAGGGTAACCACCGAGCCTGATTCGCCTCGTGCGCGCATCTGGTCCATGCACGCCAGCGCGGCGATCAGATTGGTTCCGGTCGAAGCACCCACCCGACGACACAGGCGCACCGATAGCTCGTGCATCGCGGCCACCGACCAGACATCGGGCACCTTGACCATGGCGTCGATGACCTGCGGCAGGAACGAAGCTTCGACGCGCGGCCGGCCGATGCCCTCGATTCGCGAGCCCTCACGCAGGCAGAGGTCGGGTTTGCGGCTGAGGTAGTGCTCGAAGAACACCGAAAACTCGGCATCCGCCGCGCAGACGCGGGTTGGCCACGCGCAGTAGCGGACGTAGCGACCGAGCGTCGCGACCGTGCCGCCGGTGCCGGCGCTGGAAACCAGCCAGCTCGCAACAGGGTGCTTCTCAAGCCGCATTTGCTGAAAGATGGACTCCGCGATGTTGTTGTTGGAACGCCAATCGGTGGCACGCTCGGCGTAGGTGAACTGATCCATGTAATGACCATCGACTTCGTCGGCCATTCGCTGTGACTCGCTGTAGATGCTCATCGGGTCGCCGACCAAGTGGCAGCGACCGCCCTGGAATTCGATCGCCGCGACCTTTTCCGGCGAGGTCGAGGCGGGCATGACGGCGACGAAGGGCAGCCCGAGGAGGCGGGCGAAATAGGCCTCTGAGATGGCTGTCGAGCCACTGGACGCCTCGACCACCGTACTGCCCTCGCGCAGCCAGCCATTGCACAAGGCGTAAAGAAACAGCGAGCGCGCCAGTCGGTGCTTGAGACTACCGGTCGGGTGGCTCGACTCGTCCTTCAGATAGAGGTCGATGCCCGGAAAACCTTTGAGCGGCAAGGGGATCAGGTGGGTATCGCTGGAGCGCTGGAAATCGGCCTGGATGCGGCGGATAGCGGCCAGCACCCAGTTTCGGTCACCTTGCTGAACGGGCGCAGGCGGGATATTCATGCGTGCAGCTTAGCAGCCGACAGGCGGCCGTCAATCGCCGTGATGGTGGAGTATCGTACAGCTACGCACCGCGCCGGCAGAACGACGGCGCGTGTGCTATGCGACTTTTTCGGGTAAACTTTACTAAATTACTCAGGTATCCATCGAAGGAGCTTTGGCAAATGGCTGTAACGAAAGAAGCCGTACACGCGGCACTGAAGGATGTGATCGATCCCAACACCCAAAAAGACTATCTGTCGACGCGTGCGGCGAAAAACATCAGGGTAGAAGGTTCAGATGTCTCGCTCGACATCGAACTCGGTTACCCGGCCAAGTCGCAGCTCGACGAAATCCGTCGGGCCGTAATCGACAAATTGCGGACAGTGCCCGGCATCGGCAATGTCAGCGTCAATATCGGCGTCAAGATCGTCGCCCACACCGTGCAGCGCGGCCTCAAGCCACTGCCGGGAGTGAAGAACATCATCGCCGTGGCCTCCGGCAAGGGCGGCGTCGGCAAGAGCACGACGGCGGTTAACCTGGCGCTGGCGCTGGCTCAGGAGGGCGCCACGGTGGGTCTGCTCGACGCCGACATCTACGGCCCCTCGCAGCCGCAAATGCTTGGCCTGACCGGTCAGAAGCCCGAATCCGAGGACGGCACGTCGATGGACCCGCTGCGCGCACACGGCTTGCAGGCGATGTCGATCGGCTTCATGATCGACGTCGATTCGCCGATGGTCTGGCGTGGCCCGATGGTGACCCAGGCCCTCGAACAATTACTCAAGCAGACCAACTGGGACGATGTCGATTATCTGGTGGTCGACATGCCGCCGGGAACCGGCGACACGCAACTGACCCTGGCGCAGAAGGTGCCGGTCACCGGCGCGGTGATCGTCACCACGCCGCAGGACATTGCGCTGATTGACGCGCGCAAGGGCCTCAAGATGTTCGAAAAAGTCGGCATCCCGATTCTTGGCCTGGTGGAGAACATGAGCACCCACATCTGTTCGAAGTGCGGCCACGAGGAGCACATCTTCGGTCAGGGCGGCGGGGCCCAGATGTGCGCCGACTACGACACCGAGTTCCTTGGTTCGCTGCCCCTGGAACTCTCGATTCGCCAGTTGACCGACTCGGGGAAACCCACCGTGGTCGGCGCGCCGGACTCACGGGCCGCCGAGATCTACCGGACGATAGCGCGCCGGATAGCGGTCAAGGTCGCCGAGCGCAGCCGCGACATGAGCGCCAAGTTCCCAAGCATCGTGGTCCAGAACACCTGAGAGCAGGCAGCGGGCCGGACCAATGCCGACCTATCGCAGGCGTTTAGAGGCACCCGCTTCCCGGCGATCAGGCGAGGCTGCGGACTAACAACGCTGGCGGTTCCGCGGCAGCCGCGCAAGGACCGAGAGCCTCGTCGCGTGGCCGACTGGCGTGCTGCCGCCGTAGCGCTCGCCTGGAATCGGCGTCGGAAGCGGTTTCTTCCCTTGCCCGGACGCCGTAGAATGAGCGCCTTTCCGGTATTGTCGGAATTCGGGTGACCAGCGATGTCGATCAAGTCTGACAAATGGATCCGCCGCATGGCGGCAGAGCACGGCATGATCGATCCCTTCGAGGCCAATCAGGTGCGCGAGATCGATGGCCGCCGGATCGTCTCCTACGGCACTTCGAGCTACGGCTACGATATCCGCTGTTCAGACGAATTCAAGCTGTTCACCAACCTCAACTCGACGATCGTCGATCCGAAGAACTTCGACCCGAATTCATTCGTCGAGGTCAAGAATGACTTCTGCATCATTCCACCGAACTCCTTTGCCCTGGCGCGGACGGTCGAATACTTCCGCATTCCGCGTAGCGTGTTGACCGTCTGCCTCGGCAAGAGTACCTACGCGCGTTGCGGCATCATCGTCAATGTCACGCCGTTCGAACCCGAGTGGGAAGGCTACGTGACGCTGGAATTCTCGAACACGACGCCGTTGCCGGCAAAGATATACGCCAACGAGGGCATCGCGCAGGTTCTCTTCTTTGAATCCGACGAGGAGTGCGAAACGTCGTACAAGGATCGAGGCGGCAAGTACCAGGGCCAGGTCGGCGTGACCCTGCCGAAAATGTGACCCCGTGCGGGACGCCTGCGCGGCTGGCGGGACACCAGGCGCCAGCGGCCGCACGACAATCCCGTGCTGATGCTGCAGCTTCTCCCTCTTGATTTCGTACTGGACTGGCCATGCATTTCGCTTTCCCGGTAATCATCATCGACAAGGACTACCGCTCGGAGAACAGCGGCGGACTGGGTATCCGGGCGCTGGCCAAAGCCATCGAGAAGAAGGGCTTCGAAGTCCTCGGGGTGACCAGCTACGGTGACCTGACATCGTTCGCGCAGCAGCAGAGCCGCGCCTCGGCGTTCATCCTGTCGATCGACGACGAGGACTTCCACGACGGCAAGGCCGACGACACCGTCGCCAGCCTGCGCGCCTTCGTCAAGGAAATACGCTGCCGCAACGAGGATATCCCGATCTTCCTTTACGGTGAAACGCGAACCTCGGGTCACATCCCGAATGACGTCCTCCGCGAGTTGCACGGTTTCATCCACATGTTCGAGGACACGGCCGAATTCATCGGCCGTTACGTCATCCGTGAGGCCAAGACCTACCTTGACAGTCTGGCACCGCCGTTCTTCCGTGCCCTGACGCATTACGCCGAGGACGGCTCGTATTCGTGGCACTGCCCGGGGCACTCAGGGGGGGTCGCTTTCCTGAAGAGCCCTGTGGGCCGCATGTTCCACCAGTTCTTCGGCGAAAACATGCTGCGCGCCGACGTCTGCAATGCCGTCGAGGAACTCGGCCAACTGCTCGACCACACCGGTCCGGTCGCCGCCTCGGAGCGCAACGCGGCGCGCATCTTCAACGCCGATCACCTGTTTTTCGTCACCAACGGTACCTCGACGTCGAACAAGATCGTCTGGCACTCCACGGTCGCACCCGGCGACGTCGTGGTCGTCGACCGCAACTGCCACAAATCCGTACTTCACTCGATCATCATGACCGGTGCCATCCCGGTGTTCCTGATGCCGACGCGAAACCACTACGGGATCATCGGGCCGATTCCGAAAGAGCAGTTTCGCTGGGAGAACATCCGCAAGAAGATCGAGGCGCACCCTTTCGCGCGCGCGGTCACCGCCAAGCCACGGGTGCTGACCATCACCCAGAGCACCTACGACGGGATCCTCTACAACGTGGAGGAAATCAAGGAAATGCTCGACGGCGCGATCGACACCCTGCACTTTGACGAGGCCTGGCTGCCGCACGCCGCTTTCCACGAGTTTTATGGCGATTACCATGCCATCGGTGCAGACCGGCCGCGCTGCAAGGACGCGATGATCTTCTCGACCCAGTCGACGCACAAGCTGCTGGCCGGCCTCTCGCAGGCGTCACAGATTCTGGTCCAGAACTCGGAGGGGCGAAAACTCGACCGCGACATCTTCAACGAAGCCTATCTGATGCACACCTCGACCTCGCCGCAATACGCGATCATCGCCTCCTGCGACGTGGCAGCGGCGATGATGGACGCGCCGGGCGGAACGGCTCTGGTCGAGGAATCGATTGCCGAAGCGCTCAACTTTCGACGCACGATGCGCAAAGTCGAGCAGGAGTGGGGTGCCGACTGGTGGTTCAAGGTCTGGGGCCCCGCCGACCTCTCGGAAGAGGGAATCGAGGAGCGTGCAGCGTGGATTCTCAAGCCGGGTGAACGCTGGCATGGTTTCGGCATGCTCGCCGAAGGCTTCAACATGCTCGACCCGATCAAGGCCACGGTGATCACCCCCGGGCTCGATGTCGACGGCGACTTCGCCGACTGGGGAATTCCGGCGGCGATCGTCACCAAGTACCTGGCGGAGCACGGAATCATCGTCGAGAAGTGCGGCCTGTATTCGTTCTTCATCATGTTCACCATCGGCATCACCAAGGGTCGCTGGAACACGATGGTCACTGAACTGCAGCAGTTCAAGGATGGTTACGACCAGAACCTGCCGCTGTGGAAGGTCATGCCGGAGTTCCTGGCCAAGAATCCCCGCTACGAGCGGTACGGTCTGAAGGACCTGTGCAAGCAGATTCACGGCATCTACGCGGCCAACGACGTGGCGCACCTGACCACCGAGATGTATCTCTCGGACATGGAGCCGGCGATGAAGCCGACCGACGCCTTTGCCAGCATGGCGCACCGCGAGATCGACCGCGTCCCGATCGACGATCTGGAAGGGCGGATTACCAGCACCTTGCTGACACCCTATCCGCCGGGGATCCCGCTGCTGATCCCCGGCGAGCGCTTCAACGCCACAATCGTTCGTTATCTGCGCTTCGCGCGCGATTTCAATGAGCGTTTTCCAGGCTTTGAAACCGACGTCCATGGCCTGGTGAAAGCGCTGGCCAACGGCAAGGCGGTGTACTCGGTGGATTGCGTTCGCTGAGGTGGCCGAGGCGCTTTTTTCGCTACCGGGGCATGCCCCCGACCATGACCAGTCCCGCTCGGCCCCCGCTCGATGATTGGCCGCTGCAGCGGCATTTGCCACTGCTGCAGTTGGCCGCGAGCGAGCGACGCCGTCCCGGTCAGGGTGCTGGGGAAGCGGCCGCATCTGCGGCAGAAGAGTCCTCTACCAGGCGAACGACACCGTCGGCACCCAGGGCAGTGTCTTCAAACTTCAACAGCGTGATCCGGTGGTTGTCCATCTCGAGTACGGTCAGTCGGCCACCCTCTAGCTCGACTGAATCGCCAAGTTTTGGCACGTTGCCCAGCTTCTTGTAGAACAGTCCCGCGAGAGTGACGTAGTCGTCGTCCAGGGGAAACGGAAAGTCGAGCAGCGACTCGAGGTCGGTGACCCGCATCGACGCATCGATCTCGTACTGGCTACCGAGCAGCTTTTTCACTCGCCGCCCCTGGCGAGTGAACTCGTCCTCGTACTCGCCAACGATTTCCTCGAGGATGTCTTCGAGGGTGATGATCCCTTCGGTCCCACCGTATTCGTCGATGACGATCGCCATCTGCTGGCGACTGTGCTTGAATTCCTTGAGCAGATCGCTGAGCGACTTGCTGTTCGGAACGATGAAGGGCGCCTGCGCGAACTCGCTGACCGGTCGCCGGCTGACTTCTTCAAGGGTCTGGCCGCTGCTTTCGGCCATGACCGTCAGCAGTTCCTTGATCGCCACCACGCCGGTGATCCGGTCGAGACTCTTGTCACAAATCGGAAAGCGCGCGTGCGGCACGTCGCGGAAGACCCGCAGAGCGTCGGCGAGGGTGTCGTCCTGGGTCAACGCCCGGATCCGCGTCCGCGGGATCATCGCCTCGCGTACCGTGTGTTCGTCGAGCTTGAACACGCCACGAATCATCTGCGTTTCCTCGGGCGCCAGCGTGCCGTCCTTCTCGCTGGCAGAGAGAATCATGCGAATTTCCTCGACCGACATCGTGAAGTGACTCTCCCCATGGCCTTCCAGGTTCTGCTGCCCGAAGAGCCTGAGCAGAGCGTTCGAGGACATTTTCATGACGTGGATCAGCGGTTTGAAAGTCAGGTACAGCACGTTGATCGTCCCGCCAACGGCCATGCTCAACTGCTCGGCCTTGTGGAAAGCCAGGACCTTGGGCGCCAGCTCGCCAGCGACCACGTGCAGGAAGGAAATGACGATAAAGGCAAAGACATAGGACATGGTATGCGCTGCCTTGATCAGCGCCGGACTGTCGCCGAACAGCGCGAAGACGGCGATAAAGGTCGAATCGGTCAGCGTGCTGATCGTCTCCATGCCGACGGCGCCCAGGCCGAGCGAGACCAGAGTGATGCCGACCTGGGTCACCGAGTAAAAGCGCTCCGGTTCGTTGTGCAGCATCTCGACCCGTGCCGCGCGCTTGTCACCCATCTCGGACAACTGCTTGATGCGGCTGCGACGCGCCGACGAAATGGCGATCTCGGAGCCGACAAAGAAGGCATTGCCGGCAATGAAAACCAGAATTAGTACGAGATTAAGATAGATAGTCATCTGTTCCATGCAAAACCCTCCCGTGTTAGCGGCAATTGAGAAACTCCAGCGGCCGCATGCGACCACCGAGCGCAACGACCGGCCCGCCCCCCGGGCAAGCGCCAACACTGCACATTTCCCGCTTTTTGGCCTTGTTTTTCCGTATTGTCGCCGCTGCGCGCGAATAGTACGCCATTTATGCGCGAACGCCGCCTTTTCGGCGCCTCCTCCGGAATCATCCCCGAGTCCTGGGGCAACCCTGGCGCCACACCTTTATTCCGGCGCGCGACGCGCCAGCCAGAGACCCGCCAGACGGCCCCGGCGACTGCATTGCGGTAGAATGCATCTTCATCGTCGAGCAGGAAAGCAGCCGTGAATGGCATCACCATTGCCCTCTCCAAGGGCCGGATTTTCGAGGAAACGCTGCCGCTGCTGGCGGCCGCTGGCATCGAACCGTTCGAAAACCCGGAAACGTCGCGCCGGCTGATCATCCCGACCAGCCGTGACGATGTGCGCCTGGTCATCGTCCGCGCCACCGACGCGCCGACCTACGTGCAATACGGCGCTGCCGACCTTGGTGTCGCCGGCAAGGACGTTCTGCTCGAACACGGCAGCGACGGCCTCTACCAGCCGATCGACCTGAAGATCGCCAAGTGCCGGATGATGGTCGCCATCCCGTCCGGTTTCGATTATGCCAATGCCGTGCGTCAGGGCGCACGGCTGAAGGTGGCGAGCAAGTACGTCAATATCGCCCGTGAGCACTTTGCTGCCAAGGGCGTCCATGTCGACCTGATCAAGCTCTATGGCTCGATGGAACTGGCGCCGCTGGCCGGCCTCGCTGACGCCATTGTCGACCTGGTATCGACCGGCAGCACGCTGAAAGCCAACAATCTGGTCGCCGTCGAGCACATCATGGACATCTCGTCGCGGTTGATCGTCAACCAGGCGGCGCTCAAGCTGAAGCGCAAGACGCTGGAGCCGATCCTCGCGGCGATTGCCGGCGTCGTCGAACGATGATCGGGATCAAGCGCCTGGCCAGCAGCGACGCCGACTTCACGGCGCGCCTGAACACCCTGCTGGCCTTCGAGGCCGCCCAGGACGAGGCCCTCGTACAAACGGTCGCCGCCATCCTGGCCGACGTCAAGGCCCGCGGCGACGTGGCGGTCGTCGAGTACACCCGGCGTTTCGACGGACTCGGCGTCAACTCGATGGCCGACCTGGAGATTCCGTCGAGGGTCCTGCTGCGCGCGCTTGCCGGGCTTCCTGCCGACCAGCGGCAGGCGCTCGAAGCCGCCGCCAGCCGCGTCCGCAACTACCACCAGCGGCAGACCCTGCAGAGCTGGCAATACGACGAGGATGGCGAACGGGACGGCGCCGGTGAGAGCCGCGGCACGATGCTCGGCCAGAAGGTGACGCCGCTCGACCGCGTCGGCCTGTACGTACCTGGCGGCAAGGCATCGTACCCGTCATCGGTCCTGATGAACGCGATTCCGGCCCGGGTCGCCGGCGTCGGCGAGCTGATCATGGTCGTACCGACGCCGGCTGGCGAGCATAACCCGCTGGTTCTCGCCGCTGCCGCGCTGGTCGGCGTCGACCGGGTGTTCACCATCGGCGGCGCGCAGGCGGTTGCGGCGCTGGCGTATGGCACGCAGACCGTTCCGCAGGTGGACAAGATCGTTGGCCCCGGCAACGCCTACGTCGCCGCCGCAAAGCGCCGGGTCTTCGGCGTCGTCGGCATCGATATGGTCGCCGGGCCCTCGGAGATCCTGATTATTTGCGATGGTCATACCGACCCCGACTGGGTGGCGATGGATCTCTTTTCGCAAGCCGAGCACGACGAACTCGCGCAGGCGATCCTGATCTGTCCCGATGCCGCCTATATCGACCGCGTTGCCGCGTCGCTCGAAGCACTCTTGCCGAGCATGCCGCGCCAGCAGGTGATTCGCGCCGCGCTGGAGAACCGCGGCGCACTGATCGAGGTACGCGATCTCGACGAGGCTTGCGATATCGCCAACCGCATCGCTCCCGAACACCTCGAACTGTCGCTCGACGACCCTGACCGCTGGGTGGATAAGATTCGGCACGCCGGCGCGATCTTCATCGGCCGCTACACCTCCGAGTCGCTGGGTGATTACTGCGCCGGGCCGAATCACGTCCTACCGACTTCCGGCAGCGCACGCTTCTCGTCGCCACTGGGAGTCTACGACTTCCAGAAGCGGACCAGCCTGATCCGTGTTTCTCGTGCCGATTCGAAAACGCTGGGCCGCATCGCGGCGACGCTGGCCTACGGCGAAGGCCTGCCGGCCCACGCCCGATCGGCTGAATATCGCGTCGACAGCTGAGGCCACGATTAGCGGCAGCGCCAGATGACTGTCGCCACCGCATCCGGCCCGTCGCTCAGGCCAGAATCTGGCGTAAGGCGGCGATCAGCACGCCGCATTGCGCGTCACTGCCAATACTGATCCGCAGATGCTGGTCGATGCGCGGCAGCTTGAAGTGGCGGACGATTATCCCGCGCTGGCGAAGGGCCGCCGCCAGCTGAACGCCCTCACGTTGCGGGTGGCGGGCGAAGACGAAGTTGGCCAGCGACGGCAGCACCTCGAAACCCAGCCCCAGCAGCTCGCCGCGCAGCGCCTCGCGGCTGCGGATGACCGCTTGCCGGGTGGTCTCAAAGTGCTCCTGATCGGCCATCGCCGCCACCGCACCGGCAATCGCCAGGCGGTCGAGCGGGTAGGAGTTGAAGCTGTTCTTGACCCTTTCCAGGGCCTCGATCAGATCCCTGTGGCCGACCGCGTAGCCGACCCGCAGCCCGGCCAGCGAACGCGCCTTGGACAGGGTGTGCACCACCAGCAGGTTCGGGTGCTGATTGACCAGGCCGATCGCCGACTCGCCGCCAAAGTCCACGTAGGCCTCGTCGACGACCACCGCCGACTGACGATGGCTGGCCAGCAGGCGCGCGATCGACGCCACCGGCAGCAGGCAGCCGGTCGGCGCATTCGGATTCGGGAAAATGATGCCGCCATTCGGCGCCGCGTAATCGTCGATGCGGATCGCGAAATTCTCGTCCAGCGGCACGGTGGCGTAGGCCACGTCGTGCAGCCTGCAATAAACCGGGTAGAAGCTGTAGGTGATGTCCGGGAAGAGGACCGGCAAGCGATGCCTGAGCAGCGCCATGAACACGTGCGCCAGTACTTCGTCGGAACCGTTGCCGACGAAAACCTGCTGCGGCGCGATGTCGAACTCGGCGAAACGGGCGGCTATCGCTTCCTTGAGGCGCGCCGCGTTCGGGTCCGGGTAGAGTCGCAGCAACTCGCCGCCATTGGCCAGTTGGTCGGCGATCGCGGCGACCACGCGCGGCGACGGCGGGTAGGGGTTTTCGTTGGTATTCAGCTTGACCAGATTCGGCAGCTGCGGCTGTTCGCCCGGAACATAGGGCGTCAGGCGATGAACAAGGGAACTCCAGTAGCGGCTCATGAAAGGCGGCGCAGGTCGGATGCAAGGAAAGCGCGAAATGGTATCATGCGCGTCTGCCGATCGAGACGCCATTGCGGATCATCGACCACTGCTCGCAAGCCACGCCAGGCGCCAACGGCGACCCCTTGCTGGCCCCGATCATTTCCGACTCAACATTCTTTGTTGCCACTCTGCGACGGGATCCCGATGCGGCAAGCAGAAGTCTCCAGGAATACGCTCGAAACCAGGATCACCGTTCGTCTGAACCTCGACGGCAGCGGTCAGAGCAGCTTCACCACCGGCGTCCCGTTCCTCGATCACATGCTAGAGCAGATTGCCCGGCATGGCCTGATCGACCTCGAAGTTGAAGCCGACGGCGACCTGCACATCGACGCGCACCACACCGTCGAGGATATCGGCATCACCGTTGGCCAGACGCTGGCCAGGGCGCTCGGCGACAAGAAGGGTCTGCGGCGCTACGGACACGCGTATGTTCCGCTCGACGAAGCGCTGTCGCGGGTGGTGATCGACCTCTCCGGCCGGCCGGGTCTCGAGTTCCACGTTGATTTCAGGCGCGCCATGATCGGCGCCTTCGACGTCGATCTGGTGCACGAATTCTTCCAGGGTCTGGTCAACCACGCGCTGATCAGTGTGCACATCGACAATCTACGTGGCGACAACGCGCACCACCAGGCGGAAACGGTGTTCAAGGCCTTCGGCCGCGCGCTGCGTGCCGCGGTCGAAGCCGACCCGCGCGCCAGCGGTACCATTCCGTCGACCAAGGGCACGCTCTGATGCCATCGCTCAACGCCCCGCCGGGGGCGATCGTCGTGATCGACTACGGCATGGGCAACCTGCGGTCGGTGTGGCAAGCGCTGGTGCGCGTCGCCGACGGGCGCCAGGTGCTCGTCTCTTCTGATCCAGCGATGGTCAGCGCAGCCGAGCGCGTGGTCTTTCCCGGGCAAGGGGCGATGCCCGACTGCATGCGCGAGATCGACCAGCGCGGCTTGCGAACGGCGGTGCTCGATGCGGCCCGAAACAAGCCCTTTCTCGGGATCTGCATCGGCCAGCAAATGCTCTTCGAGCACAGTGAAGAAGGCAATGTACCCGGTCTGGGCGTCCTTGCGGGTACCGTCCGGCGGTTTCCGCCCAGCCGCATGTTCGACGCCGCGGGCGACACACTCAAGGTCCCGCACATGGGCTGGAACGAGGTGCGGCACGCCCGCCAACACGCCCTCTGGAACGGCATTGCCGATGGCTCGCGCTTCTATTTCGTCCACAGCTATTTCGTCGACCCGCTGGACAGCGACTGCGCCGTCGGAACCACCGCTTACGGCATCCCCTTTACCAGTGCCGTGGCTCGGGATAATATCTTCGCCATTCAGTGCCACCCGGAAAAGAGCGCCGTGGACGGACTCGCCCTGCTGGCCAACTTCGTCGCCTGGAAACCCTGAACCGGCGCGCTGCTCGCGGTAACCTCTTCTCCCTGGTCGCATCTCCTTTCATCTCACTCTTGCTTGCACATTCAAAATGCTGATCATTCCCGCGATTGACCTCAAGAACGGACAGTGCGTCCGGCTCAAACAAGGTCTCATGGACCAGGCGACCGTCTTTTCGAATTCTCCGGGCGAGCAGGCCCGCGATTGGCTGGCCCAGGGCGCCCGTCGCCTGCACGTGGTCGATCTCGACGGAGCCTTCGCCGGCAAGCCAAAGAACGAGAAGGCCATCAAGGAGATCATTCAGGCCGTCGGCGACGACATCCCCGTGCAACTCGGCGGCGGCATCCGCGATCTCGACACCATCGAACGCTGCCTCGACGACGGCGTCAGTTACGTGATCATCGGCACCGCGGCAGTGAAGAATCCCGGCTTTCTGCACGACGCCTGTGGTGCTTTCCCCGGCCACATCATCGTCGGTCTTGACGCCCGAGACGGCAAGGTGGCGGTCGATGGCTGGTCGAAAATGACCGGGCATGACGTCATCGATCTGGCCAGGAAGTACGAGGACTACGGCGTCGAAGCGATCATTTATACCGACATCGGCCGCGACGGCATGCTCTCCGGGATCAACATCGAGGCGACCGTCAAACTGGCGCAGGCGCTGCTGATTCCGGTGATCGCCAGCGGCGGGCTGTCGAGCATCGACGACATCAGGCGGCTTTGCGCGGTCGAACAGGAAGGAATCAGCGCCGCCATCGCCGGCCGCGCGGTATACGATGGGTCGCTGGATTTTTCCGTGGCACAGGCCGAAGCCGACCGTGCGACCACCCCCTGATCTTCGCCACTTGCTCGCCGAACCAAGGCGCTAGCTGACCGTGGCCCTGGCCAAACGGATCATCCCCTGCCTCGACGTGACCGCCGGTCGGGTCGTCAAGGGCACCAATTTCATCGACCTGCGTGACGCCGGCGACCCGGTTGAAATCGCCCGCCGCTACGACCAGCAGGGTGCCGACGAAGTCACTTTCCTCGACATCACGGCGTCGTCGGATCAGCGCGAAATCATTCTGCACATCGTCGAAGCCTGCGCCGCTCAGGTCTTCATTCCGCTGACCGTTGGCGGGGGCGTACGCTCGGTCGCCGATGTGCGTCGCCTGTTGAACGCCGGCGCCGACAAGGTGAGCATGAACACCGCCGCGGTCGAAAACCCGGACCTGATT
Source organism: Accumulibacter sp. (assembly GCF_029255145.1). Classification (GTDB taxonomy): domain Bacteria; phylum Pseudomonadota; class Gammaproteobacteria; order Burkholderiales; family Rhodocyclaceae; genus Accumulibacter. The sequence goes on from NZ_JAPUVQ010000150.1 coordinate 30,039, forward strand.
GCCGAAGCATCGGCCAAAGTCGGCAACCAGTGCATTGTCGTGGCCATTGACGCCAAGCAGCTGGCGCCGGGAGTCTGGCAGGTGTTCACCCATGGCGGAAGAAGGAATACCGGGATCGACGCCATCGACTGGGCTCGCCGCGTTCAGCAACTCGGTGCCGGCGAAATCCTGCTCACTAGCATGGATCGCGACGGCACCCGCAACGGTTTCGATCTGCCCCTGACGCGGGCGGTGGCGGCTGCGGTCGATATCCCGGTGATCGCCAGCGGCGGCGTCGGCACGCTGCAGCATCTCGCCGAAGGCGTCGCCGAAGGCCGGGCTGACGCGGTGCTGGCTGCAAGCATCTTCCACTTCGGTGAGTACACCATTCGGCAGGCGAAGGAGTACATGCGCGAGCGTGGCATCGAGGTCCGCCTGTGAGCGATCTGGACCCTGACCAACCCTGGCTTGAAGCCCTCAAGTGGGACCAACAGGGCATGCTGCCTGCGATTGCCCAGGACGCCAGCAGTGGTCGGGTGCTAATGTTCGCCTTCATGAACCGGCAGTCGCTACAGGAGACGCTTGACAGCGGTAGCGCGGTATACTGGTCGCGTTCGCGTCAGCGGCTGTGGCGGAAAGGCGAAGAGTCGGGCCATCGGCAACGGGTACGCTCGATCCGCACCGACTGTGACGGCGACGTGCTGTTGCTGGCGATCGACCAGGAGGGCGGCATCGCGTGCCACACCGGTCGGCAGAGCTGTTTTTTCTATCAACTGCAGGGCGGCCTGTGGGTGGCGGTCGACCCGGTGCTCAAGGACCCCAAGGACATCTACGGTAAATGAACATGGACATGCTGCACCGGATCTCGGAGACCCTGCTTGCGCGCCGCAAGGCAGACCCGGAAACCTCCTACACGGCACAGCTGATGGCCAAAGGGCCGGACGCGATCCTGAAAAAGATCGGCGAGGAAACCGCCGAGTTGATCATGGCCGGCAAGGAAGGCAACCGCCTGCACGTCGTCTGGGAGTCCACCGACGTGCTCTACCACACGATGGTTCTGCTCGCCTTTTATGGCCTGTCGATCGAGGATGTGCTGCAGGAGATGCGGCGGCGCGAAGGTGTTTCCGGAATCGACGAGAAGAAGTCGCGGAAGACCTGAGCCATGGAAAACTGCCTGTTCTGCAAAATCGCGGCGGCTCAGATCCCGTCGCGCAAGGTATACGAGGACGACGAGATCTTCGCCTTCCACGACATCAAGCCGGCTCGTCCGGTGCATCTGCTGGTGATTCCCAAGCGGCACATCACCTCGCTGGCCAGCGCCACCGAGGCCGACCTGCCCGTTCTCGGCCGGATGCTCGCCGTCGCCAACCGCCTGGCGACCGAGCAGGGCAGCCCCGACGGCTTCCGCTTGATCATCAATACCGGGACCATCGGGCACCAGGAAGTGCAACACCTGCATGCACACATCGTCGGCGGACCAGACCCGGTCGGGCCGATGCTCAAGCGAATCTGACCGGCGCGGCAGCCCTTGCACGCCGCGCCGGAACACCTTGCTGCCGGCAACGCGAGAGAATTTCACCTTAACGGAGGCCTGCTATGGGTTCTTTCAGCATCTGGCATTGGTTGATCGTACTGATCATCGTCCTGCTGGTTTTCGGCACCAAGAAACTGCGTGGCCTTGGCTCCGACCTCGGCGGCGCGGTCAAGGGATTCAAGGACGGCATAAAGGATGCGACGGCCGAAGACCAGGCGGCCGACAGCACCGCGCAGCCGACCCCTCCGCCGCCGCAGGTCAAGGAGGGTCAGACGATCGAGGGCGAGGTCAGGGAAAAGACCAGGAGCTAGTCGCCGTGCCAGCTGCTGCTCCCGCGACTTCCGGCGGCAGGCGATCCGGCAACCTGCGGCCTGGAGGTCATTGCCAGGCCGGCGCCGAAGACCCGTCAGGTCGCACTTCCCACAGGGGTTTCCACTGCAGTTCGCCGCGTTTCCACCGCTCGCACCCGATGCCCACACCGCGCCATGTTTGATATCAGCTTCAGCGAGATGATCCTGATTGCCGTCGTGGCGCTGGTGGTCATCGGACCGGAGCGGCTGCCCAAGGTGGCACGCACCGCCGGGCACCTGCTCGGCCGTCTGCAACGCTACGTCAGCGACGTCAAGTCCGACATCAACCGCGAAATCCAGCTCGACGAACTGAAGAAACTGCGGGCCGAGATCCAGGAGTCTGCGCGCAGCGTCGAACAGACCCTGAGCAGCGAAATGCACGCGGCACGGCAGGCGATGACCCAGACCGCCCAACAGGTCAGCGGCGAGAACCAGGCCGCAGCGGCCAACGAGCCGCCACCGCCCGCGGCGACGCCGATCCTGCCCGGCCCGGGGGCCGAGACGCCGCCGCCCGCAGACCAAGGCGGCGCCGGCAAGCCTAGCGGTCTGGCCTGAACGACCGATGAGCGAAACCGAAGACTCCTTCCTGTCGCACCTGGTCGAGTTGCGCGACCGCCTGATCAAGGTGCTGATCGCCATCGGCGTCGTTTTCCTCTGCCTCTTCCCGTGGGCCAAGGAACTCTATTCGCTACTCGCGCAACCCCTGCTGGCGACCCTGCCGCAAGGCGGCCAGATGATCGCTACCGACGTCGTCGGCGTCTTCCTGGTGCCGATGAAAGTGGCGCTGATGGTCGCCTTCCTGATCGCGCTGCCCTACGTCCTCTATCAGGTCTGGGCCTTCATCGCGCCGGGACTCTACGCCCACGAGAAGCGGTTGGCGCTGCCACTGGTCGCGGCGAGCGTTCTGCTGTTCTTCATCGGCATGGCCTTCGCCTATTTTCTGGTCTTTCCGACGGTCTTCGGGTTCATGGCCAAAGTGGCACCCGAGGGCGTCGCCTGGATGACCGACATCGAAAAGTATCTCTCTTTCGTGATGACCACCTTCATGGCTTTCGGGGTGACTTTCGAGGTCCCGGTGCTGGTCGTCGTTCTGGTTTATGTCGGCATCGTCGACCTCGCCAAACTCAGGGAATGGCGCCCGTATGTGATCGTCGGATCGTTCGTCGTGGCGGCAGTGTTCACGCCTCCGGACGTGATCTCGCAGTTGCTGATGGCCATTCCAATGTGCCTGCTTTTCGAGCTGGGGCTGCTGATGGCCAGGTTCGTCACCCGACGCGCAGCGCCTGCTGGCACACCGGGCGACCAGCCAGGGCCATCGGCTGCCGCCAATCAGGGGGACGATTGGACACCGCTGACCACCGAGGAAATGAACCAGGCGATCGCCGATCTCAGTCCGCAGCAGGGCGACGACCGCAAACCCGACGCCTGACACCGGGTGGTGGCGCCCTGCTCGACCGGCGGCGGACAAGTCCTCGCTCAGGCGGGTGTCTGCGGTGGTCCAGCGATGGTGAGCCGATGCCGGGCCGGCGCGCCGCCTTCGAACTGCCACAGGCTGCCGCGCGGCATCACCGTCCACTGTTCATTGTCGGTCAGTGGCACCGTGGCGATCACCGCGACGCGATCGTTGGGCGTCGTCACAGCGCTGAAATCGATGCTCAGATCCTGATCTCGCAGATGGGCAACGGCAAAGGGCGCCTGGCGAACGATGTAGCTCAGCTGCGTCGAGCAGTGCGCGAACAGGCAATCGCCATTCGACAGCAGGTAGTTGCATGCGCCACGCGCGCCGAGATCGAGGGTCAGTTGATGCAGCGCCTCGAACAGCATCGCCTGACTGGGCGGCCGGCTGCCGAAGCGCTGCCGCAGGTTCTGCAGCAGCCAGCAGAAAGCGCGCTCGCTGTCGGTCTGGCCCACCGGCGTGAAACTGCCGTCGAGTTCCGGCGCGAAATCCGGCAAGTGGCCGTTATGCGCGAAGATCCAGTAGCGTCCCCAGAGTTCGCGCATGAACGGGTGGGTGTTCTCGAGCGCGACCAGACCCTGGGTCGCCTTGCGGATATGCGCGATGACGTTTTGCGAATGGATCGGATAGCTGCACACCAGCGCGGCGACCGGCGACGAGCACGATGGCTGCGGGTCGAGGAACACGCGTGTGCCGCGGCCTTCGAAAAAGGCAATTCCCCAGCCGTCCGAATGCACGTCTGTAGCCCCGCCGCGGACCTGGAAACCGGCAAAGGAAAAGCAGATGTCGGTGGGCACGTTGCAGTTCATGCCGAGCAGCTGACACATGCCGGCTCGCCCGACTACTCGCGCTCGCGGCGCTGTGGCGCCCGCTTGCCGATCTTGACCGTGGTGTCGAACAGCTTGTTCTGCCGCCGCAACTGGAAACTGACCGTTTCTCCCGGCTTCTGGCCGGCGATCAGATCGAGCATCCCCTGCGGATCCTTGACCGGCCGCCCGCCGACGGCGAGCAGAATATCGCCCGGCTTGATCCCTCCCGCATCGGCCGGGCTGCCGCGCAAGACGCCGGCGATCAGGGCGCCCGAGGTATCGGGCAGGCCGAAGGACTCGGCCAGATCGATGGTGATTTCCTGCGCCTCGACGCCGATCCAGCCACGCGTCACGACGCCGGTCTGGATGATCTGCTCCATGACGTTGCGGGCGATCGAGATCGGAATCGCAAAACCGATGCCCAAAGAACCGCCAGAGCGCGAATAGATGGCCGTATTGATCCCAATCAGGTTACCCTGGCTGTCCACCAGCGCGCCTCCGGAATTGCCCGGGTTGATCGCCGCGTCGGTCTGGATGAAGTTTTCGAAGGTGTTGATCCCGAGATGCGAGCGGCCCAGTGCCGAGATGATTCCCATGGTCACCGTCTGCCCGACGCCGAAGGGATTGCCGATCGCCAGGGTCACGTCGCCGACCCCCACGTCGTCCATCTGTCCCAGCGTTATCGCCGGCAACACCAGCTTCTTGCCGTGCTCCTCGCTGATTTGCAGGACCGCGAGGTCGGACTCGGGGTCGCTGCCAACGAGGCGGGCGCTCAGGTTGCGACCATCACTGAGGGCAATCTCGATCTGGTCCGCGGCTTCGACGACATGGAAGTTCGTGAGAACATAGCCATTCGGGCTGACAATGACCCCCGAGCCCAGGCCGGACGTGCTCGGACCATCGCCACCCTCGCCGTCGCCAAAGAAGTGGCGGAAGGCCGGGTCGTCGAGCAGTGGATGGCGGCGCGCCTTGATCTTCTGCGAGGTAAAAATGTGCACCACCGACGGCAGCGCTTTCTTCGCCGCTTCGCGATACGACGGGGCGACCAGCACCGGCGGCATCCCCTTGACCGACTCCTGCAGGGAAACGATGCTGGGCCCCGTCAATGACCCCTTGCCCAGCCACTCGGGCTTAAGCGTGCTGACCACGAAGAGAACGGCCAGACCGATGGTCACCGTTTGTGCAAAAATCAGCCAGAGCCTGCGCATGGGCGAAATCGGAGCCGGTGAATGAAACGCGATGAATTGACACGCTACCTGGACAAGCTCCTGGACGCCGCGCGCTTCCGCGATTATTGCCCAAACGGTCTGCAAGTGGAAGGAGGCACTGCGGTCCACCGCCTGGTCGCCGGCGTCACCGCCAGCCAGGCCTTGCTTGATGCCGCCGTGGCGCGCGGCGCCGATACCATTCTGGTCCATCACGGCTGGTTCTGGCGTGGCGAAGATGGCCGCGTCACCGGCATCCGCAGAACGCGGCTGCGGACCCTGCTGGTAAACAACATCAACCTGATCGCCTATCACCTGCCGCTCGACAGCCATGACGAATTCGGCAACAACGCCCAGTTGGCCCGGCGGCTGGGCTGGCTGGCCGACGGGCGCTTCGGCGACCAGGACGTCGGCTGGCTGGGCCGCCCGGAAAGCCCGACCAGCCTGGAAGCTGTCGCCGGACGAGTCGCCGAGCAGTTACAGCGAATGCCGCTGGCGATTGGCGATAGCGCGCGCCTGGTACGCCGTGTCGCCTGGTGTACCGGCGGCGCGCAGGGCTTGTTCGAACAGGCCATCGCGCTTGGCGCCGACCTCTACCTGAGCGGCGAGGTCTCGGAGCAGACCGTGCATCTGGCGCGCGAGTCCGGTGTCGCGTACCTCGCTGCCGGTCACCACGCCAGCGAGCGCTATGGCGTGCAGGCGCTCGCCGAACACTTGGCCGAGCGCTTCGGCCTCGACTGCCAATTCGTCGATATCGACAACCCTGTCTGACACCGAACCGCGAGGAGAAGCAATGCCCTACGTCTTTCCACCCCCCCCCCAGGTCAGCGTTCCGGTCGCCGGCAGCGACGGCCTTTTCCCGGTCCGTCGGGTGTACTGCGTCGGTCGCAATTACGCCGATCACGCCGCCGAAATGGGCGCCGACGGCCGCGAACCGCCCTTTTTCTTCAGCAAACCCGCCGATGCGCTGGTTCCCGGCGGTGGTGCTGTCCCCTATCCGCCGGCCACCGACAATCTGCAGCACGAAGTCGAACTGGTCGTCGCGCTGGTCGGTGGTGGCGCGGATATTTCGCCGTCCCGGGCGCTCGAATTGGTCTATGGCTACGCGGTCGGAGTCGACCTGACCCGGCGCGACCTGCAGCAGGCGGCGAAGGACAAGGGCCATCCATGGGATATGGGCAAGGGCTTCGACCACAGCGCACCAATCGCGGCGATCCGGCCACTGGCCGCGATTGGCCATCCGAGCTGCGGCGCCGTCTGGCTCAAGGTCAATGGCCAGACGCGGCAGAATGGCGATCTCCAGCAGATGTCGTGGACGGTCGCCGAGGTGATCGCCAACCTTTCGACCTACGTCACGCTCGCGGCCGGAGACCTGATTTTCACCGGGACCCCGGCCGGGGTCTCGAAAGTTCTGCCTGGCGACGTCCTCGAAGCGGGCGTGGCCGGGGTCGGCGAGCTGACCGTGCGACTTGTCTGAAGCTGGTGCAAACCCACCTCGTTGCCATCGCGGCAGCGCCGGCAGGCGCCGCGACCCGACCCCCTACCGACGCCCGCCGGCGGAGCGATGACCAGGGACCGTTACCACTTGGGTCCCGAAGACAGGAGCGTGCTATGAGCAAGGACTACATTCCATCCCCAACCCGCCGCTGGCTGGCGCTGGCTGGCTGCCGACTGACCGCGGCGCTGCTGCTCGCCGGCGTGCTAACGCCCGCGCTGGCCGAGGGCATCGAGCCACCGACCCGAGGGCAAACGGTCTATGTGCCGATCTATTCGCATTTCCGGCACGGCAACGTCGCCTCGTCGGGCAGGTCGGGGACGACGCTGGTGTCGGTTCTGGTCAGTGTCCGCAACACCGACCCCAAGAACCCGATTCGCGTCGTCGCGGCACCGTACTACGATACCGAAGGCGTACTGGTTCGAAACTCGGTACCGATCCCCAGAACCATCCCCCCGTTTGGCACCATGGAACTGTTTATCGAGCTCAACGAGAACGCCGGCGGTTCCGGCGCCAACTACGCGATCAAGTGGGACGCCACAACGATGGTTTCGCCGCCGGTCATCGAAGCCCTGCATTCGAAGTTCCAGGCCGGCTATTCAGTGGCCTTCATTTCGCGCGGCCGAGCGATCTCGGAACCATGAGCTTCACTGGCCAGCGCCGCGGTCGGCGCGACGCTGGACGGCGGACCGAAGTCGGCAGCCGGCGATGTCCGTTTTCCTGACCAGCGCTCTAGCGCCGTGCCCCGAATGCCCGAGACCAGGCCGCTGATCAAACTCGTGGCGACACCCGAAGACCACCGCATCGCGCAACTTGCGGCGGCGGCGATCGGTCTGTCGCTGATCGACGCGGCGATCCCGCTGCCGTTGCCAGGAATCAAACCTGGCCTGGCGAACATCGTCACGCTGATCGTCCTGGCGCGCTACGGCTGGCTTGCCGCCGCCTGGGTCAGCGGCCTGCGCGTCTTTGCCGGCGGCCTGCTGCTCGGCTATTTTCTCTCGCCCGGGTTCTTCATGAGCCTCACCGGTGCGCTGTTCAGCCTGGCCACGCTGGCGCTCGCCAGCCGCCTGCCGAAGCGCTGGTTCGGGCCAGTCAGCTGGAGCGTCCTGGCCGCCTTCGCCCATATCGGCGGGCAGTTGCTACTGGCCCGACTGTGGCTGATCCCCCACGACGGCCTGTTCCTGATGGTGCCGTTTTTCGCAGCGGCGGCGCTCACTTTCGGTATCATCAACGGCCTGCTTGCCGCGCGCCTGCTTGAGGAGCTGCCGGTCGATGCAGCGGAGGTCAACCATGCCTGAAACGATCTGCCTGGCCTTCACCGGCGCCTCCGGCATGCCCTACGGCGTCCGCCTGCTCGAGTGCCTGCTGGCCGCCGGCTGCCGCGTGCAGTTGCTCTACTCGCAGGTCGCGCAGATCGTCGCCCGGCAGGAGATGGAGCTCGAGCTGCCGGCGCGTGCCAGCGATGCGCGCGCCGCCTTGCAAGGGCGCTTCCAGGGCTTGCCGGGAACACTCGAAGTTTTCGGCCGCGACGAGTGGTTCGCACCGGTCGCCAGCGGTTCCAACCCACCCGACGCGATGGTCGTCTGCCCGTGCTCGATGGGAACCCTGGCGGCAATTGCCCAGGGGCTGGCCAGCAAGCTGATCGAGCGGGCCGCCGACGTGGTCCTCAAGGAAGGCCGTAAGCTGGTCCTGGTGCCGCGCGAGACGCCCCTGTCGGCGATCCATCTCGAGAACATGTTGCGGCTGTCGCGAGCCGGGGCAGTAATCCTTCCACCCAGCCCGGGTTTTTATCACCACCCGCAGCGCGTCGAGGATCTGGTCGATTTTGTCGTCGCCCGCATCCTCGATCAGCTGCGGGTGCCGCACGCGCTGATCCGGCGCTGGGGAGACCCCGAGGCCAGCGAATGAGGTCGGCTGAAGGCCCCATGCAACCGCCCCGCGAAACGGCGACCGCACGATGGTCGCCGGAAATGGCGCTGTTTCGGCTCGGCGTGGCGTTGTTCCCGGGCGGCCTGAGAGCGTTGCTGCCGCAAATCGCCGCCCCGGCGGGAGCGGCCCGGATGCCCGCTCCGGATGTCTTCGACGACGCCAGCCGGCCCGCCTTTCGACTGGCCGAAACCTTGCCGCTGGAACAGCTGACCCGGCAGAAACCGCTCGAAGTCGACCATCCCGCGGCTCGGCTGGACACACTGTCAGGCGATCTGTCCCAGCCGCCACCGAACGGCCCGTAATGAACGGCGCGGCGACACGCTCGCCGACCAGGCTGGTGACCCTCTTCTGCGTCTCGGAAGCCGCCTCGATGGCCGGCTTCGCGCTGGTACCGTCGCTGCTCCCGCAGCTCTCGGAGCAATGGTCGCTATCGGCAACCGAAGCTGGCTGGCTTGGCGGCATTTTCTTTCTCGGCTACATCCTGGCCGTTCCGCTTCTGGTCGGCTGGACCGATCGCATCGACGCGCGGCGCATCTACCTGGCCGGCGCCGCCTTGAGTGGCGCCGCGCTGGCCGGCTTTGCCAGCTTTGCGGACAGTCTTGCCGCCGCCATGTTCTGGTGGTGGCTCGCCGGGCTTGGCCTGGCCGGCACCTACATGCCAGGCCTGAAAGCGCTGACCGATCGGCTGCCGGTCGCCGCGCAGTCGCGCGGCACGGCGTTCTACACCGCCACCTTCGGCGTCGGCGCAGGACTATCGTACCTGTGGATCGAACTGCTGCGAGGGCTGCTGCCATGGCCCGCGCTGTTCGCCGCCGCGGCCGGCGGCACGGCGCTGTCGCTCGCGCTGGTCTGGCGCGGGGTGTCGCCGGGCCAGCGGCCAGCGCCGGTTGCGGTCGCCCACCGCCGTTGGCGCAGCGTCCTGCGCGACCGCCGCATCCTGGCCTTCTGCGGCGGCTACTTCGGTCACAACTGGGAGCTCTTCGGCTTCCGCGGCTGGCTGGTTGCATACCTGACCTGGACGCATGCCAGCAGCGCCCACCCCTGGACCAGCATGCCTGGGCTGATCGCGGCGCTGGCGACTTTTCTCGCCGTCCCGGCGAGCATCCTCGGCAACGAAGGAGCGCAGCGCTGGGGACGCAGTCGGTGGCTGAACGGCGTGATGCCCTTGTCGTGCGCCCTGGCGCTCGTCGTCGCCTTTTCGGGCGGTCAGTCGAGCCGGCTGCTGGTGCCGCTGGTGCTCGTTTACGCGTTGAGCATGAATCTCGATTCAGCCGCGCTGACCGCCGGTCTGCTCACCGAAACGGCCCCCGAAATCCGCGGCACCGCGCTCGCGCTGTACTCGTCGATCGGCTTCGCCGGCGGCTTCTTCGGGCCCGTGGCATTTGGCGTCGCGCTCGACGCCTTCGGTCGTGCCAGCGATGCGGGCTGGGCGGCCGGCTTCGTGACGCTGGCCTGCGGCGTCGCTTTCGGGCGTTGGGCGATCGGCCAGATCGGCACCATGCCGGCCACAGCGAGTCACCAATGAGCCCGCAAGCCGGCCGCGACGGCGCTTGCACTGGTAGCCCGCGCCGACCAGACGCTGGCTCGTTCCCTGGCCTTGTCTTGTCTTGCCCGGCGAAGTCTTGCAGTATTGCCCGATGACATCCGTTGCTTCTCTCGCCACCATCCGTAGCCAACGCCGAACGCTGCGGATGGCGGTCGCCGTGCTGCTCCTGGTAGTCCTGCTGCTGCTGCCTTACCAGCTCTGGTTGAGCTACCAGGAGCAGGTTCACGCTGCCGAAACAACCACGCGCAACTATGCTGCGATCTTCGAGACCCGCCTCGAAGCAACGCTGCGGCGCACCGATAGCGTCCTGCAGGAACTGGCATGGCACATCCCCGCGGCAGCACTGAACCCGCGGCAGGCCGCCCGCTACCGCAGCGAAGTAGACGGCGAACTCGACGAACACCTGCACAATTTTGAGGAACTGGCCGGTCTGCGGGTTTTCGACCGCAATGGCGACCTGCAGTACAGCTCGGACGCGGCCGCGACGCCGCGGATCAATGTCGTCGACCGCGACTATTTCCGGATGCTGCGCGAAACGCCGCTGGCCGGACCGGTGTTCTCGGAGGTCCTGTCGTCGCGCGTCATCGACCGACCCAGCCTGATCGTCGCCCGCGCCCTGGTCGGCGAGCAAGGCACTTTTCTTGGCATCGTCACCGCAGCGCTCGACCTCGCACGCTACCAGCGGATCTTCCGGTCGGTCGATCTCGGCAGGACCGGGTCGATCGCACTGCGTCGGAGTGACGACCAACGCCTGGTCGTCCGCTGGCCGGATCTCGCCGGGCTGGTGAACCAGCCGCTCGATCCACGGCATCCGTTTAGCCTGCAGATGAGCGCCAGCGAGCCGACGGCAACGCTGCGCCTTGCCGACCCGACCGACCCGCAGGAGCGCATCTACAGCCTGCACCGGCTGCAGCGTTATCCCTTCTATTTCGTCATCGGCGTCAGCGTCGACGAGGTTCTGGCTGGCTGGCGGACGCGCGTGCTGGTGGTCGGTGTTTCCGGCTTGCTGCTGCTGGTCCTGCTGAGCACGCTGCTGCTGCGCCTGCAACGCAGCGAACGGCGCCAGGCACAGCTGATCAGCGAGCTGGTCGAGGGCGAGCGGCAGCTGCGCGCCAACGCCGAGCGACTGAACATCTTCCAGCTCCTGGTGGACAACGCCGGGCAGGGCATCGGCATGGCGTATCCGGACGGAAAGCTCATTTACGTCAACCCGGCAGCGCGCCGAATGCTGCAGCTGCCGCCGGCGGCAGAGAGCAGCGACTACTCGCTCACGCAGTTCTACAGCGACGAGAACCTGCACAGGATGCAGCAGGAGGTGCTGCCGGCTGCTCTGGAGACCGGCCACTGGACTGGCGAGATTGAATTGAAGGCGCTCGACGGCCGCAGCATTCCGACCATCCACGCGGTCTTCGTGGTCCATCAAGTTCCGGGAGAACGGCCGATCATCGCCAATGTCCTGGCCGACCTGAGCGAACGCCAGGAAATGGAAGAGCGCAACCGGCAGCTGCTGGCCGAGATGCAGACCTTGCTGGCCAACGCCATGGTCGGCATCGTGCACCTCCGGCAGCGACGTGTCATCTACTGCAACCGGCGCACCGAGGAAATCTTCGGTTACCAGCCGGGCGAACTGGTCGGCGAGTCGTCGGAGTGCTTCTACGCGTCGCGCGAGATCTTCGAACAGGTCGGTGCCAGAGCCTACGCCACGGTCGCCACGGGCAGCGCCTTCAGCACTGAAATGATGCTCAGGCGCAAGGACGGCAGCCTGTTCTGGGGCGCGTTGACCGGCCGGGCGATCGACCCGCAAGCGCCACAGGCAGGAAGTATCTGGATTTTCGCCGACATCTCGGAACGCCGGCAGGCCGAGGAAGAATCGCAGAAGCTGTTGCAGGCGGTCGAACAAACGCCGATGGCGATCATGATGACCAACCGTGACGGGGAAATCGAGTACGTCAATCCGAGTTTCACCCGCGTCACCGGCTATTCGCGGCTCGAAGCGATCGGCCGCAACCCGCGCTTCCTGCAATCCGGCGAGACGCCCGCCGAAACCTACCGCAGCCTGTGGCGCAGCCTGCTCGACGGCCGGGTGTGGAGCGGTCTGCTTCACAACCGGCGCAAGAGCGGCGAACTGTTCTGGGAAAATGCGTCGATTTCGCCGGTTCTTGGCGATCACGGCGAGGTCACCCACTACCTGGCGGTCAAGGAGGACGTTACCGACCGACTACGCGCCGAGCAGCAGCTACGCGAGAGTGAGGAGGCTTTTCGCCGTCTTTTCGAGGACGCCAAGGACCCGCTGCTGCTGCTCAAGAATGGCCGCTTCATCGACTGCAACGCGGCCACCCTGGCGCTCCTTGGCTACGGCTCCAAGGCCGAGTTCCTCGGTCGCCGTCCGGCCGACATCTCGCCGGCCCGCCAGCCCGACGGCCAGGTCTCCGACCAGAAGGCAGCGGCGATGATCGCCGCCGCACGTCGTTTCGGCTACCACCGCTTCGAGTGGACGCACCAGCGCGCGAACGGCTCGCTGGTCGCGGTCGAGGTCACGCTGACGCCGATCACGCTGCGTGGGGACGTGATTCTGCATACGCTCTGGCGCGATATCAGCGAACGCCGGGTCACCGAGACACGATTGCGTCTGCTGGCCGGTGTTTTCGAGCACAGCGCAGAGGCGATCATGGTCAGCGACCGCGACAACCGCATCCTGGAGGTGAACCATTCGTTCTGCCGCCTCACCGGCTATGACGCCGACGAAGTCCGCGGCAGGGATCCCGGGCTGCTGTCGTCGGGGCGATCATCCGCCGACGACTATCGGCAGATGTGGCAGGCGATCAATACCACCGGTCACTGGCAAGGCGAAGTCTGGGACCGCCGCAAGGATGGCAGCTGCTACCCGAAATGGCTGGCGATCTCGACCATTCGCGGCGCCGACGGCGCCATCGAGTACTACATCGGCAGCTTCGTCGACATCTCCGAGCGCAAGGCCGCCGAAGAGAAGATCAGCCATCTTGCGCACTTCGACACGCTGACCGACCTGCCCAACCGCTCCAGCCTGCAGTCGCGGCTGGACCAGGCGCTGGCCAACGCGCGGCGTGACCGCCCGAGCAGCCCGCTGGCGGTGATGTTCCTTGATCTCGATCGCTTCAAGAACATCAACGACACGCTCGGTCACCACATTGGCGACGCCCTGTTGCTGGAAGTCTCGCAGCGCTTGCGCGCCAGTGTCCGCCAGAGCGATGTAGTGGCGCGGCTGGGCGGTGACGAATTCGTCGTCGTGCTGACCGGTACCGACGCCGCGGCGGCCGAGCGGGTGGCGGCCAAGGTCCTCAAGGCGCTGTCGCAGCCCTACCAATTCGACGGACACACGGTGCACACCACGTCGAGCATCGGCATTACGGTCTTCCCGGGCGACGGCGAGACCGCCGACCTGCTGATGCGCAACGCCGACGCCGCGATGTATCACGCCAAGGCCGCCGGACGCAACAACGTGCAGTTCTTCACCGCGAGCATGAACGAGCTGGCCAGAGACCGGCGACAACTCGAGGAGGGTCTGCATCTGGCTTTGCAGCGGGGTCAGTTCATCGTCCATTACCAGCCACAGGTTGACGCCAAGCGACGCGTATTTGCGGCCGAAGCGCTGCTGCGCTGGCTACATCCCGAACGTGGGCTGGTGTCGCCAGCCCAGTTCATCCCGCTGGCCGAGGACACCGGTCTGATCGTGCCGATCGGTCAGTGGGTCCTGGCAAGCGCCTGCGCGCAGCTCAAGGAGTGGTCACTGGAAGAGCGGACTCGCGAGTTGCAAGTGGCGGTAAACGTCAGCGCCCGCCAATTCCGCCAGGCGGATTTCGTCGACCAGCTGGCGGTGATACTGCGGCACAGCGGTGCCGAGCCAACACGCCTGAAGCTGGAACTGACCGAGAGTCTGGTGCTCGACAACGTCGCCGATACGATCACCAAGATGAACGCCATCAAGCGTCTTGGCGTCACCTTCGCGATGGACGATTTCGGTACCGGCTACTCCTCGCTCTCGTACCTGACCCGCCTGCCGCTGGACCAGATCAAGATCGACCGCGCCTTCGTCAACCGACTCCCCGACAACCAGAGCGACGCGGTGATCGCCCAGACCATCGTCACCATGGGCCGTAGTCTCGGGCTGAAGGTCGTTGCCGAGGGAGTGGAAAACGAGGCTCAGTACCGGTTTCTCGACAGCCACGGCTGCGACGGCTATCAGGGCTATCTGTTCAGCCGCCCCTTGGCCAGCGACGATTTTGCCCGGTTTCTGAAACAAAGATCATCCTGACCGGACCGCCGCTGCGCGGCACGACCGTGCCGCTGGCATCAGACGGCGGCGCCCAGCAGGAGCTTCTTGATCGGCGCCGGCAAGGCCGCCGCTGCGATCTGGTCGACCGGCAGCCATTCGAGAACGGCCTCGCTTGCGCCGCCGAGCACTTCGACGTCACAGCGCAACACCTCGATACGCAGGCGAAAATGGCTGAAGACGTGCGCGATCGGCGGCAGCGCCCGGGCACTCAGCAACCGGCAACCGTGGCGCAGAACGAAAGCGTCCGGGGCTTCGCCGCGCAGTTCGGGCAAGCTCAGCAGCCCGCCCCAGATACCGACCGGCGGGCGGCGCTCGAGCAGCACCCGCTGGCCATCGGTGAGCAACAGCACGCTGCTCGATCGCTGTGGCAGCGCCGCCCTGCTCCGGCGCTCCGGCAGTTCGGCTTGGCGGCCGTCGCGGCGGGCGACACAGATCTCCCGCAGCGGACAGCCGGCGCAGGCGGGCTGGCGGGCGGTGCACACCGTCGCCCCCAAGTCCATCATGCCCTGGGTGTAACTTTGCACGCCGCGCTCCGGCAGCAGCGATTCGGCGAGCGCCCACAGCGCACGCTGATCCTGCGCGGCCGACGAGCCGGCGGTGACCGCAAAGCAGCGCGCCAGGACGCGTTTGACATTGCCATCGAGAATGGCGGCGCGGCGGCCGAAGGCAAAGACGCTGATCGCCGCAGCCGTAGACCGACCGATTCCCGGCAAATCCACGTTTTCACGGGGATCGGCAGAGAACTTCCCCGCCCGCTCGCCGACCAGCATTTGCGCGCACCGGTGCAGATTGCGCGCGCGTGCGTAATATCCGAGCCCGGACCACAGCTCGAGGACACTGCCGAGCGGCGCGCGAGCGAGTGCTTCAAGGGTCGGAAAACGTGCCAGAAAACGCGCGTAATAGGGAATCACGGTGGGCACCTGCGTTTGCTGCAGCATGATTTCAGACAGCCAGATGCGGTACGGGTCGGCCGTCTGCTGCCATGGCAGGTCGTGGCGGCCATTGGCTTTCTGCCAGCCAATCACGCGTCGGGAAAAGCCGCGTCGGGCGGCGGGACTGGAGTCAAGCATGTGCCGAACGGTTGCTCGCCGTGGCTGGAAAATGCCCGCTTGCACAACGGCCCGGACGAGGATTCGCCCGGCGCTCTTGAACGCACGCCGCAGGGCGATGTCTGATCGAGTCCAGATAATGGATTATCAAAATCGTCTCGACATCGAAGCGCAGTGCGGCGATAATCGCGCTTTTCGTCTACTTGCCGGCACGACGAGGAATGGCAAGCCCGGCAAGCAGAATGGCAAATCTGCCGAAGTTTGCATTGGCCTTATCGTCAGGTGTTTATTATTATCGGTAGCTGTCACCGGATTTCCATTTGCCTTGCCGCAGTCATGCGGATCTCGCCAACCATTTTGCCAACAGTGAATTCTAGCATGCCCGCAGCACGACCCCGGACGGCGTGATGGACCGGCTTTCTGGATCGCCCGAATGCCCGGCCGCCTCCGCCGCACTTGCCGACCTGCCGTGCGAGACCTGTGACACGGGCCGCGCGCTGGCGGCGCGAGACCTTGTCTGTCGGGACTTCCGCGATGCTCTGGGCAGCTTTGCCACCGGCGTCACGGTGCTTACGGCGCTGGCCCCGGACGGCAAACCGATCGCGGTGACGATCAATTCCTTCAACGCCGTTTCGCTGGAGCCGCCGCTGATCCTCTGGAGCCTGTCGTGCACTTCACCGCGACTCGACGCTTTCCGTCGCGCCAGCCATTACGCCGTCAATGTATTGGCCGCCGACCAGCAGTGGATCTCGGACTATTTTGCCGGCCGGGACAACGATCGTTTCGATCCGGTCGCGACCACCCGGGGACTGGCTGGCGCACCGCTCATCGAGGGCTGCTCGGCGTGGTTCGAGTGCGTCAATGAGGTACAACATCCCGGTGGCGACCATCTCGTTTTCATTGGTCGGGTGCAGCGCTTTGCGCGGGGAGAAGCCAGCGAGCCGCTGATTTTCCATGCCGGTGTCTATCGGCAGCTACGCGGGACCGCGGAGCGATAGCCATGAGCAGACGATCGGATAGCGTCGGCAAGGAGTACTGCCAATGCCGGGGCGGTCGACGTCGAGCAGCGAGCACTTGTTTTTCCAGCTGCGTTCTCGGCGTCATGGCGGCAGCGCGACACAACTTGATGACTTGATGCGTCGCGTGCTGCCTGTTGTAAATGGCGGTTTTCTTGTGTAACAGAACAATTTACTTTCGGGAGAAGTGCATGGCGACGTACAAGGAACTACTGGAACAACGTGAGGCCTTGGAGCAACAAATCGCGGAAGCTCGGCAGACAGAAGTGGCGTCGGCTATCGTGAAAGCGAAGCAGCTGATCGCCGAGTACGGTTTGACCGCCGCCGATTGCGGCTTCAGGGGCGTGGCTGCCTTTGCCGGCAAGACCAAGACCACGGTCGCCGTCAAGTTTCGCGGCCCCAACGGCGAGACCTGGTCGGGCCGCGGCAAGGCGCCAAACTGGCTGACAAGTCTGGAGGCGCAAGGACGGCACAAGGACGAGTTCCTGGTTGCACGGTAGTCGCGCGCCGGCAATGATCTCAGCCCGGCCCTCCTCGCCGGCACGGCAGGAGTGGCCAGCTTGCGGACTTCTTCGTGGCGTGACCTGCGCAGGCAGGCCGTTCGCGGTCCGTCGCCGGTCGTTGCGCTGTCGCCGCCGGGCAGGCGTGCCAGCGCCGTAGCGGATCCACCAAGAGGCTAGAGAATGAACATCCTGGTAACCGGCGGCTGCGGCTACATCGGCTCGCACGCCTGCGTCGCGCTGCTCGCCGCAGGTCACGCGGTGACCGTCGTCGACGATTTCTCCAACAGCCGGCCCGAGGTCCTCGACCGCGTCGCCAGGATTGCCGGCCAACGGCCGCTCTTGGTCGAGGGCGATGTCCGTGACCGCGCCTTGCTGCGCCGCGTCTTCACGGATTCGCCGATCGACGCGGTGATTCACTTCGCCGGCCTGAAAGCCGTCGGCGAATCGGTAGCCCAGCCCTTGCGATACTACGACTGCAACGTCGGCGGGACGATCGCCCTGTGCGAGCTGATGGCCGAAGCCTCGGTCAAGACCCTGATCTTCAGTTCCTCGGCGACGGTCTATGGCGACCCGGCCTCGGTGCCGATCCGCGAAGATTTCCCGCGCTCGGCGACCAATCCGTATGGTGCCAGCAAGCTGATGATCGAAGACATCCTGGCCGACCTGGTGCACGCCGACCGGCAATGGCGGATCGCGCGCCTGCGCTATTTCAACCCCGTCGGCGCGCACCCCAGCGGCCTGATCGGCGAGGAACCCAATGGCGTGCCCAACAACCTGCTGCCCTACGTGGCGCAGGTGGCGGCCGGCACGCGCAAGCAGCTGAGCGTCTTCGGCAGCGATTATCCGACCCCCGACGGCACCGGCGTCCGTGACTACATTCACGTCATGGACCTCGTTGAGGGCCACCTGGCGGCGCTTGACCATCTGCTCGCCAGGGGCGGCCTGCTGACGGTCAATCTGGGCACTGGTTGCGGCTACTCGGTACTCGACATGGTTCGCGCCTTCGCCGCCGTCAGCGGTCGACCGGTGCCCTACGCGCTGGTGCCACGCCGCCCGGGCGATGTCGCGAGCTGTTACGCCGACCCGGCATTGGCCCAGCAGCTGCTCGGCTGGCAAGCCCGGCGCGGCATCGAGCAAATGTGCAGCGACGCCTGGCGCTGGCAGCAGCAGCGCGCCTCGACCTGAACGGAAAGCATGGCAACGTACGCTATTGGCGATATTCAGGGCTGTTTCGATTCGCTGCTGCAGCTCCTGGACAAGTGCCGTTTCGATCCGGCCTGCGACCGTCTGTGGCTGGTCGGCGACATCGTCAACCGTGGCCCGCGCTCCCTGGAAACGCTGCGTTTCGTTCGCGATCTGGGTCCGGCTGCAACGACGGTACTGGGCAATCACGACCTCTACCTGCTGCTGGTCGCCGCCGGATTTGACCGGCGGGGCAAGGGCGACACGCTCGACGAAATCCTCGATGCAGCCGACTGCCAGGAATTGATGGATTGGCTGCGGCATCGGCCGCTATGCCATCAGGAAGGCGAATTCTGCCTGGTCCATGCCGGCCTGTTGCCGCAGTGGACGGTGGCCCGAGCGCGCGCGCTGGCCGCAGAGGTCGAAGCGGTGCTCGCTGGCCCGAGCTATCTGGATTTCATGGCCAACATGTGGGGTAGCGAGCCAGCAGCTTGGAGCGACGACCTGGAAGGCTGGGCGCGCTTGCGGGTGATCGTCAACGCGATGACCAGGATGCGCCTCTGTTCAGCTGACGGCGTGATGGAGTTCAAGACCAAAGGCGAGCTGGCGAGCGCGCCGGCCGACCTGCTGCCATGGTTCGAGGTCCCGGGCAGACTGAGCGCCGGCGACGTTCTGGTCACCGGCCACTGGTCGGCACTCGGGCTGAGGATCGAGCCCAACTTGCTGGCGCTCGATTCGGGTTGCCTGTGGGGCCGCCATCTGACGGCCGTTCGCCTTGACGACCGCGAGGTTTTCCAGGTCGATTGCTCGCCCGGCGAAGCCCAGGGATGAGCTGAAACCCTGCCGGCGCGAGAAAGACAGCAGCCCGCAAGCGCCCGCCTGCTAGAATCGCCGCAGCACATTCCCGGAGAATGCCATGCGCAGCGGACGGCACATCAGGCAGCGCGGGCGGGCAGCGATACACGCCGCGCTGGCAGCAGTGGCGCTGGCGATCGCCGGTTTCCTGGCCATCGGCAACCTGCCGCAGCAGGCCAAGGACCAGACGGCGACCGCTGGCGTCCGTTTCGAAGTGGTCGACGGCGCGAATCGCGAGCTCGATGGTTCGCCAGCGCTGGCGCTGTCGTTCAGCCTGCCACTCGATAGCAAGCAAAATTACGACCAGTTTGTCCAGGTCCTCGAAATGCCGCCCGCCGCGACGACGGCAACCGCCAGGCGCGACGATGAGCAAGGCGACGACCAGCAAGGCGACGAGGAGAGGCCGACGACCGGGGCCAGCACCAGCAGTGCGCCGGAGGACACCCGTCTCGACGGTGGCCAGCCGGTCTCAGGCGCCTGGGTGGTCGGCGACAACCCGCACCTGCTGTTCTTCCCGCGGATCAAGCCGCAGGCGCGCTACCTGGTACGCGTCCAGCCCGGGCTGATGGCCAGGAACGGCGACCAACTCGACCAGGAAGCGCGCTTCTCGATCCGCACCGCAGCCGTCGCGCCGGCGTTCTACTTCGCCAGCCGCGGCATGGTCCTGCCAGCCGCACAGAACGGCGGCCTGCCGGTGACCACGGTCAATGTGCCGGAGGTGGACATCCAGTTCCTCAAGGTCAAGCCGGATCAGCTCGCGGCGTTTCTCGAAAAGGTCGTCGCCAGGGGCAAGCCCACAGCGGTGGCGGCGACCGGCGAGCAGGGGGCAGCTGATGACGAAGAGGGCGATGGTAACGGTTATTACGGCAGCGGCACGCGTCTGAAGGGCGCCGTCAGCTACTGGGAGCTCGACCAGTTGCAGCAGCTGACGACCAGCGCCTTCGTCGGCCGTTTCCTCACCGAACAGCAGGCCAATCGCCGCCGCGTGACCTTCATCCCGGTCGAGAGCATCGCCGCGCTGCGCGAGCCGGGGATCTACGTGGCCGTGATGTCGCAGCCGAATCGCTTCCGTGGCGATTACCAGACCACCTACTTCTACGTCAGCGACCTCGGCCTGCATCTGCGCCAGTACGCCAATGGCGGTGCCGACGCCTACCTCAGCTCGCTGACCGACGGCAAGCCGCGCGCCGGCGTCGAAGTGAGCTGGGTGGATCGTCTTGGCAAGGCGCTGGCGCGTGCCGAGACCGACGGCGACGGTCGCGCGAGCTTCGCCGAGAAGCCGCCCGGCGCGCGCGTTCTGGTCGCCAGGAAGGGTGAGCAGATGTCGCTGATCGGCCTGCGCGAACCGGCGCTCGATCTCGCCGAATTCGACATCGCCGGCATGCCCTACGTGCCGGTGCGCCTCTTTGCCTACAGCGGTCGCAACCTTTATCGGCCGGGCGAGCGCTTCGACGTCTCGGTGATCGCGCGTGACGCCGATGGCCATCCGGTGCCGTCGCAGCCGATTCAGGCGACCCTTCGCCGTCCCGACGGCAAGGCGCAGTGGACCGCGAACTGGCAGCCTGAGCCGGCTTTCGCGGGCTACTACCGGCGCGCCATCGACTTGCCGGTCGACGCGGCCACCGGTTCCTGGCAGCTCGAACTGCGCGCCGATCCGGCGGCCAGGGTCGCCGGCAGCAGCATGCCGTTCGCCGTCGAGGAGTTCCTCCCGGAGCGAATGAAGCTCGACCTGAGCAGCGCCAGCGAGCGCCTGGCCGGCGAATCGGCCTGGCAGATCGAGGTCAGCGGCCGTTACCTGTACGGCGCGCCGGCGGCGGGCAATACTCTGGTTGGCGTGGTGACCAGCGAGCGCAACCGTAATCCGCTGGCAGAGAAGCTGCCCGGATTCGTTTTCGGCGACGCCGACGAGGAGCAGCTCAAGTCGCGCAGCGAACTCCCCGGACGGGAAATGGACGACCAGGGCCGGGCCACCGTCGAGGTCGACCTGACGACGGTGGCCAAGCACCGTTCGCCGTTCACCGTGCGTGCGACGCTGAGCCTGCTCGAAAGCGGTGGACGACCGGTGGTGCGCAGCATTGAGCGCGCCTTCTGGCCGGCGCCGGTATTGGTCGGGCTGCGGCCGCTGTTCGTCGGCGCCTACGCGCGCGAAGGCGCCCCGGCCGATTTCGAGGTCGTGCGGACCGACGCCAGCGGCGCACTGCAAGCCGCCAACGCGCTACCGGTGCGACTGTTCAGGGAAGACCGTCACTACTACTGGCGCTTCGACGATCAGCGTGGCTGGCATTCGGGTTTCAGCGAGACCGACGAACTGGTGGCGACGACGCAGGTCTCGGTTGCCGCCGGTGGCCGCGGCAAGCTGAGCCTGCCGCTGCGCTACGGCCGCTACCGGGTCGAAGTCTTCGACCCGGAGACCCGTCAGACGACGCGCTACCGCTTCTACGCCGGCTGGTCGGCCAAGGACGACGAGACGCAGGGCGTACGCCCCGACCGGGTGGCGCTCAAACTCGACAAAGCAAGCTACCGGGCCGGCGACACGGCGCGTCTGACGATCACTCCTCCACACGCCGGCGAAGCGCTGGTCACCGTCGAAGGCGACCGCGGGCTGTGGGTGCGCCGGCTGACCGTCGGCGCCGACAGCAAGACCATCGACATTCCGCTCGACAAGGCCTGGCAGCGCCATGACCTGTACGCGACGGTGATGGTCCTGCGTCCTGGCGACAGCAGCGAGAAGGTGACGCCGGCGCGCGCCCTGGGCGTGGCCTACCTGCCACTCGACCGCGACCAGCGCAAGCTGGCGGTGACCATCGACGCGCCCCGGAAAATGGAGCCCGAACAGCCGCTCAAAGTCAGGATCAAGGTTCCCGAAGCCAAAGGGCGGCAGGCGATGGTGACGCTTTCGGCGGTCGATGTCGGGATCCTCAACATCACGCGTTTTGTCAGTCCTGATCCTTTCGCCTTCTTCTTCGCCAAGCTGCGTTACGGCACCGACGCCTACGACATCTATGGCCGGGTCATCGAGAAGATGGACGGCAGCAAGGGCAAGCTCAAGTTCGGCGGCGACCAGGCGCCCAAACCAACGCGCAGCATGCCCAGGAAAGTTCGTCTGGTCGACCTGTTCAGCGGCCCGCTGCTGCTCGACCAGCAGGGCGAAGCAGAAGTCTCGCTGGCGGTTCCGGACTTCAACGGCAGCCTGCGGCTGATGGCCGTGGTCGCCAGCGGCGAGCGCTTCGGGATGCAGGAGGCCGAGCTGACGGTGGTCGCCCCGCTGGTCGTCGAGCTGGCGACGCCGCGTTTCCTGTCGGTCGGCGACAGCGCGGTGCTGGCGCTCGACGTGCAGAATCTGGCCGGCAGCACGCAGGAGATCAGGCTGCTGGTCAGCAACAGCGATGGCCTGCTGGTCAAGGACGGCGAGCAGCGGTTCACGCTCAAGGACCAGCAGAAGCGGACCCTGCGGATCCCGATCGAAGCCGGAACGGCGATCGGGTTGACCGAGGTGCAGGTGCGCGTCGACAGCCCGCGGATCCGGATCAACCGCAGCTTCGCGCTGCAGGTGCAGGCGCTGACGCCCCGGCAGTCCGTGATCAAGCGCCTGCTGGTTGGCGCCGGCGAAAGCGTCGAACTGCGCGAGGCCGAGCTGGGCGGCTTCGTTCGCCAGAGCGTCGCGGCGACGCTGGCGGTGTCGAACCGCGCGCCGATCGACGTCCGCAGCGCCGTGCAGGGGCTGCTGAGCTACCCCTACGGTTGCGCCGAACAGACCACCAGCGGCGCCTACCCGTACGTCTTGATCGACGAAGCGGCAGCCAGGGACTTCGCGCTCAAGCCCTTCACCAAGGCCCAGCGCGCTACGATGGTCGACCAGGCGATCGCGCGCCTGGCCGGGATGCAGGCCGCCAACGGCGGCTTCAGCCTGTGGGGCAATCTTGGCGAGTACCAGTACTGGCTCTCGGCCTACGTCACCAACTTCCTGCTCGACGCGCGCGAGCAGGGCTTCAGCGTCCCGCCGGAGGTCGAGAAGCGTGCTGTCGAATTCCTGCTCAAGGGGCTGCAGGAGGGCGTCGCCGGGCTGTCCCGCGGCGCCGTCACATATAACCAGAACTCGGTCTGGAACGACCACCGCTACGCCGGTTCCGGCCGCTTCGCGGTGCTCGCCTACGGCGCCTACGTGCTGGCGCGCCAGAGCAAGGCACCGCTATCGACCCTGCGCCAGCTGCACGAGTCGCAGGCCGCCGCGCATTCGGGGCTGGCGCTGGTTCATCTCGGCCTGGCACTGAAGCTGATGGGCGACGAGACGCGCGCAACCAGCGCCATCGAAGCGGGTCTGATCAAGCCGCGCGTTGGCCCGAGCCACGCCTGGTGGGGTGATTACGGCAGCAGTCTGCGCGACTGGGCGCTGACCTACGTCCTGCTCGACAAGCACCGGCTGACGCCCGCAGGGCGCGAGAACCTGCTGGCCCAGGTCGCCGGCGAAATGCAGGGCAAGCGCTACTACAGCACGCAGGAGAAGCTGGCGCTGTTTCTGATGGGGCGCAGTTTCCTCGGCGAGCCTGGCCGGGAGTGGACCGCCGAAACGGTATCGGCCGGCAGGACGCAGGCAATCGGGGGCACGGGAACGCAGTTCCTGCCCTTGTCTGCAGAGCAGCTGGCAGCCGGCGTCAGGATCGGCAACACCAGCAAGGAGCGCCTGTATATCGAACTGCAGGTCGCCGGCAACCCGGTCAACATGCCTGCCGCACGACGCGAGGCCTTCGACCTCAAGCGCGACTGGTTTGCCGCCGACGGCAAACCGCTCGACGGTCGCCCGCTGCGCGTCGGCGAAACGGCGATCGTTCGTCTGCAGGTCAAGACGCCAGGCCGTTACGCCAACGGCCTGGTGGTCGACCACATCCCGGCGGGTCTGGAAATCGAAAACGCCAACATCGTCCAGGGCGAGCAGTCGGTGGTCACCGTCGACGGCGTCGATCCGCGGCAGGCGATGCTGCATGGCGACATCCGGCACGTCGAGTTCCGCGACGACCGCTTCGTCGTCGCCGCCCGGATCGCCGGTCAGATGCAGTTCTTCTACCGCGTTCGCGTCGTCACCCCGGGACGCTTCGTGGTCCCACCGAGCTACGCCGAAGACATGTACCAGCCGGAGATTTTCGGGCTGGCCGGCGGTGGCGAGACGCTGGTGATTGGCGATGGGCGCGAAGCCGGCACTGGCCCGAAATGAGGCGTCGAGGCGGCGCGTAGCCGGGGCGAAGACGCGTGGCTCCGGTGCCGCACGAGTCGTTTCGGGCGGTGCAGGGATGAGGCCTGGCACGCGCTGATGGCGTCCACGCTACGGCAGCCGACAGGCGCTCTGCGGCTATCGCTCGCCGCCGTGCTTGCCGCGCTCCTGGTCGCCGACCAACTCCTGCCACCGCCGCTGCCCGGGCGCTCCGCGGCGCACGCCCAGGTCGTTCTCGCGCGTGACGGCACACCGCTGCGCGCCTTCCCCGACCACGCACACGTCTGGCGCCACCCGGTACCCATCGAAGAGGTCTCGCCGCGCTACATCGAGGCGCTGGTCGCCTACGAGGACCGCGGTTTCTGGTGGCATCCGGGGGTCAACCCGTGGGCGCTGCTGCGCGCAGGCGGGCAATGGCTGCGGCATGGGCAGATCGTCTCCGGCGGCTCGACCTTGACCATGCAGGTGGCGCGCCTGCTCGAACCGACGCCCCATACCCTCGTCGGCAAGCTGCGGCAGGTCGCACGCGCCGTACAGCTCGAACTGCGGCTCTCGAAACGCGAGATTCTCGAACTGTACCTCGGCTACGCACCGATGGGCGGCGTCCTCGAAGGCGTCGAGGCCGCGAGCCGCGCGTATCTCGGCAAGCCGGCGCAACGACTGAGCGAATCGGAAGCGGCACTGCTGGCCGTGCTGCCGCAGGCGCCGTCACGATTGCGACCGGATCGCTACCCGGACCGGGCCCGCCAGGCCCGGGACAAGGTACTCGATCGCCTGCAGTCGCGCTGGAGCGCCGCGGCGATCGCCGACGCACGCCAGGAACCGGTGATCGCCCAGGCCATCCGTGAGCCGCTGCTGGCGCCGCTGCTGGCAGAACGCCTGCGACGGCTGCAGCCGCACGCCGCGCTCGTCCACTCGACCCTCGATGCAGGGATGCAGCAGACCGTCGAACAACTGCTCTCGGGCCGCCTGGCGGTGCTGCCACCGCGGGTATCGATGGCCGCGCTGGTGGTCGACAACGCCACCCTGGAGGTTCGCGCCTACGCCGGCTCAGCCGATTTCTCCGACGATGACCGCTTTGCGCACGTGGACATGGTGCAGGCGGCGCGCTCACCGGGTTCGACGCTGAAACCCTTCCTCTACGGACTGGCGCTCGACGAGGGGCTGACGCATTCCGAGTCGCTGCTGGCTGACGTACCGCAGTCGTTCTCGGGCTATCAGCCCGGCAACTTCCAGGCCAACTTCAGTGGCCCGGTCAGCGCCTCGGAAGCCTTGCGCAAGTCGCTCAACGTGCCGGCGGTCGAAGTCCTCGAACGGCTCGGACCGGCGCGTTTCGTTTCGCTGCTGCGCCGCGGCGGCCTGAAGCTGGAGTTGCCGCGCGGCGCCACGCCAAATCTCAGCGTCATCCTCGGTGGCACGGCGGTCACCCTCGAAGGGCTGGTCGGCGCCTACACCGCGCTGGCCCGCGCCGGGGTCAGCGGCCAGCCGCGCTACTTTACCGATGCCCCGCGCGAAGAAGCACGGATGATGAGCGCCGGCGCCGCCTTCATCATCCGCGACGTCCTCGAAGCCGGCGGGCCGCTGGCTCGCCTGGTAGACGAGGGGGTCGGCGAACGCCGCGGCATTGCCTGGAAAACCGGCACCAGCTTCGGCTTCCGCGACGCCTGGGCGGTCGGCGTCAGCGACCAGTTCACCGTCGGCGTCTGGATCGGCCGGCCCGATGGCACGCCGAATCCCGGTTTCTTCGGCGCCAACATCGCCGCGCCGCTGCTGGTCGACATCTTCTCGGTGATCGACGAGGCGCCGCCGCGGCCGCGAACTCCGCCAGCCAGCGTCTCGGCGGCAAGCATCTGCTGGCCGCTGGGTGCGCGCAGCGATTCGACCCCGCCCGAACTGTGCCATCAGCAAAGGACGGCCTGGATCCTCAACGGGACCACCCCACCGACCTTCCCCGATCGCCTGCGCGGCGGCGGCTCGCGCTATACCGACTACCGCGATGCGGCGAGCGGCCTGCGCGTCCGCGCCGCATGCGCCAGCGGCGAGATGCTGGCCGTCGGCATGGCTCGCTGGCCGGCGGCCCTCGAACCATGGCTCGACGCGGCTACCCGCCAACGCGCACTACCTCCGGCATGGACTCCAGCTTGCAGTAGCGCGAGCGGTCCCGACGGCGGCTTGCGAATCGTCGGCGTCAGCGACGGCGAAACCATCCGCCGCGCCGGCAACGGCCCGGCGCCCGAGCTGCGTCTCGAAGCGCGCGGCGGCCAGCAGGAACTGATCTGGCTGCTGAACGGCCGCCAGATTGGCCGGGTGCCGGCCGGGCACGCGCTGCAACAGCGATTCCGCGACGCCGGGCGCTACCAGATCACGGTGATGGACGACGCCGGTCGCTACGACCGGGTCGAAATCAGCGTCCGCTGAGCGCCAGGCCGACGCGGGGGCAGCGTCGGCACCGCACCCTGTGCGCGGGTGCACCCGTTTTCCTCGGTTGACCTGCGGTGCGGTTCGTTGATCGTCCACCCCGCATCGCCAGCGTGCTGCTTGCCACGTCCGGACAAATCGCCCGCACGCTTGACCGACTACGGTCTCCACGCACTGATCATCGCGGGGGTGCGCCCTGTACTCCGACGACCGCTCACCCGGAGTCGTCTCGCCCGACAAGGCCGCCATCGCCACTTGCGCTGTGAACTGCGCACGGTGTTGCTTGCGTACCGTGCTCATCGTTCACGTCCCTTCGGTCCGGTCGGGCTTCGCGTAAGCAACTGTCCAATAGAGCGGTACCGCCGCATCGGGCACGGGGTGACGCGCATCCGACAACTGGCCGATCATTCCGACGAAACCCGCACCGGGAAGGTGAGCGGCCAGATAAACGTCGCAATCGTCGAAGCTGGTGCTTGTCAGCGGCAACGAGTCGATCGGCCAGCCCCCCTTACGACCGGAAGCCAGGGTCGATGCGATCGACCTTGCGCAGCAGCGCCGGCCACGCCAGCCCGCCGCCCGCGCCCTTGGTGACCTGCTGCCACTGCAGTTGCGCACCCTCGACGATGTGGGGGCTGATTAGTGTGAGTTCTCCGCCCGCTTGAGCGCGCACCTGCATCATGCAGCTGGTCTCGAAAAAATACATGGCGACGAAAGCTTCGGAAACCGATTCGCCGACCGTGAGCAGGCCATGATTGCGGAGCATGATAAAGCGCTTGTCGCCAAGGTCGCGCACCAGCCGCGGCTTTTCGTCCTGGTTGAGCGCGACGCCTTCGTAGTCGTGGTAGGCGAGTGACGACAAGACGAAAATCGAGTGCTGCGAGATCGGCAGGACGCCGCGCGCTTGTGCCGATACGGCGACACCATTGACGCTGTGCACGTGCAGGACGCACTGGGCGTCCTCGCGCGCCGCATGAATGGCGCTGTGAATGGTGAATCCGGCGGGGTTGATCTCGTAGGGGCTGTCCATCACCTTTTTCCCCTCCAGGTCCACCTTGACCAGTCCCGACGCGGTGATCTCGCTGAACATCAGCCCGTAGGGATTGATCAGAAAGTGGTGTTCCGGTCCCGGTACGCGGGCCGAAATGTGGGTGAAGATCAGATCATCCCAGCCGAACAGCGCGACCAGTCGGTAACAGGCCGCGAGATTGACACGTTGCTCCCATTCGGCCTCGCTGACGAGGGCTTGAACGTCGGTCCTTGGCTTGCTCATGGCGGATTTCCTTTCGGGCAAGTGTGGCGGAGGGGAAGGAGTCGTCACTGCGTCCGGTCGCGCGGCGGAACGCAAGCGACGAAGCTCGGAAGGGAGATTCTAATGCGTCGCCGCGGACTGCGGCCCGCGCACCAGCCGTCCCGGCAGCGCACCGGTTGGCACTCCGCGGCGATGGACGATGCTACCACCGACGATGGTCGCGGCGTAGCCATCGGCACGCTGCACCAAGCGCCTCCCGCCGGCCGGCAGGTCGTATACCGCCTCGGGAGCATGCAGACGCAGATGGTCGAGATCAATCACGTTCAGATCGGCCTTGTAACCGGCAGCAATGCGGCCGCGGTCGAGCAGTCCCACCGCACGCGCGGTATCCTGGCTGAGCCATTTGACGACCTGCGGCAGCGGCAGGCGCTCGCCACGGGTGCGGTCGCGAAGCCAGTGCGTCAGCATGAAAGTCGGATAACTGCCGTCGCAGATGGTACCGCAGTGCGCACCGCCGTCCCCGAGTCCGAGAACTGCCCCCGGGTGTCGCATCATCGCCAGCGACGAGTCGAGCGATCCGTGCTCGTAGTTGCACAAGGTGACGTAGAGGTTGTTCTTGCCGTCGCGCTCGAGCATCAGGTCGTAGACCAGCTCTTCGGGCGTCACCCCGGCGCGCTCGGCCCGCGCGGCGATACTCTGATCGAAAGGCTGCTCGTAGTCGGGCGGGTCGCCGAGGATGAACACATGCTCGAACTCGCGCGCCAGGCGCCCGAGGACGATAGGCGGGTTGGGGTCTGCCGACTCGGCCAGGATGCGCGCCTTCACCTCCGGAAGGCCGAGTACGCGAATCCGTTCCGCGAACGGCAGGCCGGCCAGTTTCACGTAGGACTCGCAGGTATAGAAGGTATTGAGCGTCAGTTCGTGTCCAAGCATCACGCCGATCGCCCGGCTCAGCACCTGCGCCTTGATCGGCAGACCGGCAGACGTCGACTCGGCCGCCCAGTCGAGCACCTCGCGCCAGCGCAGCGTCATCGGGCCGTAACCGCCTTCGAGCAGCGAGACCGACAAGGGCCTTCCCGAGCGCTCGACCATCCGGCGCAACAAGGCCAGCGTCCGATCCGGATCGTCGAAGTCGGTGATCAGCTGCATCGCGCCCTTGCCGCACTCCTTCAGCGCCAGCGCCAGTGCCCGCAGTTCGTCCTCGGCGGCGGCGAAACTTGGTGTCGACTTGCCGTCACTGGATCGATGGAAGAAGGTGCGCGAGGTCGACACGCCCATTGCGCCCGCCTCCACGGCCTCGCGCACAATGCGCGCCATCTGCTGCAGTTCCTCGACGGTCGCCGGCTCGCGGTCGGCTCCGCGCTGCCCCATCACGTAGACCCGGACCGGTGCATGCGGAATGTAGGCGCAGACATCCATGTCGTAGTGGCGACTGGCCAGGAGATCAAGGTACTGGGGATAGGTCTCCCAGGTCCACGGCAAACCCTCCACCAGAACCGGATGCGGGATGTCCTCGACACCTTCCATCAGGCCGATCAGCATCTCGTGCTGATCGGGTCGGCATGGCGCGAAGCCAACACCGCAGTTGCCCATCACTACCGTTGTCACCCCGTGATACGACGACGGCACCAGCCGATTCTCCCAAGTGACCTGCCCGTCGTAGTGGGTGTGGATGTCGACGAAACCGGGGGTGACCACCTGACCGCGGGCGTCGATCTCGTCACGCGCGCGGCCGACGACTTCGCCGACCTCGACGATCCGCCCGGCCGCAATACCGACATCCGCCTTGAAGGCCTCTGCGCCCGCTCCGTCAACCACCAGGCCACCTGCCAGATCCATTGCGTGTGCCATCGCCCGCCCTCCTTCGCTGCGCTCATCCCTGTCGCTTCGACTCGCCAAGGCGTGACTGCGTTCAGGACCGGGTGAGGCCGCTGCGACCGAGACCAGCGACACACGCTCGGACACCGCCCGGGCTGATGTTAGGCGAAGCACCCTACTTTCTCCGGCGCATCCAGTCCATACTCTCGAACTCCCCCACCATCACGAGGAATGATCATGACTCTTTGCCCAATTGCGATCGTCGCTGGCTGCCAGAAATGCCCCGCGTTCAAGGTCTGTCCGCTCAAGGGAGTGATCGGCGACTACCAGGCCCCCGAGCCCGATACCAAGAAACCCGCGTCCCCGAACGCCGGCAGCAGCCAGAAGTAGGAAACGAGTCGATGCCATCGAACGCAACCGGCGGCGCCGAGGAACCGGATGCAGCCGCCGCGGTGAACGAGCCGCGACTATGGATCATCAACGGCTGGACTGCCCGCATCATCAAGAACGAAGACGATGAAGGATGGGCCGTGGCGATGATCAAGGAAGGCGAATCCGAGCCGGCGCTGGTTGGTCCGTGGACCATGGGTCGCGACAAGAAGAACCCGAAACCGCTGGACGTGTCGGCGTTCAACACGCTGGTCAAGACCGCCTCGGAAGTCCTGCGCCGTCACCAGCAACAGCTGCACGCGCTGTACCACAAGAGCGTCACGGTCGACGCGCCGTCCGGACGCATCACGGTGACGCTGGACATCGTTCCCGACGAATACGACCCGCATGCCCTGTTGGCGGCAAACGACGCGCTTGGCGAACCATTGGCGCAGGTGCGCGTACCGCCGGGTTTCAAACTGAGCGTCAGCAGCGCCGGCGCATGGATCGACGATGACTTCCGCAAGCCGCGCTGATCGACTTTGCGCGCGGCTTCGGCCGACATGGCGAAACCGGAAAACGGCTGAAGACGGGCTCGGAAGCGCCGACGCAGGAGAAAAGAATGACAACAAGGCTTTTCGGCCTGATCAGGCTCGTCGATGCAGCGGCCTTCGACGAATACCGAAGCAGGGTCGGGACGACCGTGGAAAAATACGGGGGAATGGTCGTTCATCGGGGAACGCTGGCGCACTGCTACTGGAATGAACTCGGTTGCGGCGCTTTCGATGCTTTTGTCGAGCTTCAATTTCCGACACTGGCAGACGCCACCCGCTGGGCTAGCAGCGAGGATTACCAGAACTTGCTGCAAGTCCGCGAGCAAGCCATGCAGCTGACCCTGTTTGCAATCAACTAGGCTGCGTTTGCCTGGCGCACCAGTTCGCACTCCACCTTCGCTGGCGACCACGCGCTCTTGCCGGAGCCGCTCCTCCTGGCCACTCGAGATGCGATCTGCCGGGGCTTCCCGCGCTCGAACCGGAGCGGTACGAAAAGCCAATCGACGCCGCCGACATCGGCAAGCCTGACGAGCGGGTGCCGGAAGACCGGCAGGCGCATGTGACGGAGCAGGCGCGGTCATCGATCGTTCCCGACCCGGATCCGCATGAGCAGTTTCGCCACCTGAGCAGCCAACTGTTCGCCACGCAGAAGCCACGAGGCTGCGACTGGCGCCCGCTCGAATAAAGCTGTATACCCAATTGCATTCGCTATCCACGCAACACCCGCAGGAGCAGCCCGTTGGTCAGACTACTGCACACAGCCGACTGGCAGATCGGCAAGCTGTTCGGACAGTTCGACCGCGACGAGGCGGCGCTGCTCGCCGATGCGCGATTCAAGGCGGTCGAGCGACTGGCGAATCTGGCCAACGAGCAGCGTGTTGACCTGGTGCTGGTCGCCGGCGACATCTTCGACGCGCAGGCGGTTGCCGACCGGACCATCCACCGCCTGTTCAACGCCATGGCGGGTTTTTCGGGGCGCTGGGTTCTGCTGCCGGGGAACCACGACGCCGCCCTGGCGGAATCGGTATGGACGCGCGCCGAGCGCCTGCAAGCGATCGCCGGCAATGTCTCGCTGTGCCTGACACCCGAAACCCTGTTTCTGACCTCGCTCGGCGTCGCGATCCTGCCGGCGCCGCTGACCCAGCGCAACACCTTCAGCGATCTGACCGAGTGGTTCGCCAGCGCCCGGACACCGGCGGGAATGCTGCGAATCGGATTGGCGCACGGCAGCGTCCAGGGCATCCTCGCCGAAGCCGTCGACTCGGCCAATCCGATCGCCGCCGGCCGCGCCGAGCAGGCTGGCCTCGACTACCTCGCGCTTGGCGACTGGCACGGCACCCGGCGGGTGGACGCACGCTGCTGGTACAGCGGCACTCCCGAGACCGACCGCTTCCGGGCCAACGACTCCGGCCAGGCGCTGCTCGTCGATCTGAGCGAGCCGCGAGCGCTGCCAACGGTAAGAGCGATCGGCACCGGACGCCATCGCTGGCGCTCGGACAGCCAGGCACTGCAGGTGCCGAGCGACCTCGAAGCGCTGCTGCAGCGCATCGCCGGCTATGCCACGGACGACGTCGTGCAGCTCAGTCTCTCCGGGCAAACCGACCTGGCCGGCCAGCGGCGTCTTCGCGACGCCATCGGGCAAGCTCAGGGACGAGTCCATAGCCTGCTGGCCGACGTCTCGGCGCTGCGCCTCGAACCAACGTCCGAGGACATCGACGCGCTACAGGCCGACGGCTATCTCGCCGAGGTCGTCGCCGAACTGCGCGCGGCGCAGGAAGGGGCCGACGCGCAGACCGCCCGCGACGCGCTCAGCCTGCTCGCCGGAATCCTCGACGAGCGGCGCCGTGGCGCCAGTGCGAAGGGCGCGCCGTGAACATCACCCGGATTCGCCTCGAACAGTTCAGGCAGGTCCGCCAGGCGCTGGAAATCGGCGATCTGCAAGCCGGCATCAACGTGTTCACCGGCCCCAATGAGGCCGGCAAGAGCACCATCGTCGCGGCGATTCGCGCCGCCTTCTTCGAGCGGCATCGGTCGAGCTGCGTCGACGACTTCCGCCCGTGGGGCGACTCGGCGGCGTCGCCGACCGTCGAACTGGATTTCACGATCGGCGGCGAAGATTACCGGCTCACCAAGAGCTTCCTCGGCAAGAAGCGTTGCGAATTGAGTGTCGGCACACAGGCGCTGGACGGCGACGACGCCGAAAACCATCTCGCCCGGCTGCTGGGATTCCAGCATGCGGCCAGAGGCGCCAGCAAGGCCGAGCACTGGGGCATCCCAGGCCTGCTGTGGATCGAGCAGGGCAGTGGGCAGGAAGTCGGGGAAGCGGTCAAGAACGCCACCGACCACCTGCGAACGGCCCTGAACGACTCGCTCGGCGAAGTCGCCGGCGGTGGCGGCGACGAGGTGATGGCGGCGGTCGAAGCGGCGCGCAACGAACTGCTGACGGTGGCGAGAGCTGCGCCGCGGGGACCGTACGACGAAGCGCTCAAGCAGGCGAACTCGCTGGCGGGCGAACTCCGGGGCGTCGAAGCCGAGGTCGCCACTTACCACCAGAAAGTCGATGCGCTCGGATTGCTGCGCCGTGAACACGCGCGCGATGAAACCGAGAAGCCGTGGGCGCACTTCCGTGCACAGCAACAGGCGGCAAGCGACAAGCTCGATGTCATCGACCGCATCGAAGCCGCGCATGCCGCCGAAAAGCTGCGTGCGAACGGGCTCGATGCGCGAATCGAACTGCTGCGCGGCCAGATCGATGGCTTCGCCGGCGAGCGGCACGCGGCCGAGACGCGCGCCGCCTTGAGGGAAACCGCCCGACAGGACCAGTCTGCAGCAGCCGCGCTGGTCGAGCACTGGCTGGCCCAACGCGCCGACGCAAGCGCTCGTTACGACGGCGCGCGCGAGACGTTGCGGCGGACTCGCCAGGAAGACACCCGCCGCAGCCTGACCCGGCAGTTCGACGAAATGCGATTGAAGATCGACAGCAGCGCCAGCGCGCTGGCCAGAGCCGACGCCGAACAGGCGACGCTCCTCGAACTGCAGCGGCAGGCAGCTGCCTCCGAGATCAAGCCCGCAGATCTTGAAACGCTGCGCGAGCAGCGTCGGCAAGGCAGCGAACTGCGGATCCGCCAGGCGGCCGCCGCGACGCGGCTGCATTTCGCGCTGGACGACGGTCGCCACATCACAGCCGGCGGCGAGTCGCTGGCCGGCACCGGCGACTTGCTGCTGATCGAGGCGACGACGGTAGTCGTGCCGGGATTAGGCACGCTGCTGATCGAGCCAGGTGGCACCGACCTCGCACAACTCGGTCGTCAGGAGGGTGAAGTCGCCGACCGGCACGCCGCGCTGCTGCAGCGGCTGGGGCTGCCCTCGCTGGACGCCGCCGAAAGCCGCCAGCAGACGCACGCGCGGCACCTCGCCGAACTCGGGACGGCGGCAGCGACGCTCAAGGCGCTCGCCCCCAAAGGCATCGAGTCGCTGCGCAGCGAGCTGGCGGCGCTGCAGGCGCGCGGTGGGGAAATCGAAGCAGCGCTGCGCCAGTTGCCGCCGCTCGTCGACCGCACGCCCGCGCCGGCCTCGGTCTCCGAGGCGGAAGCAGCCGAAGACGCTGCCGGGAAATCGCTCACCGCGATCAACGACAGTCTGCACGCCGCGCAACTCGCCGCCGGCAACGCGCAGACCACCTTCGAAGCGGCGACACGCGAATTGGCCAGCGCCAGAGCCCTGCTCGACGCCCCCGACCGCGCCAAACGCGAAGCGACGGCAAATCGCGAGCTGACCGACGCGCGCGCCGAACGATACACCCTGAGCGGCCGGATCGAAGCACTGCGCCAGCAGGTCAGCGAAGCGCGTCCCGAGATCCTCAAGCAGGACGTCGAACGCTTTCGCAAGAGCGCCGAGCAACACGAAAAGAGTTTCAGCGAACGCCGCGACACGCTGATCCGGCTGGAAGTCGAACTCCAGGCAGCCGGTGCGCAAGGGCTCGAGGAACGCCGCGCCGAGCTGACTCGCGACCTGGCGCAGGCGCAACGCCGCGCCGAGGAACTGCGTCGCCGCGCGACGGCGCTCGACCACCTGCTGACGCTGTTGCGCGACAAGCGTCGGGCGCTGACCAGAAGGCTGCAGGCGCCGCTGCAGAAACACCTGAACCGCTACCTGCAGCTGTTGTTCCCGCAGGCCAGCCTGGAAATCGACGAGAATCTCAGCCCGGGGCCGCTGACGCGGATCGGCGCCAGCGGCAGCGAGTCGAGCGCCTTCGACAACCTGAGCTTCGGTGCGCGCGAGCAGATGGGCCTGATCAGCCGGCTGGCGTACGCCGACCTGCTGCAGGAAGCCGGCCGCCCGACACTGATCATCCTCGACGATGCGCTGGTGCACAGCGACGACGATCGCCGGGCGCAGATGAAGCGCGTGCTCTTCGACGCCGCAACGCGGCACCAGATCCTGCTGTTCACCTGCCATCCGGCCAACTGGCGAGACCTTGGCGTTGGCGCGCGGTCGTTGCAGGCGATCGGGGCGGCGAGCTGACTGCGGCCGGCCTCGTCCGTTAAGGCGATCTACAGGCGGTCGCCTGAAGATCAACGCGGCCGCGTCCCAGCAGCAGGGACAGCGGGCGCGTCGGCCGGATCGGAGCGCAGCGAAGCAAAAAACGCTCTGCCGACGACCCCAGCTTCCCGATCGCCAGACAGCCGCCAGTTGACGGCCAAGGCCGGTACAATGAGCACGCGACAATCGAAGCACGAAAATTGTCGTCACATGATGCTATTCTCGGCGAGCTGGCAAGAAGGAGAAGCCCATGCGGACCACCCTGGCACTCGATGATGAATGGCTCGCCCGTGCCCGATCAGGCCTTGGGCATGCGTCACGATGTGACCCCAGCGTCGTGACCAGCAACGCAGGGCGCTCCTGATGCGGATCGCCTGTCGTGTTCTCGCGCTTTCGCTCAGCCTCATTTCGGCGAGCGCCCAGGCCAGCATTTATGGTTACGTCGACGAGCAAGGCGTGGCGCATCTTGCCACCGAGAAGATCGATTCGCGCTACAAGCTGTTTTCGCGCGGCAATGCACTGCAGTCGTCTTCATCGCTGGAAATCGGTGCCGAAACGCCCGAACTGTTGCGCTATTTGTCCAAACATCCAAACCTGAAGAAGCTCGAACCCTTGCTCAAAGCGGCGGGCAACGAATTCGCCGTCGATTCCGCCTTGCTCAAGGCAGTCATGGCGGCGGAATCGGGCTTCAAACCCGACGCGATCTCCGCCAAGGGAGCCATTGGCCTGATGCAAGTCATGCCCGCCACTGCCGAGCGCTATGGCTTGCGCGGCGACAAGCAGAAGACCCTTGAGCAAAAGCTGGCCGACCCTGAAACCAATATCCGTTTGGGCGCACGTTACCTGCGTGACCTTCAGCGCATGTTTCCAAATCAGCAAGATCTGGTGCTGGCTTCCTACAATGCCGGCGAAGGCGCCGTCCAGCAATACAACAACACCATTCCGCCGTATCCAGAGACTCGCAGTTACGTGAAACTGGTCACGCAGATCTACCAGTTGTATCAACCCAGGGCTCCGACACCAAGATTCCAAACCATCAGGCTCTCCACTACTGGAAGCACGGGCAGGCGCCTTTACATGACCATTCCCGGACAAACGGCACCAGCGGCCAGGCTTGACTAAGCCCTAGCGACAGCTCGCGTCGTTCGGCTTCCGGCAGCGGATCTTCTCCCCCTCGTCACGGGGACGGGTCGCCCTGGGTGAGAAATGCGATTTTGTCACTTATTGCAGAAGCCCTGACCAAGAAGGCGAAAGTCGAGAGCTGACACCACTCGTCGGGACAGTTGGCCGAGCGCTTTGCCTGGTTGGCGCATTCGCCCGAGGTCGGCTGGATATCTACCGCGGTCGGGTACAAGGTTGAGGCGATTGCCCTGAAGATCACGTTTCGTTACAAATCCAAGCCATGCAAAGGCGATATAATCGCGAATTCTGAACCGCTGAACCGGACTCTCGCCATGTTAAGAATGCTGCTTGAACTCGGTCGCATCAGCCTGTTGGCGGTCGTCCTGGCCTTGCTGCAGGTTCCGGCGCACGCCGAACTGACCATCGAAATCACCGGCGCCGGCGCCAACCGCATTCCGGTGGCGATCGCCGATTTTGGTGGTGATCCGGCTGCGGCACGGATCGTGACTTCGGTGGTGCGTGCGGACCTTGAACGTAGCGGTCTGTTCAAGATGGTCGACGCCAGCGGTCTGCCGATGACCGAAACCTCGACTCCTCCGTTCGAAGACTGGAAAAGCAGGGGCGCCGACGCGCTGGCCGCCGGCAGCATCGGCACCAGCCCCGACGGCCGCCAGGAGGCCCGCTTCCGACTGTACGACGTCAACAAGCAGAGCGTACTGGGCGGTTCTGCCTTCGTCACTTCGCGGACGATGCTGCGCGCCGCCGGCCACCGAATTGCCGACATGATCTACGAAAAGCTGACCGGCGAGCCCGGGGTCTTCTCGACGCGTATCGCCTACGTGGTCCGGGTCAGCGGAACGCGCTACGAACTGCACATTGCCGACGCGGACGGACAGAACTCCCAGGCCGCGCTGATTTCCAAGGAACCGATCATCTCGCCTTCCTGGTCGCCGGATGGCAGCCGCCTGGCTTACGTTTCCTTCGAGAACAAGAAGCCGGTGGTCTACGTTCATTCGCTGGCATCTGGAAAACGGATCGTCGTAGCCAACTTCAAGGGCTCCAACTCGGCGCCGACGTGGTCGCCCGACGGCCGCCGGCTGGCGGTGGTGCTGAGCAAGGATGGTGGCTCGCAAATCTTCACGGTCAGCGCCGATGGCTCGGGAGCGCAACGCCTGACCACCGCCAACGCGATCAACACCGAGCCGCAGTATTCGCCGGACGGACAATCGGTCTACTTCACGTCGGACCGTGGTGGCAGCCCGCAGATCTACCGCGTTGGTGTCGGCGGTGGCGACCCGCAGCGAGTGAGTTTCGAAGGCAGCTACAACGTGACGCCGCGGATCTCGCCCGATGGCAAGACGATGGCCTTCATCAGCCGGCGTGATGGCGGTTTTCGCCTGAGCGTGATGGACCTGGCCAGCAGGCAGGTGCAAGTGATTACCGATTCGCAAAAAGACGAATCGCCGACCTTCGCCCCGAACGGGCGGATGATTCTGATCGCCACAGAAGCCGGTGGCCGTGGGGTGCTATCGGCGGTCTCGGTCGATGGTCGTATCAAGCAACGGCTTTCGGTGACGGCGGGTGACGTCCGCGAGCCGGCGTGGGGACCCTTCAACAAATAAGGCTGCGTTCTTAATGCCAATTTTCTGCAGGAGATTTTGCTAATGAAACAACTCTTTATTCCGGCCGTTCTGGCCCTTCTGCTGGCCGCCTGCAGCTCGACGCCCGACAAGGATCAAGCCGGCGGTGCGCCGGTCGAGACGCGAGGGGGGCCTGGCGTGGCGACGGTCACCGCGCCAGGCGTCGATAGCCGGAACCTGCCTGCGGTCCTCACGGACCCGAAGAGCATCCTGTCGAAGCGCAGCGTCTACTTCGACTACGACAACTACGAAGTGAAGGCCGAGTACAAGGATCTGGTGGCGGCGCACGGCAAATTCCTCTCCGAGAACCGTCAGTTCAAGATGCTGATCCAGGGCAACACCGACGAACGCGGCAGTCGCGAATACAACCTCGCGCTGGGCCAGAAGCGCGCCGACGCGGTCAAGAACATGCTGGCCTTGCTTGGCGCCCGCGAGGACCAGCTTGAGGCAGTCAGCCTCGGCGAGGAGAAACCGAAGAACGAAGGCCACAACGATGCCGCGTGGAGCGAGAACCGGCGCGCCGACATGCTGTACAACGGCGAATTCTAGGATGTCGGGGACGGTGACCGCTCGCTGGCCGGGGAGACCTCGCGTTCTCGGAATTGCCCTGCTGCTTGGCGCACTCGGCGCGCAGCAGGCGAATGCCGGCCTGTTCGACGACGAAGAGGCTCGGCGCCAGATCAACGATCTGGCGATCAAGAGCAACGAACGCCTTGACACCACCGCCAAGGCACAGATGGAACTGGCCAACCAGATTCAGGCGCTGCGCGACGAAGCCGCTCGCCTGCGCGGACAGGTCGAAACCCTGAGCTACGAGCTGGAGGCGGCCAAAAAGCGGCAACAGGACTTCTACGTCGACCTCGACGGCCGTCTGCGCAAGATCGAAACGCCTGCGCCGGCCAGGGTGGACGCCAAGCCGGTCGACGAAGGCAGTCCCGCGCCGGCCACCGAGGCACCCCGGAAAGTCGCCAGCGACCCCGCAGCCGAGACGCGTGAGTACGAGGCGGCGCTCAACCTGTTCAGGGCCAACAAGCTCAAGGAAGCTGCGACGGCTTTCGAAGCCTTCGCCAAGGCGCATCCGGACAGCAC
The DNA here is from genome assembly GCF_029255145.1 of Accumulibacter sp. GTDB lineage: Bacteria > Pseudomonadota > Gammaproteobacteria > Burkholderiales > Rhodocyclaceae > Accumulibacter. The sequence goes on from NZ_JAPUVQ010000150.1 coordinate 69,266, forward strand.
CCTGACGCCGAACGCGTACTATTGGCTGGGCAACGCCCATTACGCGCTGCGTGACTGCCGCAAGACGATTGACGCGCAGCGGGTGGTGGTCGGCAAATGGCCGACACACGCCAAGGCCCCCGATGCGCTGCTCAATGTCGCGACCTGCCAGCAGGAACTGGGCGACAGCAAGAGCGCACGGACGACGCTGGAAGCGCTGCTGGCCAAGTATCCGGAGAGCTCGGCGGCGACCGCGGCCAAGCAGCGACTGAAAAAATAGGCGGGTGGAGACCTCGGCCCGAGCGTTTTCGCTGAAGGTCAGCGAGATATTCCTGTCGCTGCAAGGTGAGAGCTCGCGTGTCGGCCTGCCAACCGTCTTCGTTCGCCTGACGGGTTGCCCGCTGCGCTGCGGCTGGTGCGATACGGCCTACGCCTTCAGCGGTGGCCAGACGATGTTGCTGCCTGAAATCGTCGACGAGGTCGCCGCGCACGGCGTGCGCCACGTGTGTGTAACCGGCGGTGAGCCACTCGCCCAGCCAGCGTGCCTGCAACTGCTGAGCACACTCGCTGACGCGGGCCATGCGGTGTCGCTGGAGACCTCCGGCGCACTCGATATCGGCCGGGTTGACGCCCGCGTTGCGCGCGTGGTCGACCTCAAGGCGCCCGGTTCCGGCGAGAGCGGCAGGAATCACTGGCAGAACCTGGCCCTGCTGACGGCCAATGATGAACTGAAATTCGTCCTCAAGGACCGTGCCGATTACGACTGGGCATGCCGCCTGATCGACGACAGGCAGCTCGCCGCACTCTGCCCGCTGCTCTTCTCGCCCGTTGACGGCGAGTTGCCGGCGGCGATGCTGGCCGAATGGATCGTCGCCGATCGTCTGCCGGTGCGCTTTCAGTTGCAACTGCACAAGGTTCTTTGGGGTAAGCTGCGGGGCAAGTGAGTCCTGCGAGCGAATGGCCGTGAATGAACAACGTCGCCACTTTTCCAGAATAGGATTTGATTGTCCCGCGCGGCTTTCGCTAACTGACTGCCAGTTCGCGGTGCAGGTGATGGACCTTTCGCTGCGCGGCGCGCTGCTCCGCCTGCCGCACGGCGCCGATGTTCAAGCCGGGGCAGCTGCCCGGTTGCACGTCGATCTCGACCAGGCGGCTGGCTCCGAGGTCTTGATGCAGGGCACCGTCGCGCACGCCGAAGGCCGCTGCGCAGGCGTGGTCTGCCGCAGCATGGACCTCGACAGCGTCACCCATCTGCGCCGTCTGGTCGAACTCAACCTCGGCAGCGCCGACCTGCTGCGGCGCGAGCTGTCGGCCCTGCTGGGCGAATAGACGGGTGCCTGCCGACTGGCGAGTGACCGCGCAAAGGGGAAGGAAGATGCCGGGAAAATGCGACCAAGGTGGTCTCCGGGTGCGCTTCGGGGCCACCCTGCTGCTCGCTGCCGTGGCCCTTGGCGGCTCCGCCGCTGCAGCGCCGGCACTCGAAGACGTGGCCCGCGGAGTCACCATTGACAGCAGCCGGGTCTCGGTTTCGGGCATTTCATCGGGTGGGTTCATGGCTCACCAGTTTCATGTGGCCCATTCCGAGCACATCATGGGCGCCGGCATCGTCGCTGGCGGCCCCTACTACTGCGCTCACGGCAAAATCCTCGACGCCGTCACCCGCTGCAGCCAGTTCGTGATGCTCGATTGCCTTGCCCTGAAGCTGGATCCCAAGCTTTGCGGCAGGACGGACCTGGCGCCAAAGAACCGGAAGAAGGTCGAGCGGGCGGCCCGCGCGTCCTTCGACGAAGCCCGGAAGCAGGAAACAGCCGGGAAGATCAGCCCTCTGGCCAAACTGCAGGATGCCAAGATCTACCTGTTCAGCGGCGCCTACGACGAAATAGTCCCGCACGGGGTAATGGATGCGCTGTTCCACTTCTATGCCGACCCTGACAAGGCCGCTGTCCGACAGGGCAACATCGATTACAACGGCACTTTCCCCGCCCGCCACACGATGGTCCGCGACAGTTTCGCCAAACCCGCCGGCAGCGTCGTCGGCAACTGCGCGCTGCCGCCCGCGCCACCACCGCCGTCAGACAGCAACGCCTACATCGACGACTGTCAAGCGGTGGCCACGATGCACGAGGCGCGGAATCACTGCCGCTGCCCGCCCGCGGCAGCACCCGGGGCGGGCAGCGGCGCGACCTGCCCGCCGGCCGACAAGCTGGCGGTGTGCAAGGATCTGAAGGACGTCGATCTGGCTGGCGCGATCATCGAACGGATCTACGGCCCGCAGACGCTGCAAGGCGGACGCCAGCCGGTGGACGAGAGCGAGTTGCGGGCCTTTGACCAGCGGCAGGTATTCAGTCTGTTCTCGAATATCCCCTACAATGCCCTGCAGAATGCATCGATGGCCAGGGAAGGCTACGTCTTCATCCCCGCGAGCTGCAAGCAGGAAGGGCGCCAGTGCGCGCTGCATGTCGCTTTTCATGGCTGCCGTCAGGGGGGAATGACGGACTATCGCAGTGGCCACACCGGCAATCTGTTCGCCAAGTATGCCGGCTACAACGAATGGGCGAAGGCCAACGGGATCGTTGTCCTCTATCCGCAGATTCAGGCGCGCAGCGCATCGGTCCCGCTCAATCCGCGCGGCTGCTGGGACTGGTGGGGACAGAACTACACCCACACCGGCTACCACACCCGTGACGGCAAGCAGATCAAGGCGGTTGCGCAGATGATCAACATCCTGGCTGGCGGGCAAGAATTGCTGCGCATCCCGCCCGAGTGAGCGAACGAGCGCGCTCAGCAACTGAGGTAGCGGGCAGCGTGCCGAAAGGCAAGCCGATCGATGGTCGATGCCGAACGAGTGCGGATGGGCAGCTTACATGGCAAGTCAACCGGAGGAGTGAGAAATGGCAGACGTATCCCAACTGATGCAGGAGTGGAGCAAGGTGATTTCGAGCATCGATGCGACCAAAGGCAGCGAACAACTGTTGAACACCCTGGCCAGCCTCAAGGTGCCGGGCGTCAATATGGACGCGCTGGTGGCCAGCCAGCGCGACAACCTCGAAGCGCTGAGCGCTTCCAACCGCGCCGCGCTCGAAGGCATGAAAGCGGTCGGCGCGTGGCAGGTCAAGCTGATGCAGGAAACCATGCGCGAGCTGACCTCGGCGATTGGTGGGCTGGCCAGCGCCGGTTCCCCACAGCAACTGGTGTGGGCCGAAAGCGAACTCGCCAGGAAGGCTTTCGCGACTGCGGTCAGCCAGATGCAGGAACTCACCGCGATCGTCGTCAATGCCAATCAGCAAGCGACGGCCGCGATCGCCAAGCGCCTCCCGGAGAGCGTCGGCGAAATCGGGGACGTGCTGAAACTGCCGCAGTCACCGACGAAGTCCTGAGCAGATCTGCCGGGGAGTCGGCGCGGTCCGGGCCGGAGATGACCGCCGGCGACGGGAGTTCCAGCGGCCGCGGTGCCGCTCCCGGCCAAGACCGGTGAGAACCGCGAAAGACGAGCCCAAGGCGCTCGAAAAAGGTTATTCTTGGATCCGATGAAGACGCTACTTCGCTCTCGCGGCCAACGCGCCGTCGTCCTCCTCTCGGGTGGCCTGGATTCGGCAACGACCTTGGCCACCGCCCGCGCCGCCGGCTTCGCATGCCATTGTCTTTCGGTCGACTATGGCCAGCGTCACCGCGCCGAATTGAAGGCGGCGGCGGCGCTGGCGCTAGCGCTCGGCGCCAGCGAGCACCGCATCTTGCGCCTGCCGCTGGCCGACTTCGGCGGCTCGGCGCTCACCGACAACGCCATCGACATCCCGGTCGCGGGCATCGAACCGGGAATTCCGGTCACTTACGTGCCGGCGCGCAATACCATCATGCTCTCGCTGGCCCTGGCCTGGGCCGAGGTGCTGGCCAGCAGCGACATCTTTGTCGGGGTCAATGCCGTCGACTACTCCGGCTATCCCGATTGTCGGCCCGAGTTCATCGAGGCATTCGAAAGAATGGCCAACGTCGCCACCAAAGCCGCGGTCGAAGGCGGCTGCCTGCGCATTCACGCGCCACTGATCAACCTTGGCAAGGCGCAGATCATCCGGCGTGGCGCCGAACTCGGGGTGGACTTCGGTCTCACTGTTTCGTGCTACCAGGCCGACAACCTTGGCCGCGCCTGCGGGGTCTGCGACTCGTGCCGCCTGCGGCGGGAGGGATTCGTCGCTGCCGGCGTCGCCGATCCAACGCGCTACATCGGCTGATCGCCGCCCGGCGGCGGGGTCAAGTCAGACCTTTCGCGCCGGCGACTTCAGGAAGCTCTTCCCGTGGCTACCTGTGGCGGTTTGATCGTTTGCGAAATCAAGACCTTATCGACTCGGTTGTGGTCCATGTCGACGACTTCGAAGCGTAACCCGGCGAGTTCGAAGTGATCGGATGGAACGGGGATACGACCGAGCAGGTACATCATCAGGCCGCCCAGCGTGTGGAACGTCTTCTCGTCCTCGCCGGGAAGAACGCCACTGAACCCGAGGACGGTCCGCAGGCGCTCGATGGAGACCGCACCATCGACCAGCCATGACCCGTCCTCGCGAACGACGATTTCCTGGACTTCGGGGGTATCGTAGACCGGCAGATCACCGACGATCGAAGTCAGCACGTCGGTGAGGGTGACCAGGCCTTGCAGCTCGCCGTATTCATCGACCATCAGCGCGCACTGCTGCCGCGCGCGGCGGAAGGTTTCCAGCAGCTGGGTGGTGGTCACGCTCGCCGGCACGTAGAGCGCTGGCCTGACGAAGGCCTCGATCGACAAGGCCTCGCCCAGCAACGCACCCTTCAGCAGATCTCCGGTTCGCAAGACACCAACTATCTGCTCAAGCCCATCGCGGCAGACGACGATACGTTTGAACGGGCTCGCCGCCAGGCAGTCGCGAATTGCCGCTTCGCTGTCGTTGAGATCCAGCAGGTAGATATCCTTGCGGTGGGTCATGATCTCGCGGATGTGCTGCTGATCGAGGCGCAAGACATTGGAAACGATGTCCTGCTCACTGGCGTGGAAGGTGCCGGCCATGGCGCCCTGGCCCATCAGCAGCTTGATTTCCTCGTCGGTCACTGACGACCCCTGCGCGCGCGGCGCACCGAGCAGGCGCAGGAACAGGCTGGACGACGACGAAAGCAGCCAGACCAGTGGCCGGGCCAAGGCTGCGAACAGGTCCAGCGGACGGGCGACCAGTGCGGCAACTCGTTCGGGCGCCAGCAGGCCCAGGCGCTTCGGTACCAGTTCGCCGACGACGACAGCGAAATAGGTCAGCCCGACCACCACCAGGGTCAGCGCGAGACCCTGCGCATAGGGCGCCAGCGGTGAGAAGGAGGCCAACCAGCCGGCCAGCGGCACCGCCAGCGTCGCCTCGCCAATGGCGCCGCTCAGGATGCCGACAGTGGTAATCCCAACCTGGATCGTAGACAGGAAGTTCGCTGGCTCGCGGCTGATCCCCAGCGCCGAGCGGGCGCCCGCGTTGCCGTCATCGGCCAGCGTCTGCAGACGCGACTGCCGTGACGAAACAACCGCGATTTCCGACATCGCCAGGACGCCGTTGAGCAGAATGAGAAATACCAGTAGTGCGATATCCATGCGGGGCGAGAAAGTGATCAGGCAAGCAGCCGGCTGCCCGGCGGCTGGTAGCAGCATTATATAGACCATGGAGCGTGCCGCAGTGCGCCGCGGGCGCGGCACAGCGGCCGCGAAGCGCTGGCCAGGCGTCTCGCGCCGCCGCCCATTTCGCCCGCCAGAGCGTTTTTTCGGGGGGCGATGACGCACTATTTGTTGTACTGGCGCAACATTTTTCCCCGCAGCCTATTGTCCTGAACCAGGCCATCGGGATTCCCCGTGGAACCGGCCGTATCGCCCTTGGCACAAGGCTTTCAGGGCCAAGGGCAGAGTCCGCAGGGGGGCTGAAACACCAGGCCTCGCGAGAAGATGTGCGGCGCGCCGCCGGGAGTCCGTTTCGCTGAAGCGCTTGACCAACGCCTTGATAGACCCTAGAGTCCGGCTCCTGTTGAAACGAAATCAACCTTATTTCAGCTGTCAAGCTTCATCCTCGCCCCTCTGTTCGCGGTATCTGAAACCGCACGGAGTCCCGGCCTCAGGGTACCTGTTCCCCCCTATGTAGAGGCTTTGCACCCGCCTGTAACCGTCCATCGTCGGTCGCTTTAATTTGGGCCGATGACCAAAGTGAAGGAGAGAGCATGTCTGCAACCATTTTGCTCAGGAGTACAAGGGCGCGTCGTAGCGACGCGACTTCCAGTTTCATTCAATACGGCTTGATCATCGTTACCCTGATGCTCGTTCTGAGCATCGTCAAGCCAGCCTTCAGTGGCAACCTCGGTGCCGGCAGGCTGACGGCTGCGCTGGCGGCATTCACCAAGGCCGAGGAATCGTCAGAAGCCCCCGAAGCGTTGGCGGTGGAAGCCGCCGACGCTTCGCCAGTGGCCGAACCCGCTTCCGAAACACTCCGCCCATCGTTGAAGCGCGCGCTCGACTATGTGTCGCGTCGCTACCGCGTTGCCCCGGAGGCGCTGGTGCCAATCTTCGAGGCCGCGCAGAGCGTCGGCCGCGAAAGTCGTCTCGATCCCTTGCTGATCATTGCCATCATCGGTATCGAGTCGCGGTTCAATCCCTTCGCCGAAAGCCCGGTAGGGGCCAAGGGCCTGATGCAGGTGATGCCGGATATCCACCTCGACAAGGTTCCGGAAGGCGCTGGCGATCAGCCCTTTCTGGACCCGGTGACCAACATCCGGGTCGGCGTCCATGTCCTCGAGGAGGCGATCCGTTGGCGTGGCAGCTTGACCGGCGGCCTGCAGCATTATGGCGGCTCGCCAACCGACCCCGAAACCGGCTATGCGAACAAGGTGTTTGCCGAGAAGCAGCGCATCGAACAGGCCGCGCGGCGGGGCAACGGCCCGCGGGCCTGAGTCGGGCGTTATCTCAGGGTGCCGCCGCCAGCTGGACGGCCACGCTGCTGCCCGCCATGCGCCGGATCGCCTGCCGTGCTGCAGACGCCAGCACCAGTTCCGAGTCGGCCAGCGGAGCCATCAGGCGATCGTCGAAATGCAGCCGACCGGCTTCGTCCTCGCACAGGAATTCGGCTTCCATCAGCTTGGCAATGAATGCCGAAAAAGTCGCTTTCTCGGCGAGCTCGGAGCTGTTGAAGTCGTACAGTAGCGCCAGGCGCTGGGCCAGCCGGTGGCAGTTGTCTTCCAGTGCCTGACGGGTCAGGTGGCCGCTCCCCTGTTGCTCGAGCAGCGCCAGGGTCAGGAAGTGCCGCTCGAGCAACGGGCGAATGCTCTCGCCGAGCAGGTGCAACTCGGCAAATTCCGGACTGACCGGCTCGGGCGCGGCGAGCCCGCCCGATGCGTCCGGACGACGCAGCAGACCGCGCGCGAGAAGCACGCGAACGACTGCTGCGCTGGCTGCCGGCAACTCCTCGACCGGCCAGCGCAGGAACAGTTCGGCCCGCATCAAGCCGTAGATGCCGCGCACCGCCTGTGTCACGCGTCCGTCGTCAAGGCGGCGGTTGTGGCTCAACAAGCAGGCAATCACCGCCGGCAGCGCAAACAGGTGCAGAACATTGTTGCGAAAGTAAGCGAGCAGGGGAGCCTGTCTGGCAGGCACCCGAATCAGATCACCCAGGGGATCGGCGAAGCGCTCGACGATCGCCAGCCGCTCGGCGTAGGCCACGATCGCCGGCGCGTCTAGGGCGCAGGCGATGCTGGCCGGTGCATAGGAGGCATCGCGGAGGAGCGCCTGGTAGTGCTCGATCATCCGCTGCAGCGCTTGCTCGTCGGCGGTGTGCTTCGGCGTCGCCAGCAGGGCCAGGGCAATCAGGTTGACCGGATTGACCACTGCCGCCTCATTGATCCGCTTGGCCAATTCAACGGCGGCGCTGCGCGTTACGCTTCGCGACCCCGGCGAAGGGCAGTCGGCGTCGCGCCAGCTCGGGTACCGGGCGTCAAGAAATGCGGCCAGAGCCAGCGGTTCGCCGATGTTGACGTGGACCTTGCCAAAGACCCGCTTGATGCTCCGGACACTCTTCAGGAGGCCCCACAGGGATTCGCTCTGCTTGGGTTTGCCGGTCAGCTCGGCGAGGTAGCTTCGCCCCTCGAGCAGCTTCTCGTAGCCGATATAGACCGGCACGAAGACCAGCGGCCGCCTGTGCTCCCGAATGAAGCTATGCACCGTCATCCCGAGAATGCCGGCCTTGGGCGCCAACATCCTGCCGCTGCGGCTGCGCCCGCCTTCGATGAAGTACTCAAGCGGGAAGCCGCGGGCGAGCATCAGATGCAGGTATTCGTCGAACACCGCCGCATAGAGGGGTTCGCCCTTGAAGCTGCGGCGCAGGAAAAAAGCGCCACAGCGGCGCAGCAGGGCGCCGACCACCGGCAGGTTGAGGTTGGCGCCGGCGGCGATGTGCGGCGGCGTCAGCCCGTGGCGGTGGATGAGATACGACAGCAGCAGGTAGTCGATGTGGCTACGGTGGCACGGGACATACACCATCTCGTGCCCCGGGGCGATGCGCGTCAGGGCGTCGATGTTGTGCACTTCGATACCATCGTAAAGCCGCGCCCACAACCAGGTCAGGAGCAGTTCCAGGGCACGCACCGCTCCGTATGAGTAATCGGAAGCAATCTCGAGTGCAAAACGGCCGGCGCTCTCCCGCGCTTCCTCGATCGAGATGCCGCGTGCCGCAGCCTCGCTGGCGACGGCCACGCGTACCCGCTCGCCGGCGAGCACCGCGCCGACCTGGGTGTTGCGGTGTGACAAGTCCGGGCCGATGGCCATCTGGCGCTGGCGGCGAAAGTGAACGCGCAAGATACGCGACAGCTTGCGCAGTGCCTGCTCTTCGCCGATGCCTTCGTGCAGCAGCTTGCGTAGCGAAATCGGAGCGCTGTAGCGCACCAGGACATTGCGACCGTGCAACACGATCGCCAGCAGTTGCCGCCAGGTACCTGGCGGGCGCCAGGTTTCGGCGAACAGCGCCCTGAGGATCGAGTCCTGCTTGCCCGGCGCGCGCCCCCAGAGGATCAGCACCGGGACCAACTGTACGTCGAACGGCAATTCAAGGCGCTGGTCGGCAAGCGTTTCGCGGACCAGCGCCACCAGCGACGCCGACTGAGCGTTGCCGTCGCGCGCCCTGCCAGCAGGGCTGCGGTCGCGATTCAGAAAGAAGAACGAGCGCGGCAGGCGCTGCCCGCCGACCGCAAGTGGCGCCTCGGCAAGCGGCAACTCGGCTCGCCGCGACTCTTCGAAGAGCACCAGCAGGTTCGAGAGGTGTCGGTCCTGCAGAACGTAACAGACCGGTTTCGCCGGATCGAGGCCCAGTTCATCCACCGTCTCCGGGAAAACCGAGGTCCGTACCCAGAAGTACAGCAGCCGGCGAGCCAGCGGCAGGAACCAGTCGGAGACCTTGAGCGTACCGCTCACGGTTAGCGAGTTCCTTGGTCCTCGCTGGTCGCTGGCCACTACTCCTCTTCGACGACCTGGTGCTGCGCTACCAGTTGCTGCTGCGTCGCTGGTGGCACCTGCGCGTAGTGCGAGAAAGCAATGCTGTACGAGCCCTGTCCGCCGGTCAGCGACTTCAGGCGCGACTGATAGCCATCGAGTTCCGCCAGCGGGACCTCGCCACTGATCGCCATCACCCCGGGGCCCCGCGGCTGGGTGCCGGTGAGATGGCCGCGTTTGCTCGACAGGTCGCCGGTGAGATCACCGGTCATGGCGTCCGGCGCGAGGATCTCGATGTCGACCACCGGTTCGAGAATGATCGGCCTGGCGGCGCGAATGGCGTCGACGGTGGCTTTGCGGGCGGCGGTCATGAAAGCGATATCCTTGCCGTCGACCGGATGCGACTTGCCGTCATGAACAGTGACGCGCAAGTCCTGTACCGGGAAACCGGCGACGACGCCGTCGGCAAGCGCCTGCCGAACGCCTTTTTCAACCGAAGCCATGAACACGCCGGGAATGACGCCACCCTTGACGATATCGACAAACTCGAAGCCGGCGCCACGCTCGAGAGGCTCGACGCGCAGCGCGACCTCGCCGAACTGGCCGGCGCCGCCACTTTGCTTCTTGTGCCGGCAGTGACCCTCGGCCGAACCGGTAATCGCTTCGCGATAAGCAATCCGCGGCGGGGTGGTATCGAGTTCCAGCTTGTACTGCTGCGCCAGGCGCGCCAGCTTGGCGCGCAGATGCATTTCTCCGATCCCGCGGATCACCGTCTCGTTGGTTGTCGGGTGGCGTTCGATGATGAAGCAGGGGTCTTCCACCTCCAGCTTGCGGAGGATCTCGAACAGGCGCTGCTCGTCGGCCTTGCGCCGGGCATGGACCGCCAGACCCTGCATCGGCTGCGGGAATTCGAGCGGTTTCAGGTGGATATGGTCTTCATCGTGCGAATCGTGCAATACACAGTCGAACTCGATTTCCTCGACCTTGGCCATCGCCCCCAGGTCGCCAGGGACCAGCGTTTCCGCCTCGATGTATTCCTTGCCCTGCAGCCGGTAGATATGGCCGACCTTGAACGGTCGCTTGGCGTCGCCGACGAAGAGTTGCGAGTCCTTCCTGATCGTCCCCTGATGGACGCGAAAAACACCGACCTTGCCGATGAACGGATCGCTGACGATCTTGAAGACGTGTGCCAGAACATGTTTCTGCGGGTCGGGGTCGGCCCGAAAGGCCTCGCCGGGTCCATCGGGCCCGCCGCGGTAGAACGGCGGCGGATTGCCCTCGGCCGGATTCGGCGCCAGCCTGGCGAGGACGTCCAGCAATTGCGGGATGCCGGCGCCGGTCTTCGCCGAGACGAACAGGATCGGAATCAGGTGGCCCGAGCGCAGTGCTTTCTCGAACGGCAGATGCAGTTCATCGGGACTCGGATCGATGCCTTCGTCAAGATAGCGCGCCAGCAGATCCTCGTCTTCCTCGACGATCTGATCGATCAGCGCGCGGTGCGCCTCTGCCACCGACGCGAAGTCGCTGTCGCCGCTATCGTGCCCGAGCAATTCGACGACTTCACTGCCGTGCTGAACCGGCAGGTCGAGCAACATGCATTCGGCACCGAAGCGCTCGCGGATTTCGCCGACCAGCGCCGGCAGGTTGACATTGTCGGCATCGATCTTGTTGATCACGATCATCCTGCAGACGCCGCGGGCAGCTGCCAGCCGCATCATCCGCTCGCTGACCAGCTCAATGCCGTTTTGCGCGTTGATCACCACCAGCGCGGTGTCGACTGCAGCCAGCGCGGCGATCGCCTGCCCCGAAAAATCGGGAAAGCCCGGCGTGTCGATCAGCTGGATCTGCACGTCGTCCCAGGAAAAGCCCGCCAGCGCCGAATTCAGCGAGTGTCCGAATTCCTTCTCCTGTGGATCGAAGTCGCAAACCGTATTGCCCTTCTCGACGGACCCGCGGCTGCTGATGGCCCCAGCGGCGGCAAGCAGGGTTTCGGCCAGCGTCGTCTTGCCGGCCGCGCCGTGCCCGACAAGAGCGACGGCGCGAAGCTTACTGGTGGTGGATTGACCCATTCCTCTTCTCCCATTCAAGGCAAACGCACGCTGCAGGCGAAGACAGCCACATGACATGACGGCTGGCGCGTGCTGGCATCATTTTACCCCGGCCACGGCCGAATCGCTCGCCGCTCGCGCGCTGGTCATTTCTCGCCACCCCGGGTTCGTCGCACTCCGCCTCGCCAGCAGGCATCGGCCGAAGACCGTTGGCGGGCGAATTCCCGGTGCCTTCTGGCACTCCATCGTCGGATATGAATGGAACATCTGTTTTGTGTAAACCGCGTGAGTCGGATAAAGTGACGCGCTTCATTTTGATGAACACTGCGTCAGGAGCCACAATGAAAAAGGATCTGCCCCAGACCGATCTTCGTGAGGCGGCCCTGGAGTACCACCGCTACCCGACGCCGGGCAAGGTGGCTGTCCAGCCGACCAAGGGACTGACCAACCAACTGGACCTGGCGCTGGCCTATTCCCCGGGCGTTGCTTTCGCGTGCCATGCGATCGTCGATGACCCTGGCTCAGCCAGCCTCTACACCTCACGCGCCAACCTCGTCGGCGTGATTACCAACGGCACCGCCGTGCTCGGCCTGGGCAACATCGGGCCACTGGCCGCGAAGCCGGTGATGGAGGGCAAGGGCTGCCTGTTCAAGAAATTCGCCGGGATCGATGTGTTTGACATTGAGCTGGCTGAAAGCGACCCCGACAAGCTGATCGACATGATCGCCGCGATGGAGCCAACCCTGGGTGGCATCAACCTGGAAGACATCAAAGCGCCGGAGTGCTTCTACATCGAGGCCAAACTCAAGGAGCGCATGTCGATTCCGGTATTTCACGACGATCAGCACGGCACGGCGATCATTTCTGCGGCGGCGATCCTGAATGCGCTCAAGGTCACCGGCAAGAAGATCGACGAAGTGCGCGTGGTCTGTTCCGGAGGGGGAGCGGCGGCCATTTCCTGCCTTAACCTGTGGTGCGTCCTGGGTGTGCTACGCGAGAACATCATCGTCTGTGACTCCAAGGGCGTGATCTACGCCGGCCGCGACGCCAACATGGAGCCGAACAAGGCGCGCTATGCGCGCGACACGCCGTGCCGAACGCTGGCCGACGCACTCGATGGCGCCGACGTTTTTCTCGGGCTTTCGGCGGCAGGAATTCTCCAGCCCGAAATGTTGCTCAAAATGGCCAAGCAACCGATTGTCTTCGCGCTGGCCAATCCGACGCCGGAAATCATGCCCGAGCTGGCCCGGGAAGTCCGCCCCGACGTGATCATGGCCACCGGCCGTTCCGATTACGCCAACCAGGTCAACAACGTTCTCTGTTTCCCGTTCATCTTCCGCGGCGCCCTCGACGTCGGTGCGACCGGCATCAACGAGGAGATGAAGATGGCCTGCGTCAAGGCGCTGGCGGCAATGGCGCAATGGGAGGTCAGCGACGAAGTGGCGATGGCTTACGCCGGCCAGGAGCTGAGGTTCGGCGCGGACTACCTGATCCCCAAACCCTTCGATCGGCGTTTGATCACCACCATCGCACCGGCGGTCGCCGAGGCAGCGATGCGCTCGGGCATCGCGACCAGGCCAATTGCCGATCTGAATGCCTACCGCCAGAAGCTGCGCGAGTTCGTCTATCAGACCGGCTTTGGCATGCGAGCCGTCTTCTCGGCGGCCAAGGGCGTCCGCGAGACGCGCATCGTCTATTGCGATGGCGAGGACGAGCGGATGCTGCGGGCGGCCCAAACGATTATCGACGAAGGCCTGACGCGCCCGATCCTGATCGGTCGTCCCGATGTGATTTCAGCGCGGCTCAAGAGAATCGGATCGAAGCTGGTGCCAGGTACCGATTTCGAGGTCGTCGACCCGGCCAGCGACAGTCGCTACAAGGAATGCTGGACAAGCTATCATCAGCTGAGAAAACGTCACGGGGTGACCATCGACATCGCCAAGACGCGCTTGCGCACCAACAATACGATCATCGGCGCCATCCTGCTCAAGCTCGGCTACGCGGACGGGATGATCTGTGGCCTTTCCGGCCGCTTCGCGCATCATCTGCGACAGATCGACGAGATCATTGGCAAGGTGCCCGGGCGCAGCACGATGGCGGCGATGACGCACGTGTTGCTGCCCGGCCGGGCCCTCTTCCTCTGCGATACCCACGTCAATGAGGACCCCGACGCCGCGCAACTGGCCGAGATCACCCTGATGGCGGCGGAGGCGGTCAGTCGGTTCACGATCAAGCCCAAGGTGGCGATGCTCTCGCATTCCAACTTTGGCTCTTCGCAGTCCGCGTCCACCCGCAAAGTGAGCGAGGCGCTGGCGATGGTCCGCGCCAAGGCGCCCGATCTCGAAATCGACGGCGAGATGCACGGCGAAAGCGCGCTCTCGGAAGCCATTCGCGATCGCTCGGACCCCGATTCGCCGCTCAGTGGCGAGGCCAATCTCCTGGTCATGCCCAATCTCGACGCCGCCAACATCTCCTACAACCTGCTCAAGATGACCGGTGGTGACGGCATGTCGGTCGGCCCGATCCTGCTTGGTGCGGCGTTGCCGGTGCACGTCCTGGTCCCGACGTCAACCGTTCGCCGGGTGGTGGACATGACCGCGCTGGTGGTCGTCGAAGCGGCCGCCGAGTAGGCCTTGCTGCCCCCGCCGCGGGCCCCGGATCGTGGTCCAGCGGCGGCGGTCGGCAATCAGCCCGAGGCGTCGCGCAGACCATCGGCCAGTCACGCAGGTTGCCGGCGAAAGCTTGCACGCGGTTCGCTTCTTTACAAACATGCCGAGTCAATGCATCATCATGAGGGCTCACTCGGTATAGCCCGGACCTGATGGTTAACAATGCGTTGCAAGGTCCTATTGCAAAAATGGCAGCCAATCCGCAAAACTCGCCGCTCAGTGGTCTCGCCCGTGCGCTGGTACAAGCTGGCCGCCTCAAGGAAGCCGAGGCGGAGTCCATGCTCGCGCAGGCCGCCGCCAACCGTACCTCGCTGATCGAGCACCTGGTCGGCGCCAAAAGGGCAACATTCCTTGAACTGGCGCGTTTTGCCGCGGACAAGTTCGGTTACCCCCTGCTCGATCTGGCCGCCTTCGACGACGTCCACATCCAAAAAAACGCCGTCGACCGCAAGCTGATCGCGACCCACCGCGTCGTCCCCCTGCACAAGCGCGGCAATCGCCTGGCGATCGCCATCGCCGATCCGACCAATCTGCGTGCGCTTGATGAAATCCGCTTCCAGACCGGCCTGGCGGTTGACCCGGTGGTCGTCGAGGAAAACAAGCTTTCGCCGCTGGTGGCGAAACTCTCCGAAACGGTCGAGGAGAGCCTCAAGAGCTTCACCAACGAGGACATCAACCTCGAGTTCACCGACGAGCAAAGCCAGGACAAGGCGGACGAGGCCTCCACCCTCGAGGTCGATGACGCGCCAGTGGTCAGATTCATCCAGAAAATGATGCTCGACGCGATCAATGATGGGGCGTCCGACATCCATTTCGAGCCCTACGAAAAGAACTATCGGATCCGCTTTCGAACGGACGGAATCCTGCGCGAAGTGGCCGCGCCGCCGCTGGTGATCAAGGACAAGATCGCCTCGCGCATCAAGGTGATTTCGCGCCTCAATATTGCCGAGAAGCGCGTTCCGCAGGACGGCCGGATGCGTCTGGTGCTATCGAAGAGCCGCTCGATCGACTTTCGCGTCAGCACCTTGCCGACCATGTACGGAGAAAAAATCGTCCTGCGAATTCTCGATCCAGCCAGCGCGTCGATGGGGATCGATGCGCTGGGCTACGAGCCGGAGCAGAAGGCAGTGCTGCTGGATGCCATCCACCGGCCGTACGGAATGATCCTGGTTACCGGACCGACGGGCTCGGGAAAGACCGTTTCGCTCTATACCTGCCTCAACCTGCTGAACAGGCCCGGGGTCAACATCGCCACCGCCGAAGACCCGGCCGAGATTCCCTTGCCGGGGATCAATCAGGTCAACGTCGATGACAAGGCCGGACTGACCTTCCCGGTCGCCCTCAAGGCCTTTCTCCGGCAGGACCCGGACATCATCATGGTTGGCGAGATTCGCGACATCGAGACAGCGGAAATCGCGATCAAGGCCGCGCAAACCGGTCACATGGTGTTGTCGACGCTGCACACCAATGACGCGCCAGGGACCCTGACCCGCCTGATGAACATGGGCATTCCGACTTTCAATCTGGCTTCGAGCATCCTGCTGATCACCGCGCAACGCCTCGTCCGCCGGCTGTGCACCTGCAAGCAGCCGCTGGATACACCGGTCGAGACCTTGCTGAATGCCGGCTTCACGGAAAACGACCTGGATGGGAGCTGGACGCTTTACGGGCCGCGCGAGTGCGAGCGCTGCAAGGGAAGCGGCTACAAGGGACGCGTCGGTCTCTACGAGGTAATGCCCGTGACCGAGGCGATTCAGCGCATTATCATGGCCAACGGAACGGAACTCGACGTGGCCCACCAGGCCCGGAAGGATGGCGTCAACGATCTTCGCCGGTCCGGATTGCTGAAGGTCAAGCAAGGGCTCACGTCTCTTGACGAGGTTCTCGGCAGCACCAACGCTTGAAGACGAGGGAAGAATGGCGACCGCAGCGAAGACCACCAGAAGAGCCGCGCCAGAAGTCAAGGAATTTACTTTTCTCTGGGAAGGGAAGAACAAGGCGGGAAAGGTCGTTCGCGGCGAACAGCGCGCCAACAGCGACACCGTCGTGCGAGCCACTTTGCGGCGCCAGGGGATTGTCGTCAGCAAGGTCAGCAAGCAGCGTTTCAAGGGCGGGCGACAGATCACCGAGAAGGACATCACGCTGTTCACGCGCCAACTGGCGACGATGATGAAAGCGGGCGTGCCGCTGCTGCAGACTTTCGACATCGTCGGTCGAGGACACGACAACCCGTCAGTGGGCAAGCTGCTGCTCGATATCAAGTCCGATGTCGAGACCGGCAGTTCATTGTCGCAAGCGTTCCGGAAATACCCGCTGCAGTTCGACCAACTGTACTGCAACCTGGTCGCTGCCGGCGAACAGGCGGGCATTCTCGAGACGCTCCTCGACCGTCTGGCCAACTACAAAGAGAAGATGATCGCCATCAAGTCGAAGATCAAGGCGGCGCTATTCTACCCGGTGGCGATTATCGTCGTCGCGTTCGTCATTACAGCGGTGATCATGATCTTCGTGATCCCGGCATTCAAGGAGGTCTTCAAGAGCTTCGGTGCCGACCTGCCGACACCAACCCTGGTCGTGATCGCCATTTCGGACTTTTTCATCGAGTACTGGTGGGCGATTTTTGGCGGCATCGGCGGCTCGCTCTACGCCTTCTTCTATACCTTGAAGCGATCGGAGAAGATGCAGATCGCATTCGACCGGATGTTCCTCCGCCTCCCGGTCTTTGGCGACATCATACGCAAGTCGGTAATCGCCCGCTGGACGCGCACACTGGCGACCATGTTTGCTGCCGGCGTGCCGCTGGTCGAGTCGCTGGAGTCGGTGGGTGGCGCGGCCGGAAACTATGTCTACAAGGCCGGCACCAGGCAGATCCAGAGTGAAGTCAGCACCGGCACCAGCCTCACCTCGGCGATGCAGAACAGCGAACTCTTTCCGAACATGGTGAACCAGATGGTCGCGATCGGCGAGGAATCCGGCGCCCTGGATGCGATGCTCGGGAAGGTGGCCGATTTCTTCGAGGCCGAGGTCGACGACGCCGTCGAGGCCCTGTCGAGCTTGATGGAGCCGATGATCATGGTCGTCCTCGGGGTGCTGATCGGCGGCATGGTGATTGCCATGTACCTGCCGATCTTCAAGCTGGGCGCCGTGGTCGGCTGATGCCGGCCGTGCTCCCCGCCGATCTGGCGCCGACGCTGTTTCCCGTCATTTGTGGTCTGCTCGGGTTGCTGGTCGGCAGCTTCCTGAATGTCGTCATCCATCGCCTGCCACGGATCATGGAGCGCGACTGGCGTGTTCATTGCGCCGAGCTGTGCGGCGAGCAGCCGCCGGTCGGCGAGCCGCTGTCGCTGGCCAGGCCCGGCTCGCGATGCCCCGCTTGTGGGCACGCGATCACCGCGATCGAGAATGTTCCGGTCCTCAGCTGGCTATTCCTGCGCGGACGTTGCTCGGCGTGCGCGGCGCCGATCTCGCCCCGCTACCCGCTGGTCGAGGCCAGCAGCGGCGTGCTGAGCGCCTTCGCCGCTATTCATTTTGGTTATGCCTGGGCGGCACTCGGCGCGATGCTGTTGATCTGGTGCCTGCTGGCGCTGACCTGCATCGACTTCGACACGCAGTTGCTGCCCGATTCGATCACCCTCCCCTTGCTCTGGGCTGGCCTGCTGTTCAATCTTGGCGGCACCTTCGCCGACCTGCACTCGGCCGTGATCGGGGCAGTGTGCGGCTATCTGGCGCTGTGGTCGGTCTACTGGGCATTCAAACTGACCACCGGCAGGGAGGGCATGGGTTACGGTGACTTCAAGCTGCTCGCCGCGCTTGGTGCCTGGCTTGGCTGGCAGATGTTGCCGCTGACCATCCTGCTCTCGTCGCTGCTTGGGGCAGTGGTCGGCATCGCACTGATCGTCGTCGCCAAGCGCGGACGCAGCGTGCCGATCCCTTTCGGCCCATATCTGGCGGCGGCAGGCTTGCTGGCGCTGTTCTGGGGGAAGGGACTGACGCGCGCCTATGTTGGGCTGCTGTAGCCGCATCACCCGGCGCCAAGAGTCCTCGCGGTCGGGCGAGGGCGGGTGAACCCACTGCTGCTTCGAGTATAATCCACGTTTTTCCTGCGCTTGCCGAGGGTTAGCCATGCCGATTTACGCCTATCGCTGCGATTCATGTGCTTTTGAAAAGGACCATCTGCAAAAGCTCAGCGACCCGGCATTGTGCATTTGTCCTCAGTGCGGGCAGACGACCTATCGCAAACAGGTGACAGCAGCCGGCTTTCAGTTGAAGGGAACCGGCTGGTACGCGACCGACTTCAAGGGTGGCAACAAGACCCCAGCGACTGCGCCCGCCCAGCCCGAAGACGCCGGGAAGGCGCCGGCCAACGCCGGTGCCGCCCCTGCTGCTGCCGCCACTACCACCGCCCCCGCCGCCGCTTCCGGCAGCACACCCGGTGTTGGCGCTGGCAGCTGATGAAACGCTACTTCATTACCGGCCTGCTGATCTGGGTGCCCTTGTCGATCACCGCCTGGGTGCTGGTGCTGATTGTCGGCACCATGGATCAATCGCTGCACCTGCTGCCGGCGGCGATCCACCCGCGCACGATCCTTGGTTTCGATATCCCGGGTGCCGGGGCGATCCTGACCCTGCTGATCATCATGGTCACCGGCTTGCTCGCTGCCAACTTCATCGGCCAGCGGCTGGTGTCGTGGTGGGAGCAGCTGCTGGCACGGATTCCGGTGGTCAACTCGATCTACAACAGCGTCAAGCAGGTTTCCGACACGCTTTTCTCGTCGTCAGGCAACGCTTTTCGCAAAGCGCTGTTGATCGAGTATCCGCGCCGAGGTACGTGGACGATCGCCTTCCTCACCGGAAGACCGGGCGGCGACGTGGTTCGGCATCTCGACGGCGACTATGTCAGCGTCTACGTCCCGACAACGCCGAATCCGACCTCCGGGTTCTTTCTGATGCTGCCGAAAGCCGAGGTGATCGAGCTGGACATGAGCGTCGATACGGCGCTCAAGTACGTGATCTCGATGGGCGTCGTCGCGCCACCGCCGAGAACGCGGCCGGTCGCCGCGGCCCAGACCACTACCAACACCTGACACCAGTAATCGGGAAATTCATGCGTACTCATTATTGTGGACAAGTCAATTCACAGCTGATTGGCCAGGAGGTACGGCTCTGCGGCTGGGCGCACCGGCGCCGGGACCACGGCGGCGTGATCTTCGTCGACCTGCGCGACCGCGAGGGCCTAACGCAGATCGTCTGCGATCCGGACCGTCCGGAGATGTTCGCCACCGCCGAGCTGGTCCGCAACGAGTTCTGCCTGAGGATTACGGGCAAGGTCCGTGCGCGTCCGGCCGGCACGGTCAACGCCAACATCGCCAGCGGCGAGGTCGAGATTCTTTGTCACAAGATGGAAGTCCTCAACGCTTCGGTAACGCCCCCCTTTCAGCTTGACGAAGAAAACCTGTCGGAGAGCATTCGCCTGCTGCACCGGGTGATCGACCTGCGCCGACCGCAGATGCAGAAGAACATGCGGCTTCGTTACCAGACGGCCCGCGCCTTCCGGCGTTTCCTGGATGAGGCCGGCTTCATGGACATCGAAACGCCGATGCTCACCAAGAGCACGCCAGAGGGCGCCCGCGACTATCTGGTGCCGTCGCGTGTTCATCCGGGACAGTTCTTCGCCCTTCCCCAGTCACCGCAACTGTTCAAGCAACTGCTGATGGTGGCCGGTTTTGACCGCTACTACCAGATTGTCAAGTGCTTCCGCGACGAGGACCTGCGCGCCGACCGGCAACCGGAGTTCACCCAGGTCGATCTCGAAACCTCGTTCATGGGCGAGGGCGAAATCATCCAGCTGATGGAGGAGTTGATCCGCGCGGTGTTCAGGGAAGTGATCGGCGCCGAGCTGCCCGACCCCTTCCCGCGTCTGAGCTACAGCGAGGCCATGGACCGCTACGGCTCGGACAAGCCGGACCTGCGCGTGACGCTCGAACTGGTCGAAGTGGCCGACGTTCTGAAGGACGTTTCCTTCAAGGTCTTTGCCGGCGTCGCCAACAGCGAAGGCGGTCGCATCGCCGCCTTGCGCGTTCCCGGCGGAGCCAGCCTGACGCGCAGCGAGATCGACGCCTACACCCAGTTTGTCGGCATCTACGGCGCCCGGGGGCTGGCCTACATCAAGGTCAACGATGTCACGCAGCTCAACGAAAGCGGCCTGCAATCACCAATTGTCAAGAACCTGCATCCGTTTGCGCTCCAGGCGATCGTCGACCGGACCGGCGCGCAGTCGGGCGATCTGATCTTCTTCGGTGCCGACAAGCGCAAGGTGGTGAACGACGCGCTCGGTGCCCTGCGGGTCAAGATCGGTCACGAAAAGGGCTTCCTGAACGGCCATGCCTGGGAGCCGGTGTGGATCGTGGACTTCCCGATGTTCGACTACGACGAGGAAGAGCGGCGGTGGACGGCCTGTCATCACCCGTTCACCAGTCCGAAGGACGGCCACCTGGAACTGCTGCAGAGCGACCCCGGCCGCTGCCTGGCGAAAGCGTACGATCTGGCGCTCAACGGCTCCGAACTGGGCGGCGGCTCGGTACGGATACACCGATCCGACGTGCAGGAGGCGGTTTTCAAGGTCTTGGGAATTGGCGACCAGGAGGCACGGCTCAAGTTCGGTTTCCTGCTCGACGCGCTGAAGTACGGCGCACCGCCGCACGGCGGCCTGGCCTTTGGCCTCGATCGCATCGTCACCATGATGGCCGGCGCCGAATCGATCCGCGACGTGATCGCTTTCCCGAAGACCCAGCGCGCCCAGTGCCTGCTCACCGATGCCCCGAGCGCAGTGGACGACAAGCAGCTGCGCGAGCTGCATATCCGCCTGCGTCAGAGAGTCGAGACGCAGGTCGAGCTTGGCCAGAGCTGAACAAACGTGTTTCGTGTCACCGGCGTTGTCCGCCTGCTGCTGGCAGCGCTCGTCGCGCTGTTCGGCCTGGTCGGCGCCGCGCAGGCACGTGCAGCGCAGCCCCCCCAGAGCGTCGCTCTGGCTGAACTTCCTGCCGAGGCTCAGCAGGTCCTGCAGCTGATCCGGCAGGGCGGGCCTTTTCCGTACCCGCACAAGGACGGCAGTGTTTTCGGCAATTTCGAGCGACTTCTACCACTACGCAGCCGCGGCTACTACCGGGAGTACACGGTGCCGACCCCGGGCAGCGCCAGCCGCGGCGCACGACGCATCGTTGCCGGTCAGGGAGGTGGCGGCGAAACCGCCCAGCGAGTATTACTACACCGACGATCACTACCGCAGTTTCCGGCGCATCCGCGAAT